>NZ_JAZBJP010000002.1:0-1043726 GCF_036352915.1 Streptomyces bugieae
GGTGGATCACGAGGGCCTCCTGCACTCGGCGGTAGATGTCGCAATCCACACCGAGCCAGAAGGCCCTCGCCTCTTTCAAGGACCACTCAAGGCATGTCGCCTGTCACCAACGTCCCGGGACAGCACAACTAGCCTCTCGGGTTCCACAGGGGTCGCCCGCGCTCAGGGGCGACCAGGTCGCTGAGGAACGGGTCCGCCTTCGTGAGGGCGCGGATCAACAGGGCGACCATGCCCATGTCGTAGCGGCGCCAGTCCGCCTTGTCCCACACCACGACCGGCCAGGCATCCGGGTCCGGGTCCTCGGTCAGCCAGAAGCACTGCTCTCCGCCGACACCGCCGGCCCAGCCGAGCAGGCCGCCGGGCTCGGGGTGGAAGGCGTAGGGGAACAGGGCCGGGAATTCCTCGCGCAAGTCGCGCAGGAGGGAGCCGATCTCGGCGGCTTCGTCCAGCATCGCCCGCAGGCCGGTGATCCCGGCTTCGGCGTCGTGCAGGGGCCAGGGGGTGGACAGCGTGAGTCGGCTGCCCACCGTCCCGGCCCCGAAGGCGTCGACGAACGCCCGGTAGTCGGCGGGCAGTTCGAGACCGAACGCCGTCCGGGATGCGCCCCAGGGCAGCGCGGACCCTGCCCCGGGCGCGACCCCGGCGATCCGCGCGAACGCGGCGATGTCATCGCGCATGCTGCCTCACCACCTGTCAGGGACTGAGGGAGTGCCCGTCCTTGACGTTCTGGATCGTGCCACCGCCGGGGACCGCGAGCGGATACGGATTGCCGCGGGAGTCCCAGGCGGTGATGCTGAACGTGAACGCGTACGGGATCACTCCCTTGTCTTTGTCCTTGTACTTGGCCAGCACCGTCATCTTCACGATGCCTCCCTTGGCGAGCAAACCGGTGACCGAGGACTGGATGCGTGTCATGGCGCCGACGTTCACCGGTGTGGCCCAGCACGGCGTGAGGTTGCGCTGGAGGCCGCGGCCTCCGAGCGCCCTGGGTATCAGGTGGCAGCTGTTGACCAGCTTTCCCTCGTCCGCGTTCGGGTACAGAGCCTTCGCGCGCTTACGGGCCTCGTCCATGCCGGGGCTGTTGCGGTCGGAGGGCTTGCCTTTGCCCACCGGGTTCTTCAGGCACGCGGTGGCCGCGGTGGCACGCTTGCGCGGCCCGGTGGGAGCGTAGTAGATCCAGCCCGTCCCGCTGGACTCGACGACACCGTTCGGCGGACGCTGCGTCAGGCAGGTCGGCTTGTCGTCGGGGGCGTCACTGCTCGGCGCGCTGGGAGAAGCCTGGGCCCCGCCGGGGCGGGCGCAGCGCGCGCCGAGTCTGCGCGGGTTCGTCCACTGGTGGGTGCCCGACTCGTTGACGATGACCAGGCGGTCGACGCGTGGGCCGCCGCCGTTCCGCTCGCACAGGCTCTCCCGCGCCTGCCGGAACTGCTGGCCCGTCGACAGGAACTTCTCCAGGTCGGCAGTGGAGGCCAGCGCGAACAGCGGGCCGACGGCCGGTTCGAGGTTGATCTGGAGGACCCGTTCGAAGCCGGGCGGCGCCTTCTCGCTCTTGGCGTTCCCGGAACCCGGCCGCTCGCCGTTGAGCTGCTCGGCGCCGAGGCTCATCTGCGGCCCGAGCTGCTCCAGGCTCCGCACGGTCTTCGCGCGCACGGCGCGCTTGATCTTCTGGCCCTGGCGGGTCGTCGTGTAGAGGTAGTCGGCCCGGTAGGTCTTTCCGTCGACCTTGTACGGCCCGGCCCAGGTGACTCTCGCTTGCGGATCGGACTTCAGCAGCTGCGCGACCTGCTGCAGCGCACGCCGGTTGTCGACCTGGTCGGTGGTGGGGAGGTTTTCGCGCAGGTCCTCGGGGTTCTCCAGGCGGCCGGAGCCGGCGATCGCCGCCAGATCGGGCAACTCACCCTGGTTGTTGGCCCCGTTGAGCGCATCGACCGCCTTGTCACCGGCTCCCGTGTCGGTGGCCGGAGAGTCCTTCGTCATCAGGTCGAGCAGCTTCGCCGCGGCGGGCTTCAGCGGAGTCCCGACGGAGACGTCGCCCGGCCGCAGGTTCCGTGCGTGCAGACGGCTGCCCACCTTGGGGTCCGGGCCGTACTCGGCGGACGAGTACACCCAGGCATAGTCGGTGTGCCTCACGGTCTTCCCGGGGGGAGCGATGTTGGGGCGTGAGCCGTTGACCTGCTTGGACTGCTTGGGTTGCAGAGTACCGAGCGGGTGGGGCTGGTCGGGCACGGCCGGAAGGCTGAGATAGAGGGTGGCCGCTCCCGCCTCGTCCCCGCTGTTCGTGACCGTGAAGGAGTACGAGCACGGGTTGGTCGTGCACAGGTACCCACTGTTGTTGGTGATGGTGAAGTTCGGTCCCATGGACTTGGAGACCACCTCGGACGAGGTGGCGGGAGGCACAGCGGCGGACGCGGCCTCAGTCGCGGTCGAACGGACCGCAGTCGTCTGCTCGTTGGTGGCGGGCTTCGGAACCATCAAGAGGTACGAGCTGTAGTCACTGTCCGAGTAGTCGGCCGGGACAACCACCGCACGGCGGCCCGCCGGCTGCGCCCCGTCCGTGGCGTGCCGGGCCGTGTGCCAGGCAGCGGACTTGACCGGCCCTTCCTGGTGGGGCTCCCCTCCGATGGCGAGGACGGTGTACGGAGCTTTGCTGGCGAGGATGACGGTCCAGCCCTGCGCCGTGTACGAGATCGCCTTGCGCCCCTCGATCGTCCCCGCGTCCTGCTGCACCGTTTCGGGATCGGAGGTGACCTGCGTGACCAGCGCGGCCAGCGACTTCGGGGACAGGGAGCCCGCGTTCACGCCGAAGCTGTCGAGCATGTAGTAGCCGTAGCGCTTCTTCGGCGCGATCCAGTGGCCGCTGCTGGTCAGGTCCGTGCCGTACAACGGGTCCTGCTGCGCCCAGAAGTCCGAGTCGCCCTTCAGGTAGAGCCGGTCACCGGACCACGCGATCGCGGACTTGCCGGCCACGGGTTCGCTCAGGGTTCCCGACGCCTGTCCCGACGCGGTGACCGTCAGGTTCGCGTGGGTCACCGGCCGGTGCTCGGCAGGGGCGTAGGCGGTCGACAGGTTCACGGCCGGAAGGGCGCTCAGCGCCCGTGCGGCCGACGCCCCCCGATGGGCCGGCGACACATGAGAGATCGAGGCTTCCCGGTCGGACCCGCCGGACCCGCTCGGCCACACGACGTACACGAGGCTCGCCAGCACCATCAAGGCGACGCCCATGGCGATGAGGGGCATGGCACGCCCTGGCCGGCGCCATGCGGTGGCCAGCCACGACGGCCGGAGCGACCGAGGCGCCGCGGGCGGCTGGGCGGGCGGCGGAGGCACGGCGGTGGGCACAGTGGGTGGTTGGGCCGGCATTGGAGGCACCGCAGGGGGCTCGGGTATCGCCGGGGTGGACCGGGTCGATTCAGTCGATTCACCGGAGGCGGGCGGGACCACCGGGGGCGGGCCCGGCGGCGCGGGTGGCGCGGGTGGCGCTTGTGGTATCGGCGGGACGTTGTCTGGGGGCTGCTGCCGTGGCGGGGGCTTCGGGCCGCCGGATCCGGTCCGCGCGTCGGATCCTTCCTCTGCGTCGGATCCCGACTGCCTGTGTTGGTCCCCCACAGCGACTCCCCCAAGTGGCTTCCGTTGATCCCGGTGCTTGGAGAAGATACGGCAACCTGTGCGAACGTCCTAGAGCGTGAACTCCCCTTCTCTGCACGTCACTTGGAACTGACACGAGGCGGGGGAACGACCAGTACGCAAACGACGAGGGGGCGTGGTGCTGTCCCGCACGGCCCTCGGCGGCGCGAGGGTGATCGGCCGCCCAGATGCTGTGCGGGCCCGCTACGGCGGTCATCCGAGGAGGTCTCGGACGGTGGTCGTCAAGAGCGCCAGCAGCGACAGGGTGGCCGCGAAGGCCATCCCCGCCCGGCTGACGGCTGCTGCCGGGGATGCGCCCTCCCTGCGGGCGAGGAAGCCGGCGGTCACGGCCGCGAGCACGGCGATGATCACGGCAACGGAGACGGCGAGGACGGTCACCGCCACAACGACGGAAATGGGCACGGCAGGCTCCTTTTCGACTGCTGGTACCGGGGGCCGGTGCAGCGACATTGCCCAATCACGTGTGCAGCAGGGTGCAGCCGTACGAAGATGAACAGATCCGTACGGTGGCTCGGGGGGGGCGACGAGGAATGGCGGATGCCGAGGCAACGGCCGACGACGGTGCGCAGGCGCTGAGCCGCCTGCGACAGACTCTGCAGGCCCGCATGGGTGCCCGCTTCAAGGGCTCCACCAGCACCCTGGCCAGGAACGCAGGGCTGGGCAGGACGACGGTCAGCAACGCGCTCAACGACGGCCACCCGCCGCCGTCCTGGCACACGGTCGCGGCCATCGCGCAAACGCTGGGCTTCAGGGCTGAGTACATCGAGGGAGAACTCCACGAGCTGTGGTCGAGCGCGGCCTCCGCCAAAGCCACAACTCCGCGGAAACCCGATCTCACGGCCCTCGTCAGCAACTTACGTGCGCGCAAGCCGGAGCCGTTCGTCGGGCGGGAGACGGAACTGGAACGCCTGGCCACATTTCCCTGGACCGGCACGGGACTGCCGCCGATCACCGTGCGCGGCATGGGCGGGGCCGGCAAGACCACATTGGTCCTCCACCACGCGTGGGCGCAGAGGGCGGCCGGCCCGAACCCCGTGTGGTGGATCGACGCAACCGGTCCCGACGCCATCGAGACCGGCCTGGCCGGGCTGGCCGGTGAGCTGGACCGGGACATCGTGAAGACGTTGCCGGTCTCCGAGGCGGCCGCGTGGGCGACGCACTGGTTGGAGGAGCGGACGGGCTGGATGCTGGTCTTCGACAACGTCGAGGACGGCGTCCATCTCCAGCCGTGGATCGCGAGGCTGACGACGGGCCAGGTCCTGATCACCACCCGGCGCACCCTGGCCTGGCAGCGGGGCAGCGCATTCCTGGACCTCGGTCCCGTTGACCGCGAGCATGCGGTGGCCCTGCTCAAGGAACTCACCGGCCACAGCGACGAAGAAGCGGTCGCTGCGCTGACCGAGTTGGCCGTGGAACTGGGCGACCTACCGCTGGCACTCAGGCAGGCCGGGGCCTTCATGGCGCAGACCGCGATGACGCCCGGCACCTACCTCGCCCTGCTGCGTGAGGACCTGGCAGGGATGCTGGCCGAGCAGCCGCCCGTGGACGACGAGCAGGAGAAGACCATCGCCCGCCTGTGGTCGGTGACACTCTCCACGCTCCGGCACAACCACCCCGACGCGGTGCTGCTGCTGCGCGTTCTCGCGTACTGCGCACCCAGCCCGCTGCCCCGCACCGTGCTCGACGGTGCCCTGCCCTCACCCCTGCGTGTGGTGCGGGCGCTGGGCGTACTCGCCGCGTACAGCCTGGTCACCCTGACCGCTGACGAGGTCACCGTGCACCGGCTGCTCCAGGCCGTCCTGCGCGCCGACGCGGGCGACAGCCTGCCTGCCCCTGACGAGGCCGGTGACGCCAGCGCGCTTGCGGTCGCTCTGCTGGATGACGCCGCGCCCGCCGAGTCAACCCCGGACGATGTCACCGGCTGGCCGCTCTGGGACCGGTTCCTGCCTCACGTGGAAGCCGTCGTCGCCCACCGGGATGGTCTCGAACCGCTTCCCGAACTGGCCCACTTGATGGGACGGACGGGAACGTACCTCCACTCCCGCGGCCACCTCACCCTCGCGCTGGATCTGCGCCGACGTGCCCTGACACTCTCCCAGCGCCTCCACGGCCCCAGGCACCCCGACACCCTGACCCACATGAACAACCTCGCGGTGACTTTGAGCGAGGCCGGACATTACGCAGAGGCCGAGCCCATGTTCCGGGAGACGTTGCGGCTCAACCAGGAGATCCACGGAGAGCGGCATCTGAGCACGGCGGCCTCACTCTGCAACCTGGGCCACGCGCTGACTCATCTGGGCCGCCACAATGAGGCTCTCGCCCCCTCCGAGACGGCCTTGGAGATCACTCGCGACACGTTGGGCGAGGACCACCCCGAGACCGCCTCCCGCCTGGACAACCTCGCCGCCGTCCACACCGCTCTCGGGCACTACCCGCAAGCCCTCGAACTCGGACAGCGGGCCCTGGAGATCACACAGACCGCCCTCGGCGACGACCACCCCGACACCGCCATCCGCCTCGGCAACCTCGCCGCCGTCCACACCGCTCTCGGGCACTACCCGCAAGCCCTCGAACTCGAACGGCGGGCCCTGGAGATCACACAGACCGCCCTCGGCGACGACCACCCCGACACCGCACTGCGGATGAGCAACCTCGCCACGACCCTCAGGGCAACCGGTCGCTACGACGAAGCCCTGGGCTACGCGGAGGACGCCCTGCGCATCACTCAGGAGGCATTCGGGCCCGGCCACCTCGGCACCGCCGTCCGCCTGGGCAATCTGTCCCTCCTGCGCACAGCCAAGGGCGAATACGAACAGGCACTGGCCCTGGACAGGGAAGCGCTGGACATCACCCGTGACGTGCTGGGCGAGAACAACCCCGACACCGCACTGCGGCTGAGCAACATCTCCCAGAGCCTCCGGCGTACCGGACAGCTACCCATGGCTCTGGAACACGGACGGCAGGCGATGGACATCGCCACCGCCACCATGGAACCCGAGCACCCCGAACTCCCCGTTTTCGCCAACAACCTGGCCACCATCTACGACGAACTGGGCCGGCACGAAGACGCGTACCGCCTGAAGACGCAGGCACTGAGAGCGGCCGAAAAAGCCCTCGGCCGCGATCACCCCACCTGCGCCAATTACGCCAGCAATCTCGTGTACACGCTGCACCGACTCGGCAGGTACGAAGAGGCGCTACCCCACGCTCGACGAGCCGTGGCCCTCACCACCAAGGCCCTGGGCCAAGACCACGCAGAACTGGCAGTACGTCTGCACAACCTCGCCCAGACCCTGCTCTCCCTCAACCAACGGGAAGAAGGCCTGACCCTGCAGCGGCAAGCCCTGGAGATCGCCACGAAGGCCCTCGGCCCCGCGCATCCCACGACCGCGCACCTCCGCGCCAGACTCGACGCCGCGACCGACGACGAACGCACACCCTGAGACGGCACGGGTCCGGTCAGACGGGTGCCGGCCTTGGCCAGAAGATCTTTCACGGCTGTGGTCAAGGCGGTTGGTGTGACTGAGCGTTCACGGATGGGCGTTCACGGATGGCCCGCCTCCGGGCCCGCCGTGGGGGCCGCTGGTCGCCCGTGGGCGTAGCGGTTGCGCATGGCGTCGCCGGCCGCAGGACCCGCTGCGAAGACGTAGGCATGGCTGTCGTCGAGACGGCGTCCGGTCCTGGCGTCAACGACCACGGGCTCGACCTCTTCGCCGCTTTCCGCGTCGACGAGAATCATGCTGCGTTCGTGCGGCGCCAGCTGGGAATTGCCCCACGCGGCCAGGGCGACGATCACCGGGCGCAGGGAGCGCCCGAGGTTGGTCAGCACGTACTCGTGGCGGACCGGGTTGGTCTGGTAAGGCCGACGCTCCAGCAATCCGTCCGTCACGAGGGTCTTCAGGCGGGCCGTGAGCATGCTCGAGGAGATGCCCAGGTTCTCTTGGAACTGGTCGAAGCGGGTGTAGCCGTCGAACGCGTCGTGCAGGATCAGCAGCGTCCACCACTCGCCGACATGTTCCACCGTCGTGGACAGCGGGCACTCCCGGTCCTCCAGCCTGATGCGGCTCGCCACGGTGACCATCCCTCCGGTTACTGCTAAAGTCGAAGTCAGTAGCTTCTACTTTAGCAGTAACTGTGCGTCGCCCCGTACGTGCGCACCTGGGATCGGAAGGCGCCATGACCAGCCCCATCAGCGAATCACTCGAAGGTCGCCGCGCCCTGGTCACCGGCGGCACCAAGGGCACTGGGGCCGCCATCGCCCGGCGGCTCGCCGAGGCAGGCGCCGACGTGCTTGTCACCGCCCGCAGCCGCCCCGAAAAGGTCGAGGACAAGACCTTCATCGCCGCCGACCTGTCGACCGCCGAAGGGACCGACCAGGTGATCGCCGAAGTGGGGGCACGCCTGGAAGGTGTCGACGTCCTGGTCCACACACTCGGCGGCTCCGAGGCGCCGGCCGGCGGATTCGCGGCGCTCGGCGAGGAGGACTGGGCAAGGGAGCTCAACGTGAACCTGCTGGCCGCCGTCCGCCTGGACCGCGGCCTCTTGCCTGGCATGATCGCGAGCGGCAAGGGCGTGATCCTGCACGTCACCTCGATCCAGCGCCGGATGCCGCTGTGGAACGGCACCCTGGCCTACGCGGCAGCCAAAGCGGCACTGACCACCTACAGCAAGGGCCTGGCCAACGAGGTCGCCCCACATGGCATCCGCGTCAACACCGTTTCTCCGGGCTTCATCCAGACCACCGCCGCCGACAACCTGGTCACCCGGATCGCCCAGGAGGCCGGCGTCACCCGGGAAGCCGCCCTGGGGCAGCTCATGGACTCGCTCGGCGGCATTCCCCTCGGCCGCCCCAACCGGCCGGAGGAAGTTGCCGAACTCGTCGCTTTCCTCGTCTCCGACCGCGCCTCGGCCATCGTCGGCGCCGAACACGTCATCGATGGCGGCACCACTCCCACCATCTGAGCCCCCACAGTCAAGAGGACCGTCATGCCGAGCCATCAGCCCCGCACCATCGCCCCGAGCGACCTGCCCAAGGCGATCACCCGCTGCCTGAAGGCCCACAAAGACCACGACACCGCCACCGCAGTCACCGCCTTCACCAGCGACGCCACCGTGACCGACGACGGCAGGACGTACCAGGGCGCCACCGCGATCGAACAGTGGCTGGACCACTCCGCCACCGAATTCACCTACACCATCGAGCTCACCGATGCGCAACAGACCGGTCCCACCCACTACGTCGCCACGCACCACCTCGAAGGCAACTTCCCCGGAGGCAGCGTCGACCTCCGCTATCGGTTCGCCCTCCGCGACGACCTGATCGAGCGTCTGGTCATCGAGCCCTGATCCGCCTGGGCGTCTCGATCCCGCGGTGACTCCGCTGATCTCCTGGCCGAGAAGAGGCCCCTCTCCCCAGACGAGACCGATGTCTGAGGTTGTCGACCTGGAGGAGATCTTCGACATCGGCCCCGGCGAGCACATGCTCAGCCCGATCGGCGAGGAGGAGGACCTGCACATCGCCTCCTACGGCCTCGACCAGTGCCTGTCGGTCGTCCGCAAGGCCATCGCCGAGGACACCAGCGCCGAACAGGCCCCGGCAGGCTGGCTGGTCGGCCAGGGCACGGGCATGGCGATGATCGCGACGGGCCCGCCCGGCGGCCACTACGCCGACGCCCGGGTCTCCCTCCTCACCGATGGAACGTACGACATCGCAGTCGGGACCGCGGAGTTCGGCAACGGCACCACCACCGTGCACAAACAGATCACCGCCGGCGCCCTGAACACCACGGAGGACCGCATCGCCATCCGGCAGTCCGACACGGATGTCGTACGCCACGACACGGGCGCCTTCGGCTCGGCCGGCACCGTGGTCGCGGGCAAGGCGGTCCTCCTGGCGGCGACCGCGCTGGCCGAGCGGCTGCAGACCTTCGCGGCCCGGCACACGGGCGTGGCCCGGCACCTGTGCACACTCGGCGCCGAGGCCTTCGACTGCGCAGGCCGGGTCGTGCCCCTGAAGGAGCTCGTCGAGGTCGCCCACGAGAAGGGCGCTGCGGAAGAGCTGGCCGCGGACGGCCGCTGGGGCGGATCCCCACGCTCGGTCGCCTTCAACGCCCAGTGGTTCCGCATCGCCGTCGACCCCGGTACCGGGGAGATCCGTATCCTGCGCAGCGTCCACGCCGCGGACGCGGGCAAGGTCATGAACCCGATGCAGTGCCGGGGCCAGGTCGAGGGCGGCGTCGCCCAGGCACTGGGCGCCACCCTCTTCGAGAACGTACGCATCGACGAGCGCGGCGAGGTCACCACCGCCGCCTTCCGCCGCTACCGCCTCCCCCAGTACGCCGACATCCCACGCACCGATGGTCCACTTCATGGAGACCACGGACGCCATCGGGCCGCTGGGAGCCAAGTCGATGAGCGAGAGCCCCTTCAACCCCGTCGCCCCCGCCTTCGCCAACGCGCTGCGCGACGCCACCGGCATCCGCTTCACGGAAATGCCGGTGACCCGGGACCGTGTCTGGCTCGCACTCGACCGCCACGCCCGTACCTCATCCGGCGAGCGCCCGGCTCGTGGTGCATGAACCTGGAAGACGCTCCCGCGCGGAGACCGAGGACGACTTCGGCACACACCAGCAGCCCGAGTGCACACGCCTCACTACTCGCGGCTGGCGGAGGCAGCACGACGCCACCTCGCACGCCTACACAACCCAGGTCCGCCCCTTGATCTCGGGGCCCGTCGCGCGGTGGGAGTAGCATTTTGGCCAACCCGGCGCATTCCCTACGGCCCGCAGGGCACGTTGCATTGCCCGGTACCCCGAGCGCGGTGCGCTGGCAGACACAGGGGGAGAGTGGGACTGAGGCACTGTTCGGCAACGGCGCGGATGTCGTTGGAGAGCGGGCGCCTAGGATCGCCGGCATGGCACTGCGACCTGTTCAGGTGAACATCAAGGCCCTTGATGGCTCGGCCGTCGGCCGGTTCTGGGCCGAGGCGCTCGGCTGGACTGCTTACAGCCCCGGCGTGACCACCTGCGTCGGCCCCGCCGGCGGCCCCGTTTGGCCGGACCCGGTCGCCGTCTGCGTCGACGTCGTTCCCGTCCCGGAACCCAAGACCACGACGAAGAACCGTATGCACCTCGATCTCGCCACCACCTCTGCGGCCCATCAGGCGGAGTTGGTCGCGCGTCTCCAGGCTCTCGGTGCGACGCCCGCCGACGTGGGCCAGGGCGAAGTACATGCTCATGACGCTAGCGTCCTGAGTCAGAAATTCCGACCTCCCCTTCGACGCTACGGGCAGCCACTGACACTCCACGTCATGTCTGCCGCCCGAGCCCCAGATCCCTGCCGCTGAAGTGACGATTAGCCTTGGCGCCGCATGGCTGATAGGGAGGGTGGATGAGCGAGATACCCCCCGTTTTGACCGTTACCGCCGTCAGCACCATCGAGGCAACAGACCCGCACGACGAGAACAACGAGGACTCGTGGATGGTGATCGAGACCGCCGAGCAGGGCCAGCTGCTGCTCAACCTGCCCGGCCCGATGTACGAAGCCATCGTCCACGGCACCACCCGGCCCGCCAACCAACCGGGACCCGGCCGACTCGCGCTCACGTCTGACGAAATCAACGCCTACCGGGCCCGCATCCTTGACCTGACCTCCGCCACCCGCTGAGGCACGGCGCGCGAGCGCGGCCGATCCGTTCACTGGATCCGTGGCAGGGGCCCGGCGGCCGAGGGTCGAGCCCGAGCGGCTCTGCCGCGCGTCGCGCGGGTATCCGCAGCCGAAGCCATCTCCCGGCTCCTCACAACTCCCCGCTGTGCCAGCGCTGTTCCTCGCGCGCCAGAGCGGCGACGTCAAGCTCTTGACGCCGGGCGGTCTCAACCCAGTCGAGGGCGAGGCGGAGGAAGGCCGCCGTGTCCTCCGGGCACACCTGCCCATGGACGTCGACCAGTGCCAGCAGGGCCCCAGCGGCCTCGCCTCCTTCGCACCCTGCGCAGAGGATCACCTCTTTGAAGCCGCGGATCCGCTTCCCGGCCTGTCCGTGCCATGCGTGGGGATAGCGGGCCGTCATCAGGCCGGGCTGCCCACATCGCGGGCAGGCCGAGGCGTCCTCGGCACCCGGCCGTGCGGGGCGGTCCTCCGCCTTCTCGGCGGTCATGCCGTGCCCGCCCAGGCTTCGGGACCGAAGGTCCCCTTGATGTCGGAGGCGAGGGTGGAGGCATCCACCAGCCTGCCGAGCGCATAGACCGTGGTCTGCTGGGGGGACCTGACGCGCAAATGGACGGGCGAGTCCCCGGGGTGGGCGCTCAGGATGCGTTTCAGCTCCGCGACGGCGGACGAGTTGACGCGGTGGACCGGCATGTAGAGCTGCACCGGCGGCCGACCGCCACCCTCGGCGGATGAGACGTCAACTGCCGTCAACTCCCGGCCGTGGATGTTCAGAGTGCCGTCGCGCTCCTCGATCCGGCCCAGCACCGAGATCACGTTGTCCTCGGTGAGAGCGTGCTGGACGAGTGGGTAGACCCCCGGGAAGAACAGCACCTCGATCGAGCCGTCGCGGTCGGCGAGGTTGATGATGGCCCAGGCATTGCCTTGTTTGGTCATCTTGCGCTGCACCCCGGCGATCAGGCCGGACAGCTTGATCTCCCCCGTCGTGCGCCCGGAGCCGAGGAGCTCGGCGATGGAGGCGTCGCGGTGGGCGGCAAGGATGTGCTCCGCCCCGTCGAGAGGGTGTGCCGAAACGTACAGGCCCAGCATTTCGCGCTCGGCGGCCAGCAACTGCCGGCGCGGCCACTCGGTCTCACTGATCTTGAAGTCGAAGCCGAAGGCGGGGGTGTCGGCATCTGTGGTGCCGAGGTCGGCGAACAGGTCGTCCTGGCCGTAGGCGGCGGCCTTCTTGACCGGGAGGACGGAGTCGATGGCACCCTCGTGGATCGCGGCCAGGCCCTTGCGGGTGTGGCCGAGGGAATCGAAGGCGCCGGCCTTGATGAGGGAGTCGACCGCCCGCTTGTTCAGCGCGGCGATCTCCGCCTTGTCCAGGAAGTCGGCGAAGGCGGTGAACCTGCCGTGCTTGCTGCGGGCCTGGACGATGGCGTCGATAACGTTGTCGCCGACGTTGCGCACCGAGCGCAGGCCGAAGCGGACGTCGTCGCCGATGGCGGTGAACTCAGCGGCCGAGGCGTTCACGTCCGGTTGCAGGACGCGCACGCCGTTCTTGCGGGCGTCGGCGAGGTAGACGGCGGCCTTGTCCTTGTCGTCGCCGACGGAGGTGAGCAGGGCCGCCATGTACTCGGCGGGATAGTTGGCCTTGAGGTAGGCGGTCCAGTACGCGACCAGGCCGTAGCCGGCGGTGTGCGATTTGTTGAAGGCGTAGCCCGAGAAGGGGAGCATGACGTCCCACAGGGCCTTGATGGCCTGCTCCGAGTAGTGGTTGGCGGCCATGCCGTCGTGGAACTTCTCCCACTCAGCGGCCAGGACCTCGGGTTTCTTCTTCCCCATGGCGCGGCGCAGCAGGTCGGCGCCGCCCAGGGTGTAGCCGGCCAATCGCCGGGCAATGGCCATGATCTGCTCTTGGTAGACGAGCAGGTGGAAGGTTGTGCCGAGGATCGGTTCCAGGGCGTCTTCGAGCTCGGCGTGGATCGGTTCGATGGGCTGTTTGCCGGTCTTGCGGAAGGCGTAGTGGGTGTGGGCGTTGGCGGCCATCGGTCCGGGTCGGTACAGGGCCAGGGCCGCGGCGATGTCCTCGAACCGGGTCGGCTCCATCAGCTTCAGCAGGGTGCGCATGCCGCCGCCGTCGAGCTGGAAGACCCCGAAGGTGTTGCCCTCGGCCAGCAGCTCGTAGGTCTTGGCGTCGTCCAAGGGGATGACGACGGTTGTCGGGTCGCCGTCCAGCGCGTCCACGGTGGCCAGCTTCACGCCGCGGTTGTCGCGGATGTTGGCGATGGCCTGGTCGATGACGCCCAGGTTCCGCAGGCCCAGGAAGTCCATCTTGATCAGCCCCATGCCTTCGCAGCTGGGGTAGTCGAACCCGGTGATCTTCACGCCGTCCTTGGCGCGCATGTGCAGCGGGATGCGGTCGGTCAGCCGGGTCTTGGACAGGATGACGGCAGCCGCGTGCACGCCGGTACCGCGGGTCAGACCCTCCACACCGCGAGCTGTGTCGATCACCCGGCGGACGTCAGGATCGTTGTCGTACATCTGACGGATCTCGCCGCACTCGCCGTAGCGGGGGTGGGCGGAGTCGAAGAGCCCGTCGAGCGGGATGGACTTGCCGTTCTGGTCCGGCGGGAGTGCCTTGGTGATCCGCTCACCGTGGGCGAAGGGGTAGCCCAGGATGCGGGAGCTGTCCTTGATGGCGTTCTTGGCCTTGATCTTGCCGAAGGTGTTCACCATGGCGGTGTAGTCGTCGCCGTACTTGTCGGTGACGTAGCGGACCATCTGATCGCGCTGACGGTCGTCGAAGTCGAGGTCGACATCCGGCGGGTTGATGCGCTCCGGATTGAGGAACCTCTCGAAGAGCAGGCCGTGTTGCAGGGGGCACAGTTCGGTGATGCGGGTGGCGTAGGCGACGATCGAGCCGGTCGCCGAACCACGGCCGGGGCCGATGGGGATCGCGTTGTCGCGGGCGTAGCGGCAGATGTCCGCCACGACGAGGAAGTACGAGGAGAACCCCATCGGGCCGATGACGGCCATCTCGGTCTCGAACCGGTCCAGGACGTGCTGCGGGATGGGGGTGCCGTAGCGCATGGCCAGGCCCTTGAGGACCTCCTTGCGCAGCCACGACTCCTGGCTCTCGCCGTCGGGCACGTCGGGGAACTGGGGCATCTCGTCGACGAAGTCGAAGACCTCGTCGTAGGGCTCGACCCGTTCGGCGATCAGGAGGGTGTTGTCGCAGGCCTCGGGCAGCTCGGCGAACAGGTGCCGCATCTCGTCGGCTGTCTTGAGGTAGTAGCCGGTACCGCTGAAGCGGAAGCGGTTCGGGGCGTCCTTGTTCTTCCCCACGCCGATGCACAGCAGGTTGTCGTGGGCGTCGGCCTGATCCTGGGTGACGTAGTGCGCATCGTTGGTGGCCAGCAGCGGCAGGTGCAGCTCCTTCGCCAGGCGCAGCAGGCCCTCGCGTACGCCCCGCTCGATGGCCAGGCCGTGGTCCATCAGCTCCAGGAAGTAGTTGTCCCGGCCGAAGATGTCCTGGTAGGCGGCTGCGGCCTCCTTGGCCTTGGCGAACTGGTTCAAGCGCAGGCGGGTCTGGACCTCGCCCGAGGGGCAGCCGGTCGTCGCGATGATCCCCGCCGGGCGCTCGGCGATCAGCTCACGGTCCATGCGCGGCTTGCCGGCCGGGAACTGGCCGTCGTAGCTGGCCTGGGTGCTGAGCCAGAAGAGGTTGCGCAAGCCTTCGACGCTCTGGGCCCACATGGTCATGTGGGTGAAGCAGCCGCCGCCCGAGACGTCCTTGCCCTCTCCGTCGTCCGACACGGCCCGCTGGCCACCCGGCCCCCAGAACTCGCGCTGCCGGCTGTGCCGGGAGGAGGGGGCCACGTACGCTTCGATGCCGATGATCGGCGTCACGCCGGCGTAGTCCTTGGCCACCTGCTGGAACTCGTAGGCACCGAACATGTTGCCGTGGTCGCTCATCGCGATGGCCGGCATCTCCTGCCGGGCGACCTCGGCGAACATGGGCTTGAGCTTCTGAGCACCGTCGAGCATCGAATACTCAGTGTGATTGTGCAGGTGGACAAAACGTTTGCCGGACACTGGGCGGACACCTCCGGGCAGGTCGGGGAAGCCGTCACCTTATCCCTGAGGCCCCCAGCGAAACGCCGTCTGCGCAGCCCTTCGGGCAGATCAACTCGACTGCCACGGAACGACCTTGAGGTATCGCGCAAAGTTTTACCGACACGCCGCGCCACCCGTCGCACGCCGTGCGGTGCGAGGGCGGGAGAGGCTCCCGTCGTCACGCTCAGTCAAGAGGCCTCGGGCGGGCCAATGCTCTAAGGGGCGAGTGGTACGCCGCGGCCTCGGGCGCCGCGTACGGGGGAACACGACGGCCGGGCCTCTACGAGAGCGCCGGGCCCTCGGACGTTTGTGAGGCGGAATCGGTGATACACAAGCGCCGCACCCCATAAGTCCGTTGAAGGCGTGTTTCGCCGCCCCGTGACGCGGGAATGTAGGCCGTAATTCGAACCGACGGGCTGCACATCCCACCTCGGGGTGAGCAGCCCGCGGCTCCCGCCCGGCTCGCGTTCGGCAGACCGCCACGCTGACCGATCTGTTCACCGGCCCGCCGGTCGCCGATCAGCCCGTCACCTTCACGACGGGTACCCACGTCCTGGGCACCGTTTCCACCGACGCCCAAGGCACGGCGCGGCTGGTCCCTAGCCGTATCGTGAAAGTGCGCCTTGCGCACTGACGAGGCCCCCGGTTCCCGAGCGGGACCGGGGGCCTCGCACGGTCCAGCGCATCTCGCGGTGGTCGGCGCGGTCCGATTCGCTTGCCTGAAGCCAGGCCGTCCGCGAGCACCGATGGCCAGGACCAGTCGCCGGCATTCTGTGACTTTCCGGCCGAACACTGGATGCACCTGCGCATCATGAACCCCATAGGGGCGTCGGTCTTCTCCGCCGTCCGGCTGCGGCCGGGGAGGAGGCCGAGCGCGGCTCCGGCTGCCGCACCGCCGCCCTGGCCATGGTCTTCAAGCACGCGAAGTCCACCCCCGTATCGGGCGGTCACCGCACAGGATCCGCGGCCAGGCAGACGTCCGGTTCCTGCCCTTTCGCGTTCCTCGTGGGTCAATTAAACATGCCTGTGGCACAGGATCGAGACGCCCGTTCCACCACCCTTACGTGTGCAGCGCAGTCCCTTACAGACCTCCCGCGACTGGCGGAGATCGGTGGTTTCTCCATGCCGTTTCTGCACGATCTGCTCACCACCCAGGCACGGACGGATCGGAACGGCATCGCCGCGCTCCACGGCGATGCCACCTTGACCTTCGGACAGGCCGAGACCGGTGCCGACCGGGTCGCGGCCGGACTGGCGTCCCTGGGCGTGCGGCCCGGTGACCGCGTGGGCCTGCACCTGACCCGGTCCCTCCACTTGTGGTCGGCCCTCTTCGGGCTGCTGCGCGCCGGCGCCGTCTGCGTGCCCGCCGACCCCGAGGATCCGGCCGAACGCCGCCGGACGATCCTGGAGTTCTCCCGCGCCCGCGTCCTCCTCACCGAACGCGCCCTCATCGGCGCGCCCTGCCCGCCCGGTGTGCGTGCGGTCGCCGTCGAGGACCTGCTCCACGAGGCCGCCGCACCGCTCGCCGCACCCGTGCACCTGGCCGACGACGCCCTCGCGTTCGTCTTCTACACCTCCGGCTCCACGGGCGTGCCCAAGGGCGTCATGCTCACCCACCGCGCCCTGCTCAGCGGACAGCAGTGGCTGCAGCGGACGTTCCCCCTGGAGCGCGGTGACCGGCAACTGCTGCGGACCACACTCAGCATCACCAACCTGGTGCGCGAGGTCTTCTGGCCCATGCTCGCCGGCGGCACCGCCGTGGTCGTCCCACCCGGTGAGCACAAGGATCCGGACCGCCTCGTCGAATGGCTCGACACCGGTCGCGTAACGACGTTGATGGTCGTGCCGGCCCTGCTCTCCGGCATGTTGGAGAACCCCCGCTTCGCCTCCCTCACCTCACTGAAGTACGTCTTCTGCAGCAGTGACGCGATGCCCGGGTCGCTCCCGGAGGCCTTCTTCTCCATCGGCCTCCCGGCCCGGCTGTTCAACGTCTACGGCCTCACCGAAGCGCTGTACGCCGGCTACTGGGAATGCCTGCCCGGCACCACGTACGACGGTTTCGTGCCGGTCGGAAGGCCGGCCGAACTCACGCCGCTGATCTTGGACGAGGACCTGCGGGCGGTTCCCGACGGCGAGAGCGGAGAGCTGTGCCTGACGGGCACCGGCATGGCCGAGGGCTACGACCGGTTGCCCGACCTCACCGAGGCGAAGTTCACCGACAGCCCGCACGGCCGGCTGTTTCGCACCGGCGACCTGGGCCGGCTGGCGGCCGACGGCCGCCTGGAGCTCCTCGGCCGCCTCGACGACCAGGTCAAGATCGCCGGCTACCGGGTGGAACTGGGCGAAGTGGAGGCCCGATTACGCCAGGTGCCAGGGGTCACCGCGGCCGTCGCGGTGGGTCGCCGAGGCGCGGGCGGCCACCAGCGCCTCGTCGCCTACCTCACCTGCGACGGCACACCCCCGACCGCGGCCGACATCCGGGCCCGCCTCGCCGGAGCGCTGCCCGACTACATGATCCCTGCCGCGTTCACGGTCGTCGACGCCATCCCGCTCACGCACAACGGCAAGGTGGACCGCCGGGCGCTGGCCGACCGGGACGGGATCCGACTGGAGCTGTCGGAGGAGTACCACCCGCCGCGCAACGAGCTCGAGCTGTACCTGTGTGAGCTGTGGGAGGAGGTGCTCTCCCTGCCGCGGGTCGGCATCCACGACGACTTCCTCGCGCTCGGCGGCGACTCCATCCAAGGCTTTCTCATCAGCGCGAAGGCCAATACCAAGGGCCTGGGGCTGAGCTCCACCCAGTTCTTCGCCACGCCCACGATCGCGGAGACCGCCGCCGCCGTCGAGGAACAGCGCCGTGGCCGGGGCGACTTCGACGGCGCATTCGTCGCCGGGCCGTTCACCGTGGCCGACGAGGACCTCAAGGTCGTCCGGCGGACCGCCGCCGACCCCGAAGGCGTCGCCACCGTGCACCCCGTCACCGAGATGCAGAAGGGCATGCTCTTCCACTCCCTGCTCGACCCCGACTCCGGCGTCTACGTCGAGCAGTTCCTCTACACCCTCCAAGGCGAGCTCGACCTCGACGCCTACCACCGGGCCTGGCAGGAGGTCGTCGACCGCCACGAGATCCTGCGGTCGTGGATCGCCGTCCAGGGCCTGGCAGAGCCCCTGCAGGTCGTCCAGCGGCAGGCCGCACTGGAGTGGACCGTCCTCGACTGGTCGAGCACGCCCGAGGCGCGGCACGGCGCCCTGCTGGACGCCCACCTCGCCGAGGACCGGCGCCGCGGCTTCGTCTACGAACAGGCCCCGCTGTTCAGGCTGGCCGTCATCCGCACCGGCGCCGGCCGGCACCGGCTCGTCATGAGCTACCACCATCTCATCCTGGACGTCTGGTCGCTCTTCCTGCTCCTGCGCGACTCCCTGGAGATCTACCACGCCCACCGCCGCGGCACCCCGCCCCGGCTGCCGGCCACCCGCCCCTTCCGCGACTACGTCGCGTTCGTCGGCGCCCAAGACCGCCATGCCTCACGGGACTACTGGAGCCGGCACCTCGCGGGCTTCGACGGGCCGACCACGATCGGCCGAACGGCGCGGCCCGGCCTGTCCGCCAGTCCCCAGGAGATGCACGCGGGCGCCGCCTACCCCGTCGGCGCGGACCTGACCGGCAGGCTCACGGCCTACGGACGGGCCCACCGGCTCACCCTCAATTCCCTCATCCAGGGCGCCTGGGCGACGGTGATCTCCGGGCTCAGCGGACGGCACGACGTGTGCTTCGGCATGACCATCACCCACCGGCCCGTCGGCCTTTCCCACATCGAGGACATGGCCGGCATCTTCGTCAACATCCTGCCGATGCGGCTCGCCCTCGACCCCGCGCGGCCCATCGCCGGATGGCTCCACGACGTCCAGCGCACCCAGGTCACCGCCCGGGCCCACGAGCACTACCCCCTGCCACTGATCCAGGAACGCCCCGACGTCCCCAGCGGCAGCCCGCTCTTCGAATCCCTGCTGATCTTCGAGAACATCCCCCACGGCATCGGCTGGGCCGGCCGCGACGGCATCACCGTCCGGCACGAGCGGAACCTCGGCTGGACCAACTACCCCCTCACGATCGGGGTGATGGCCGAGGGCGAGCTGACCTTCCAGGCCGAGTACGACCTCGCCCACTTCGACCAGGACACCGTCGACCGCGTCATGGGCGCGTTCCGCGACGTCTTGGAAGCCATCGCCGACGGCGGCGGCGAACCCCTCGGCAAACTCCTCGACCGCGTCGCCGGCACCCTGCCACCCCGCCCCGCACAGGAGGCGGCACCGCCAACCACCGTCCCCCGGACCACTCCCGGCGGGCCCGTCGTCCCACCGGGCACCCCGCACGAGGCCGCCCTGGCCGACATCTGGGCCACCGTCCTGCGCACCAGCAGCAACGCGGTGGACGTGCACACCCCGTTCCTGGAACTGGGCGGCAGCTCCTTGGCGGCGCTCAAGGTCGCCTCGCTCGCCCGCGCACAAGGATTCTCCTTCGCGCTGCGCGATCTGTTCACCCGCCAGGGCACCGTCCACCACCTCGCCGCCTCCCGCGCCGACCAGGAGGGCCGATCAGCGTGACCGTCACCTCCTTACGGCGGTACCCGCACCACAGGCTGCTCGGCGTCGGCTTCGGCCCGTCCCACCTGTCGCTCGCCGCCGTGTGCGACTCCACCCGTGCGCCTTCCGTACGCGCCCGCCTGCATTGCCTGGAAGTCCGGCCCGCCTTCAGCTGGCATCCCGACATGCTCCTGGACGGCACCCGGATGCAGATCGCCTTCCTCAAGGACCTCGTCAGTCCGCAGGACCCGACCAGCCCGTTCTCCTTCACCAACTACCTGGTCAGCAAGGGGCGACTCGAACAGTTCCTCAACCTCGGCACCCTGCACCCCACACGGCGCGAATACGCCGACTACTTCGGCTGGGCCGCCGACCGGCTCGCCCACCACGTCTCCTACGGCTACCTCGTGGAACGCATCCGGCCGGTCACCGCTACCGACGGGAGCGTCACCCACCTGGAGGTCGACTACCGCGACATCACCGGGGACAAGCACACCGTCACCGCCGACCACGTGTCCCTGGCACCCGGCGGCCGGCCCGTCGTTCCGACCGGAGTCGAGCGCGACGCCCTCGACAGTGGTGTCGTCTTCCACAGCAGCACTTTCCTGCCCAGCATCGACCGCTTCCACCAGCGCGGCCGCGACCTGCCGCACCGCTTCCTCGTCGTCGGAGCCGGCCAGAGCGCCGCCGAGGTCTTCCGCTACCTGGCCCGCGAGTTCCCCTACGCCGACGTCACCCTCGCCCACCGCGGGTTCGCCCTCACCCCCGCCAACAGCAGCCCGCTGGCCAACGAGATCTTCGACCCCGCGTCCGTCGACCTCTTCCACGCCGCCGACGCCACCCGCCGCCACACCATCCTGGCCGAACTGCGCACCACCAACTATGCGGCCGTCGACGACGAGGACATCCACGCCATCGCCGAGCTCCTCTACGACCAGCGCGTCCGCGGCGAGGAACGGCTGCGCCTGTGCCGGTTCACCGAACTCGCGGCCTGCCGGGCGGACGGCCCGACCGCCCTGGTCACCCTGCGCGCCCCCGCCGGCGGGCAGGCCCTCACCAGCCGGTTCGACGCCGTCGTCCTGGCCACCGGCTACGACTTCCGCGAAGCCGGTGACCTGCTGACCGGCCTCGAACCCGTGCTCCTGCGCGCCCCCGACGGCACCCTGCGCATCCGGCGTGACTACTCCGTGGAAACCACCGCGGAATGCCGGCCCAGCATCTTCCTGCACGGCGCCGCCGAGCACTCCCACGGTCTGAGCAGCACCCTGCTGTCCGTCCTCGCCCACCGGGCCGCCCGCATCCTCGACTCCGTCTTCGGCCCCCGGCCGGAGCCTGGCGGGGGCAGACAGCTTCCCCTCTCCGACGCCTTGGAAGGAGCCGACGCATGAGCAGCACCCCCATCCAGCGCCGAGCCGACGCCCCGACGACACAGGAGTACGGCTGCGACTTCCGTCGGATCCTGCCCTGGGGATCGACGGGCCCGTCCGACACCGGCATGGGCGTGTGCACCGTCGCCCCCGGCACCACCACCACGCCCCATTCCCACGCCGACCACGAGCACTTCTACGTCGTGAGCGGCACCGGTCTGCTCCACCTCGACGGTGAGAGCACGGCCATCGGCCCCGGCGACGCCTTCGTCGTCGACTCCCACCGGCGCCACCACTTCGAGAACACCTCCGCCGGGGAGGAACTGGAGATGGTGTCCGTGTGGTCCATGGGCTCCTTCGGAGCGGCCCCGTGACCGCCGACCGCGCGGAGCGCCCGCGCTCCTTCCTCGTCACCGCCACTCCCCCGACCACCAACGGCGACCTGCACCTCGGCCACCTCTCGGGCCCCTACCTCGCCGCCGACGTCTTCTGCCGGGCCCAGCGCATGCTGGGCCACACCGCCCTCTACGTCACGGGCGGCGACGACCACCAGAGCTACGTGGTGGCCACGGCGCGGCGGCTGGGCGTCGAACCCACCGACCTGGCCGCACGCTGCAACCGCGACATCCGTGAGACCCTCCACCTCGCCGACATCGCCGTCGACGCCTTCACCACCCCGGACGAGCCCTACCGCGCCCGGGTCCGCGACTTCTTCGCCCGTCTCCACCGCGC
This sequence comes from Streptomyces bugieae, assembly GCF_036352915.1. Lineage (NCBI taxonomy): Bacteria > Bacillati > Actinomycetota > Actinomycetes > Kitasatosporales > Streptomycetaceae > Streptomyces > Streptomyces bugieae. The sequence continues at coordinate 22,095 of NZ_JAZBJP010000002.1, forward strand.
CGGCCGCCTCGCCCGGCGCACCTGGACCTTCCCCTACGACCCGGCGACCGGGCGCCACCTCCTCGAAGGGTTCGCCGCCGGGTACTGCCCCGCATGCCTCGCCGAGACCTGCGGCGCGATCTGCGAGACGTGCGGACACCCCAACGAGCCCGCCACGCTGCTGTATCAGACACCCACCGGCGCCGGGCAGGCCGTCACCGAACCTCGCGAGGCCGATGTCCTCGTGCTGCCCCTGGAGGACTACCGGGGCCGGTTCGAGGCCTTCTACGCACGCCACCGGTCCACCATGCGGCCGCACGTCCTGCGCTTCGTCGACGAGATGCTGGCCCGGCCGCTGCCCGACTTCCCCGTGAGCTACCCCGCCGACTGGGGCATCCCCGTCCCCGTCGACGGCTTCCCCGGCCAGGTCCTCAATGTCTGGGCCGAAATGCTGCCCGGCCTTACCCACATGGCCGCCACCGCCCGCGCCGGACTCGCCCCGGCCCGGCCGGCACCGGACGTCTGGGCCCGCGACTCCGGGTACGAACTGGTGCAGTTCCTCGGCTACGACAACACCTTCTACTTCGCCTTCGCCCATCTCGGCCTGGGCTTCGCCCACGGCGGCCTCATCGAACCGGCCGCGATCATCACCAACGAGTTCCTCCACCTGGAGGGCGCCAAGTTCTCCACCAGCCGGGGCCACCTCGTCTGGGCCCGCGACCTCGTCACCAAGCACGGCGCCGACGCCGTACGCTTCCACCTCGCCCTCGCCAACCCCGAACACCAACCCGCCGACTTCTCGGAGGCGGACTTCCTCACCACCGTCGACGCCCGGCTGCGACGGCCCCTCGCCGCGCTGCACACCGCCCTGGCCGGGTACGACCGGCCCGCCCCACCCGACCCGACGACCACCGAGATCCTCGGCCGCTACCGCGACCGCATGGTGCGCGCCTACAGCATGGAGACCTTCAGCCTCCGCCAGGCCGCCGAGACCACCGCCCACCTGCTCGGCCTGCTGGCCGGCCGCGCCAGCACCGACCCCACCCTCGCCCTGCACGGCCTGCGGGCCCTCGCCACATGGGCCGCGCCCCTGCTGCCCGGCCTCACCCGCGAGCTGCAGGAGCGCTACGGCACCACCGGGCACGGGGAGGTGCCCGCCCCGTGGTGACGTTCCTCCCCTCCCCGTCGCCGCCGGCCGCGCGGCACCCCGGGGCCACCGCGCTGTTCTGCCTGCCGGGTGCGGGCGCCTCGGCCGGCCTGTTCGCCGGCTGGGACGAGGACCTGCCCGCCACCGTCGAAGCCTTCGCCTTCGAACCACCCGGCCACGGCCTGCGCACGGACGAGGAACCCCACACCGACCTCGACGCCCTCCTCGCCGACCTCATGGACGCCGTCCGGCCCCACGCCGGGCGGCCCCTGGCACTCCTCGGCCACAGCTTCGGCGCCGTCCTCGCCTTCGAACTCGCCGTCCGCCTGGAGCGCGAGGGCGCGCCCGTCCGCCATGTCTTCCCCGTGGCCGCCCGTGCCGCGGCCGGGCGGACCGGCTCACCACCGGGGCGCGAGCCCACCGACGAGGAGCTCAGGGCCCGGCTGCGCACCCTCGGCGGCACGCCGGCACCCGTCCTCGACAACGAGGAGCTGTTCGAGCTCCTCCTGCCCGCCCTCCGGGCCGACTTCGCCCTCACCGACACCTATCGGCACCGCGCCGGAAACGTCCTCGACTGCCCGGTCACCGCCTTCGCCGGCGCGGACGACACCGTGGTGCCCTGGGCAGCGGTCCAGGCCTGGGGTGCCTGCACCCGCGGCCGTTTCACCGTCCACCGTCTGCCCGGCGGCCACTTCTTCCCGTTCTCGCACCGGTCGGCCCGCGCCGACCTCCTGCGCACCATCGCGGAGGAACTGGACCGCCGCCCCGGCACGGCCCCCGGCTGGCCCGACACCCCGGAGACCGAATGACCCCATCGCCCGACCAAGCCCCCGCCACCCGGCGGACCTCCGCGCGCGCCCACGACCGGGAGATCCTGCGCCTTGCCCTGCCGGCGTTCGGCGCGCTCGTGGCCGAACCCCTCTTCCTCCTCACCGACTCCGCCATCGTCGGGCACCTGGGCACCGCTCCCCTCGGCGGCCTCGGTGTCGCCGGGCAGGCGCTCGGCACCCTGGTGAACATCTGCATCTTCCTCGCCTATGGCACCACCGCCGCCGTCGCCCGACTCGTCGGCGCCGGCCGACTCGACCAGGCCATCCGCCAAGGGCTCGACGGCATCTGGCTGGCCGTCGGCATCGGCCTGCTCGTGATCCTCGCGGGCTGGCCACTGACCCCCGCCATCGTCGACGCCTTCGGCGCCTCCGCGGCCGTCACCCCGCACGCCGAGACGTACCTGCGCATCAGCCTCTTCGGCGTACCCGGCATGCTCGTGGCCCTGGCCAGCACCGGCGTACTGCGCGGGCTGCAGGACACCCGCACGCCCCTGGTCGTCTCCGTGGCCACCTTCGCGGGCAACGCCGCGCTCAACGCCACCTTCGTCTACGGCCTCCACTGGGGCATCGCCGGCTCCGCCTGGGGCACCGTAGTCGCCCAGACCGTCGGTGGCGCCGTCTACGTGGCCACGGTGCTGCGCGCCGCGCACCGCCACGGGACCCCGCTGCGCCCCGACCTGGCAGGGCTGCGCGCCGCCGCGACGGCCGGGGCGAACCTCGTCGTCCGTACGCTCACCCTGCGCGTCGTCCTGGTCGCCGGCACGGTCGTCGCCACGGCGATGGGTGACGATGAGATCGCCGCCTACCAAGTGGGTTTCCAGGTGTGGTGGTTCCTGGCACTGGCCCTCGACGCCATCGCCATCGCCGGGCAAGCGATCACCGGCCGGTGCCTGGGCGCCGGCGACGTGCCCGCGGCCCGTGCGGCGACCTGGCGGATGACCCAGTGGGGCATCGTCGCCGGCATAGGCGTCGGCCTCGCGCTCCTGGCCGTCCGCCCCTGGCTGCCCGCACTGTTCGGCGTGGAGCCGCACGTGCGGTCCCTCCTGCTGAGCACGCTCGCAGTGGTGGCCGTCCTCCAAGTCGTGGCAGGACCCGTGTTCGTGCTCGACGGGGTGCTGATCGGCGCCGGCGACATGCGCTTCCTCGCCGTGGCCGGCGTCCTGACCACCCTCGTCTTCCTCCCGGCGGCCGGCGCGGTCCGCCTGACCGGCGGCGGACTCGTGGCCCTGTGGCTCGCGATCGGCGTATGGATGCTCGCCCGCCTGGCGACCCTCGCCTGGCGGGCCCGCGGCGAGGCCTGGCTGGTGACGGGGGCGGTACGACGCTGAGCGACCGCCGCCGCACCTCGCCCGTGGCCCCGTTCCGCACGGGACGAAGTCCCCGGCTGGACGGGGGAACCCAGCCGGGGACTGATCTCGCGTATGCCCCTCCTCCTGGACGGAAAACCCGCTGTGCCTCCGCGTTCCTCCGGCGCAGTGGATCCCACCGCTCAGGCAGCGTCCGGTTGGTGATCGCACCGGAGCGCGTGCGGCCACGGTGTGAAGGTTCCGCCGCCGTGCTCCACCCACAGCCTTCTGCCGTGGGCGAGTACTCCGCGTGGGCGGAGCCCGGTCAGGCTCGCGGTCGTGTACGCGGCGCTCAGACTGCCCAGATCGTGGACGGTGCCGATCCTGAACAGGGACTGGGTCTCGGCGATGGCTTCGTGGTCACCTGCCCGGATGACCACGCGCAGATCGGGTGCGACTGCGCGTGCGGCGACAGCGACCGCGATGTTGTCCAGGTCGTCGGAGGCGACGGCGGCCATCGCCTGAGCGGTGTGGAGGCTGAGCTTGCGCAGTACGAACCTGTCGGTGGCGTCGGCGATGAGGACGGGAACGCCGAGGGCCTTGGCCAGGCGGAGGTTGGGGGCGGCCGGGTCGCGTTCGACCGCGATCACGCCGATGCCGAGGTCCTGCAACCGGGTGCACAGCCGCAGCCCCACCTGCCCGAGCCCGACGACCACCACGTGGCCCGCGCGGGGAAGGGCCCGCGGACCCACCATGCCGATCGAGCGGGGAGCGAGGAGGCGGTCGACCATACCGGCGGTGAAAACGGCCGTGAAGACGATGGTGACGAGCATGGCGAATGCGGCGAACAGCAGATAGGCGCTCGATCCGTGCGCGGACGCGGGGCCGACGGCGGCGACGGTTCGTACCGCTTCGAAGAAGGCCTCCACCGGTGGCCGGTGGTTGAGGGTCACCGCCCAGCTCCAGTCCGCGAGCAGCACGGCGAGAAGTCCGGCGAGACCGGTCAGCATGATGCGGGAGCTGCCGTCGTGGGGTCGAAGCTGTCCTCTGATCTTCCCCAGCCGGGCCCGGTACCGCAGGGAGCGCGGTGGCCGGTACGTCTCGAGGCACACGCCGTCCTTCTCCCAGCGGGCACCGACGTGGCCCGAGGATGTCCGGCTCAGGGCCAGCAGGTCCGGCTGGAGGCAGGCGGCCAGCAGGACCGGGGCGGCGACCTCGGCCGGCGAGGTGACCTGGCAGTTCGGGACCACGCGCACGAGCTGCTCGGCAACCGTCCGGTCGAAGACGGTCACCACCAGCTTGATGCCTGGACGGATGTGCTCGACGGCGAGGGCGTAGCGCAGGGACTCGACGTCGTCATCGAGCAGGATCGCCACCCCGGCGACCGCGCCTTCCGGCAGATCCTGAGCCAGCGCCCGGCGCAGATCCTCATCCGTGGGCTGTGCCAGGTGGCGCACCCGGTGTCCCGCCGATTGCAGGGCACCGCAGACCCGGCGCGCCTCATCGCTGCCGATCACGACGAAGTACCCCTGCGGTGCCGCGATTTCGCGTCGTGGGCCGCCCGCGGAATGCGGCGATGCGTCGGCCTCCTCGGTGGCGGCGCCGTCGAGGGATTGCTCAGAGATCGAAGGCACAGTCATCGGATCGGTAGGGGTCGCAGTCGAGGCAACGGGGGGACCGGCAGCCCGGACAGCTGGTGAGCAACCGGCCGCAGTGGCACCTGAGTTCGCTCGGATCCGCGGACCGGCCGCGCACCGCAGGCGTTCTCCCGGGCGCGAGGCCGTCCGGTCCGTGGTGGAGGGTGCCGGTGGGCGGCCGGACGGGCTGCCTGCCGTCAGCGTTCAAGGGTCTGCTCCCCTCGGATGGTGGTGCGGCACCCAAGGCCGGGACCGCCGGGGCCGACCGGCGCGGAACGCGGGGTGCGCCCGGCGCTGGATCTCGCGTATACCGACGGTAGGAGCGACCCGTTCCCGCGCACCATGAACAGACGCCACGCTCTGGGCGCCCGTGATTCAGACATCTGCTCAAACGCAGCGGCGGCAGCCGGACGCCAGGGCTCTCACCCTCGGTGGCACGGGCCCACAGCCGCCCCCCGAACGGCACGGGAATGCGACCACACCGCGCCGGGACGCCGTTCGGATCACCCAAGACGGCCCTTCAGGTGATTTCCGGATTCCTTACGAGCCGGGCAGCCGCCGCAGGGGTACGGCGTTCCAGCAAGCACGACCCTGCCCCCACGAGGAGACCGGCCATGTACGCAGCAGTCCGACGCTACGAAGGGGTGACCGACCCAGCCGCGGCCGGACGCATCGTCAGAGAAGGATTCGTACCGCTCATGCGCCAGGTCCCCGGCTTCGTGGCCTACTACTGGATCGACGCCGGGAACGGCGTCATGGTCTCCATCAGCATCTTCCACGACCAGGCCGGCGCCGAACAATCAGTCTCCACCGCGGCGGAATTCGTGCGCGACAACCTCGCGACGCTGATGCCCAACCCACCCCAGGTCACGGCCGGAGAGGTCGTGGCCTCGGCACACTGACCGACCGCCTGCACCACGAGGACGTACCCGGTCCTCCGCCGGGCCAAGGTAGCTCCACAGCCGGTTCGGGGCCCTGGGGCGAGGAGGTCAGGTGTTGCTCTCCGGCGCACCGGAGCACGGCGCCGGACGCAAGAGCAGGACCGCGCCCCCGATGAGGGCCAGAACGACGATCTCGATGACCGCCTGCACCGGCAGACCGGCGACGTACATGTCCGGCTTGTCGAACTGCGGGTCGAAGTAAGCGGCACCCGGGTAGAAGATGGCCACCGCCTGGCTGACCCAGTACAGGGCGGCCAGGACGACCGCGGCACGCAGGTGGGAACGTGCATCGCCCCGGCGGCGCCAGACGAAGTACAGCGTGGTCAGGCCGAGGAGCGTACCCATGGCCATCGTCTGACCATTGTGGAACTTGGCGTGTGCGGGCCAGAGCGGATTCAGTACGTGCGTTTCGTTCCAGTCGGCGACGTAGGGCGAAACACCGGTGAACACGGCGACCAGCGAGAGCATCACCTTGCCGATCACGGTACGTGAACGGGTGGCGGACCGGGCGGTCGCTCCGCCGGAAGCAGGCGTGGAAGAGCGGGAGTTGCGCATCGGAAGTGGCCTTTCGTCTCGTTCGGGCCGGCCGTTGTGGGCCGGCCCGGGGAGGCCGGGAGGGCTGGGATGCCCGACCGGCTCGGGAAGAGGTCGGGAGCGGGGGGAGCGGACGGCGCGGTGTCAGGCCGCGGCGGTGTCGGACGTCGGCACCCGGCCCGTCGCGTAGGTGTAGGAGGCGGCGATGACCTGCTGGGCCACGCACAATTCGGCCTGGTCGCGCGGGGCGTACAGCATCACGACGTTGATGCCGCGGTCGTAGAGCGGGTGCTTCTCGCCCCAGCCGGAGGACAGGAAAGCGGCGTGGTCGGCCGGGTCCAGCGCCAGATGGAGACTGCCGTCGGCGTGCACATGCGCGAATTCCTCGTCACCGCGCGGCGGCATCAGCAGCGCCCCCGGGGCAGGAGGCGTGCCGTCGAGGAACAGCGCGCGGGAACTCGGGGCGGAGACCTTGCTGCGGCCCCAGGTGGTGCCGGGCAGTGCGGCGTCCATCCACCGCAGCAGCTCGGCCCTGACCGCGGCGGGACTGGTCTGGTTCAACTGCAGATGCGGGACTTCGGGGCCCGTCCGGGGTCGCTCGCCTTCACGGTGCGGGAGTGCCGGGAACGTCATGGTGGTGCGTCCTTCGTCGTCATGGGACGGCCCGCCTCCGCAAGGGGCGAGCCTGGTGCGGCCTCCGCGGAAGCGGGGTCGCTGTTCGCACCACCAGGCTAGTTTCCTGGGTATAGTGGTTTCCTATAGGAAAGTACCCTGGTCGTGATCGTGCGCCATGAGGGAAGGGCGAGTCATGAGCGATCCGGTGGAGCAGGCATGCCCGATCAACCCGGTGATCGATCTGGTGTTCAGCCGCTGGACCACACCGATCCTGTGGGTCCTCGACCACCACGGCCGGCTGCGCTTCAACGAGCTGCAGCGGCACCTGCCGACCATCACCCCGAAGGTCCTCACCCAGCGCCTGCGCCAGCTCGAACGTGACGGCCTGGTCGTCCGCACGTACCACGCCGAGATCCCCCCGCGGGTCGAATACGAGATCAGCGACCTGGGCCGCACCCTGACACCGCTGTTCAAGGCCATCACAGACTGGTCCGCTGCCCACCTCCCCGCCGTCTCCGCCGCCCGGCACGCCTACGACGCAGCACGCGAGGAAGAGGAAGCCTGGGCCCAGGGCTGAGCGGACGATCGACGCCGGGGCGCGCGTGCTCAGGATGCGTTCAGGTTGCGGGTGACACGGTCGGGCACCATGACAGCTGATATCCCTGGGGCGGTCGAGACGCACGAGTCGGCGACCGCCGCCTCTTTCCCCGCCGGCCATCGCCTTCGCTGGAACAAGGTCCCCGAAGTCACCGTGTACTTCTGGGTGATCAAAGTCCTGTGCACCACGGTCGGCGAGACCGCGGCCGACCTGCTGAACGAGAAGCTGGGCCTGGGCCTGACCGGTGTGTCGCTGCTGATGAGCGTGCTGCTCGTGGCGGTGCTGGTGGCGCAGTTCCGCACCCGCGCCTACCGCCCGGGCGTCTACTGGCTCGCGGTGGCGCTGATCAGCATCGTGGGCACGCTGATCAGCGACAACCTCACCGACAACCTGGGTGTGCCGCTGGAGACGAGCACCATTGCCTTCGCGATCCTCCTCGCTGTGGTGTTCGTCGCGTGGTACCGCAGCGAGCGCACCCTTTCCATCCACCACATCGACACCACCCGCCGGGAGTCGTTCTACTGGCTCGCCGTCCTGTTCACCTTCGCCCTGGGCACGGCCGCCGGTGACCTGGTCGCCGAGCGTATGGACCTCGGGTACTGGATCTCCGCCGGTCTGTTCGCCCTGGCGATCGCCGCGGTCGCGGTGGCGCACTTCACCCTGGGGCTGAACGCGGTGTGGAGCTTCTGGATCGCCTACATCCTGACCAGGCCGCTGGGCGCGTCGATCGGCGACTACCTGTCCCAGCCGACCGCCGACGGCGGGCTCGGCCTGGGCACCGTGATCACCAGCGTGCTCTTCCTGGCGGTCATCCTCGGCCTGGTGGTCTTCCTTACGGTGACCCGGAGGGACGTGGCCGATCCGGAGCGGCTCACCCCGCGGGCCGGCTGATCACGGGCGTCGCCCCGGCGGGTGCCAACTGCCGCGTACGCGCGCCGGTTCACCCGTTCGGGGCCCTTCGTGCGTGTGCGGCAGAGCGGCGTTCAGGATGCGTTCAGGCCGGAGTTGAGAGCGTCGGGCGGCGTGCGACGTACTACTGCACGACGATGCTCGCACCCCAACAAGACGACGCCTCCAATCCGTCGACCAGGAGAGACCGACAGTGGAAAAGCCCGAAGTCCTGACCGATCCGGATGTCGCCGGCAGCAACCGGTACGTCATGAAGAAGCTGCCGGAGGTCACCCTGGCCTTCTGGGTCATGAAGATCGCCGCGACCACCCTCGGTGAGACGGCCGGTGACCTGTTCGCCCAGACCCTCAAGCTCGGGTACTTCCTCACCACCGTCGCGCTGTTCCTGATCTTCGTGGTCACGCTGGTCGTACAGCTCCGGTCCCAGCGCTACCACCCGTTCTTCTACTGGACGGTGATCCTGTCGACCAGCATGGCCGGGACCACGATGTCCGACTTCATGAACCGGGACGCCAGCGCCAAGTACCTCACCGACGGCGCGAAGTCGTTGGGCTGGGGGCCGCAGGGCTTGGGGCTGGGATACCCCATCGGTGCCGCGATCCTGATCTCACTGCTGATCGTCATCTTCCTGATCTGGAAGGCGACCGGGCTGACCTTCGCCATCCGAGACATCGTCACCTTCCGTGCGGAGGCCCTGTTCTGGGCGGCGATCCTGGTGTCGAACACGCTCGGCACGTCGATGGGCGACTTCCTCTCCGACAGCTCCGGACTCGGCTATGCCGGTGGTGCACTGCTCGTCACGGGGGTGCTCGCGGTTCTCGTCGCCCTCATGCGGGTGCCCGCCGTGCCGAACGTCCTGCTGTTCTGGATCGCCTTCGTCCTCACCCGCCCGCTCGGGGCCACGGCCGGCGACTTCCTCACCAAGCCCCTCGCCAAGGGCGGACTCGACCTCGGCACGGCGGGCTCGTCCGCCGTACTCCTCGCGATCCTCGTGGGCCTCATGGGGTACGCGCAGGTGCAGGAGCGCAGGAACCTCGTCCCGCGGAACGAGGTCCTGAGCGAGGTGTCCTGACCCGAGGGGAGCGGCATCGGCGGGTTGACCGAGCTTCGCCCGCCGGCGCCCCTCAGGGAAGGGTTCAGCCGCCGGGCAGGTCGACCACGAACCTCGCGCCAGGCGTGTGCTCGGCGTCATGGCCCACCTCGCCGCCGGCGGAGCGGGCCAGGCGCCGCGCCAGCGGCAACCCCAGGCCCGCTCCGCCGTGGCCGTCCTCCGGGTCGGCCCGTCGGCCCGGCTGGAAGAGCTGCGGGGCGAAGTCGGCCGGTACCCCGGGGCCGTCGTCGACGACCGCCACCCGGACGCCCCCGGGCTCCTGGGAGGCCCGGATGGTGACGCGCGCGTGTGCGTAGCGCAGTGCGTTGTCGGCGAGCGGGCCGACCATGCGCTCCAACAGGGCCGCCGGGACGCCGACCGTCAGTGTCTTCGGGCCGGTGACCGTGACGGGCACCTTCCCAGGCATGCGGAGTCGATCCGTGAGACGTCGCAGCACGCCCATGACATCAGTGGTGCCGGGAGCGGTGTGCGCGGTGGCGCGTGCCTCGTCGAGCAGGGTGTCGCAGATGGTGCGCATGGAGTCTGCGGCGTCGGCGATGGCCGCGTGCGTGGTGCGGGTGTCGGCGGTGGTGCGGGGGCGTGCCCGCCACCAGTCGAGTTCGGCGGTGATCCGCGCGAGCGGGTTGCGGAGTTCGTGGGACAGCTCCCTGGTCAGCTGCTGCTCGTGGCGCAGTACGGCGCGGATGCGGTCCAAGAGCTCGTCCAGGGAAGCGCCGAGCCGTGCGAGCTCCACGGGGCGGCCCGCACCGCCGAACCGCTGCCCGGAGGCGACCGCGCCCCACTGGGTGGCCTGGTCGGTCATCGTCCGCACGGGGCGCAGTGCGCGGCGCACCGCGAGCCGGGTCAGGACATAGGTGCAGGCCAGGACGGTGCCGTCCAGGGCGAGGGAGGCGACCAGCAGGGTGCTCGCCGAGGCGCGGTAGGGGCCGAGGTCCATGGCGGTGACGACGGTGGCGGGCGGAGCGCCGGCCCGGGTGTGTCCCGCAGGCTCGGCGCACAGACGTATGGGGGCGGCGGATTCCAGGGTGGCGCACCGCGCGCCGGCCCGTGCGGCGAGATGCGCGGCGGCACGGCTGACCGTGCCATGGGCGGGGGCCGAGGCGGGATGTTCGAGCACGCGGGCGCCGGCGTAGACCCACACATTGGCATCGAGGAGTGCGTCGTCGCCGGTCTCCAGCACGCGTACCGGGTCATGGCGGGTGTCGACGGTCGCGGCCACGGCGGCGGCCCGGGTGCGCAGCTCGTCGTCCGCCTGCTGCCGGAGGTGCTGGCGGACGATCGCGTTGAACACGACGGTGAGGATCACCATGACCAGCGCGGCGGTGGTGAGCGCCACCAGCGACAGCCGACCCCGCAGGGTGCGCGGCCAGCAGCGGGCGGCCACGGCGGTGAGGCGGGAGCGGCGTGGGGTCATGACAGGCAGTGTCCGATGCCCCGCGCGGTGCTGATCGTCAGGTGGCTGCCCGCATCACGGATCTTGCGCCGCAGCCGGCTCAGATACTGATCAAGCGTGTTGTCGCTGACCTGGGCGCCGTCCGGCCAGCCGGCCCGGACCAGCTCCCGCCTGCGCACCATCGCCCCCAGACCTGACATCAGCGTGGCCAGCAGACGGAATTCGGTGGGCGTGAGCGCCACCTCGACGTCACGCACGGTCAGGCTGTGCCGCCCCGGGTCCAGGACCAGATCGCCGGCCCTGGTAGGTGCAACCGGCCCGGAACGCTTGAGGGCCGCCCGCAGCCGGGCGGTGAGCTCGGGCAGATGGAACGGCTTGGAAAGGTAGTCGTCACCGCCGGCCGAGAACCCGCTCAGACAGTCGGTGAGCCGGCCATGCGCGGTCAGGAAGACCACCGGGCCCAGAAACCCGTGCGCCCGCATGGCCTGACACACGTCCCGCCCGTCGGCGTCGGGCAGCCCCACGTCCAGCACCACCGCATCGACGGCATCGCGGATGAGGCGCAGCGCGGTGGCTCCGTCCCGGGCGGGCAGCGTGTCGAAGCCCTCATCGCGCAGACCGCGGACCAGCACGTCCCTCAAGGCGTGGTCGTCCTCGACGACCAGGAGGGTGGGGCACAAGGAAGTTCACCTCACAGGCTCGGGATCATCTCCGGCGACCCGCGCACTCCGCTGCCTCCAGGAGAACCGGCTCGAAGACTTCGACAGCGAGCGGCCGCCGTGCGGCATCGCGGAGCACACCGGGTCGCCGCACACGACACTGAGCGACTACAGGCGCGTAGACGGTCTACGTCACTGTAGACGACCGACGTGGACCAGAGCTCCCCGGCGTGCGACGGATGCATGCGGGACGTGACCACATTGCCCAGAGATCATCTTCGAGGCCCGGAACGGTTCCGACGTGACGTACCTGCCTTAACTCTCGGCGTCGAGGCCAGCCCCGCGGCCTGCGTGGAGCGCTCCACTTCACCGACATACGGACTCAGCACCCTCTCCTCTCAAGAGTGCGAAAGATCAGAAGGCATAGGGGCCGAAGCGCGCCCAGGCCACGACGGCGGCCAGGATGAACAGCACCAGGTTGACCGGGACCGCCTTCGCCTCCTTGCGGCGGAGGTGCACTGCGGCCGCGCCCACCATGGTCACCGCGAGCCCGAGAGCGGCCCAGGCCGCCAGGACCGGCGCCTTACCGAGCACGGCCGGCAGGATCAGACCCAGCGCGCCGATCACCTCGACGGCACCGATCGCCTTGACCGCTCCAACGGAGAAGTCCTCGGCCCAGGCCATGCCGGAGGCGGCGAGCTTCTCCTTCGGCTGGCTGAGCTTCATCAGGCCGGCCGCGAAAAAGGCCATGGCCAGGACGCCGGCAATGATCCACAAGGTGGTGTTCATGAGGTGACTCCTCCACGATTGGTTGAACTTTCAACTCAAAAGCTAGGCCATTCTGACTTGAAGGGTCAAGTGAGCTGACATGAAGCTTCAAGCCATCGAGCGCGCCCGTGGGGTTGATGGTTCAAGCTAGAGTGGGGGTGTGAGCACAGACGAGCCCCGCTGGTTGGACGACGACGAACAGGAAGCGTGGCTGGCCCTGGTCAGCACCGGCACACGACTTCCGGCCGCTCTGGACAGACAGCTGCAGCGCGACGCGGGGATCAGTCATTTCGAGTACCAGGTCCTGGCATGGCTCTCCATGAGCCCGGAGCGCACCCTGCGGATGAGCGCCCTGGCCAACTTCGTCGACGGCTCGCTCTCCCGCCTCTCCCACACGGCCAAACGCCTGGAGAAGGAGGGCTGGATCCGCCGCACCCCTGATCCCGCCAACGGCCGATACACCCTGGCCGTGCTGACCGACCAGGGCTGGGACAAAGTCGCGGCCGCCACCCCCGGCCATGTCGCGGAGGTGCGCCGCCTGGTTTTCGACCCGCTCACCAAGGCCCAGCAGAAGCAGCTGCGCCAGATCGGCCGCCGCATCAGCAACGCCATCGGCCCCGACAACGCCTGCCCGGCCACCACAAACGACTGAAAGCATCGTCCGCTACCGCCGGCCAGGCCGGCGGGGGCGCGAGGTAGCGGTGGCCGCGGACCCAAGCGACGACTTTGACCCGGATCCGGGCCCGGGGCCGGGTCCGCGGCCTGCTCGCCGTCGACTTCCGATGCGGCAACGACGTGGGCACCTCGCCGGCCAGGCAGAGCGCGGCGCTCGCCGACGCGACCTCGATCATCACCAACTCCCTCGCCTTCATGGCGATCACCGCGCCACTCCCCCGCCCCCTCACCATCCGCGCCCATGCCGCCGCCCCACCCGCCCCCTCGTCGGCGGCGGTTCGCCGAGTCGCGCTCCGAGCCAAGCTCCCCCACCCACCGCATCAGCTGCACACGCATCCCGCTCACGAACGACTACGTCCCGGCCCTGGGGGCGCGAGCGAACACATCGTTGGCCGGGGCGGGTTGACCACCAGGCGGCCTGACATGGCGTCAATCGTTATTCCTGGCCGGGCATTGACACCCACCTACTGATGCGCCACCCGCCGGCCCGGCAGCCCGAAGGCGTTCCCGCTGACTCAAGGGATAACCGATTGCAGTGAACATACGGTCGCACGTATTCTTTGGTGGAGCTCGGAACCGCTGAGCCGGTGCGCTTTGCCGCGAAAGGGATTGCCTCACATGTCGAATGCCAGCCACACACTGAAGGCGGCGCCCAACGCGCAGCCGGGCACAAGGGATGCGGTGCCTTGGGCCGCACTGTCGACCGTCATGATCGGTATGTTCATGGCGATCCTGGACTCGTTCATCGTCGTCGTGGCCGGCCCAGCCATCCAGACCGATCTCAAGGCGACCGCGAGCGAGATCCAATGGGTCCTCGCCGGCTACCAGTTGAGCTACGCGGTCTTCATGATCACCGGCGGCCGGCTCGCCGATCTGTACGGACGCAAGCGCGTCTTCATCATCGGGACGACGGTCTTCACGCTCTCCTCCATCGCCTGTGCCTTGGCGGGCGATCCGGCCGTGCTCATCGGTGCCCGCATCGTCCAGGGGCTCGGCGCGGCGCTGATGGTTCCGCAGGTCTTCGCCATCATCACGCTGACGGTCTCAGCGCAGAACCGACACCGTGTCTTCGGTGTCTTCGGCGTCGTCATCGGCATGGCGTCGGTCAGCGGCCAGTTGATCGGTGGCCTCCTGATCGGCGCCAACCTCTTCGGCTCCGACTGGCGCTCGGTGTTCTGGGTGAACATCCCCATCGGGATCGTCACGATCCTGCTGGCCCTCAAGTACGTACCGGAGTCGCGGGCGGAGCAGACCCGCAAGCTCGATGTGCCCGGCGTTCTGGTCCTCAGTGCGGCCCTGCTGTTGCTCACCTACCCGCTCATCCAGGGGCGGGACTCGGGCTGGCCCTGGTGGACATGGGCGTGCATCGCGTGCAGCGCGGTGGCGTTCGTGCTCTTCGTCGCGCTGGAGCGCGCCGTCGAGCGGCGTGGCGGTGAGCCGCTGATCAAGTTGTCGCTCTTCGCGCAGCGCTCGTTCTCGCTCGGTATCGTCCTCGTCCTCGCCGTGTATGCGCTTCTGACCTCGTACTACCTGGCGCTGTCCGTCTCGATGCAGGACGGGCTGGGCATGTCGGCGCTCGGTGCCGGGCTGGTGTACACGCCGGCGGCGGTGACCTTCTTCGTCTGCAGCATGATCGCCGGCCGGATCGTCCCGAAGTACGGACGCCGCGTACTGGAGGTCGGCGCGGTCGTCCTCACGATCGGCTATCTGACGACCGCCGTGGTCCTGCTCTCCGGGCCGCGTCTGACACCCCTGCTCATCATCCCGACCCTGATGCTGCAGAGCGTGGGGGGCGGGTTGCTGATCACTCCGCTGCTCAATACGGTCCTGGCGCGGATCGATCCGCAGTCCGCGGGCATGGCCTCGGGCTCGCTGTCCACCGCACAGCAGGTCGGCGCTGCGCTGGGCGTGGCGGTCGTCGGAGCGGTGTTCTTCCACTCCTTCCAGACCGGCGCCGCCTCGGGCGACAAGGTACACGCGGCGGGACACGCCTTCGCGCTGACGTCCCTGACGACCTGCGCCATCGCGGCGCTCGCGGCCCTGCTGGTGTTCCTCCTCCCGAAGGCGCCGACGACGAAGGCATGACGACGTGCAGCAGGTGCCGGCGCCTCCGGGGATCGAGTCCCGGGAGGCGCCGGCACCTCGTGCGCCGCACGGTTCGGCGCGTGGAGTGTTCAGGCCGTGTTCAGGAGATTTTCGACGGTGCGGCGAACCTTGGCGATGACGTCTTCGTCTCCGAGACGCAGAGCCGTGTTGGCCGCGCAGAGCACGGAATCGATCTGGAAGACCGCGAGGTCGATGTCGAGTTCCGCGATCTCGTGGGATGCGACGGCGTTCCGCAATTCCTTCCCGATGGTGTCGAGCCATTCCTGCTGGTTGCGGAGCAGGGCGTCGCGGATCGTTCCCGGCTTGCTGTCAAAACGGGCGATGTTCGCGACGCGGAAACAGCCACCTTCGAACAGCGGGGTTTTGGCGTAATCAATCCAGTGCTCGATCAGGGAGCGCAGCCGGTCGACTCCGGGAGCCGCTTCCCTCGCCGGGCGGATGACCTCATCGATGAACATTTCGCGCGCATAGTCGATGGTCGCGAGCTGGAGCACTTCCTTGGACCTGAAGAGGGTCTGGATGCCCGCCTTGCTCATGCCCGTATCGGTCGCGAGACGGCCGAAGCTCACGTCGTCCAGCCCGTCGAGGGAGGCGATGTCGACGGCGCGCCGCAGTGCGGTCTCACGCGCCCGTGCCCCTTTGAGCAGGCGCTTGTCAGTGATCGACACCGCATCTGCCCGCCTGACGAACGTTCGCGCCCCAGTGTCCATACGGTCGATCGTACCTCTTGTGGGCGATCCACCGAGAGGACCCACCCATCCATCCGTACGGGCTCCACCCCGAGTCAGCCACCTCGATGCGCATGGATCCAAGCACTCTGAATACTCCGGGCCGACAAGGCTCATGCACCGCTTCAGCGAACTCGTGCAGAAGGGGTTGAGCCTGACGCCGGCGACACCGGCCATCGTCGCAGCGATCTTGAGCGATCTTGGAGGAAGCGTTCTCGCTTTGGCGCGCGGACGCGTTGATGGGCCCCGGCAGGAGCGTTGACCACATGCGCGGGGCCGAGGATCTGCGTCAGTGGCGGACGGCGGCCCATGACGCCCGGGCGAGAGCCGGGCGCCGGCGGCGAACGCGGTGTGGTGAAGGGGCCCATGGCCTCCCTCGCCACACCACGTCGGCCTCCTCCTCGCCCTGCCACACCGTCGTTCAGGGCGTGCGGCGGGCCAGGGTGGCAGCCAACGCCCTGACCATCTCGCTCGCCATGACGGCCTGGCCCGACATGGAGAAGTGGATGCGATCGGCACTCAGCAGGTTCTCCCGGGAGTTGACCGGGTGATCCCACATGTCGACAACGACGACGTCATACTCGTCGGCAAGGGCGCGCGTCAGGTCGTTCAGGGTGAGCACGCGCTCCGTCCAGTCGGGGAAGACCGGCACGGCGTAGGCGCGCCCCAGGGTGAACGTCGTGAGCTGCGCACCCGTCTCAGCCGCCAGGTCGTACATCTTCCGCATGTCCTGCTCGATCGTCCCGAAATCCGGTGAGCGGCGCAGGAGGTCGTTGGCGCCGCACGGGAGGTGCAGCAGGTCCGGGGCGAAGTCCCGCATCCCGTCGATCTGGTGGTCAAGGGTGTCAACCGTCGTGGCCCGGATCACCGCCGTGTTCAGGTAGGCCAGATCAGGCCGCACCTGCCGCAGGATGTGCGCGAATCGATCGGACCAGCCCTGGTTCCCGTAGCCGACGCTCTTGTCTCCCGTCCCTGCGGAGAGGCTGTCCCCGATCACGGCGTAGCGCTGCCAGGGGGCATCGAACAGCATCGCCGCAGCATCGATCGTGGCCAGGCAGAACGGGTCGGTCTCCTCGGTGAAGTATGTCGACGTCATTATTAAAGCATGCGGTCGACCGTATGTAGTGTCAATATCGAGGGGCGGCACAGCCCATGCGAGGTGACGAGGTGTCAGGGGCTGGCTCCCGGCCCCATTCCGGCATGGGAAGGGCGAAGGACCCATCCCGCGCGGGTCGGTGCAGACCTCGATCGACGCCGCCCTCAACCACGAACCGCCACAACCAACTCCTTCGGAAATGGTCAGTCGGAGGTGAGTTGTGCGCCTCTCAGTTGGTTCCGGTCAGGTCTGCCGAGTCCAACTCCCCGCCGGTCAGGTTCGCCCGCGCCACCTCCAGCGCGATCCGCGCGAAGGCCCGCACCGCGCCGGTGGTGTCGCCGGCGCGCCAGACCAGCCCGTAACCGACCGGGGCCGCGTCGTCGAAGGGGAGGTAGCAGATGCCGGGGCGGGCATGGTAGGTGGCGGTGTGTGCGGCGGTGAGGAAGGCGCCCTTGCCGGCGGCAACGAGCATCAGCGCCTCCTGCATGTTGGTGACGCTCGGGCCGTGCGCGATGGGGCGGCCGCCTGGTGTCCGCGCGGGGACATGGTGCTCCAGCCGGTAATCGGGGAGTTCACCGGCGATCGTCAGCAGCACCACCTTGGCCAGGTCTTCGAGCGAGACCAGTCTTCGGGCGGCGAGCGGATGACCTGAGGCGATGGCCAGCACCCGCTCCTCCGTGAGCAGCGCGGGGCCTTCGCCCAGGTCCTCCTCGCGTACCGGGAGCTCGGTGAGCTGGACATCGAACTCGCCCTTGCGCAGCGGCCCGTACGGATCGGACAGCGGCACCTCGCAGATCTCCACGTCGAGCTCCGGGTGGCTCGCGCGCAACGCCTCGGCCGCCCGCAGCACCACCTCCCCGGCCGGCGGACTGGAGAAGCCGACGTGCAGCACCCCGCTGACGCCGCGCGCGGCAGCGGCGGCTCTGGCCAGGGCCGCGTCGATCGCGCGGTGATGGGGTTCGAGGTCTTCGCGGAGCTGCCGGCCGAGGGCGGTGAGGGCGACCCGGCGGCTCGTACGGACGAACAGCGGGGCGCCGATGCGGCGTTCGAGCCGCTGCACGAGCTGGCTCACCCGGGCCCGGGACAGTCGCATGCGCTCGGCCGTGCGGCCGAAGTGCAACTCCTCGGCGAGGATGAGAAAGCATTCCACTTCGTCGCGCTCCATGGACAACCTCCGCTCCCCGGAAGTCCCCGGATCGGTAAGCCTGCCTGAACGAACATTGCGATCTTCGCTGTTGTTCCCCCTCCCCGGCCGATCGAGGGTGGTGGAGCGGGAGACGACCTCGTCCCCCGCCCCCATCCACCCACGTCACCGAGGAACCGAGGGATCGAGAGATGCAGATGAGCGCAAGAAACTGGGGCGTGTTGTTCGTCCTGTGCGGGGCGATCTTCTTGGAGGGCATCGACGTGGCCATGCTCAACGTGGCCCTGCCGTCGATCCGCGCGGACCTCGGCATGTCCACCGGCGAGCTGCAGTGGGTCATGAGCGCCTACGTCCTGGGCTACGGCGGCTTCATGCTGCTGGGCGGACGCGCGGCCGATCTCTTCGGGCGCCGCCGGATGTTCGTCTTCTGGCTGTCCGTCTTCGTGCTCTTCTCCGGCCTGGGCGGCTTCGCCACCGAGGGCTGGATGCTGATCGCCGCTCGGTTCGTCACCGGTGTCGCGGCCGCCTTCATGACCCCGGCCGGCCTGTCCATCATCACCACGAGCTTCGCGGAGGGGCCGCAGCGCGACCGGGCCCTGCTCATCTACTCCGGCACCGCGGCCGGCGGGTTCTCCATCGGCCTGGTCGTCGGTGGGCTGCTCGCCGCGGCCGACTGGCGCTGGGTGTTCTTCGCGCCGGTCGCGCTGTCCGCCGCCCTCCTGGTCGCCGCGCTCGCCCTCGTGCCGAAGTCGCCGCAGGAGGACCGGGCCGGGCAGGGCGTCGATCTGGCGGGCGCGATCACCGTCACCGCGGCCATCGTGCTGCTCGTCCTGGGGGTCGAACGCGCCTCGCACGCGGACGTCGGCTGGACCGCCGGCACGCTGGCCGCCGGCCTCACCCTCCTCGCCGCCTTCGCTGCCGTAGAGCGCCGCGCCGCCACCCCGCTCGTCCGCCTCGGCATCCTCCGCCGCGGTTCGCTGGTCCGCGCCAACCTCGTCGGGCTGCTCTTCGCCGCCGGCTTCTTCGGCTTCCAGTTCCTGGTGGTGCTCTACCTCCAGGAACTGCGCGGCTGGTCCCCGCTCCAGACGAGCTTCGCGATGATCGTCATCGGCATCGACGCGATCCTGTCGCCCACGCTCACCCCCAAACTCGTGGACCGGTTCGGCAACGCCCGGGTGATCTTCGGCGGACTGCTGCTGGCGGCGCTCTCGTACGGCCTGTTCCTGCCGGTCGGCGCCGACTGGACGTACCCGATGATGCTGCCGAGCCTGATCCTCCTCGGCCTCGGCTTCTCGCTGGCGTACGGACCGCTCACCATCGTCGCCACGGACGGCGTAGCGGAATCCGAGCAGGGCCTGGCCGGCGGCCTGCTCTACACCTCCTTCCAGTTCGGCGCCGCGCTCGGCCTCTCCGCCGCCACCGCGGTCAACGTCGCCGCCACGGATTCGGGCAGCCCCGCCGCCCTGCTCGACGGCTACCACGCCGCCCTCGCCGTCCCGCTCGCCACCGCCCTGCTCGCCGTCGCCATCGGCGCGTTCGGGCTGCGGGACGGGGGCCGGGCGGGCACGGTGCCGGTGGCCGTGAGCACGGACCGTACGGACGGCGCGGGCCGTCCGGAGACCCACAACGCGATCTGAGGTGCCGCCCTCGGACGCGACCGCCGCGCCGACCCCTGGGTAAGGGAGACCCCTCGTGGCCACCAGGACCCACGACTTCTCCGAGGTCCAGGCAGAACGCCCTCTTCGTCGACAGCGTCTCTGCCTGGGCCGAAGACGAGGGTGCCCGGCGCCACGCCTGGGACCTCTACCTCAGGGGCGGGCCGCCGGGCGTCGGCTACGACCCGGTCCACTACTGGCGCGGCGGGCCGGACGACCCCCAATACCACGTGATCCGCATCGCCCCCTGGCGCGTCCAGCTCGTCCGCGGCGCCGACCTGGGCAGCACGATCTGGCGCCGGGACGGCTGAACCCGGCGCCTCGGCCCCTACGTGTGGTCCGGGACAGCCAGGTTTCCGTCCTCAGCCGGCCATATGGCGGTGGTGCGGTCGTCGCCGAGTCAACGGAGGATCACCACCGCCCCTCCGGCCAGGTGGGCGCGCACGTCAACTTCGTGCAGGCCCTTCCGGCTCCGCTCGGTTTCAGCGGCTTCGATCCAGAACCGCCCCTTCAGAGGCGGTCTTTGGTGGTCCTGTCGGCCACTTCGTACGGTGTGCAGGTAGCAGGTAGGGAGCGAGCACCGGCCGGGCACAGAGCCAGGTGCGGGGAAAGAGCAAACGTAACGGGGGTCGCCGGTGTCTGACATACGGGTGGGCACGGTCAAGGAACGCAGCACCGGTCCCCCGCTCCGATGCCAGGCCCGGGGACATCATCCAGAGCCTGCAAGGCCGACTCCCCCGCAACGAAAAAAGGCCGAAGGACAGCAGCAAGTCCACATCGCCCGCCCACACCCGGATTGGTACTGATAGGCATGGCCGAGGCAGTCACACAGCACGAGGCTCGACCGCATCGCCCCGCACTACGCTGGACACAGGTCCTTCCCGTGCCCCTGCTCTCGTTGACCGCGATCGCCTGCTTCGCCACATGCCTCGCGCTGTCCAGTGCCCACATACACCACCAGTCGGCTGCCTGCCGCTACATGGCGGTGCCGTGGACGCACTTCGCATCCGCCTACGGCGGCCTCCTCGCGGCCACCTCGGCAGTGCTCGTTCACCTACTTGTGTCCCGCGCCCAGCGGCGTGGTGGACTCCCCCGCACTTCCGGCTGGCAGAGCTGGCTTCCCACACTCTTCGTCATCGTCGCCGGCCTCATGGTCCCCCTGACGGCATTGGTCGTCGCCCTGACCCACAAGGACGCATCCGAGACAGCCATGAATCTCGGAAAGCCCCTTTGTGAGGGCTAGCCCTGCAACGGTGCTTGCCGTGACGGTTCATACGAGCCTTTCGATCCGGCCACCGGGCTCTGCCGCCGGAGGCCGCCTTCGACAGCCCGGATTCGCGCAACTACGAAGCGGCGTCGCGTCCCCCGCGCGCAGACAGGCAGGCCCGCCGAAGCCGGCCGCCCATGTTGTCGTCCGCCTGGTCTGCCGCTATTGAGGGGCGATCGTCTTGAGCCAGTCGTCGACGGGGACGACATCCGCCCACTGCGGGAACAGTCGCTCGATGAGGACCCGGTGCAGCTCCGGGTCGGTGTCCAGACAGGCGTCGGGCAGCACGGTGAGGCCGAAGTCCAGGTCGTTCGCCTGACACAGGGTCGACAGCACCACAGCGCTGGTGGCGATGCCGGTGAGCACGAGGCTGTCGATACCGCGTGCCCTCAGCACCACGTCGAGATCACTGCCTGAGAACGCACTCGCCCGTCTCTTCGTGACCACCACGTCGCCCGGCTGCGGCGCGACCTCAGGGTGGATCTCGGTGCCTGGGGCGCCCTCGACGTAGAGGCCGGCCCGTGCGATGGCAGCGAGAGCCCTGTTGCGCGTGCCGACTTCCGGAAAGCCGGGACGTAAGGCGATGACCACGTAGATCACGGGGATGTTCGCCGCCCGGGCCCCGTCGATCGCCCTGCGCAGCCGTGGCAGGTATCCGGAGCCGTCATCGACGAAGTCCACGATGGCCTGTTGGACGTCCATCACAAGAAGGGCGCTGCTCATGTTCTCTCCAGGAGCGAAGTCAGTTCGGCATGGAAACGGGCCGGGTTCTCCATGGTCGGCCCCTGCGCCGCCTCGGGCACGGTGAGGGTGCGCCCGTCGGGCAAGACGAGACGGGCACACGCGCCCAGCCGGCAGTTCGTGCGACGCATGGTGAACGACTCTGCCCGGCCCGGCCTGGTGGAGACAAGCCTGTACGGGGCGTGAGTTGTGAGGCACTCGCCTCGGCCGCCCGGTGCGTCGTAGCAGATTTCGAGAGTGAGAGCGATGTGACCGCCGGTCGGGTGCAACCCACCCGGCCCGCTCCAGCGCGTTTCGCGCCGTCACGAGGTCTTCCTCAGGGCACAACCGTCATCGAGTCCGGCCAGTGTCGTACCCACCTCGCCGAGAGGCCCGCGAAGTAGTCGGAGAGGGCAGCCGCGGTGTCGGCGAGAGGGAAGCGGGCGCCGAGCTGTCCGTCCGGACGGATGACGAACCCGGTCGGGCCGTCACGGCGGTTGAGCCGGGCGAACTCCCCGGCGGTGTCGTGATATCCAGGCACGGGCAGAGGGTGGGCGGTCGTCGGTACGGCTCCAGGGGCGAGGACGGCGACGGTATGCAGTCCGACCCGGGACTCTGGGCGGTGGGAAGTGCCCGGGCCCACGTCGCCGGTCGGCGGTACCTCGGTAGCGACCATCCCGCCCGCGATCAGTACGTCGGTTGTCGGGGTGTGCGCCACGGGTGCCTCCCAGTGCCTGGTCCCCCGACCGGTCCCGTATTCCATGGTCACCCGGCTGTGTGCGGGCGGCGAGCCGGGCGCCGGGCCCTGCCGAGCCCGCCGCGGGAGGTGGCGCGTCGGGCACGGCGGGGCGGCCACCACACCCGCGTTTCGACACGCGAGATCCGCTTCGTACAAGGTTGGCCCGCGTCCTCATATGCGGGCTCCTACGTCTCCAACGGGATAGGGCGGCTCGCCGGCATTGCGCAGGAGCAAGCGTTGCGGAATGCCGGCAGAGTGTGCGGCTGAAGGTCAGGCGCCGGGTCGAACCGGACCGATGACGGTGCCCGCGCCCACGGTGAGGGGGCCGTAGGCGGTGGACTCACCGGGGATCACCCCGTCCGGAGCCTTGAGGGTGAAGGTTGCCTCGTCGGCGGGAGCGCCACCGGCACCGTACGGGACCTGGATGTCGAAGTGGACGGGATGGCCCGGACCGAAGTTCACGACCGCGCCCTGCGGGCCGTATTGGCCGGCAGTGACCGCGTTCAGGGCACCGTGGTGGTAGAACCGCACGTCAGTCGGTGAACCGGCAAGCCTGCACGGTTCGTACCCGGGCGCCGCGATCAGGGTGACGCGGTAGTGACGGTGACCCGTGGTGGCAGGCCCTACCGTGATCTTGGCGGTGTGGTTCGCCGGACGGCATGCGGAGGGCGCGTGGTAGCCGGGCGCCGCCACAGCCGCGGCAGTCGGTGACAACGCCTGCGCCGCTCCCCCTCCCGCCATACCCACCAACGCAGCGACAGCAGCGGTGACGGCGAACTTCCGGGTGATACGCCTCATGAACACTCCCTTTCTGCATGGCGGTTCACGGGTAATCCGCCGAAACCCTGGCCAACCTCACTCATCCCCACCAATCGGGCGGTGGAATGTCTTGAGATCGTCACGACATCACCGGATTCGTGTACGACGGTCACCCGCCTGGTGCGGCGGCACCCACCGACCACCCTCGACCGCCCTCGACCTCCCGAGAGCCACCGATCCGACAGTCGACCGATTGCCCGGCCAGGGCTGCACACCAAGCCACCAGCGGGAGCCCGGACAGACAGACAGGAGGGAAGATCGTCATTCCCTCGGCTCGACTCAACGCCAGGAACTACTGTCCTGAGCATGGTCGAACACGACGCCCTCAGTGCCACCCGCGATGCCTACGACGCTGCTGCCCTCGCCTATGCGCAGTTGTTCCGCGACTCGCTGCGTGACCGGCCCCTGGACCGTGCGATGTTGGACGCCTTCGCCGAGGTCGTACGTGCCAGTGGGGACGGCCAGGTCGCAGACCTGGGGTGCGGGCCTGGCCATATCACCGCTCATCTGGACGAGCTGGGGCTGGCGGCGTTCGGTATCGACGCCTCTCCTGAGATGATCAAGCTGGCTCGACAGGCCTATCCGGGCCTGCGGTTCGACGTGGGCTCGATGGCCGCGTCGGACATCGCTGACGGCACGCTGGCCGGCGTACTCTCACGTTGGTCCATCATCCACACCCCGCCGCAAGAACTCCCGGTCATCTTGGCGGAGTTCCACCGCGTGCTGGCACCTGGCGGCCACCTTCTGCTCGGCTTTTCGGCAAGCGATGATCCGTCTCACCCGACGCAGGTCTTCGATCACACCGTCGCGCCGGCCTATCGGTGGTGGCCTGATCACCTTGCCACGATGCTGCGCGAGTCCGGGTTGGCCGAGGTGGCCCGGATGGTTCGCGAGCCTCAGCCCACCGACCGACGGCAGTTCCAAGAGGTTCAACTACTCGCCCGCAAAGCCTAGGCACGGCTGTCCGGCCGACCGCGCGAGCTCACGACGGCATCCAACCTGCCGGACGGGAAGCCGTCCGGCATCAAGTGGCGACTCATGATCAGGGCTCACCGCCCGCTCGCGGTCCGATGTGGTCGCATGAGGCGAGGGGACTCCGAGAACCCACTCGGGCCACCGATCCGGCAGTGGACCGATTTCCCGGCCAGGGGTGCGCGACAAACCACCGGGCAGGATGGGCGCGCCCGTGTCTCTCCGAGCGGACGGATAGTCTGGGCATGTCAGTGAAGATCACAGAAGGGCGGAGCACATGGCAGACATCGTGGAGACGGCGGCGCGCAAGGTCTTCGAGCGCTACGACCTCGACGGGGACGGCCAGGTCACCGCGGACGAATACCGGAAGGTCGTGGCGGAGTTGGAGGGCTCGCAGATCACCGAGGCGCAGGCCCAGGAGCTGATCGACTCGCTCGACACCAACGGCGACCGCCAGATGTCCTTCGAGGAGTTCTGGGCGGCCATGAATGGCTGACACTCCCGGGTCCGGCACATGAACCTGCCGGACCCGGTTCGTCATCCCATCGATTCCAGTGCACCGATGGGCCGGCCCCGCTCTACCCGATCTCCGCGGTGACCACCATGGGCGTGGCAGCATCGGCCTGCGCGAGCAGGGCGCCGCCCGGAGCCCACAGCGCGGAGCGGCCGCAGCCGGTCCACTCGCCCGCCGGGCCCACATGGTTGGCCACCACCACGTACAGGCCGAAGTTCTTGGCGATGCCCGGATACACCGTCGCCAGCTCCTCCACGCCGCCGCCCGTGCCATACAGCGAGCTGGCCAGATGCACCTGACACCCATCGGCGGCGCCACGGGCGACCAGTTCGGAGAAGTGGTTGTCAAAACACGTGGCCAGAGCGAAACGAAGTCCTCCGCACTCGAATCGCCCGTCACGCTGCCCTACCGCGAAGACATCCTGCTCGTGCTGGAACAGATGCTGCTTGCGGTAGGTGGTAAGCAGTTCGCCATCAGCGCCGAAGACCAACGTCTCGATGACAGGCCGCTCTCCTTCGGTGGCCGCAACACCATTGACGACGCTGGCGACACCGGACGCCCTGACCGCATCCAGCCGCGGGTCGTCCGGCTGCACCCAGAGATCACGACGGGCACGCACGGCTTCGAGCTCGTACCCGGTCAGCGCCAGCTCAGGAAACACCACGAGCTCGGCCCCTTGGACTCGCGCCTCATCGGCGAGGGAGGCCATCTGCTGCACATTCGCTGAAATGTCCGCAGGAACACAGGTGAACTGGGCTGTCGCGATCTTCATGAACCTCAGCATGCCAGCCCACTTCATCGACGGTTTGCCGACGGCGGCGCCCGACACCACGTCCCCTGGCCTGGGCGGCACAACCGTCTCGCCGGCCGCCACAACGCCGGGTACGTTCACCCCATGTGCTACTACGCCGAGAAGCCCTACAAGCTGCACTACGCGTGCGTGCCCTGCCGCGTCGCGTTCAAGCGGCATCCCGGGCCCGGCGAGCACCGATGCCCCCGATGCTCAGAGCCCATGGTCTGCGCCGGCCACGACTTCGCGGCTCCACGGCGCGGGAACACCAAGGCATGGACCGTCGTGGCTGCGGTACTCGACGCCGGACTGCGCTACGAGGGCCGCGAACCCTGCGGCTGCGGCAAGGAACCCACGTTCCGCCCCCGTACCCGAGCCCAGCTGCGCGCACGTCGCATCGCAGCAGCCCGAACCGGCATCCCCCTCGCCGACATGCTGGGACAGGCAGATCCACCGGCCTCCGCATGACCCGATCGGTGCCGCAGCCGCCTACCGTCAGCTTGCCGGCTGCTCCGGAGGGGAGTCGGCACTCACAGTCACCTTCCGCCAGTCGTCGAAGTTGCTTGTGAGGGAGTCCGGCTTCAACAACGTGATCCCACCACCTCGGAGATCACGCCGTCGGGAGTTCTACGAGCACGTCACACCACATCCCCGACCTCCGCCAAGGCATCCCGGATGTCGTCCGCCTGGGGGGTGTTGGGGGGCCAGGTGGCCACCAGACGTTCGAGGAGGGGGCGATGGGTGTCGAGGTGAGCGGTGAGGACAAGCGCGCCGGCCAGTTGGAGCTCACGTTCCGGGACGTCGGTCAGCCGTACCGCGATCTCGGCGGCCTGGTCGGACTCCGCCGAGGCCAGCGCCCCTGCGCACGCCACCCGGACGCGCAGGGGGCGGTCCTCGTCCAGGGCCATCGCGCCGAGCTGGGCAACGAGTTCTCCGTCCTCAGGCACATCGCAGGCGTAGAGGCACTGCCCGGCGGCGGACACGGCGCCATCATCGACGACGTCACCGTCCACGGCGCGCAGCGCGGCGGTGATCAGTGGGGCGTCCGCAGCCTCGGCGTGGTTCTGGATCGCCCAGAGCGCGCTGGCCCGGTCCTGCCCTCGCGCTTCAGGCAGCGGCGTCCCGCGCAGCACCCATCGGGCCCGGTCCAGCACCTCCCCGGCGTACTCGTCCAGGGGGTTACCGAAACCCCACCGGGCTTGCCGGTCCTCGTAGTGGAAGTACTCCAGCGCCGTGCACACCGCGTCCCGCCGCCCGGAGCGCAGCAGGTTGCGGAAGGCGGCGCAACGGTCCGGGTTCTGGTCCGCCGACTTGATCAGTTCGTCCCGGTCGGCCGCCACCGCCGGGTCGTCGAAGCCGTGCCGTTCCCAGTACCCAAGCGTCATGGCGGGAGCCTACTGTGACGCCTCACGTCATTCCGTGCGGAGCTCTCAGGCCCAGCCGCTTGCACAGCCGGGCCCTACGCTTACCCCAGCGGGAATCCATCCTCCACCGACGCGGCGAACTCGCCCGGGATACCCGGCGGCTCGGCGGCGGCCTCCGCTGCCTGAGCAGGGCACACCGTGTGCCGGCGTCCAGTTGCCTCCACCCATGGGGTGTGCACCCCTGCGGCGTCCACGGTCAGACCGTGCTGGTCGACACCCGGACGGCCAAGTCTCAGCCAACGGTCGTATGTGGCGGTGATCTCCTCCCACAGTCGTCGCGGACCGGACTCGGTGACGGCGAACCTGTCGCTGCGCTGCCCGTCGTAGTCGACGGTGGCCCAGGACGGGCCGGTGGCGTCGACGACCTCCAGGCGCGCCGGGGCGTGGGTGCCGCTGGTGTCCCAGGCGAATGAGGCGCCCGGGACGGCGAGTCCGACGTGGAATTCGGCGTCCAGGTCCCCGCCGGCGACTGCCCACGGGGAGAGCGCGCTCGCGGAGGTCTGCGGACGATCGTGTGCGCCCGCCGGACCTGGGGTGCCGCGAGCGGGTTGAGGGCGCCGCATGGGCAGGTAGGACGCGAACGAGTGGAAGCGGCCCTGTGCGCTGCCGTCCGGATGGGTGGTCAGCGCCAGGGTGCCGTAGCAACACCAGGCCGAGTTCCAGGGTGTGACGATGCGCCCGCCCGGGGCGGTCTGCGCTGTCCACGCAGGAGGAAGCCGGTCGACGGAGAACGTCGCGAGGACCAGGTCGTAGGGTGCGCCCTCCGGCCAACCGGCCGCGGCATCGCCGCGGATCACCGTCGGGGTGTAGCCCGCCGCACGGAGGTTGTGCTCCCCCAGTTCTGCCAGTGCCGCATCCACCTCGATCGTGGTGACGCCGCGGTCGCCGAGCAGGGCACAGAGCAGGGCAGCGTTGAAGCCCGTGGCCGTGCCCATTTCTGCCACGCTGAGCTGGCGGGACGGGGCGTCGAGACCTGCGAGCAGCAGCGTGCGCAGCACCATGGACGGCATCGAGGCCGAGGACGTGGGCAGACCGTCGCCGAACTGCGTGACCAGGGAGACGTCGGAGTACGCCGCTTCCAGCCAGCGGTTGGGCTCCGCGGTGCGGTCGATGAGGTCGTAGCCGCCTTGGCCGTCGCCGCGCCAGATGCGGTCGGGAAGAAACAGGTGCCGAGGCACCGTGCGCAGTGCCTGCTCCAGGGCGGGCGGTACGGGGTGGTGGAGGAACTGCTTCACCTGGGCCAGCAGGCGCTGGGCGTGAGCGGCGGTGGCCGCGGGCGCGCGCACGGTGGATTACTTCTGGTCCGGGGCCGGCGGCGGTGGCGGCGGGACGGGACGATGGGGCTGATGGCCGTCATCGCCGATGGGACTGCGGTGTTTGGCGCGTAAGGCGTCCACGGGCCCTCCCGTATCTCTTGTGCCATGTGCGGTGCCCACCGTAATCAAGGTCAGCGACGGTGTGTAGGGCGCCAAGTGGTGA
Organism: Streptomyces bugieae; assembly: GCF_036352915.1. Lineage (NCBI taxonomy): Bacteria > Bacillati > Actinomycetota > Actinomycetes > Kitasatosporales > Streptomycetaceae > Streptomyces > Streptomyces bugieae. The sequence continues at coordinate 50,630 of NZ_JAZBJP010000002.1, forward strand.
GTCGGCTGGTGGGGGCGGGGCCGGCCGGTAAGACCGCGCAGGAGCGTCATGAGCCCTGGTCGAGGGCGGCGTCGGGATTCCAGTGCCGCGGAAGCCGAAGGCAATGCGGGGGGGACGGCCCCGCCACCAGGGCGATCCGAAACATGTGGCTTCGCTCTTCAACCTGTGGCTTCCCGCTTCAACATGTGGCTTCGCACTTCCAGATCGATCGACGTAGGCTCGATCTGCGCCACTTCAGAAAGCGGATCAGACACGACAAGGCGGCACCGGGACCACCGGGAACTCGGAGAACGGATAGGCGTGTTGAAGATTGCGGTAGATGACCTCTCCGGCCCGGAGATCGCCAGGTTCCTAGCCGACCACGTCGAGCAGATGCGGTCCCTCACGCCCTTGGAGAGCAAGCACGCGCTCGACCTCGACAGTCTCCGGAAGCCCGAGATCACGTTCTGGTCAGCCGTGGACGGCGACAGCCTGGTGGGCTGTGGTGCGATCAAGAGACTGGACACGAACCACGCGGAACTGAAGTCGATGCGTACCCGGCCGACGCGGCAGCGAAGCGGGATCGCCTCCCAGCTACTGGAGCACATCCTCAGCGAAGCCGAAGACATGGGCTTCACTCGCCTGAGCCTGGAGACCGGCTCAGGCGAGTTCTTCCTGCCGGCCAGAAGGCTGTACGAGAAGTTCGGCTTCCGCCGCTGCGAACCCTTCGCGGACTACCAGCACGACCCGAACAGCACCTTCATGACCAAGGCCCTCTGACCGCTTCCGCAAGCCGCGTCCGACTTGGCGAGGCGTGCCACGTTCGGCGCGTTCGATCTTCACGAGAACCGGCAGTACCGGGACCGAGCACGGGTTCCGCGGGACGCACCGGTCGTGCAGAACCCGTATTCGGGTCAGCTTCCGTTGCGTTCGCTCAGGGTGTGGGCGACGAGGGCGTTGGCATGGCCGTGGCCGAGTCCGTGCTCGGCCTTGAGCCAGGTGACGAGCTCCATGTGCTTGGTCAGGGGCGAGGAGCGGATCAAGTCCTTCCACTCCTCGATCGGGCGGCCGTACTTCTTCTCGATCGACGGGAAGTAGCTGGCGGGGCCTTTCACCGGTGCGGTCATCTCGCGGGCATCCTGTCTGTCTGGGCGTGCGGGCTTGGAACGTCGCTTCCATGGGGGCTTGGAACGTCGCTGCCATGAGGGCTTAGGACGTTGCTGTTGCGGCGGAAGCCGGAGCCGCTACCGCTCCGAGGTCGAGGTCAAGCCGGCCAGCCGGGCAATGACCGCGGTGAGCATGAGCAGGCCGAGGCCTGCTCCGGCGGTGAAGGCAGCCACGGTGGTGGCGGAGCCGGCGAATCCGGCGAGGATTCCCACCGGCACGATGCGGCAGGTACGAGCCCAGCCGCGCCGAGCGTGGGCGGCGAAGTGCCGGGCCAGCACGAGGAGCGCGGCACACAGCGCGAGGTAGCCCACCATGCCGCTGAGCATGTGGACCGATCCGTGTGCGCTCAACGTGGCCGGACCGTCCGGCGTGCCGACCGGGAAGCCTGCGCCGGGGTCCGCGGTGAACACCCCCGCGAGTAGGAAGGATGCGCCGAAGACTCCGATGAGTCGCGGCGCCCATGTGCCACCTGCGGTGTGGCCGATCGCCCGGCGGATTCCTACCGCGCCGGCTGTGATCAGCACGCCGGTGAGCAGGAAGCTGACGACCTGGATCCATCCCGGGGAGCCGAGGCTGAGCTGGCTGATCGCGTTTCGGGTGAAGTCGAAGCCGTTGCGGGTGAGGCCTTCGATCACCCCGACGCCGAGGAACAGCGGGCCCGCCGCGGCGCCGGCGACCAGCAGGGCGCGGGTGGCGAGCGGAGTGGAGACAGCGCGATGCGCGAACGGAGCGTCGATCGCCTGAGTCATGGAGATCCCCCTATGCCGAGTCCAAGCTCGGAACTGGACGGTTCAGTACCGAAGAACTGGACGGTACAGTACTCAAAGAAGAACTGGACTGTCCAGTACTGTTGGGTCTCGAACCAAGGAGGAGACATGGAAGCGAACGAACCCGGCGGCCGGTCCGCGCGCAAGCACCAGGCGATCATGGAGGCCGCGACGGCGGCCTTCATGGCGAAGGGCTACGCCGGCACAAGCATGGACGACATCGCCAAGCAGGCAGCCGTCTCCAAGCAGACGGTCTACAAGCACTTCGCCGACAAGGAGAAGCTGTTCTCCGAGATCATCCTGGCCACCACCGACCGGGTCGAAGCCATGATCGACCTGGTGTCCGACATTCCCGCCGACGCCGATTCCCTGGAAGAGAACCTGATCCGGCTGGCCCGCCAGTTCCTCACCACACTCAACCAGCCCCAGGTACTCCAGCTGCGACGGCTCATCATCGCCAACGCCGACACCTTCCCCGACCTGGGCGCCGCCTGGTACGAGCAGGGCTTCGAGCGGGTACTCACCACCCTGGCCGACGCCTTCCAACGCCTCGCCGACCAAGGCCTGTTGCGTATCGACGATGCGCTCCTGGCCGCGAACCACTTCTCCGGCCTGCTGTTGTGGATCCCGGTGAACAAGGCGATGTTCCACGGTGGCCCACAGCACACCCAGACCGAACTCGACCACTACGCCGACGCCGGCATCCGGGCCTTCCTCGCCGCCTACCGCTGACCCCAGCCACCAAGCCCGGCCATCCCATGCCGGCGCGCATGTCCCCCACCGCGCGTCCAGAAACCGGCTGTCGCTGTCCGAGCCCTTGACCACGTCGAATCCCGGCGGAATTCCCCTACCTCCCGACCCGCCCCCTGGACAAGTGCTGCCCGTTCGCGGGGTGTTGCACCGCTTCCGTGATGGGCCACCGGGCGTGACCAGGCAGGACCCGGAACGCGGCTGCGGACATCATTGCCTGGGCCGAAGTGCGGCCGGAGACGCGCAAGGTACTCTCACCGGCATGCCTCACGACCGTCCTGCCTGCCGTTGCGTGATCTGCCATGACTACGGGGATCGGGCAGAGGCCGATCGCCTGGACCTGCGGACTGTCGAGCAGGTTGAGGAGCACGGTTGGAATGTCGTGATGGTGCCTGCCGACGACGAAGGGCCGGGCTTCGCGTACACGATCGGGCTCTGGCACACGCACGGGACGCCTGAGCTTGCCATGTTCGGGCTGGAACTCCAGACAATGCACGTGCTGCTCAACTCCCTCGGGCGCAAGGCTGCCGCTGGGGCTGTGCTGGAGAGCGGCATGGAATGCCACGGCGTCATCGAGGAACGGTCCGTCATCCTGAAGGCAGCGGATCTCCGCTGGTACCGGGAGTTCTTCGGGCTCGCGATTTCCTACTACCGGCGGCCTCCGTTCCCGGTCCTGCAAGTGGTGTGGCCGGACGCGGACGGCCGCTTCCTTTGGCAGCCGGGAACCAAAGAGCAGTACCAGCAGTCCCAGCCGCAGTTGTGGTTGAAGCCGGCCGAGCACCCGGCAGGGGTCTGGACTGAACTCGCCACCGGTTGAGGTTCGCGACGATTTTCCCAACGGCAGGGCAAGCCGAGCGCAGGACGACTCCGGCGTGGACGGCGTCGCGGTCTCGGCCGATGCCGGCAACGAGGGTGTGGAGGTCCTGCCGATCAGCGTGGGACAAGGGAACCGGCGCTGAGGGAGGCAACGTCCATTGATGCGATGCACAAGATCGCCAGTGGGCAGAGGAGATCGAGATGACCGGCACGGCCACCCGCTACCTCTATCTCGTCCGGCACGGCGAGGCGTCGCCGGACGAGAGCAGGCTGACAGAGGTTGGCCGTCGGCAAGCCACGCTGCTCGGCCAACGCCTCCGGGACACCCCCTTCGCAACTGTTCACCACGGTCCGCTGCCGCGGGCGGAGGAGACCGCGCGTCTGATTGCCGACGAACTGAAGAGCGTCCCTCTGCATGTCTCGGAAGTTGCCGGTGACTACGTGCCCTATATGCCAGCAAGGGGCGAGCTTCCGGAGGAATCGGCAGACTTTTATCTCCGCTTCCTCGCTGGTGCCACTGACGAGGAGCGGGAACACGGACCTGCGCTCGCCCGCCAGGCGCTGGATCTGTTCACCGGACCGGTGGACGGCGAGGAGGACCGGCACGAGTTGGTCGTCACGCACAACTTCCTCGTCGCCTGGCTGGTCCGGGACGCCATGCATGCGCCGAAGTGGCGTTGGCTCGGCCTCAATCACTGCAACGCGGCACTTACGGTCATCCGATACGCGCCTGGTCGGCCGGCCTCCGTCCTCATCGCCAACGACATGCGACATCTGCCCGCCGCGCTGCGCTGGACGGGCTTTCCCCCCGAACTGCACATCTGAATGGGCTCGCCGGGCCGATGCCCACCATCGCCTACCAGGCCGGACCCCACCTCGCCGCCAACCTCCTCTGGATCCGCAGATGACCGAAGAGGCAGACCTTAAGCCTGGCTGAGGGCGTGCTCCTTCAGGAAGGCCCCCGCATGGGCCGCAGCCTCCTCCTTCGTCACGTACCAGGTGCCGGCGTCGGCGGCCCCATGCGTTCCGTCCGCGCCTTTGCCGGTCCACCGCCAGCCGCCGGACGAGTCCTCCTGCGTCAGTTCGGCCGTTCCGCCGCACAGTTCGAGTGCGCCGCTCGTCCGCGCCGCTGTGGTGGCCGGGCGGCTGACGGCTTCGGGCCACTTCTTGCGGGCGCCTTGCCGGGTGATGCCCCACACGGCACCCATCTGTTCGTAACTCGCTCCGTAGGACCCAGCGGTGCCTGCTGCGATCGCCGTCAGCCGTTTGACTTCTGCGTCCACGACCTTCCATGCAGCCAGCACGGACAGCGTCACCTCGACGGGGTCCGCCTCCCACATGCGGTCCTCAGGCAGCCCCGACGCCCGGGAGCGCATGGCCGACGCGAGGGGATTGAGGGCGTCGTGGAGAGCCTTGTCTAGCTCTACCTGTTCTTCCGGAGTGATCTCGAATGAGGTCATGCGACAACTTTAGTTACCAACTCCTCAATCTGTAAACCACAGTTGTCGTGTGTGGGCTTCCCGAGGGACAGGCTCCGGTTCGTCAGACCGACAGTGTGTGGCGGGGCGGCATTCGAGGGCCGAGCGCATCCGTCCTTGTGCGGGCGCCGTACGCGCCAGGATCCGGGGCAGGGGCGAGCCACGGAGTCAGCGCCGGCCCGCCCCTTGGAGGCGGACCGGCACATGCGGGTGGGTCGATCCCGTCAGTGGCCGTGGCTGCGGCCGTGGTTACGGCTTTGGCTGTGGCTTTGGCTGTGGCTTTGGCTGTGGCTGTGGCTTTGGCTGTGGCTTTGGCTGTGGCTGTGGCTTTGGCTGTGGCTTTGGCTGTGGCGTTGATTGTGGTCGCCATCGGCATGGTCGCCGTGGCCGACGATCGTCCACGGGCGCATCAAGTCGTCGTCTTCGTGTTCAAGGATGTGGCAGTGATGGACGTACGTCGCCGGAAGCTGAGTGCCGCTGCCCGGGATCGACGCGATCGTATCCGTGGGCGGACTGAATTCCTGAACGATGATCCTGGTCACCGTCTCCGGACAGGACTTGAAGGTGTCCTTGTCGGACTGTGCCTCGTCCGGGTCCGGCGGAATTGGTGGGCCGGTGAGATAGTTCGCCAACACCGGCCGGTTCTCCGGTTTGCGGCCACCGTCAAGCCACTTTTCGTAATCCGCCTGGTAACCGGCTGCGTCGATCGGCTGCCTGTTCAGCACCTGGAAGTTGACGAGGTGGACATGCATCGGATGGGCGTCGTGGTGGGGATTGATGTACTCCCAGACTTCCGCCGAGCCCACCTTGATGAAGTCCTGGGACGGCTCCATGAAGGGCACCGCGTTGAACGTCATCGTGCCGAAGAGCTCATGCTGATATGTGACCCATTCCCGCCGTCGGGTGCCCGGTTTCAGCTCGATGGGTGTGGCCGCCGGCAGCTGGAGTTTCTTGGGCGGCGTCGTCTTGTCTGCGCCTCCGGACAATCGTTTGGTGACCTGGAACTGCATGATTTCCAAGATGACCGGCCCCATGCCGGGCATTCCGGGGTGGTGGACCGGCGCGTGGTAGTTCGTCAAGGTGACGTTCGTGCCCATGGGCATCTGGCTGAAGTCCACGATGAGGTCGTACCGCTCGGCCGGCGAGATCAGGAAGTTCAGCATCTGTAGCGGAGTACGCAGGCCGCCGTCGGTGCCGATCAGCCAGAACGGCAAGGTGGGCTGGGGCAGTACGTCCCTGGGAACCTCGAACCGCAGCCGCCAGAAACGCTCGTTCGAAGCGTTGAGAATGCGGAGCCGGTAGCGTCGCGGCTCGACGGCCAGGAAAGGGTACGCCTTCCCGTTGACGACCGGGGTGTCCTCGCCTTCCCTCTGGGTCATGGTGTAGGCGAGCGAGCCGTCCCGGTGGAAGCGCCACGAACCCTGCCGCATCGTGATCTCGTAGTAGTCGGCGCCCGGATAGACGGAAGGATCCGAGATGGCCGTCATCGGCCTGGGCAGTGGGTCAACGTACTTCGCCAGCGGAGGGGTCTGCGTCACCGAAGTATCCGCAGGCCCTGTCCCGTGAGTCGACGACGCATCCTGAGCTCCCAGGAAACTCCGTGAAAGCATGGCCGCACCCCCCCCCCATGGCACCAGCCGTGGCACCGGCCATGAGCAATTTCCTTCGCCCGAACATCGTCTCCAGCCGTCCGTCGCCTCACCCAACGCCCAAGGGATACAAGGCTGGTTCACAACGTTGCTGCCGCATGCCGTTCCGGTCCGGGAAAGCCACTCATTGAGCCGATCTCGGCAGTAGTCCGGCAGACATCGGACTCGGCATCAAACTATGGCTGCCATTCCGAATACCCGTTAAACCCGCTTCACCCGGTGCGCCGAACTCGTTGATCCCGTCCGCAGCCGCTCCCACCGAAGGGCGACTTCCAGGTGCAGCGCAGGTGCGCGCATGAGGTGCCCGTGGGCAAGGAGATCACCGTCAATGACACCGTGGAAGCGCATCGGCATCGGATTCGGCATCGGCATCGGCATCGGCGTCCGCATCGCACTCAAGGGGGCGAAGATCAGCCATCGACGGGACGGCGTCCTCGCCTCATCGAACGCCCCCTCCCCTGACTGTCCGGCCACCGAAAACTCTGCCCCGCCGCGAACGAGATCTCCGCAACTACCTCGCCTTTCTCCCGCTCGTGGTGCCCCTCTGCCGTCGCAAACGCCTGCTCCACCACGTCACGTAGGACCCAGTCCCAAGGGGCAGTTGCGCAGATGGTTTTCGGTCATGCATGATCACGCCCTACCGGGGGGCTGACGCGTGGCCTGGGGAGTTCGTCTCCTGCCACGCGCCTGTTTGGCGTTCCCCTGACCACACACCAAGAACTTTCAGGGGGGACCGTGCTCGCTCACGACCACACGACCAGACCAGAAGACAGACCCGGCACGCCGGAGACCTCAGCGGCACAAGCCGATGAACGCCCTGGGCCACCCGCCCGGTCCCAAGGCGCCGCCATTGGTGGCTGGGTGCTCACCATCGCGCTCAATGTGGCCGCCCCGATCATCACGTGCAACGTCTTGCGCGATCAGGGCTGGAGCGAGTTCGCGGCACTGCTGGCAAGCGGTGCCTGGCCGGTTCTCGACAGCGTCGTCCACCTCATATGGCGACGCCGTCTCGACGAGTTCGCCGTGGTGACCCTGGTGTTCTTGGTGATCACCGCTGCGGCGACGCTCGTCGGCCCCCACTCGGTCCAGGCTCTGCTGATCAAGGACTCGGCCATCACCGGGTTGTTCGGGCTGCTGTGCCTGGCGACGCTGCTGGCGCCGCGCCCCCTGATGTTCTACTTCGGCCGCAAGTTCGCCACCGACGGCACTGCGGCGAGCACCGCCTGGTGGAACGACCTGTGGCAGCACGAAGGATTCCGCAGGACCACACGGACGATGACGACGGTCTGGGGCGTGGCCTACTGCCTGGAGGCAGCAGCCCGGATCGCGCTGGCCTACGTCTTGGGCGCCGGCACTGTGGCCGTCCTGAGCCCGATTCTCATCTACGGCGTGCTCGGCGCCCTCGTTCTGTGGACGATGATGTACAGCAAGCGGGCCCGGCGCAGGGGTGAGGAACGCGCCGCTGCGGCGACCGGCTGAAGCACGTTGCAGGAGGCTGCGCTCGGGCAGGTCAGAGCCGGTTGCGACGGGCAACGAGTAGACGTGGCCTGCCGAGCCGAACAGCTCTTGGCCGTGATCCCATCTCCCGTTCCAGCAGGGCGCGGAAGGTGCGCGGGGGTCGACCGGTGAGGCGCTGGACGGTGTCGGTGGTGCGGTCCTCCGCCCCCTGGGCGATGGCGCGGTCCATGTCGGCCAGCAACGCGGCGAACTCCCCCGGCATCAGAGCCGTGAGGCGATCGCGCAACTGGTCGTAGGACAGCCGGCGATGGGTCACTGGCCGACCGGTGACCTCGGTGATGGTCGTGGCGATGTCGTCGTGGCTGAGCGCCTCCGGTCCGGTGAGGAGGAGATCGGTGTTGGGGGCGTGTTCGTCGGTCAGCGCGCGTACGGCGACGGCAGCGATGTCCTCGGCGTCGACAAAGCCGATCCGACCGCTTCCAGTGGCGGTCCAGATGGTGCCGTCCTTACGGATGCTCAGGGCGTGCGCGTGTGTGCCGGTGAAGTTCTGCATGAACCACGAGGGCCGCAGTACCGCCCAGTGTGCGAACAGGTCGGGCAGGGCCTGGTGGACCGTTCCCACCGCGGGGCCGCCCTCGGGGATGGCCGAGGAGCTGAGGAGCACGGCGCGGCGTACGCCGACGCTATGGGCCTGTTGGAGGAAGGGCAGCATGGTCGCCGCGGGGTCGGAGTCGCCCAGTGGCGGTATGAGGTAGACGCGGTCGACTCCGTCGAGGGCGGCAGCGTGGGTGGTGGGGTCGTACCAGTCGAAGGCGACCGGCTCGGCCCCGGGGGCCGGGGTGGCGTGACGGCTGGCGGCTTTGACGCGGTGGCCGGAGGCCGTCAGCCGCGCGGCGGTGCGGCTGCCGGTGGTGCCGGTGGCGCCGATGACCAACGTGGTGCCGGTGGGGGTCATCGGTTGCTCCCGGTGAAGTCGGTGCCGGGTTCGAGGACGGTGAGGGGGTTCCAGTAGTCGCGGTAGGAGGTGAAGTGCCCTTCCTGAACGGTCACTACGGCGATGTAGGTCATGTCGAAGGGCGCGCCGGTCTCCACCAGGCGGCCGACGCCGCGCATCTCCACCACGATGGTTTCCGGATCGATGGTCTGGTGGATCCGCAGGTCCGGGAAGTCGTGCAGGTCGATGTGGTCGGGGTAGCGGCGCATGTAGGCGGCGATGGCCTCTGCGCCCTCCAAGCGCGTGGGCCAGCCCTGGGGGGCGAAGGGAAACTCCATGACGCCGTCCTCGGCCCACAGGTCGACCCAGCCGGTCGTGTTCTTGTCCAGTAGCAGCCGCAGGCCGTGGCGGTAGAGATCCGCCGGGGAAGTCGGTGCGGACATGGGTGTCCTCCATCTCGTAGAATCCGGACCCAAGGTCCGCTTTGACGTTACGGACCCGGGGTCCGTTTTGCAACTGGAGGAGCCGCATGCCCGAGCGCAAGTCCCGCAAGGACGCCGTCCGCAACCGGGAGGCCGTGCTCGCGGCCGCCGACACCCTCTTCGCCCGCAGCGAGAGTCCCGACGACATCACCATGGCCGACATCGCAGGAGCGGCCGGCGTCGGGAAGGGAACGCTCTTCCGGGCGTTCGGCGACCGCGCCGGGCTGCTCCGCGCGCTGTACGAGGCACGGCTCGAACCGATCAGGGAAGCCGTCGAAACCGGCCCGCCACCCCTGGGGCCCGCCACCCCACCACAGCAGCGTGTGCCCGCCCTGCTGGACGCCGTCCTGTGCTTCAAACTCGACAACCGCCGCCTCGCACTGGCCTTGGAGGAGAGCGCGTCCGGCAGCCCGTACCAAGCGGAGCATTACGAACGGTGGCACGGACTGCTCCAGGCCGTACTGGAGCAGGTCCCCGGCCTGACCGACAGCGACTTCACCGCCCACGCCCTGCTCGCCGCCACCCGAGCCGATCTCGTCGAGCACCTGGCCGGACAGGAGCGCGTGCCCCGGGAAGAGATGCGCGCACAATTGGCCAGCTTCATCACCAGAGTCCTTGGTGGCTCTGGACGCCTGTAGGGGCGGGTGACCGCCGGGCACTGGGGAAGACCGAGCGGGTCCTTGATGGACGACGAAGCGGCTCGGCCGCGACATACCGCCGAACTCCCCGCGTCTGCTGAGCAGTTCATCGCGCACGGCTTGGTGCTGGAAGTGCCCGCCAGGCCACTGCCTGGTCACTACCCGGCAACTACCTGGCAACTACGACCCGGCCGGTCCGCGGGGAAGCTGCCGTTCGCGTGCATTGCGGCCATGGCGGAATCCGCGCGGGAGAAACATTCGCGAGTCCATCCTGAAGTGGCGACGCGTAGACCGCGAGCGCAAGGCACGGCGGGCGGCCGCCAGTCGTCACCGACGGCCTACCGCAATCACCGGATGGTGGCAGCCGTTCAGGTTGTCAGGCTCCGGGTCATTTTCTCCGCTGTCGTGTCATGACGTTGGAAGTCCCGACGCTCCAGCTCACTCCGTTACGGGCAGGCACTCGGCGAGCAGGTCGACGACGTCGCGCCAGGCGCGCTGCGCGTGCCGTGGGTGGTAGCCGACGCCGGGGCGCACGGTGTGGTCGACCGACGGGTGGTGGAAGGCGTGCAAGGCGCCGCCGTAGACCGTGAGGCGCCAGTCGACGCCCGCGGCCTGCATCTCGGCTGTGAATGCGTCCCGTTGCGAGGGCGGCATGATCGGGTCTTCCGACCCGACCCCGGCCCACACCGGGCAGCGGATGCGCGCCGCTTCGCCCGGTCGGCCCGTGGTCAGTGCGTTGACTGTCCCGATCGCGCGCAGGCTGACGCCGTCGCGCCCGAGTTCCAGCCCGATGGCGCCCCCGGTGCCGTAACCGACGGCGGCGATCCGGTCCGGGTCGGTCCGCGGTTCGGTGCGCAACACGTCGAGCGCCGCATGGCCGATGCCCCGCATCCGGTCGGGATCAGCGAGCAGTGGCATGCAACGGGCCAGCATCTCCTCGGGGTCGCCCAAATAGCGCCCGCCGTGAAGGTCGAAGGCCAGCGCTACATATCCCAGCTCGGCGAGAGCATCGGCCCGGCGGCGCTCGACGTCGCTGAGCCCCGTGCCCTCTGGTCCGAGCAGCACCGCGGGCCGGCGGTCGACACCGGCCGGGAGCGCGAGGTGCCCGATCATCGTCAAACCGTCGGCCGGATACTCGACCGTACGCGTCGTAATCGTCGTCATGAGACGGGACTGTAGTGATCGTCGAGCCCGGTCGGGCCGGTCTTCGCCGTCGGCAGAACAGCGCGGGTGTGGGCCATCCTCACATGGCTGAGGGCCTGGGAACAGAAGACCTGGGGACCTACAACCAGTCATGGACGCTGAAGGCTCTACGGCTCGCCGGTGGTGCAGATGGGCACCTCCGGGGGCACCGAACCCGAACATCAGGCTCCACGTCATGATCAGCGATCTCGGATTCACCTGCTCGTGCTGCGGCGCGCGTCGGGTGCGGGCGAAGTCTGGTGCGATTCAGCGGGTAAGGGACCCGGCCGACCGCCGACGCCAGGTACTGACACCCACCGAGCACGGCCGGGAACTGCTCGCTTTCTGCGGAGAGCTGGCACAGTCCGCCGACGCCGAATTCGCCGCGGACCTCACCGCGACGGAGAGCGCCGTACTCACGGGGCTGCTGGACCGACTGGCCGCCCGTCAGGAGCTGCCTACTGCGGGCCACGACCACAAATGATCTCCACGCGGTGCTGCGGTGACCCGGGCGGCTGCGGGCACTTGAGTCCTTGGGGACCAGGCAGCTGAGGGAGGCCTGCGCGAGTGTGACCTGAGCGGCCGGTTTGACAAAACTCGACCTTGAGACTGCCGGGAGTTGACGGAAGGTTGACCCCTTCGCGGGCGTGCCTGGCGCCGGCCGACCGTATGGTCAGCGGCATGCCCCCACACCCCCCGAGGAGCCCGGTGCTCCCCGTCCTCCCCTACCGCAAACCCACCCCGGGCCGGGATTACTGGGTCCTGGACAACGTGCTGCCGGACGTCGATGCCGTCCGGGCGCGCTGTCTCGACAGCGGCAACTGGATCGAAGGCTATCCGCACAAGCCCGAGAGCTGGCCCGGTCTGCGCACGATGCCTGGGCTCGAACCGGCGGAACTGGCCAGAGTCGAAAGACTGGTCATGAAGGCGACCGGTGCGCGTCGGCTGTGGCAGCACACCGCACCTGGTGGCGGCACCCTCAATCACAACTGCATCCAGGTCGTGGGCAGGGACGAGTGCGAGCCGCGGCCACACACCGATTCGCGATCGCTGAGCCGCTACGCCGCGGTGCTCTACCTCAACCCGCAGGTGCCCAAGGACTGCGGAACGAGCTTCTACCGTCAGAAGCTACCGGGCGGCCGACTGGGCGGAAACATGGTGACCGCGCCCCACAACAACCTCGTCGACGCCCTGGGAACCCGCTTCGTCCCGCCTGATTCCTTCACCGAGGACGTACGCGTAGCGCACCGCCACAACCGGCTGCTGCTCTACACCGCCAACATGCTGCACAGCGCCACCGGCTACTGGGGCAGCACCCTGGAAGACAAGCGGATGACCGCGGTCTTCTTCTGGATGGCCTGACAGCACGCCGGAGCAGCGGAAGAAGCCGGCCCGAGGGCCGAGGCGGCGTGGCGGACGGGTCCGCACACGCGAGAGCCCCCCACCGGTGCGCGGCGCGGGGTTCTCGGTCCGGTCACTGCCACGGTCGCTACGAGTCCGTGGGGTCCGGGGAGTTGAGGGCGATGGCTCCGGCGGGGCAGAGGCCGGCGGCCATCCGGGCGGCGGCCCGGTGCTGGGGCGGCGGCGCGGGGTGCAGGAGCACCACCAGGCCTTCCTCGTCGTCCTGGTCGAAGACCTCGGGAGCCGTCAGGGCGCACATGCCGGCGCCGGCGCAGCGCTCACGGTCGACGCTGAGACGCAGCGGCTCCATGGGGTTCTCCCCACTCGAAGAGCTTCGGGAAGGGTCGCTCATGGGGCTACTCCTTGTCCCAGGTGACGGGCAGGTTGATCACGCCGTAGATGTTGGAGCGGTCGCGTAGCGGCACCTCCTGCGGCGGCACCGCGAGGCGCAGGGTGGGGAAGCGGGCGAGCAGCGCCGGGAAGGCGACGGCCATCTCGACGCGGGCGAGCTGCTGGCCCAGGCACTGGTGGGCGCCGTGCCCGAAGGCGACGTGTCCGGTGGCCTTGCGGTGGATGTCGAGCCGGTCGGGGTCGGGGAACTTCCGCGGGTCGCGGTTGGCGGCCTGCACGGAAACGGTCACCGTCTCCCCCGCCCTGATGAGTTGGCCCTCCACCTCGACGTCCTCGAGCGCTGCCCGCAGAATCGGGTCGGCGACGCTGAGGTAGCGCAGCAGTTCCTCCACGGTCTGCTCGGCGAGGCCGGGGTCGGCGCGCAGGGCGTCGAGCTGATCGGGGTTGCTCAGCAGGGCGAAGGTGCCGAGGCCGAGCATGTTCGCGGTGGTGTCGAGTCCGGCGGCGAGCAGCAGTCCGCCGATGCCGGCGAGTTCCTCGTCGGTGAGGTCGGAGGTGGTCAGATCGCTGAGCAGGTCGTCGGTGGGCTCGGCCCGCTTGGCGAGGACCAGTTCGTTCAGGTACTGGAGCAGCGCCGTATAGGCCTCGCCCTTCGCCTCCGCATCCGCCGTCTGGTCGAAGATGGTCGCCACCTGGCTCTGGAAGCGCTCGCGGTCGCCGTACGGCACGCCGAGCAGCTCGCAGATCATGAGCGCGGGCACGGGCTGCGCAAACGCCGCCACCAGGTCGGCCGTGGGCCCGGCCTGCTCCATGGCGTCCAGACACTCGGTGGTGAACTGCTCGACGCGTTCGGTGAGTTGACGCATGCGGCGGACCGTGAACTTGCCGGTGAGCAGGCGCCGGTAGCGGGTGTGCTCGGGGGCGTCGAGGCCGGTGATGTCGCCGACCGGCGCCGGCGGCAGCTCCTCCGGCATCCCTGGGACCGGTACCGGCGGGTGCAGGAGTTCGTTGCGTGAGCTGAAGCGCGGGTCGGCCAGGATCGCGCGGGCCGCGGCGTGTCCGGTGGCCAGCCAGCCTATGTGTCCGTCGGCGTAGCGCATGCGGCGCAACGGCTGGTCGCTCAGCGCGGTGAGTGCGGCGGGCGGGTCGAAGGGGCAGCCGGTGTGGCGGTCGGTGGGCAGGGTGGGCGGCTCATCAGTGGTGCCGGCAGTGGCGGCGGCTGCGGTGGTGGTGGTGTCGGCGGCCGTCGGGTCGTACGACATAAGGTCCTCCTGTGATCGTCGGGTGGGGTGTGGTCCATGGTGCGCATCGATGAAGTGGCTTGCAGGAAGGGGTAGTTACCGCTTGGGGCCGGTCTTGAAGGTGCGGCGCGCCCACACGTAGCCGACCAGGCTGAGGCCCACGCACCAGGCGAGGCCGATGACCGCGCTGGAGCCGATCTCGGTGCCGAGCCACAGGCCGCGCAGGGTCTCGATGATCGGCGTGAACGGCTGGTACTCGGCGAACCAGCGCAGGCCGGTGGGCATCGACTCGGGCGGCACGATGGCGCTGCCGATGAAGGGCAGGAACGTCAGCGGCATCGGGATGTTGCTGGCGGTCTCGACGTTCTTGGCGACCAGGCCGATACCGGCGCAGAGCCAGGTCAGCGCCAGGGTGAGCAGGGCGAGCAGGCCGATCGCGGCGAGCCATTCGAGGGGCGTGGCGTCGGGCCGGAAGCCCACGAGGAGCGCGACGCCGATGACGAGGGCGACGCTGGTCATCGTCTGGATCACACTGGCCACGACATGGCCGGTCAGGAACGAGGCGCGGGAGATCGGCATCGTGCGGAAGCGGTTGACGATGCCTTCGGTCTTGTCCGCGCAGACGCTGATCGCGGTGGTCAGGGCGCCGGACGTGGCGGCCATCAGGATGATGCCGGGCGCGAGGTAGTCGATGTAGTCACCGCTGCCGGTGGGCAGGCCGCTGATGCCGGTGCCCAGGGCGCTGCCGAAGACGTAGTTGAACAGCAGCAGCATCATGAGGGGCATGATGACGACGGTGAGCGTCAGGGACGGGTAGCGCAGGGCCTTCTTGAGGTTGCGCCGCAGCATCGTCCTGGAGTCTTTGGCGGCGTAGGACATGGTGGCCATCAGACGTTCCCCTTGGGCGAGGCGACGGTGTCGGCGGGACGGGGCTGACCGGTGAGGGTCAGGAAGACGTCGTCGAGGTCGGGCGTGTGCACGGTGAGCGACTCGGCCTGGACGGCGGTGGTCTCCAGGGCGTCGAGGACGGCCCGCAGGTTGGGGAGGGAGCCGTCGCTGGGGATCTGCAGGGTGAGGGAGTCCTCGTCGCGCGTGGCGATGCCGAAGATGCCCGCGGCGGTGTCCAGGGTCTGGGCGTCCGCGAACCGCACCCGGATGTGGCCGCCGGGGATGCGCTGCTTCAGCTCGTCGGCGGTGCCCTCGGCGATCAGCCTGCCGTGGTCCAACACGGCGATGCGGTCGGCGAGTTGGTCGGCCTCTTCGAGGTACTGGGTGGTCAGGAAGATGGTCACGCCGTCGTCGGCGACCAGGTCGCGGATGATCTCCCACATGGTGCGCCGGCTGCGCGGGTCGAGTCCCGTGGTGGGCTCGTCGAGGAAGATGACCCGAGGGTGACCGACCAGGGTCATGGCCAGGTCGAGCTTGCGTCGCATACCGCCGGAGAAGGTGACGGCGGTCTTGCCCGCCACCTCGGACAGGTCGAAGCGTCGCAGCAGTTCCTTGGCCCGTCGCTTGCCTTCACGTCGGTCGAGGTGGTGCAGATCCGCCATGAGGAGCAGGTTCTCCTCGGCGGTCAGCAGGTTGTCGACGGCCGAGAACTGGCCGGTGACGCCGATCGTGGAGCGCACCGCGTCGGCGGCCCGGGTCAGATGGCGACCCGCGACCCAGGCCTCGCCCGCGTCGGCTTCGATGAGCGTGGTGAGGATCTCCACCGTGGTGGTCTTGCCGGCGCCGTTGGGGCCGAGCAGAGCGAAGACGGTGCCTTCGGCGATGTTCAGGTCGATGCCGTCGAGCACGCGCTTGTCGCCGTAGGACTTGCGTAATCCGGTGGCGGTGATCGCCGGCGCCGTCGCGTTCGCGGCGATCGGCGCGGATGTCCGGGTGGCAGTCATGCCACTTTTCCTTTCAGGTGCGGGAGTTGGGGTGCGCCCGGTCAGGCGCGGCGGATGGTGATGTCGCCGGTCAGGGTCCGGGCGTGCACCTCGACGGTCTCGTCGGAGTCCGCGGGGCCGGCGGCGGAGTCGAGCGCATTGCGTACCGTGCCGTACTTGGGGTGCAGGTCGAGCCAGGCCGCGGTGCCCTCGTGGATGCCCACTTCGAGGTCGCCGACGGAGGTGCGCAGGTCGATACGGCCGCGGGTGACGTCTCCGACGCGGATGGCGCCGTTGGAGGACATCGCCTCGACCCCGGCGTGGGCGATTTCGATCTCGATCCGGCCGTTGGCGCACTTGGCGCCGACGCTGCTGTGCGCGATGCCGATGGAGATGTCGCCGTTGGCCGAGCTGGTCTGCAGGTCGCCGGTGACCTCGGCGACCTTGGTCGCGCCGTTGCTGTTCTTGACGGTCGCCGCGCCGGTGACGGTGCCGACCTCGATCCGGCCGGAGCCGATGACCTCGACGCCCCCGGTCGAGCGGACCAGTCGGATGTCGCCGTGGTCGGTCTTGAGGCTGGCTCCGGCCACCTCGTCGACCTGGAGGTCGCCGAGCGCGGTCTTGAGCGTGACGTCCCCGAAGCTGCCTTCGCAGGAGAAGCTGCCCATGCCCGAGGTGCCCCGGACGTCCGATCCCGTGGGCAGTTCCACGCTCACCTCGATGGCGCCCGGCTTGCCGAACAGCGTCCACTTCTTGGGAGTCTTGATGGCGAGGCGGCCGCCCGAGCAGGTGACCTGGGTCTGCTGCACGGCGCGTACGTCGTTGTCGTCGGAGCCGTCGCGCGGCAGCACCTCGACGACCGTGTCGGTGCGCTTGCCCGCGGTGATGTGGGCGGTGCCTACCTCCAGTTCGAGGGTGGCGGAGATGGGTTCGGGGGTCTCGTAAGCAGGCATGGCTGTTCCGTCCTCTTGGCTCGGGTGGCTGATCCCGCTGGTGAGGCGGGTGATGAGTGACGTCGGCGGGATCGGTGATCCGCCGGTGAAAGTGGTGTGGGCCGGGGGCCTCAGCGGACCCAGCCGGTGAAGCCCCGGCCACCCGCGTCCTTGCCGCGGGCCGGCTGGCTCGCACGACGCTCCCCGCCGTCGAGGGCGGTGGACACGGCCCGCACCAGCCAGGCGTTGACCGACAGGCCCTCCACGGCGGCGGCGCCCTCGACGCGGGCCTTGAGGTGGGCGGGCAGGCGGAAGTTGATCCGCGCCATGGCGCCGTCGTCGGCGTCCGCGGACGGCGGGGGCGGCGTGGCCACGGTGGGCTCCGCGACCGGCTCGTGCGCCTCGCGGAACGGCTCGGAGACGGGCGGCGCCGTCACCACGAACTCCGGGTCGAGCCCGCGCAGCCGCACGTCGACCGAGCCCGGCGCCAGCTCGCGCGTGACCTCGCCCATGGCGGCGGACAGGGCGTTGAGGAGCGTCAGGCGGACGGCTGACTCCAGGGGGGTGGTGAGCCGCTCGGCGAGGGCGCGGGCGTCGTCGCCGCCGGCGTCCGCGGCGACGGCCAGCTCTTGCCGGAGGTTGTCGACGTAGGGCGTGAGGTCCATGACGCCATCATGGCACACGCATGGCGCCATGGCGAGCCAGATTGGCTCCCTTTTGGCGCACACCACTCTGACCTGGCGTTCTTCCTTGAATTGAGGTGCCGTGACGCCGTCTTCACGGCGAGATGGCTCACGGCGGCACCGCGGTGACGCCATGGTGGCGCCACTTGAGCTCGGGACGGACTACACCGCGTCGGGCCTGGCCTGGCCTGGCCCGACGCGGTCCGCAAACATCGGGGCGGCGGCGCGGTTCACCGGGCCGGTGCGTTCACCAGGCTCCGGTGGTGGCGGTAGCGCGCGCCGGTGCCGCCGAACTCCTTCAGCACCGGTGATCACGTACGGTTTCACCATGGGGGCTGCAATGCCGCACGAGAATTTTTCGATACATCCCGAGCCGGTTCGGCGTTAGCCAAGGACTTCGCGTCCTCTTCCGACCACTTGGACGACCGCATCACCACCTTCGCCACCCGCGCGGAGAACGTGGATGACGCCTTCGGCGTGATGTCGGAGTCCACCGAGGTCCTCTCCCAGTACGTGGAGATGCCCCGCCACACGGTGACTTCCCTGCGACAACTGAGTGCCGGGCCGCGGCACTACGCCGCGGGCCTGCAGCACACCGCCACCTCGTACCAGGCATCCGATTCCGCGCAGGCGCAACAGTTCGGGGGGAAGTGACATGGCCGGACCGCAGCAGGAGCAGCAGCCGCAGATCGAGAGCTTCGACCTGTTCAACCCCGGCGGGGACCCGTCCGTGCTACGGGCCTGTGCCGAGGCCTGGCGGCACATGGCCCATGACCTGAAGGGCACGATCGAGACCCAGGACCAGGAGGTCACCCGGCTCGGCGACGACTGGACCGGCGCCGCGGCGGCGGCCTTCCACGCCCACTGGAAACACACCAGGGGCCAGATGGAGAAGGTATTGCCGCAGTCCGAAACCGTGGCTCATCAGCGGCAAGCACCGCAAGGGTGGGCCTGCCTCTCTCCCCGCCTTTCAGGAGATCACGATCGACGGCCTCATCTACGGCGAGTTCAACGGTGCCAACACGGCAACGGACGATCGATCGCTCGTGTTCGAGGGGCCCACGTCCCCTGGCGTGCCGTCAGTCCGGGCCCTTTCCCCTGCCGTCGGTGTTCTTGGCATCAAGGTGAGGTCAAGAACACCGACAGCGGCTTGGCGCGCTCATGAAGTTGATGTTTGGCTCGGCGGTCGGGGGGAGCATGATGACGGACCTGGAGCAGGGGGAACCGGCGGCCGACAACCGGGCGCTGGTGCCGGCGGGGCGACACCGGCGCGACGGGCAGGTGCTGCCCCCGCGGCGCCGCATCCGGACGCGTAAGGCGCGTAACGCGCGTAAGGCTGGGCGCACGACCAGTCCGAGACGGGTCGCGCTGCTGATTCCGGCCGCCGCGCTGCTCGTCCTGGCCGGCGGGGCGCTGGCTTCGTTCCGCTGGATGCTGGTGCCTTCGCTCGTGCTGGGGGCGGCCGGCGGCATCTGGCTGATCGTGATGGTCCCCGGGCTGGTACCCGATGGGGCGCTGAGCCGGCTGATGATGGCGCTGTTGGCCGTGCCGGCGGTCGCCACCGCGGTGCTGGCCGTGAATGCCTCGCAGGGTTTTGTCCTGGAGATGCGGGGCGAGGTGCGGTCGGGCGTGGTCGCGCGGGTCATCGAGCACCACGGGAAGACCACCTCGTACGAGTGCGTCATCCGTTACCACGGTGTCACCAAGGCGCCGGGCAGACTCGACTGCGGCAATTCCGACCATGTCGATGAGCAGGTACGGGTGGCGTGGGACCCCAGCGGGTGGGTCGAGCCCGACTTCGCCGAGGCGAACGGTACGTACCGTTTCTTCGCGATCCTCGCCATGGGGAGTGAGATCGCGCTGGTGTTCCTCGGCGAGTTCACGGTGTTCCTGGGGGTCGTCCTGCGTGCCGCCCGCGGGGACGTGGCCCGAGCGACTGGTGCGGACGGCCGCCCCGGAGTGGCCAGTGCCGGATGAGCGCGCCCACCCTGGGGCCCGGCCGGCCACCTCGCGGAACGATCGTGCGCCGGCCATGACCGACGGAGCGGGGGAGGTGATGACGACGGGCACACGGCGCGTGAGGAGGAAGCGGATGGCCGATCCGGAATACCCACGCCGCCCGGTGCTGACCGCACTGTCCGTCCCGGTGGCTGCCCTACTGCTGTTCGCAGGCGGGGCGCTGGGGTCGTTCCGCTGGATGCTGGTGCCCTCGATCGTGCTGTGCCTGGTCGGCGGCATCTGGCTGCTGGTGGCGGTGATGGCGCTGTCTCCGTCCGTCATCCTGCGGGCGGTGACCATGGTGCTGATGTTCGTGCCGATGATCGGCGCACCGCTGAGTGCCATGGAGGCGTCGCAGGCGCTGGTCCTTCAGGCACGGGGCGTAGCGCGTCCGGCCGTCATCACGCGGATCGCGGTGCACCACGGAAAGACGACCACGTACGGCTGCACGGTCCGCTACGACGGTTCCGCCAAGGCTGCGGCCGACGCCATCTCCTGCGGTCGGTACGACCGAGTCGGCGACCCCGTACAGGTGGTGCGAGATCCCGAGGGGCTGGTCGATCCGGAATTCGACGGGCAAGTGCGTGCCGGCCGGGCTGCTGCCGTGCTCGCCGTCGCGTCGGAGATCGCCCTGATCGCCCTCTCGGTCTCGGCCGTCGGCGTCGGCGGGGTCATCCACATCGTCGGCCGTCGGCGTAAACCGGCCGGCTCCGCCATGCGAGCCCGTTCGACGAGGGTGGACGGCCCGTCTTCCTCGCGGGAAGGAAAGCACCCGTATTCAGTCGTCAGCCCTCCACAGGAATGACGGAGCGCCTACGCCTCCCCGGCACGCGCACTCAGTTCTTCCTCTTCGCCGTCTCCTCCTGCGCCTCCTCGTTGACCGTGCAGGCATCTCCCTTTTGTACGTGGTGAGTTGAGTCAGCAGGATCGGATTCCTCGGCCTCGGCACGCTCGAACTCTTCGAGCACTTCGTCGAGGGCCGATTTGGTGGAGGGCTTATCGCTGTCCTTGTTTCACGGCATGCTGTCCCTGTTTCGCGGCATGGAAATGTCCTTCGGCGCGGCGTAGGGCCCGGCCGCCATGCCGGCCGGGCCCTACTAGCGGTGCGTTTGGTATGCGGTCGAGATCACCATCGGTACCAGCGGCTGCGACCGCCACCGGCAGTGGTGGAGCGCATGACGAAACCGAGGAGCCACAACACCAGGACGGCGATGGCGACCCACCAGAGAAGCTTGACGGCAAACCCGGCGCCGAAGAGGACAAGCGCCAGAAGCAGAACAAGCAGCAGGGGAACCATAGTTATCGACCTCCTGAGCTTCCGTGTGCCCCGCACTTCTCCCTTCATTCCTCTGACTGCACCTTCATCGCTCGGGGCAGGCCGAGGCATGTGGGGCCACAAAAGCGGTACACGCGATACGAGGAAGCGCATTCCATGAGTTCTCGCGAGAAAGCCGAGGCGTAGACCCAACAGGCGCTGTTCAGTGCTGGCCTGACGGTCGCCTCAGGTCAGTTCAGGTCAGTTCAGGTCAGTCCCACTGCTCGTCCGCGAGGGAGGTGACCGGTTGGGGCTTGCCGATGACGGCCAGGGCGATGAAGAAGTTGATCTGGCCGATGGCGATGGTGAGAGTGGCCAGTGCCTTCTCGTCGTAGTGCTTGGCGACCTCGGTGTACAGCTCGTCGGAGACGCGCTCCTGGCCGTGCGGCGCGGGCTGGAGGGTGGCCTCCACCAGGGCGAGGGCGGCACGTTCGGCGTCGGTGAAGTAGGGGGCGTCCTGCCAGGAGGAAACGGCGGTGATGCGCTCCTCGGACTCGCCGGCCTTGCGCAGGAAGCCGGTGTTCAACACCGTCAGATAGGTGTTGCGGACGATCTGACCAGCCCGCAGGTGGACCAGGCTCATCGTGGTACGCGGCACCGAACGGTTACCCGTGGCCCGGAACAACGCGGCGCTGATGTCGTTCACCTCGGGCACGAACTCGGCCGGGTTCGGCATCCGGGAGATCGAGGTGTTCGTCATGACTGCACTCCTTCATATCGGCCTGATCGGCGGCTTCACTGCACCGACGGACCAGCCAACGAAGGTGTGACAGGAATCCGAAGAAACTTTTCCCGCCGCGCTACGGACCTGGTGGCGACGCGTACGGGCGGACGTGACGCCGGCGACGCCCAGGACGCAGGGACCGACCTTCCGACCCCGGGGCCCGGCGGCTACGTCGGCCGCGGGCGGTGGGGTGTCTGTTTGTCCGTGTCGGTCAGGGCGATGCGGGCGGTGATGCGCTTGCCGACCGGCTCCTGCTCGATGAAGAGGGCCTCCGTGACGGCCTTGACGATCTCCAGACCGTGCTGGCCGATCCTGCCGGGGTCGGTGGCCCGGGCCGCGGGGACGGTGGGGTCGCTGTCCCACACGACGACGTCGACGGCGACAGCGTTGACGCGCAGTTCCATCAGAACCGGGCCTGGGGCGTACTTGCGGGCGTTGGTGACGAGCTCGCTGACCACCAGCTGAAGAAGATCTCTCGCCCGTGCGGACACCGCCAGCTGATGGTTCGCGTGGGCCTGGTCGAGAAAGTCGAGGGCGTAGTGGCGCGCATCCGCGATGCACCCGTCATCCCCCTCCAGGGCGTAACCGGCACGCATCAGAGGTCCATCCAGCGCCCTACAGCCGTCCCCGTCGGCTCGGGAACCCACCGGCCTCACCTCGCTTCACTCCCCAGTTCACGCGTGCGTCAGTACCCAGCCGGCCGCCATGCATGCCGTAGGGGTGTTCGGCACCCTCAGCCCTGATGCGTCCGGACAGGGTGGTGGGGCAGAATCGTCCGCGCACCTCTGACCCGGGCAAGCCTAAGCACAGTCGAGGAAATGGTGACCGATATCCAGCAAGCGGGCCGGCCGAACCGGCTCAACGTCGAGCGCCAGGTGGTCGACGGCATCCATGTGGTGACTGTGCGGGGCGAGATCGACCACGACGTCAAGGACGCCCTCAGCAAGGCCCTGGTGTTCAAGGACGGCACGGTGCCACCACGGATCGTGGTGGACCTCAGCGGTGTGCCCTTCATGGACTCCAGCGGCATCAACGTCTTCGTCACCCTCTTCCAACAGGTCAGCGACGCCGACGGCTGGCTCCGCATCGCCGGCGCCCAGGAGCCTGTGCTGCGCATCCTGCAGTTGGTCGGCATCGACTCCCTCATCCCCTGCCACCCCACCGCCGAGCAAGCCCTGAGCGCCTGACCGCCCTGGGGCAACAGCGGTGCACGTCCCGCCGTACGACCGTCTCTGTCACCTCGACGCTGCCCGCACAGCCACCAGCACCCTTCACGCGCCCTCCTCCCGCTGCGCAGCCCAGCCGCGGCCGAGCCGGACGACGATGACGGCTGCGCGTACTGCACCCCCTCACTATTCCGTCTTGCTAAGTACCAGTAGTCAGCGTTACTGTGTACCAGTAGTCAGCAGCACTGAATAGCTCAGGAAGGAGGTGTTCCATGACCAAGCTGATGACGGAGATGCTCAAGGGCACGCTGGAGGGCATCATCCTCGCGTCGCTGTCCGGTCGGCCCGCCTACGGCTACGAGATCACGGCACGACTGCGGGAGCAGGGTTTCTCCGACATCGCCGAAGGGACCATCTACGCGCTGCTCATCAGGATGGAGAAGCGCGGTCTCGTCGACGTGGCGAAGGTCCCTTCCGAGAAGGGGCCGCCACGCAAGGTGCATTCCCTCAACGCTCAGGGACGGGAGTACCTCGAAGAGTTCTGGAGGACGTGGAGCTTCCTCACGGAACGACTGGAACAGCTCCACGAAGGGGGCAAGTAACCATGTCCGATGGCGAAAAGAGCGGATTCCTCTCGAAGGTGATCGGGCCCAAGAAGCGCTGGAGGGCGTACAAGGCGCGCGTCAAGGAGCTTCCCGAGAACTACCGCACGGTGGTCGAAGCGATCGAGCAGTACCTGATGCACTTCGTACCGACCGACAGCGACAGCAGTGCGTCGATGTTCGAAGACCTCGCCGACCTCTTCGAGCAGGCCGCGGCGAACGGAACGCCGATCCGCGAGATCGTCGGGGAGGACCCCGTGGAGTTCGTCGAGGCGTTCGTCCAGAACTACTCGGAGGGTGGCTACGTCCCCCCTCGTGCGCGGAAGCGCCTGATCGACGCCATCGGGCGCGCCGCCGGCGAGGACACCGGAAAAGCAGACAAGGCAGTCTGAGAACAAGGCAGCACATCACGCCCGGGGGGGGCGCGCCAGGCACCACTTTCCTCGACTGCCGGCACTACGCGGCCACGGGGTCATGCCCGGCTGTGCCTTCGTACGCGGCACGGAGCAGCGCTTCGACCTACAGCGCCTCCCCATACGGGCCTGCGACGCCCGGAACCATGTCGAGACGACGACGTGGCTCGTCACAAAGCCACCGGCCGGCTACCTCGCGCCGCACGTCAGAGACGGCGTCAGGACGGCGACAGTCAGCATCAGAGCCGTTGGTGGATGCCTGGAACGGTACAGCGATCGCGCCCTCAGGGTTGCGAACCGGGCGACGTCTCACGCGCCCGTGCAAGGCCCATGGACTCCACGTGGGGACGGGCCTCACAGAACCAACATTGTGTGCAACGCACACTTCATGCAGGGGGATTCATGACGGGAAAAGGCAACAGCGGCTTCTCCGAAGCAGGGCTGCGCAGACTGCGCGACGTGCTGGCACGGCATGTCGAGACCGGGAAGATTCCCGGTCTCGTCGCCCTGGTCAGCCGCGGCGAGGAGACCCACGTCGAAGCGATCGGGACGATGCGCCCTGACGGTGGCGCGCCGATGCGCCGGGACACCATCTTCCGGATGGCCTCGACGACCAAGCCGGTCGCGGTGGCGGCGGCGATGGTCCTGCTGGATGAGTGCCGGCTGCGGCTGGACGACCCAATAGATCGGTGGCTGCCCGAGCTCGCGGACCGGCGGGTGCTCAAGCGGGCCGACGGCCCGCTGGACGACACCGTGCCGGCGCGGCGTCCGATCACCGTGCGGGACCTGCTCACGTCCACGTTCGGGCTCGGCCTGGATATGACCGCGAAGGACTCCCCGATGATGGGCGCGCTCTTCGAGCAGGGGGTTTACGGCCAGGAGGATGGGTGGCTGTTGCCGGCACCGGAGCCGGATGAGTGGATGCGCCGCCTGGGCGCACTCCCGCTGATGCACCAGCCCGGAGAACGGTGGCTGTACAACGTCAGCGACGACGTGCTCGGCGTGCTCGTCGCCAGGGTCACCGGCCAGTCGTTCGAGGACTTCCTGCGTGCACGCATCTTTGATCCGCTGGGCATGGAGGACACCGGTTTCCACGTGCCCGCCGACAAGATCGACCGGCTGCCTCCCCTCTGCGCTCCCGATCCGCAGACCGGAGAGTTCATCGTGGCGGACGAGGCCGAAGGGGGACACCACAGCCGGCCTCCGGCGTTCCAGTCAGGCGGCGGCGGACTCGACTCCACCGTCGACGACTATCACGCCTACTTCCGGATGCTGCTCCACCACGGGATGCACGGGAACCAACGGATCCTGTCCCGGCCCGCCGTTGAACTGATGACCACCAACCGCCTCACGCCCGAGCAGCTGGCCGCCCGAGAAGCCTTGGCCCGCAACCTCGTCCATTTGTCACTCGGCCTGGGGCAACACGGCGGCTGGGGCTTCGGGATGGCGGTGCGCACCTACCGCGGCGACTACGCGCCCGTCGGCCAGTTCGGCTGGGACGGCGGAGCCGGCACCACGACCTACGCCGACCCGGACAACCAGCTCATCGGCATCCTGCTCACCCAGACCGGGATGTCCACCCCCGATTCGGCACGGGCCATCCACGACTTCTGGACCACCCTCTACCAGGCAATCGACGACTGACCTGCTGCCTGGTCGAGGTCGCTCCGGCAGAAGACCTCGACCAGGCGCCGGTCTTCGACGTCTCCACGTTCTGCGATCATCCGCATGACCGGCTCAAGACAGCCGCTGACGCCACCCTCAACGGGGCTCGGTACCGCGCAGCGTCAGGCCACTGCGCATTTCCTCACAGTCGTGGAGGACGAGGAATCCCTGGCGGGGGCTGACCTTGAGGGGGAATTCACCTCGCTCGATGCGGTCCCACAGCGGCCAGGGCCGATAATAAACCATGAGCATCTCCTCACGGCCGAGGATGGTGGCGCCGTCCAGGACGTAGGGCAGTTCGTCCAGCACGTAACGCACCGCCGCGGCCGCCTGGTCGTCGTCGACGCAGGCATCGGGGCCCCGGACCGTGCGCAACCGGCTGCTGACGGCCTGACGGCTCATGTCCAGGCAGGCGCGCCGGAAGCCCTCGTCTGCCGCGAACACCCGCTCCACCTCGTCGCGGAGCCCGAGGTAGTGCGGGTTGTCGGCGAAGTCACCGAAGTCGTGGACAGCCAACCGGCGTTCCGGCGCGCAGGCCTCCAGTGCCTCCTGCACCGCACGCTTCCTGCGCCCCACTTCCTTGCGCGACTTGGCCAGGGGGCGGGACTCACCGACCGCTTCCAGAATCCAGGAGGCATGCTCGACACCAGGCAGCAGGACATCGAAGTCCTGTACCGACGCGTGCGCCCAGGCGACCAAGCGGGCGATGTAGGCGTCGCCGAAGCGGCTGTTGAACGGGCTGACGCCCAGCAGCACATGCTCTCGCCGTCCGAATATGGCCTGGCAGTTGGAGGTCGCGGGGCTCGCCTGCAGCACGGTGTCTCGATGCCTTCCGATAGGGCGGCCGAACGGGCGGGCGAGTCGATCACGGCCGCGGGACGCACCACGTCCTCGGGCCTCCGTTCGCCTGTCTGACGCCACCCCGGACGCATTCCTGCGGTGCGGCCAAGGCTCGCCTGTCGTTACTACAAACCGATGAAAGGGGTGAAGATTCGCACAGGTTATACGGATTGGGCGAAAATCGCGATGTGGCACCGAGGCCAACTACGCCGACAGGCGGACCGGTCGGAAGTCAAAAGCCGCCTTGCGTTCGTCGGTCAGGGCGTCGCAGTGGCGGACGTGACGTCGGCGTTGCGCCGGCGCAGACAGGCGGGCAGGGCCCGGGGCCGTAGGCCCATGGCCCTGCCTGGCGACACTCGCCGCGCGTACCCTCACTTGCAGGCGAGGACACTGTCGCAGTATCCAACTCCCGGGGCATCAGGAGGATTCGTGAGCTCTTTCCGGCTGTTCAGGATGTAGTACCCCTCCTTCTGGCTCACGCCCGCCCCGATGACGATCAGCGTCTGAGCGGCCATCTTCTCCCCCATGGTGGTGATCACGGAGTCGTGGAGGGCAGCGAAGAGGTTGAAATCCAAGGTATTGGTGTGGACCACGCGGTAGCTCCGCGGGTCACGCTGCTTCTTCTGGTTGTCCCAGCCATTGACCGTGACCAAACAGTAGGGCCAATGATCGAAATCCTTGGCGACCGCGCCCGATGCGTTGTTGAGGTCGGCTGTCACCCCCTGGACGACCAGAGACATGTGGATGTGCAACTGGTCCTGGGAACGCGACCCGGCCGCGTTGATCCCCAGTCCGAAGGTTCCCCAAGGCGGCTTTGAGAACCAGTCGTAGGCTCTGTCCCAGGCCACCTGCCAGTAGTTGTGGTCCTTGTCGGAGTAGGCGCCGGACACGAGGTCCGGGCACTCGATTCCTCTGATGCGATCGGTGGGAACAAGGAGGTGTCCCTGTTGCCCTTTGGCTACGAGCCAACGGCTGCCTTTGGGCCTCTCTTGGCACTGCCACGCCATTTTCCAGAGAGTGTCATCGTCCGTACTGCTTCCGCACAACAGGGGATCGGGGGTTGAGGAGAGCGTCCTCTCTCCGTACTTGGCAGTCATAGCAGCACCTCCATGGTGATCGGCCGAGCAGGGCTGCCCGGCCGGTAACGCCCTGGACCCGCCCCGCCCAAAGGATCGAAGCGTCCCTACCTGCCGGTCGAACGGTCTTCGCGGGATATGCCCACGGCCACCCCGCGGCGGGCGGGCGCTGATGGAGACGGCGTCGCGCTGCCTCCGGCGGGCGCGTGGCTCCGTGCGTAGGGCCTGGCTTCACGCTGTACAACCACCGTGTCACCAACTATGAGCGGGCGCATCTGCTGGCCGCGTCGACCGTCCGCAGCCGGCAATCCGCACCCCAACGTCACCAGCATCGTGGCCAGGCCGTGTCTTTCGGTGCCGCCGTCGGCAAGGCCCCGGGCATGCCTTGCGGTCGTTGCGGTTGCCTGGCACGAACCGCCC
Organism: Streptomyces bugieae; assembly: GCF_036352915.1. Taxonomy (NCBI): domain Bacteria; kingdom Bacillati; phylum Actinomycetota; class Actinomycetes; order Kitasatosporales; family Streptomycetaceae; genus Streptomyces; species Streptomyces bugieae. Next base: position 78,628 of record NZ_JAZBJP010000002.1, read on the forward strand.
GAGGACCACGACGAGGAAGGTGCCCGGGCGACGCCGCGGGTCCGTGCCGTGAGGGTCCGTCGGCCGATCCGGCGGCCCTCACGGCGGTCGTCTCCGTGGTCACCCGAGGGCGTTCCAGAACGCGCAGTGATGGCGGGCCCGCGTCGTTCGGGTGGGGACGATGTGGTCCGGTGCCAGGGAGAGGACCGTCTGGCGGGGCCAGTGCGGCGACGACGGGCCGTTGGGGTCGGCGGTGCGGGCGAAGCGGGCCCAGTAGTCGATCATGGTGTTGGCCAGCCGGTGCTGTGCCGCGGTCAGGTGCCGCGGGCGGCCGCCCAGATCGAACAGGTAGGGCAGCTCGCTCGCGTGCGGTGCGCCGGGCGGGAACGGCGGTGTGCCCGGGGTGAGCGGCGGGGCGTGCTCATCGGCGAACTCGTAGCGCCAGACGGGGACTTGGGAGGCGAGCAGGTCTTCGGTGCGCGCCGTCGGGCAGGCGAAGTTGGCGTCGCCGATGACCGCGCCGAACACCGGGCCGCCGTCGGTGCGGTGCACCGGGTACTCGCGGACGATCGCCTTCGTCTGGCCCGGGGCGGGGAAGAAGGAGGCCACGACGCCGGGCCAGGTGTCCGGGGTGACGGGATGGCCGGCCTGGACGATCCCGGCGGCCCAGCCGTTGCCCTCGTCGTGGTTGTTGCCGAGGAGCACGGGGACGCGCGGGAAGCGGCCGGCGGCGATCGCCGCTGCGGGATCGCCGGGCAGCAACGGGGTTGCGTAGGACGGCTGTTGGTCGATGCCCTGGTGTGCCAGCAGGCGGGAGACGTGCACGCGCCGCAGACAGGCCATCACCTCGCGGGTGGAGCCGCAGCCGACCTTTGTCGCGAGGTCCGCGCCCGCGGCGCGCGCCGTGGACAAGGGGACGGAGGACGGGGCGAACGGCCGGTCGGAGCGGCCGGTGCACGGGCCGCTCTGGATGATCGCCCGGTCGAAGAGCCCCGCGGCGGCGGGTGAGGCGAGCTGGGCGCAGACGCTGTAGCCGCCCGCCGACTCGCCGGCCAGCGTCACGTTGTGCGCGTCGCCGCCGAAGGCGCCGATCTCGGCGCGGACCCAGCGCAGCGCCGCCTGCTGGTCGGCCAGGCCGAAGGTGCCGGAGCCGGGCAGCCCGCGGTGCGCGAGGAAACCGAGAGCCCCGAGGCGGTAGTTGACGGTGACGACCACGACGTCGCCGCGGGTGGCCAGGCGGTGGGCGTCGTACGAGCTGCCCGCTCCGGTGGTGAAGCCGCCGCCGTGCAGCCACACGATCACCGGCCGGGGACGTGCGGGCCCTGCGCCGTCGGGCGTCGTGACGTTCAGATGGAGGCAGTCCTCGTCGGTGCTGCCGCCGGGCACCTCGCCGGCCGGCTGCGGGCAGGCGCTCGCGGGGCGGGTCGCGTCCCGTACCCCCGACCAGGGGGCCGGGCGACGGGGCGGCGTCCAGCGCAGCCTGCCGACCGGGGGCGCCGCGTAGGGGATGCCCTCGAAGGTGCGGTAGCCGTCGTGGGTGGCGCCCCGCACCGGGCCGTCGTGGGTGCGTACCGTCGTGGCGGCGGGCTCGGTCGTCCGTACCGTGGTGGCAGCGGGCCGGACGGGCTGGGACGGTAGTGCCGCGGACCAGGCCGTCGCGACTACGGCGGTCAGGGCGCATCCCAGGGTGGTCAGGACGCGGTGCATGCTCATCATCTCCCCGCTCATCTCCCCGCTCATCTCCCCTCCGGTCAGCTGCCGCCCATGCCGCCCTGCGCGGCGATCATGGTCATCGGCAGAGTGCGTACGGCTTTCTCCAGGCCGGGCGCGAGTGCGGCGAGAGAGCCCGTGCAGGCGTCGATACGGGCCCGAAAGAGGTTCTGGCCCTGCCGTGACACGACCGAGCGGATGCCGCCCGCCGCGGCCAGTGCCAGCAGCGCGGCGTCGGCGGTGGGGATCTCCTGCACGGGGCCGTCCCCGTGCAGCACCGCGGACACGCGGGCGTGGAGTGCGGCGGGCACGGCGCGGTCCGCCACGGTCAGCCGCCGGGTGCCGAAGCGGGTGCGGGGTGTCTGCACGGTGAGGAGTCCCGCCGCGGCGAGCCGGTCCTCCACCTCCGTCAGGGTCCGCTTGCGGTGGCGGCGCATGAGGTGCTTCCAGCCGTGCCCGGCGGTGGCGTCGCGCAGTACGCCGTCCAGGACGGGGGCGCCGGTCGGTTCCGTGCCGGACACGGTGACCGTGCCGCCCGTCTCCCCCAGCCGGCCGCGCAACGCGAGGTCGATCAGGGCGGCGGCCCGGACCAGCAGCTCCGTCCGGGAACGGTCGTAAGGGCCTTCGGCCGCGTCGTCGTGGGCGAGCAGATACATGAGGCAAGCCAGGTCGTCGTTCACACCTCGACGCTATGGTCGGCTACCCCCGCCGCGGATCGGCCACGGGAACGGACCGGCACTGGGAACACAGGAGGATCGTGCCCCGGCCTCCTCCTTGAGGAGGAGACGGTGCCGTCAGAGGCGGCGCGGCCTGGCGTCAGAGAGGGCGCGGACTGCCGTCAGGGGCGGCGCGGCTGCACGAGGCCGTGGTCGTAGGCAGCCACGACGGCCTGGACACGGTCGCGCAGCCCCAGTTTGCGCAGCACCGCGGTGACGTGGTTCTTGACGGTGGCCTCCGACAGGCGCAGCCGCTCGGCGATCTCCGCGTTCGACAGCGCCTGCCCGATCAGGGTGAGCACCTCCCGCTCGCGGCCGGAGAGGTCCTGCAGGGAGGGCGGCGGTGCCGGGTCGGGCGTGGTGCGCAGGAACCGGTCGAGGACGCGGCTGAGCACGGTCGGCGCCAGCAGCGCGTCGCCGCGCGCGGTGAGGCGGATCGCGTCGACGAGTTCGGTGGGGCGGATGTCCTTCAGCAGGAAGCCGCTCGCCCCGGCCCGCAGGGCCGCGACCACATGCGCGTCCACGTCCCAGGTGGTCAGCACCAGCACCCGCGCCCGGCTGCCGTACTCCACGATCTGCCGGGTCGCCTCGATGCCGTCCACGACGGGCATGCGTACGTCCATCAGCACCACGTCGGGCGCCAGTTCCCGCGTCAGCCGCACCGCTTCCTGGCCGTCGGACGCCTCACCGACCACCTCGAGGTCCTCCCGGGCGTCGATGATCATGCGGAATCCGGTGCGGACCAGGACCTGGTCGTCGGCCACCACCACGCGCAGTGTCATGACGCGCCCTCCACCGGCAGCTCCGCCGCCACCTCGAACCCGCCGCCGGGCAGCCGACCGGCGTGCAGACTGCCGCCCACCAGCCGTGCGCGCTCCTCCATCCCCATCAGACCGCGTCCCGCTCCCACTACGGCCCAACTGCCTTGCGTCGTACGCCCGTTGTCGACCACCGTGACCTTCACACACTCCCCCTCGGCCGTCACGCGCACGCTCACCTCGTCGGCGCCGGCCGCGTGGCGCAGCGTGTTGGTCAGGGCTTCCTGGACGATGCGGTACGCCGCCAGATCCACCGCGGCCGGCAGCCCCTCGATGGTGCCCGCACGATCTACGTACACGGTCATCCCGGTCGCGCGCACGGTGTCGATCAGCTCGTCCAGACGCGCGAGCGAGGGCCCCGGCTCCCGCTGCTCCCCGGACTCCTCCTCCCCCGCGCCGGGCCCGAACGCCCGCAGCAGCAACCGCAGTTCACCCAGCGCAGAGCGGGCACCCGTCTCGATGGCCCGCAGCGCCTGACGTGCCTGATCGGGCCGTTCGCCGAACACATCATCGGCGGCGCTTGCCTGGATGACCATGACCGACAGCGTGTGCGCCACGACGTCATGCACCTCGCGCGCGATCCGCGCCCGCTCCTCCACCACGGCCCGGCGCATCTCCGCCCTCGTCCGTGCCTGCTGCGCCCTGCGCCACTGTCCCACGGTCCACGCCAGGACCACCGTCAGCAGATAGACCGTCAGGCCCGCCGGGCCGCCCGCCCCGAACGCCAGCGGCGCCGGCAGACACATCGCCGCGAGCGCCCGCACCGACACCCGCCGCGGCCTGATGGCCGACAGTACGCACAACGCCACCTGCGCCGCGAGCAACGCCCCCGTCAAGGTCACCGCGGGCAGCAGCGCCCACACCGCGAGGCCCGTCGCGGCGGTCGCGGCCAGCACGGCGACCGGGGCGCGCCCCAGCCACCTCAGCGCGCAGGCCTGTGCGAGGACCAGAGCCCCGGCGACGGGCAGTCGCCAGCCGTGCCCCGCGCCGGCGACGAGCACCGAGGTGCCGAGGACGGCGAGCACCAGACCTGCCGACCCCCACCACAGCGCCCGGGCCGCCCGGGGCGACAGCTCGCCCCGCGCTTCCCCGGCGAACGCGTCGTCCGGCTGTCGGCTGCTGCGGTCCACGCCCCGACCCTATCCGGGGACGCGGGCCGGACCCTGCAGGAGACCACCGCCCGCACGAGGCCGTCGAAGCCGGCGGCGGGCGACCGCACCGTCCGCGGAATTCAAGAGGAGAAGCCGTACCGTCCGCGCAGCCGGACGAAGTGGGCGGGTGTGAGGACCCTGCAGCGCTCCAACCCCGTCGCGGTGCGCACGAAAGACATGACCTGCTCCCGGCCGCCCGGCCCGATGGGCTGCACGAGGCGGCCGCCCGGACGCAGCTGCTCGACCAGCGGCGCGGGAACCTCCGGGAACGCCGCGGAGACGATGACCGCGTCGTACGGAGCACGGACCGGTACGCCGCCACTGCCGTCACCGATGTGCAGCTCGACATTGCGAATGCCCTGACGGTCGAGGTTGCGCCGTGCCTGATGCGCGAGCTCCGGCCACATCTCGATGGTCACGACATCGCCGGCCAACCGGGCGAGCAGCGCGGTCTGGAAGCCGAGGCCGGTACCCACCTCAAGAATGTGTGCGTCCCCGCTCACCTCAAGGCCCTCGATCATCAGGGCGGAGAGCGAGGGCTGCGTGGTCACCTGACCGTGGGCGATCGGCAGGGGGGCGTCCTCATAGGCATGGGCCTGGTGACCGTGGGGGACGAACGCCGCCCGGGGCGTCGCGCGTACGGCCTCGAGGAGACGCTCGTCCCTGACGCCGACCGCTCGAACGGCCTGGACGAGATCCTCGGGTGAAGGGGTGGCTTCGGTCATGGCGCCGCTCTGTGTCGGATGCCATCGGCGGTGCGAGGTGAACGTGGGGAGGAACGACCTCTCCAGCGTAGACCGCACCCGACAGGCTTCGGCGTCCCCGCACGAGAGACGGACACGTAGCGTGACCCACCGCTCACAACATCGATGACCCGCTGTCAGGCTTGGCGGGCGTAGGAGGCGAGGCGCTCGGCGAACGTGGTCACGAGCTCGCGCAGTTCATCGGGGCGCTCGATGACGAACGGCCGGTCGAGCGCGGCCAGTACCGGAGGCAACCAGTCGAGCCGCTCCGCCCGTAGCTGGACGCGCAGCCAGCGCTCGGTCACCCGGTCGTCGTCCACGGCGGGCTCGTGCTCCTCCAGGCTCGCGACGCCGGCAGGAAGGTGGGCGCGGATCTGCTCAACGGTCCCGTGGATCCGCAAGGTCACCTCATGCCGGTACTCAGCCGTGGCGAACCCGGACAACACGCGCTCCGCCGGCCCGGAATCCACGGGCGGCTCGAATGAGCCGGGCAGGGTCCGGGCGTCTGCGATGCGGTCGAGGCGGAAGGTCCGGTCCTCGCCGCGCTGGGCGTCCTGGCCCGTGACGTACCACCGGCCCGAATGGGCGACGATCCCATAGGCGTGCAGCGTGCGTTCGCTGCGCCGGCCGCCGCCGTCGGTGTATCTCATCGAGACCGGTCGGCGGTGGCGCACCGCATCGGCGAGGGTGAGCAGGACACCTGCGTCCGGGGCGGCGAACTCACCGGGCTGATCCGTGAAGGCGAGGGATTCCAGGAGCATGTCGAGCCGGCGGGCGACGTGCTGGGGCAGCACCCGCCGGATCTTGGCCGATGCCGTCTCGCTCGCCGTGTGCCCCGCCGTCATCAACCCCGTTCGGCGACCGGCGACCAGGCCGAGCAGCACGACCAGCGCCTCGTCGTCGCTGAGCATGAGCGGAGGCAAGCGGTAGCCGGGAGCCAGTCGGTACCCGCCGTAGCGGCCGCGCACCGACTCCACGGGCACGTCGAGGTCGATCAGGTGGTCCACATATCGCCGTACGGTGCGCCCGTCGACGCCGAGCCGCTCGGCCAGTTCGCTCACCGTCCGTGTGCCGCCCGACTGCAGCAGCTCCAGGAGTGTCAGGACGCGGCCGGTGGGGCGAGGCATGTGCACAGCCTAACGCGAATACTGGACCGATTCTGTCCTCTATTCCTCCTAGTCTGCGCAGCACAGTCACTCCCGCAGCCAAGGAGATCACCATGGACTTCGTCTCGATCCGCATCATCACCAGCGACGTCGCGCGCCTCGTCGAGTTCTACGAGCGGGCCACAGATGTGCAGGCGACGTGGGCCACCGAGGACTTCGCCGAACTCAGGACCCCCACCGCGACCCTGGCGATCGCCAGCACCCGCACCGTCCCGCTGTTCGCGCCGGGCTCTGCCCGCCCGGCGGACAACCACAGCGTGATCACCGAGTTCCTCGTCGCCGACGTGGATCGCGTTCACCAAAACCTGACCGCCTTCATCACCGACTTCGTCAGCGAGCCCACCACCATGCCCTGGGGCAACCGGTCGCTGCTGTTCCGCGACCCCGACGGCAACCTCGTCAACTTCTTCACCCCCGTCACGCCGGCAGCCATAGCGAAGTTCGCACGCTGACGACCAGCGGCTTGGGGAACGTCGACGGCCCGACGGCCACCACCAACAGCGCCTTGCTGAGCATGGCCGTTCCCCCGAACCCGCTCCCGCAGCCCGCGATGGGGCACCCGGTGGGTGTCAGCGGTTGATACGGCCGCGGATCGCGTGGGCTGCCAGGGCGCGCAGTACGGGCTCGGTATCCGGTTTCCCGTCATCCACGTTCGACGACTGTCGACAGGCGGGCGACGAACCTGCCGATATGAGCGGCGACCTGGTCAGGCACCTCCAGCGGCGACAGGTGACCGGTGCCGCTGAGCTCGGTGAGGGTGGCGGTGGGGATCGCGGGAAGCAGGTGCTCGCGCAGGATGTGCGGCGGGTCCACCTTGTCGTCGCTGCCGGCCAGCACCAGTACCGGCACGTCGATCGCACCGACCCGGTCCGTGAAGTCCTCGACCAGCGCCTGCCGTGGCCACGCCATGCGCGCCGCTTCGCCCGCCCGGGCGCTGTCCTCGTGAATCTGCCGGCGTGCCTGGGCGGACAGCTCGCGGTGGGTCAGGACCAGATCGATGCTGCGGCCGATGGTCTCGTCGGTGTCGTACGCGTGCGCCAGCGCCTCCTGGAACTCAGGCGTCACACCGACCGGAGCCGGCGGAGCCGGTGCGACGAGCACCACGCCCGCCAGACCGGTGGGGCGACGGGAGGCGAGCACCTGGGCCACCTTCCCTCCCATCGAATGGCCCACCACGACGTACTCGCCGTAGCCGAGCTCGTCGATGACCCGCTCGGTGTCGTCGGCGAGTTGCTCGATGCCGTAAGGGCCAGGCACCTCGGTGGACTCACCCCAGCCGCGGTGGTCGTGGGAGACGAAGCCCTGTGTGGGGCTGAGGTGCTCGATGACCGGCCGCCACGTGCGGTGGGAGCCGCCCCAGTAGTGGAGGAAGATCAGGGCCGGGCCTTCTCCCTCGCGGACGTGGCCGTAGATCCGCCCGTCGTTCACGTGGAAGTACCGGCCGATCGGGGTGGGGGTGTTGGGGGTCACGACAGTCAGGTGTCCTTGCCTGGGCCGGTGCGGTGCCGCTCTGTTGCGGCCGCTGTCGGCGTGAGCCCGGCGGTGGGGCCGTGCTGCTCATGACTCGATCGTTGACCAGCCTGTCTCGATCAACCACAAGCTCGTATGCCACTGTCCGCAACTTTCGGGACACGCGCGTGCGGGCAGTCACTCGCTGGCCGACAAAGGCTCGGGCCGGCCAGGAAACCCGCGGTCGTAGCATCGAAGCCATGGCTCCTCATCGCGTCGCGGTCCTTGCGCTGCCCCGCGTCCTCCCCATCGACCTGGGCATCCCGACGCAGATCTTCAATGCGCGGCCCCACACTCCGTACGAGCTCACGGTGTGCGGCGGAGCCCGTGGCAGCATCACGACCAGCACCGGGTTCACACTTGGTGGCACGGCCGGACTACCGGCACTGGCCCGAGCCGACACGATCATCGTGCCCGGCTACTGGGACTACCAACAGCCACCAGCGCCCGAAGTCACCGCGGCCCTGAAACGTGCCTTCCGCCGAGGTGCCCGCATCGCCTCCATCTGCACCGGCGCCTTCGCACTCGCCGCGGCCGGGCTGCTCAACGGCCGTACGGTGACCACGCACTGGGCCAGCGCCGACGCACTCGAAAGGCTCTATCCCCACATCCGGGTGGACCGCGATGTCCTCTACATCGACGACGATCCCCTGCTGACGTCCGCGGGCGTGACCGCAGGCATCGACCTGTGCCTTCACATCGTCCGCAAGGACCTCGGTGCTGCCGTCGCGAACGAGATCGCCCGCGAACTGGTCGCCGCCCCGCACCGTGACGGCGGCCAGGCCCAGTACATCGCGAAGTCCCTGCCCGAGCCCACCGCACACAGCCTCGCCCGGACCCGCGCGTGGGCCCTGAATCACCTCGACGCAACCCTCACCCTGGAGGTTCTGGCCCGGCACGCTCGGGTCTCCACCCGCACCCTGGTCCGCATGTGGCGCCAGGAAACCGGTGTCACCCCGCATCAATGGCTGCTCACCGCCCGCGTCAACCACGCCCGCGAACTCCTGGAGGTCACCGACCTCGGCATCGAACAGATCGCCGCGCAAAGCGGTCTCGGCACGAGCACCAACCTCCGCGCCCGCTTCCGCGACGCCCTCGGCACCACACCGTCCGCCTACCGGCGCGCCTTCCAGCAGACCACCACCGCCTGACCGCAGTTGTCGGGCGCCGCATGAGACCGGAACTCCCACGGCATGACCTTCACGGCCTACCGGGCCGCGGCCACAGACGTAGAGGAAGAGCGCGAACGCTGTTTCCGACGAAGCCGGACTCACGTTCCAACGCGGCCTCCGGCACGGCGAGTTGTAGATCAGGAAAACGCGCGAACAGCTGCTTGAGCGCGATGTGCGCCTCCAGCCGGGCCAGTGGTGCGCCGAGGCAGTAGTGGGGACCGTGGCCGAGGGAGAGGTGGGGTACGGCTGCGGGCCGGCGGGGCCGGGTGACGTCGAAGCGGTCGGCGTCCGGTCCGTGGACTGCCTGATCACGCCCGGCGGCGGAGTAGCCGGCGAGTACCGGAGTGCCCTTCGGAATGACTGTCCCGGCGACGTTCAGGTCCCGCACGGGATAGCGGAACGGGAAGTAACTGACGGGCGCATCCCACCGCAGGGTCTCCTCGACCACATCGTCCCAGGACGCCTGACCTCTGCGGACAACGTGCAGCTGGTCCGGGTGGCCGCACAAGGCACGTACGGCGTTGGTGATCAGATTGAGCGTGGTTTCGTGTCCCGCGACGACCAACAGAAGCAACGTGCCGATCAGCTCCGGCTCGCTCAGTTGGTCTCCGTCGTCGTCCCGGGTGGCGATCAGGGAGCTGGTGAGATCCCCACCGGGGTGCTGCCGCTTGGCCGCCACGATCTCACCGAGAACGGCGACGAACTCGCGGTTGGCGTCGAGGGCCTGCTGCGATCCGATGTCCGTCGTCACCACCTGACAGGACAGCTCATGGAGCCGCTCGCGGTAGGCGACCTCCACGCCCAGCAGCTCGCTGATGACGCTCATCGGCAACGGCAGTGCGAAGTGGCGGCGCAGGTCGGCCACTCCCCCATCCGCCTCGGCAGCGCGGGCCAGCTCGTCGAGCAGGCTGTCGGTCAACTCCTCGATGCGGGCTCGCAGTTGTGCCACCCGGCGGTGCGTGAACACCTGGCTCACCAGCGACCGCAGGCGGCGGTGGTCCGTACCGTCGGCGGTGGTCATGCCCTGCACGGTCGCGAAGGTCCCCAACGGCCATCCCTCCGGGAGGGTGCCCTCGCGCAACGCGGTGAAGTGTCGGGCGTTCTTGGCGACAGCCGGGTGTCCGAGGAATGCCTTGAGTGCCTCGTGCCCCAGCACGACCATGCCCTCGACCTCGCCAGGCAGCAGCACCGGCGCAACGGCACCCTGGGCCAGTAATCGGGCGTTATCGGCGTGCGGGCAGCCACCGGAGGGCTTCATGCGGTGTGGCGGCCTGGCAGCGGGCATGTCCACTGAGCTCCTCCTTCAAGGGCCGCGGCGACGCCGTATGAGGACCAGTGGGCCAGCCTATTCCCGGCGCACGGCAGGCACCAGAGCACATTGCGGTCGTCGGCGACGCCGCCCGCGCCGCTGCCACCGCGGGCGTCATCTGCTGGATGACTGGTACGCGGATACCGAAGGCGGATATTCTGCCGCCTGTGTATCTCTCCGATCCGCAATGACAGATCGCCTGTCCGCTCCCGCACGGCCTCCTCGTGACAAGTGGTGGCCGAAGGAGCGGCGCGTAGATCCGTCATGCCCGCGTGTGACCGAACCAGGCCATGGCCAGGTGTCGGCACGCCCACATCGGAGATCCTCATGCCAAGCCCCGACAGGGGCAGTGCGTCCTATCGCGCTGTCCTCGCGCTGCCCCATGCTCGCAGCCTGTTCGCCGCCGCCATGCTCGCGCGGCTCTGCTACGGACTTCTCGGCCTCCCACTGCTGCTCACGCTGCGGGAGGGCACCGGCTCGTACGCCGTCGCCGGTACCGCGACCGGCCTCTTCGGACTGACCGGAGCCCTGCTCGGACCCGTCAGGGCCCGACTGGTCGAGCGTCATCGCCACGCGCTGATACTCCTGGCCGTCAGCTACGCGGTACTCCTGTCCGCCTTGGCCGCCGCCTGCGCCGCCTGCACCGGCCGACTGCCTGTCCTGCTCGCCATCTGCCTCGCCGTACTGGCGGGGTTGTGCCCACCCCCGGTCGGCCCGCTGATGCGCACCTTGTGGGGCAAGCTGACCACGGACACCGTGCAGCGGCAGTGCGCGCTGAGCCTGGATACCGCAGCGGAGTCCACCGTCTTCGCGCTCGGCCCCGTCCTCGGTGGGTTCCTGATCGCCGTCTCCTCCGCACCCACCGTTCTCACGGTGTGCGCAGCGCTGGTCATCACCGGCTTCGGCCTGCTGGCGGCGGCCCTGCGGCGGGCCTCCGTGAGTGTGCGCGCGACATCACCCGCCGCCGGCCGCCCCCGAAGCCCCTTGCGCGCCATGGGGTTTCTGCCCTTGCTGCTGCTCGTGCTGGGCATTGCAGCCGCGCTGTCCCTGTGCGAGATCGCGATCGTCGCCGCCTGGGGAACGGTGGCGGCCGGGGTGCTGACGACGTTGTTCTCAGCCGGTGGCGTCCTCGGCGGCCTGGTGTACGGCCGGCGCCACTGGCGCGGCGCCCTCGCCCACCGCCCGCTCGTGCTGGTCGCGGCCTCCGCGCTCTGCTACGCGCTCCCCGCAATGGTGTACGCCGCGCCGGCCGCGGGGGCCGCCCTGCTGCTCGCCGGAGCGTGCGCCGACGTCCTGCTGATCACGGCGTACCAGCTCGTCGACGCACTCGTCCCCGAGGGCTCACGTACCGAGGCCGGTGCCTGGCTCAACACCGCCTACAACCTGGGCGCAGCCCTGGGTGCGGCCGTCGGCGGGGTCCTGGTCGACCGGTCCGGACCACCGGCAGCATTCGCCGTTACCGCCGCCTCGCTCGGCGCATGCGCCCTGATCTGCGCGCTGTGCACACTCCGGAGGCGCGCGACGGACACTGAAGGAGACCCCATACCGTCCCGACGCGAACTCCCGGCGGCAGAACCGGAGTCAACCTGATCGCCTTCCGCCTCCGCCCGGGTCATCAGATGCGGAGCCCGAATGGCTCATTGACCCTGTTCGGTGAACATGTTGACCAGGTCGTGGACGGTGTTGGTGTCGGAGTCGATCCCGTGCGCCTCGGCACTGCGGGCGAACATGGCCTGCTCGTACTCGGTGAGCGCGGCCTCGATGTCGTCGGGGTGCGCGGCGAGGGCCTTGCCGAGTTCGGCGCCGTCGAGCATGGCCAGGTTGGCGCCTTCGCCGTTCGGGGCCGCGAGGTGCGCGGCGTCGCCGAGCAGGGTCACCCCCGGCACCCGGTCCCACCGGTGCCCGGTCGGCAGAGCGTAGAGGGGGCGCAGCACCGGCGCGATGTCGCTGTCGGTGATCAGCGCGGTGAGCTCCGGCGCCCAACCGTCGAACTCCGCAGCGATCCGCGCGGCGGCCACCGCGGCATCGGTGAAGTCGATGGCGGCGAACCAGTCCTGCGGCTCGGACAGCCCCACGTAGGCGTGCAGGGTGTCGCCCCTCTCCCGGTGAGCGAAGATCTCCCTGCCGGGCGTGGGCGCCATCATCGACCCGCCGCCGACCGCCTTCGCGGCGGCCGGGTGCCGGATGTCGGCGTCGAACAGGTACGTCTCGACGACCGACTTGCCGACGTACTCGGGTGTGGCGGTGGAGAGCAGCGGCCGGACCCGTGACCACGCGCCGTCCGCGCCGACCAGCAGGCTGGTGGCGACGGTGCTGCCGTCGGCGAAGGTCACCTCGTAACGGCCCTCGCCGAGCGCACGGGTGCTGCTGACCTTGTGCCCCCACCGGACGGTGCCGGCCGGGAGCGAGTCGAGCAGGATCTGCCGCAGCTCGCCGCGCAGTGCCTCGGGGCGCCCACCCATGCCGTCGTCGGCCTTGTCGAACAGGACGGTCCCGTCCCGGTCGAGGATCCGCATCGCCTGGCGGCCCTCCAGGATGATGGCGTGGAACTCGTCCATCAGGCCGGCCGCGTCGAGGGCGAGCTGCCCGTTGTAGTCGTGGATGTCGAGCATCCCGCCCTGCGTGCGCGCCGACGGGGAGGACTCGGCCTCGTAGACCGTGACCGGGATTCCGTGGACGTGCAGGACGCGGGCCAGCGTCAGTCCGCCGAGTCCCGCGCCGATGATCGTGACGGGCGTGTGCATGGTGACTCCTTCGAGATCGGGCCGTCCGGTGAGCTCCGGTCGGCCGCCTCCGAAAAGGTGCCAGCCCGCGCCGACGAGCCGCCGACGTCGGGCCAACAGCCGCCGATAGATCACCGACACCGCGCGTCAGCCCCGACATCGATCCTGACTGCGTTCGGAGTGGGCTCCCACGCGGACAAAGCGCTCCGAAATGGGGTGGACCACAGCCCGCCACCGCTGTGGTGCGGATTCCACCAGCTGGTGCCACGTGGGGCCGACGGCCTACGCGAAGCGGCGGCTGCCGGTGAAACGACCGTGCGATATGCGGCAGTTGGCACCACAAGCCCCACATTGCCCGCGGATGGACCCGGGGGGCTGTCCGGCCGCCGTGACTGTGCGACGATGGCGGGACAAGAGATTGACCGGTGTCCTGCCGCCAGAGTGGTGGAGGGGCCGGTTCACGGGTTCTGGGAATCGCCCCCTCCACGGGCATCCGGTCCCGCCATCGCTGCCGGGCCGCCCTTGCCGGCGCTCCGGTGTCTTTGGGCTCACGACCCCCTGAAGGGGGGCACTCACCATGCTCATCTCCACCACACACGACGGCGCCACGGCCGTGATCAGCCCGGTCGGGGAGATCGATTTTGTCGCCCTCCCCGAGCTGCTCGCCGCCGCGCAGGAACTGCCGCGGTCGGTCAGCCAGGTGACCTGGGACTTGCGGGAAGCACTGTTCATGGATGTCGCCGGTCTCCACCTGCTCGTTCACCAGCGGCTGGCCTGCCTGGACACGGACCGGACCCTCACCGTCACCGGCCTGCACCAGCAGCCGCTGCGACTGCTGCGGCTGGCCCAGGAACTGTTTCCCGCCGAGGACTGGGGCGACTTTGTTGCCGGGCACCTGCCGACGGCGGCAGCCTGAGCTCGATCACTCGCCCCCTGCCTCAGCCGCGGTGAGAACCTGTCGTCACCGTTGCGGGACACAGGCGTTGGGGCTTGCGGGTGGTCCTTCTCCTCGACGGTCTCGAATGACTACGACAGCTTCGCCGAGGCGTACTCGGCGGAAACCGAGAACAACCGCGTGAACGCGCACTACGCGCGGCCCGCGATGTTAGCCCTCGCCGGAGACGTGGCGGGTCGCCGGATCCTGGATGCCGGCTGCGGCTCAGGCCCCCTGTCCGCTGCCCTGCGCGATCGCGGTGCCGTCGTCACCGGCATCGACTCCAGCGCCGGGATCCTGGCACTGGCCAGGCGGCGGCGCGTGCTCAGGCCCGGCGGCCGGCTGATCGCGTCGGTGGACCACCCCTTCGTGGCCTACACGATCGACGATCCTCGACCCGACTATTTCGCGACCACCAGCTATACCTTCGACTGGACGTTCAACGGGCAGTCCGTCCCGATGAAGTTCTGGCGCAGGCCGTTGCACGCGATGACCGACGCCTTCACCACCGCCGGCTTCCGCCTCTCCGTCATCAGCGAGCCGCAGCCCGACCCGGCCGCCCGTGAACTGTTCCCCGACGAGGGGATCCGCACCGTGCGGGGACCGGTGTGCCCTGATGATCCACAGCGCTCTACGCTGCTGCGGACCGACCGCGGAGTCGAGACGCGTGCGACCGGACCCGTGTTCCGGCGCCTGCGCGCCATCCGCCAGACGACGGGGAGTACACGATGAACGACATTCACGGAATTGCCGGGGTCCCCATGAGGTGGGTGGGACCACTGAGGATTTCAGGAAATACAGCAACCACGGAGACTGAGGTCCCGCTCGCCACTTACGAGTCACCGCTGTGGCCTTCCGTGGGGCGCGGCGCGAAGATATCCCGGCAGACCGAGCGCGGTATCGTCGCCACCCTTGTCGACGAACGGATGACCCGCTCGGTGCTCGTCGAAGCCGACGACGCGCAGACCGCCTACGCAGCCGCGCGCCGGCTCGACGCGCAGTTCGACGACTTGAGCAAGGTCGTGCGCGCCTGCAGCGCATTCGCCGAACTGGTCGGCATCCGGCACGAGATCGCGGCCAACTTGTTGTTCATCCGCTTCGAGTTCACCACCGGCGACGCGTCCGGGCACAACATGGCGACGCTCGCGGCCGACGCACTCCTGGGGTACATCCTGGAGAACATTCCAGGGGTTTCCTACGGATCGATTTCCGGAAACTACTGCACCGACAAGAAAGCGACCGCCATCAATGGAATCCTGGGTCGTGGAAAGAATGTGGTAACCGAACTGCTCGTGCCGCGCTCCGTGGTCACCGAAATGTTGCGCACTACGGCCGCCAAGGTAGCAGAGCTGAACGTGCGCAAGAATCTGATCGGAACGCTGCTCGCCGGCGGCATACGCTCGGCCAACTCGCACTACGCGAACATGCTGCTCGCCTTCTATCTGGCCACCGGCCAGGACGCGGCAAATATCGTCGAAGGCTCACAGGGTGTGACCGTGGCCGAAGACCGGGATGGCGACCTCTATTTCTCGTGCACGTTGCCGAACCTGATCGTGGGCACGGTCGGCAACGGCAAGGATCTGGACTTCGTCGAGGCCAATCTGACGCGGCTCGGCTGCCGGGCCGAGGGCGAGCCGGGAGAGAACGCACGCCGACTCGCCGTCATCGCGGCCGCCACGGTGCTGTGCGGCGAACTCTCCACCTTGGCGGCGCTGACGAACCCGGGCGAACTCATGCGCGCCCACATCGACTTGGAACGCAAACAAGGTTAGTGCTCCAGCAGCGATTCGCGTCCTGAGCTGGTTCTTCCGCGGCAGTGACTGGGCGGGCGACGGCCTGGTGGCAGCTGCGCCAGTGGGACCAGTTCAGTGCGTGGTCTCTTGAGCCGGTGGCGGTGTGGCCCGGCGCGACGGAGGTGGTGGTTGGCACGGCCGATCGTCGTCGGGCCTCCCAGGACAGCCTGGTGGGCGTGTGCCGTTCAGACGGTGGGCCAGGTGCCGAGTGCGTAGGCCAGTCGGTCGCGCTGGTCTCGCGCGATGCCCTGAGCGAGGCGCGTGCCACAGCGCGGACTCGCGGGCCCGTCGCACTCCAGGATTCCGGGGAAGGGTGCCTGGCTGCCCGACAGCGGGGAGGCCGAAGGAAGCGTCCATTGAGCCGGCTCCCACAGCGGGTGGTCCGCGAGGAGCGCTTCCGCCAGCGTCTCGGGGAGGCCCGCCTGCGCCAGCACCTCGCGAAGGATGTCCGTGGCGTCCTCGGGCAAGTCCTGGTCGCCGAGCGCGGGCAACAGCAGGAGGAAGCGTGCGTGTTCTGCGTGGACTCCCGGGGCGTCGAGGTCGGGTGTCCGGGCGATATGGGCGAGCTCCTGCCAAGAGAGTCCGGGGCCTGCCTGGTGGCCGCCGACGGTGGCCAGGCGGCCGTGCACGTCCCACTCGGGGTGGCTGATGAAGTACTCCGTGCCCGGGTCATCGGGAAGGTTGTAGCCGAGGACCACCGCGGTGTGCCCGCCCGCGAACGGGATGCGGAAGACGGGCCACCGGTCCTCGTCGCACAGTGCATCGCAGGCCGCGTCGGCATCGGCCCCGTCGACGCCGAACCATTCCGGAACGGGGTCGTACTCCTGTGTCTGGCTCAACCACATCAGGTAGCCCGCCCAGAACCCGGGCAGCGCCAGCAATTCCTCCCCCGCGACGAGCGGGGCGTTCTCGAATCCCTTGACCAGCACGGTTCCAGACTCTCAGACGCCCACGACAGTCCGTGCACCGCCTGCCCTTCACCATGGCAGGCGGTTGGCGGCCGTCCCCTACTCCCACGGGAACGTGCTCGGTCGCCCCCTCGTCAGCGGTATGGCTGGGACTGTCCCGGGGTGCGGAACCCCCGGAACGTCACGGGTTTGCGGGTCTGAAAGCCGAGCCCCTCATAGAGGGCGATCGCACCGGCGTTCGCCTCGGCCACGTGCAGGAAGCACCGTTCGTGGCGGGCTTCGATACGTGCGACGAGCGCGTTGACCAGGCGTGCGGCGTAGCCTCGTCCGCGTGCCTCGGGAGCCGTGCAGACGGCGCTGATCTCGGACCATCCCGGCGGCCTGAGCCGTTCGCCTGCCATGGCCACCAACGTGCCGTTGTCGCGAATGCCGAGATACGTGCCCAGTTCATGGGTGCGCGGCCAGAAGGGCCCCGGTCGGGTCCGCGCGACGAGGTCGAGCATCTCGGGCACACTGTCCGCACCCAGTTCGACGACATCAGTGCCGGTCTCGACATGACGACGATCGGGGCGGTTGCCGGCGGGCCGGATCATCTGACGGCCTTCGAGGACGAAGACAGGCTCCCAGTCGGCCGGCGGGGTGGCCGGGCAGCTGAACATGTCGGCCAGCTCACCGGGGCCGAGCAGCCGCGCCAGATCGGCCCATTCCGCCCCGGTGGGGTCGGCGGACACGGCGCAGAAGGTCGCGACTTCGGGCAGGTAGACGGCGACCTGGCCGCGTCGGCGGGCGAAGTGCGCGTGGTGGTGACCGAGTGATTGCCCCACCGGATCGTCGAGGGGGGCGGTGGAGTACATCATGAGCCGACTGCGCACCTCATTCCTCAGTGATCAGTAAGACCGCACGCTGATACCAGCGTCCGGTCGGCTGCCTCCGTCGGACCGGGGCAGCGCGGTCGAGGCGAGGAAGTCGTCGAGCATGGTGATCTGTACGTCCCGGGGGAATCGGCCGGGGTCGAAGAGTGCCTGGACGACGAGGCCGTGGGTGAAGGCGACGGCGCTGGCCGCAAGTTGGTCCGGGTCGGCGGCCGCGGGGAACTCGCCGAGGTCGCGTGCGGCTTCGAGGTGTGGGCGCAGCGTCGAGCGCAGCCGGGTGTAGCGGTCGGCCTGGTCCGTGGTCAGCCCGTCGTCGGCGAGGGAGAGGTCCCAGGAGCTGACCCAGATGCGGTTGCGGGCGGTGTCGTCCGGGGTCAGCGGCAGGATGTCCAGGAGCATGGCGCGCACGGTGGCGAGGCCCGCGGCGGGATGCGCGCGGCGGGGCCTCTCCGCGGTGCGCTTCTCCAGCAGGTCCAAGGCGTGTGTGATCAGGGCCCGTTTGGTCGGGAAGTAGTGCATGAGCATCCCGGTCGAGGCCCCCATCGCAGCGGCGACGGCACGCAGGGTCAGCCCGCCGAAGCCCCTGTCGGCGAGTACGTGCCACACCGCCTCGGATACGTCCTTGCGGCGGGCTTCACGGTCTCCGGGTGCGGGCGGCATGCTGCTAGCTTACGTACCGAACGCTTGTTATGCATCCAGAGAGCGAGGCTTCCATGTTCACCCTTCCGCTCGGCGACCATGCCCAACTCCGGCCCCTGGAGCCCTGGCAGGCACCGGAGTTCCTCGCCCATATCGACCGCGCCCGGGTCTCCGTGGACCCGTGGATACCCTGGGCGACGTTCAGCACCGACCTGGACTCGGCCACGGCCACTCTCCAGCGCTACGCCGACCGTCTGGCCCAGGACGCCGGCCGGATCTACGGAATCTGGCTGGACGGCACGCTGGTCGGCGGCGTCATGTTCACCCGCTTCGACAGCGCCTCCGGGGTGTGCGAGATCGGCTGCTGGCTGGAGCAGGCCGGGGAGGGAAAGGGCCTGGTGACCCAGGCCTGCCGGATGTTGATCGACTGGGCCTTCCAGGAACGCGGGATGAGCCGCGTCGAATGGTGGGTCGCGGCGGGCAACACCCGCAGCATCGACGTCGCGCGCCGACTGGGCATGACCCGCGACGGCGTGCTGCGGCAGCATTCGTCGTACCGAGGCACGCGGCACGACAGCGAGGTCTGGTCGGTCCTTTCCCAAGAATGGCCGTCTCCGTCTCTCGGGGACGTGTCCGGGTCCCGCATCCAGGCAGAGCTCGATCGGCTGATGGGCGTGTTCATGGGCGCCTTCAACAACACCGGCGGCGGCCGGCCGGAACTCGGGGTCATCCGCGATGTCTTCATTCCGCAGGGGAGGATCATCGCGAACGTCGAGGACGAGCCCGTGATCTACGACCTCGACGCGTTCATCGAGCCCCGGCAGAAGATGCTCACAGACGGGACGCTGACGGAATTCCGCGAATGGGAGGTCGCCGAGCGGACCGAGATCTTCGGATCGATCGCGCACCGGTTCAGCGAATACCGCAAATCCGGCTTCCACCACGGCGAGTGGTTCGAGGGCTCCGGCCGCAAGACCACCCAGTTCCTCCGGACCCCGTCAGGGTGGCGGATGTCCTCCATGGCCTGGGACGACGTGCCCGCCACCGTCACCGAATGACCGTGCCTCTCTGCCTGAGGCACCTGCGCACCTGATTCCGAAACGACCAGTCAGAGCCGCACACCGAGAGCTGACACCAGGCCAACCAGGGCACCAAGGCCCACGCCGACGCCACCGCCGATATGACCAACCGCTTGAGCGGGAGCGGCAAGCGCGATGATGGCGAGGGCGAGGAGGGCGGCGGTCACCAGCGTGCGGAAAATGCGCTGCAAAGCAGGCCCCTTCTGTCGGTGCGCGGGCGGCCGCGTGGTCTTTCGATCAAGGCGCACCCGTGGGATGTAGCGGATCCGACAAAGGCTTTCCTGTCCGTCGTACGGAGCTAACGCCATGTCACCCGAACGTGTACCCAGCACCGGTGCATGCCGACCGGAAGAACATCAGCCGCTCAGCCGCGTGGGGTGCACGAGCTCGGGCTCGCCTCCTGGCGGCACCTCGGCCGCGCAGCCCGCGACATGAGGCTCTGCGGCGATGATGCCCTGCGCACACCCCACCCAGCGGCTGCCCACCTCTGCCGCTGCCGTCTCGCAGCCGTTGCCGTCTCGCAGCCGCCTCCGAGAAGGAGCCGGCTCGCGCCCAGACAGGGAGGGTCAGACGGCGCGGCCGAGCCAGCCGGCCAGTCGGCGGTGGATGTCGGCGTCGTCCGGGACGGGGCGGACCGCGGCGAAGGGCATCTCACCACCACGCGGCTCCGCCGGCAGGACCTTCTGCGCGATGGTGAAGGCCAAGTGGCCCAGCCCCTCGTCGAGCTCGGCCTCGGGGGCGATGACCTGGGCGATGTCCCAGGTATGGGTGACGATCTCCATCACATAGCCGCTCAGGGCGATCCGGCCCGCGGCCACGCCCCACGGCACCTCGAAGTCCCGGTCGAGCTTGTCGTCGTCCGCCCAGGCCGCTGCCGCGCGGGCGCGGGCCCGGCCGAGCGCCCCGGCCCAGTCGGTGTCGGCGATGACACCGGCCGCCGCGGGGACATCCATGCCGCGGCCGCCCTCGCCGATGTAGGCGATCCGGTGGATCGCGCCGACCGTGTGGCTCAGCAGTGCCCGCAAGTCGTACGCGTCGCAGGGGGTCGGCCGGCCGAGGAGGGCGGGGTCGAGGTCTTTCAGCAGCTCCTCCAACTGCTTCAGTGCGTTGAGGAACGGGGGACGGGGGTCGAGCGCGTTCATGGAGGCACCTTTCGTACGTGCCCGACGGTGTGCGGGCCGATGGGTTCACTCTGCGGGAGATACCTGACACCTACCGTCAAGTTATCGGCCTCACTACGCGGAAACGCCCGGCTGCCGTCCCGGGTGCCGCCCGGTCTGTGTCGCTCTGCCAGCGCTGTCCGCCTTCAGCCGCTCGCTCCATTGAGTACGAAACCCCCAAAGAGAACAATGGGGACATGGATCTCATTCGGGAACGTGCCCTGCTCGACGTCGCACTGGAGGAGGCCCGAGTTGGGCTGAAGGAGGGCGGCATCCCCATCGGGGCGGCGCTGTACGGCGCGGACGGTGCCCTGCTCGGGAGGGGGCGAAACCGGCGTGTGCAGGACGGTGATCCCTCCATGCACGCCGAGACTGCCGCCTTCCGGGCAGCCGGACGGCAGCGTACGTACAGCGGGACGACCATGGTCACGACGCTCGCCCCGTGCTGGTACTGCTCCGGCCTCGTGCGGCAGTTCGGCATCTCGCGGGTGGTGATCGGAGAGGCCCGGTCCTTTGACGGTGGCCAGGCATGGCTCGCGGAGCACGGTGTGCAGATCGTGGTGCTGGACGACGCCGAATGCGTGGCGCTGATGCGCGACTTCATCGCGGCCCGACCGGAACTCTGGCTGGAGGACATCGGGGAGCCGGAGCCGTAGCCGACTGCGACCAGCGGCAACGGGGTGTTCCACACCCTGGGCCGGGCCTCGCTCGACGATGGCGACTGGCAACACTCCCAATGGCTGGTCAAGGTGCAGTGGCGCCGTTGGGCGCTCAGGTCCGATGGGTTTGGCAGGCGTCCAGGAGGGGGGCGAGACGGCGGGCGGGTGTGGTGGGGCGCACGGCAAGGTACGTGTCCATGGCCGGCGCGGGTGGGGTGAAGGGCCGGAAGACGGTGCGGGTGGTCGGCAGGAGTTCGGCCTGGGTGGCATAGAAGACGGTCCAGGCGGGTTTGCCGGTACCGATGGCGGCGAGGGTGTCCTGGTCGGTGGTGAAGGCGGGCCCCAGGACGGGTTCGAAGCCGGCGTCCCGGCAGGCGGCGGTGACCAGATCGACCAGGTGGGGATTGGACGCGCGGGGGACGATACGCAAGGGCATGGCGGCCAGGTCAGCGATGTCGACGGTCTGTTGAGCGGCCAGCGGGTGGGCGGCGGGGAGCGCCACCACGAGGGGATCCTGCCAGACGGGGATGAGGTCGAGGCCGGGGCTCTGATCGACCCCGCGGACGAAGGCGGCGTCCAGCTCGCCGTCCCGTACGTGTTGCAGCCGCGTGGCGGGCTCGGCGCTGGTGAGTTCCACCGTGACGTGCGGAGCCCGCTCGGCCAGCGTCGTGAGGAGGTGTTCCAGGCGTACGCCCAGGCCGACATTGGTGCCGATGCGCAGCACCGTTTCCTGTTCGGCGCGCAGGGCAGCCATGGTTTCCAACGCCGCCTGCTCTGCCCCCGTGATCGTGCGGGCGTGGGGCAGGAACGCGCTGCCTGCGGTGGTCAGCGTGACGTGGCGGGTGGTGCGGTCGAACAGCTCCAGGCCGAGCTCGCGTTCCAGCCTCCGGATCTGTTGGCTGACGGTGGGCTGGACGACGTGCAACCGTTCGGCGGCCCGCCCGAAGTGCAACTCCTCGGCAACCGCCAAAAAGTACCGGACCTGTCGCAGCTCCACCCCGATCACCCCTCATTCATCACGAACCTCGATGAGTCTACGAACAAAGTGCGCCTTGGACGCACCCGCCCGTTGCGGTGAACTGGACCCCTCACAACGCGCAGCGGTTCACACCGCACCCAGGGGAAGAGGGAGACGCTCATGAACACGCCCCGCGCCGATGCCGAGAAGGTCGTTCTTCGCTACTTCGACGCTCTGGCAGGCGGCAAGGACGCGATTGTCCGGGACAGCTTCGCCGAGGACGCAACCTGGTCGAGTGGACCTCGCGTGCCACGGTCAAGAACGGCAACCCCTACGACAACCGCAACATCGCGGTGTTCGTCGTCCACGACGGCAAAATCACCGAGGCCCGCGAGTACGCGGACACCCAGCACTGGGAGCACGCACTGCGCACCCCGCAGCAGCGCTGAGCACCGCCCCGTCCAGTCGCACCCATCGGCCTTCGGCGGGCATCACCGTGGGTCGGCGGCTCGGCGAGCAGTTGTCCGCGTGTCGTGGTGCGGCAGCGGGGCGGTGGGTGACCGCACTGCCTTCGGAAGGGCGTTGCGGGTGCGGTGGTGGAATGCGAGGAGGGCGAGGAGAGCGGTGGTGGTGAACCAGGCGAGTTGGACCATGAGGTAGGCGGAAACGGAGTCGTCGGAGAAGCCTGCGGTGACCGCCGCTTGCATGGCACTCCAGGACGGCAGGAAGCGGACGAAGGCGCTGTCGACACCGGAGTTCGCCAGGGGGCTTTGCAGGGCGATGTCGATGACGCTGGTCATAAGCATCGCGAACATGCCCTCCACCTCCCGGCGGAGGAGGGACCCGAAGATGACGCCGAGCGCGCCGTAGGTCATGGCGTCGCCGAAGAGCACGGTGGCCAGGAGGAGGGGCTGACGCGAGGGCCAGGCGGGCCACATGACGGCGGTGGCGTAGGCGGCGACGGCGGCGGAGGCGAGGGCCAGTGAGGTGATCTTGGCGAGCGCGAGGTGCGTACGGGGATAGCCGGCCATGACCAGGCGGCGGTCGAAGCGACCGCCGGCGAAGGTGGCGGCGAACATCATGAATCCGGTGATCAGGGTGACGGCGTTGATGGCGCCGGAGATCTGGGTGAGTTCATTGCCCGGGGGCGCCAGTATCCGGCCGGTGTCCCGGAGCCGGTACGGGGTCGGCTTGTCGGGGACGTTGGCGTAGCAGAGGGTGACCCAGGTGGGGATGTAGAGGACCACCAGGAACATGGCGAAGCGGTTGCGGGCGTGCTCGACGAGGTGATACCTGGTGGCCGTGGCGAACAGGGCGAGGTGTCGTCTCACTCAGGCACCTCGCTCACGGAGTGCAGCACACCGTCCTGCAGGCGCCACAGTTCGTCGAGGCGTTCGGCGTCGTAGGCCAGGTGGGAGACGACCAGAACGGATCGGCCGGCATCGCGCAGCCGGGCCGCGAGATGCCAAAACCGCTGGTACGTCTCCCAGTCGAACCCCTGGTAGGGCTCGTCCAGGAGCAGCAGCCGGGGATCGTGCATGAGCGCGAGGGTGAGGTTCAGTTTCTGTCGCGTCCCGCCGCTGAGCAGCCCGGCACGCTCGTCGGCGTACTCGGAGAACCTCAAGACCTCCATGATCTCGTCCGTGTACCGCAGGTCGGACAGGGCGAACGCCGTTCGGAAGAACTCCAGGTGCTGGCGGACAGTCAGTGCGTCGTTGAGCACGACGTCCTGGGGGCAGTACCCGAAGCGGCCCGCGCGGCGGACATTGCCGCGCTGCGGGCGCAGTTCACCGGAGAGGATCTTCAGCAGGGTCGACTTGCCCGTACCGTTCTCACCCACGACTCCGACCAGCGCGCCCGGCCGTACGGTGAGGTCGACGCCGCGTAGGACGACACGACGCCCGTAGGCGTGGCGCAGCCCCCGCACCTCAAGGGTGGCGCCGTTCGCGAGGTGCATGCCGGCCGGTCCGTTCTCACGCCGCCAGAAGAACGGTGCGGTCCGGGTACAGCACCATTGCGGTGGGAACCGTTCCGTCCCAGACATGGCCGCGGCCGTGGTACCGCTCGCTTTCCAACGTCCAGCGCAGATGACCCCCCAGAAGCTCCCACCAGGCATGCGCATAGGCGTACAGCGCCTGCGCAGCTCCGTCTGCCTCTTTCCAGACTCGCAGGAGACGGTCGACATCGCGCTCGGCTTCGCGGATCAGCCCGCAGACTTTGTCCACGGCTCCCTGCAGGGTGAGGCCCTCGGTGCGCTGCAACACGTGCACGGCGTTCATGGGAACTGGCGCGTCGCGCTCTTTGCGATAGGAGAACAGGTCGTTGACCAGCGTTCCATGTGCCAAGCACGCGGCGTGCAGCCTCTCCAGGTCCGGCGAGTACGTCACCTGCTCCAGATCGACACCGATACTGCGTTCCACACCCACCGTGAGGAAGGTGAAGCCGGAGTCCGTGCGGCGGAAGTCCAGGTAGGAGCTGAGGTCCCGCGTGTGCTCCAACTGCCGCCCCCTCCCGGCATGGCACCTCACCCACTCGGAGAGTCCTCGGCAGTGACGGGCCTTCTGCCCCGGTGTGAGATGTGCTCGTGCCTGCGTCAGCGAGTCCGCCCACAGACGCAGGTCCTCCGACTCCACAGTCATGTCGGACTCGTCAGCAACGGCCAGGTAGGCGTCGATCAGAAGCGGCGAGGTCTCCGGATCCTCCAGGACGTCATCCACGATGAACCCGGTCGTGGTGAACAGGGCGGCATCCAGGAGATAGCCGGTGTCCGCCGAGGGGGCCGCCCGCGTGGCGAGCCCGATCATGTCGTGCCGCTTGATTTGGTCCAGCACCTTGTCGCGTCGCCGTCCGATCAGTCGCTCGGCAAACCACTGGTCGTGCTGCGCACGCAGGTGCGCGTGCTGCGGGTTGACCCGGTCCAGCGGGAGGATCGTCCCTCCCAATGGAAGATCCAGTGCCACACCCTCCGGATGAGTACGGTCCCCAGCGGTCACACGCATCTCCTTCAGGCGTTCCGTCGTCGGCTCGTCCTGACAACGAGGACCACCTCATGAAGTAACCCGGAAAGCCGCACAAACCGGTCCAGGGACCGATCAGGCAGAACCGACCGGTCTTCCCAACACCCTTATTGTCAGGGCTCATACGCGAGGCAGCACCATCAATAACCCGTCACCATTGGACAATTGGCTCCATGGTCTTCTCATCTCCCGTCCGACGGTGGCTCCTTCCCAATGTCACACTGCTCGCCGCACTGGCCCTCTGGGGCATCCTCCGCTATCCCCACCTGCCGAGCCGTATACCGCAGCACATCGGCATCGACCGGGTGGACGCCTGGACGGACCGGTCGATCGGCAGCGCGTTTGTGCCCGTGTTCGTGTACCTCGGGGCGACGGTTCTGCTGACCGCCTGCGCGGAACTGACCTTGCGGGTGACCCCGCAGGCCGAGCTGCCGAAAGGGACCGCGCCGTTCGGCAACGGGCTGGTGCAGTCCTCGCTCAACCGGCCTCGCACCCGCGCCTCGGCACTCCGCATCGCCCGGGCATTGTTGGCCCTCAACGCCTGCACGGGCATCTCGCTCCTGATCGGCTCCGGAGTGCTGTGGCGTTCCACCACCGATCCCGAAGTACCCGGCTGGCTGTTCGCCGCGATGATTCTGCCCATCCTCATCGGTACCGCTCTGACAGTGGCGGCCGCGGTGCGCGATCGGCGAACCCCGTGAGCTGAGCACGCGGGAGTGGCAGCACGCTGCGCGGCCCCCTGTGCTGACCTCGGACACCAGTCGTTCAACGATCCCCACCACGACCGACAACCGACTCAGCCGGCCACATGAGGAGAGGTCTCAGTAGTTGATGGTGTGGTTCCGCAGGATCTGGCGGGCCTTGTCGTCAGTGACGAGGTGTGCGGTGGGCCGCAATGTGAAGTACTCGCGGAACGTGGAGATGTTGTGGGTGCTCAGCAGTGCGATGGTGCGGTTCCAGGTGCCGCCGTCGACGTTGCGCCACAGGTCGAGCAGTGAGCCGCCCACGTTGCCCTGGACCGTGTCGCCGTCGTCGTACGTGGGGCCGTGAGCGAAGCTGATGGGTATTCCGTTCGGCCCGACGTATCGGTAGTCGCCCAGGACGTAGGCGGCGGCCGAGTCGGCGAAGGCTTCCGTCCACGCGCAGGTTTCGGAACTCGCCTTGTCGACCCAGTGCCTGATACAGCGGGTGACCTGCGGGAACCAGCCGCCGAACAGCCTGTGCTGGAGGAAGTGCGCGCTCTCGTGCAGCACCGTGTGTTCGGAGTCGGGCGCGTCACCGGTCAGGTGGACGGTGTTGTGCTGGGGGTCGTAGACGGTACCGGACGGTGCCGATGAGACCCATTGCATGGTCAGTTCGGTGCATTCGTTGTCGTCGGTCTCGCGGGCGCTCCAGCAGTTGCTCTTCGGGTTGCCACGCTTCCACCACAGTTCGTTTCCGGTGTCGAAGGCATGCCAGGCACGCATGTCACCGGACCGCGGCCTCCTGGTTCCCAACGATCTGCTGGCCGAAACGGCGGTCTGTATCGGAGAGTTCCAGGTGAAGGTGGCTCCTTTGCCGTTGGTGACCTTCCAGAGCCTGCTGCTCTCCGCCGAGACCCGGACCCACATCATGTCCATCGCCCGCGATCTCTCGGGGGTGTAGCACGCCTTGAAGCCGCCGTTGGCGACATCCGTGAACAGGGCTTGGGTGTTGAGTTTTCGCGCGCTGCCCAACGCGCCTTCCCGGCCCCACAGTTCGACGTTGGCGTTGCGTACCGGTCTGGTCTGCCACGGTTTTTCGGGTCCGCTCTCGGCTGACCGGTAGTCAAAGTGGAGGGAGCCGGTCAGGCAGATCTTCTCGGAGGCCGCACTGGCCCCGCCGGAGAGCAGGGAAATGGAGAGGGCGGCGGCTGCTGTCAGGGCGACTCCACAGCCTGCCAGGACAAGCCTTTTCAGGAGAAAGCGGTCTTTTGCTTGATGCATGGTGGAACTCTCTGGTCGTCATTGCCAAGACGGCCCGACGTGGAAACACCGGCGAGGGTGAGTCCGGCGACGGCACTGCCGCTCGCGGCCGCGATGCCTCCGGCGGGCCGACGGTCGCGCCGCCGCACGGCGCGGGGCCCCGCCCGGGGCTCACACCCCGCGCGGGGCCCCGCTACCGCTTGTTGACGGCCGGGGCGTCGGTCGTCAGTCCTCGTCCGGGGCGGTGGGCAGTGCGGCCTGGATGAGATCCATGACCGAGGCATCGGTGAGGGTGCTGACGTCGCCCAGGGCGCGGTTTTCCGCCACATCGCGGAGGAGGCGGCGCATGATCTTGCCCGAGCGAGTGGTGGGCAGGGCGGTCACCGTGAGGATGCGCTTGGGTTTGGCGATCGGGCCGAGTTCCCCGGCGACGTGTGTGCGGAGTTCTTCCGCGAGGGCGTCGGACTCCGAAGCGGTGCCGCGCAGGATGACGAAGGCGCAGATGGCCTGGCCGGTGGTCGGGTCGTTCGCGCCGACCACGGCCGCCTCGGCGACCGCGGGGTGGGAGACGAGGGCGGACTCGACCTCGGTGGTGGAGATGTTGTGGCCGGAGACCAGCATCACGTCGTCGACCCGGCCGAGCAGCCAGATGTCGCCGTCCTGGTCCTTCTTCGCGCCGTCACCGGCGAAGTACTTGCCCTCGAAGCGGGACCAGTACGTGTCGAGGTAGCGCTGGTCGTCGCCCCAGATCGTGCGCAGCATCGACGGCCACGGCTCGGTCAGGACGAGGTAGCCACCGGCGCCGTCGGGGACCTCGTTGGCGTCGTCGTCCACGACGGTCGCCGAGATGCCGGGCAGCGGCAGCTGTGCGGAGCCGGGCTTGGTGGCCGTGACGCCCGGCAGCGGGCTGAGCATCATCGCGCCGGTCTCGGTCTGCCACCAGGTGTCCACGATCGGGCATCGGCCGCCGCCGATGTGCTCCCGGTACCAGACCCATGCCTCGGGGTTGATCGGCTCGCCGACCGAACCCAGAACGCGCAGCGACGACAGGTCGTACTCGGCCGGTATGTGGTCGCCCCACTTCATGAAGGTGCGGATGGCGGTGGGGGCGGTGTACAGGATGGTGACACCGTACTTCTCGACGATCTCCCAGAAGCGGCCCTGGTGCGGGGTGTCCGGGGTGCCCTCGTACAGGACTTGGGTGGCGCCGTTGGAGAGGGGGCCGTAGGTGATGTACGAGTGGCCCGTCACCCAGCCGACGTCGGCGGTGCACCAGTAGACGTCGGTCTCCGGCTTGAGGTCGAAGACGGCGTGGTGGGTGTACGACACCTGGGTGAGGTAGCCGCCGGTGGTGTGCAGGATGCCCTTGGGCTTACCCGTCGTCCCGGAGGTGTAGAGAATGAACAGCGGGTGCTCGGCGGGGAACGCCTCGGGGGTGTGCGTCTCGCTCTGCCGGTCGACGATGTCGTGCCACCACACGTCGCGGCCCCCGTGCCAGACGGTCGGCCCGCCCGTACGGCGCACCACCAGGACGTGCTCGACGGTGGGGCACTTCGTCACCGCGCGGTCGATGGCCGGCTTGAGAGCCGAGGGCTTGCCGCGGCGGTAGCCGCCGTCGGCGGTGATGACCAGCTTGGCGTCCGCGTCCTGGATGCGGGCGGCGACCGCTTCGGCGGAGAAGCCGCCGAAGACGACGGAGTGCGGGGCGCCCAGGCGGGCGCAGGCCAGCATGGCGATGACCGCTTCGGGGATCATCGGCAGGTAGATCGCGACCCGGTCGCCCGCGTGCACACCGAGCTCCGTCAACGCGTTGGCGGCCTTGACGACCTCGCGCTGGAGCTCGGCGTACGTGATCGAGCGGCTGTCGCCCGGCTCGCCCTCGAAGTGGAGGGCGACCCGATCGCCCAGGCCGTTCTCCACATGGCGGTCGACGCAGTTGTAGGCGACGTTCAGCTTGCCGTCGGCGAACCAGGAGGCGAAGGGCGGGTCGGACCAGTCCAGCGTCTCGGTCGGCGCCACCGCCCAGCTGAGGCGGCGGGCCTGCTCCGCCCAGAAGCCGAGCCGGTCGGCGTCGGCCTTCTGGTAGGCGTCGGCGGTGACGTTGGCATCCGCCGCCAGGGCGGCCGGCGGGGCGAACCTCCGTTCCTCATGGAGGAGGTTCGCCAGGCTTGCGTTGTTCACGACGTGCTGCTCCTTGCAGTGGTTCGTCGGGTGAGGACCAGGGGGTGCGGTGCGGTGGCCACGGCGTCGCGGAGCCGGGGGTCAGTGCGCGCCGGCACCGGTGAGGGAACGGACTTCCAGCTCCGCGTACTTGTCCGGGTCGGTCTCGCGGGAGGCGAGGGTGCCCAGCCAGCCGGCCAGGAAGCCGATCGGGATGGAGACCAGGCCGGGGTTCTCCAGGGGGAACCAGTGGAAGTCCGCACCGGGCACCAGCGACGCCGGGGTGCCGGAGACGACCGGGGAGAAGATCACCAGCACCACCGAGGTCAGCAGGCCGCCGTAGATGCTGCACAACGCGCCGGTGGTGTTGAACCGCTTCCAGAACAGGCTGTACAGGATCGTCGGCAGATTGGCCGACGCCGCGACGGCGAAGGCCAGTGCCACCAGCGCAGCGGTGTTGAGCTTGTCGGCGAACATGCTCAGTACGACGGCCACCATGCCGATCCCGACCGCGGCGAACCGCGCCGTTCTGATCTCCTCGCGCTCACTCGCCTTCCCCTTGCGCACCGCGTGGGCGAACAGGTCGTGGGCGAAGGAGGCGGACGAGGTGAGGGTGAGGCCGGCCACCACCGCCAGGATCGTGGCGAAGGCAACTGCGGAGGTCACCGCCAGCAGTGTGGCGCCCATGGTGGATCCGGGGCCGCCGCCTAGCGCTTCGGCCAGCATCGGCGCGGCCGTGGTGCCCGCCGGGTTGGCGGCCTCGATCGCCGAGTGCCCCACCAGCGCCGCCGCGCCGAAGCCCAGCACGAGAGTCATCAGGTAGAAGCCGCCGATGAGGCCGATCGCCCAGTTCACCGAGGTCCGGGCAGTCTTGGCGGTCGGCACCGTGTAGAAGCGGACCAGGATGTGCGGCAGGCCCGCGGTGCCCAGGACCAGCGCGACACCGAGGCTGATGAAGTCCAGCTTGGTGGTCGGGCCGGCGCCGTACTTCAGGCCGGGCGAGAGGAAGGCATGGCCCTTGCCGCTGGCCTCGGCCGCCGAGCCGAGGAGCGAGGAGAGGTTCCACCCGAACTTGCTCATCACCAGAACGGTCAGCACCAGCGTTCCGACCATCAGCATCGCGGCCTTGACGATCTGCACCCAGGTGGTGCCCTTCATGCCGCCCACGACGACGTAGAGGATCATCAGGATGCCGACGCCCAGGATGATCCACTTCCTGGGCGCGTCACCGGAGACGCCGAGCAGCAGGGCCACCAGGGAACCCGCGCCAACCATCTGGGCGAGGAGGTAGACCACGGATACCACGATGGTCGAGATGCCCGCGGCGGTACGCACCGGCCGCTGGCGCAGACGGAACGCGAGGACATCGGCCATGGTGAACCGGCCCGCATTGCGCAGTGGTTCGGCCACCAGGACCAGCGCCAGGATCCAGGCGACGAGGAAGCCGACGGAGTACAGGAAACCGTCGTACCCGAAGAGCGCGATGGTGCCGGTGACACCCAGGAACGAGGCGGCCGACATGTAGTCGCCGGAGATGGCCAGGCCGTTCTGGAACCCTGAGAACGATCGGCCGCCGGTGTAGAAGTCCGTGGTGCCCTTGGTCTGCCGGCTCGCCCACAGGGTGACGCCCAGCGTGGCCGCCACCACGGCCAGGAACAGGCCGATGGTCAGCCAACGGCCGCCGTCCGCACCCGGGGCGGCCAGGGCTGTCTGTCGAAGGTGAGTGATCATGCCGCGGTTCCCTCCGCCCCGACGTGGCTGTGCGCACGGATCCGGGCCTGCTCGACGCCTTCCCTGATCTGTTCCGCGAGGGGGTCCCGCCGGCGGTTCGCATGCCGCGTGTAGAGCCACGCGGCCAGGAAGGTCGCGGCGAACTGGGCGAGTCCCAGGAAGAGCGCGACATTCAGATTGCCGACGACCTTGCCGGTCATGAGGCCGGGCGCGTAGCTGGACAGCAGGACGTACAGCAGGTACAGGCTGAGCACCGCGGTGGTCGCCACCGCGGCGAACACCCGCTGCGAGCGCCGGAGTTCGGCGAACGGCCGGCCCTGCTGCGCTGTCCGGAACACCGTGGCGGTGAGGTCGTCCGTGGCGGGCGGGGTTCCCGTGCTGCCGGGCGCGTCGGCCGTGGGGCTGCCGGGAAGGGAGGCGTGCGTGGTCATGGGCCTTTCCAGTGGTGGGGCTCGGTGTGGCCCGGCAGCCGGACTGGCCACGGGGCGGTGGTGCTCGCCGGTTCACGGCGGCGGTGAACGGGCACCCCCGCCGGTCGGTGAGCGGCGGGGGGACTCGGGTCGGCGCGGAGCACGGGACAGGATGAGCCGGCTCCTGACAGCCACGCGGTGTTGCACGGCACCCGGTCGCATGACCCTTGTTCAGCCAAAGTGTGGGGCTGGACCGGCCACGATGGATGACGGGCCGTACCGAAGGATTAAGGGACCGCTGTACGGGGCAACGCACCGAAAGATCTCGCGGCCGCGGGCCGTTGCGAGCCGTCCCGGCCCCCTTACCGGAAAATTATCGATTCCTTACACGCCGAGGCCACCCTTCTGGGCAGAGCTGCCGGCCCCGGCGAAACGTGGCCCCCTGCATGTCGCCGTTGGGCCGGCCGCTCCACAGCCAGGTAAGACAGCGTGTCCCCGTCACCGGATGGGGCCGCCCTCCAGACAGTCGTGGTGTGACATGCCGACCAACCCCGCAGAGACCGCTCCCCCTACGGAACGGGGCGTGGTCCGGTGCTGATCGGGCGGGAACGTGAGCTGAGCGCGCTCGCTCGGCTGCTCGGGGCCCCCTGGACCGGCGGTGACTCCGCTGTCATCAGCGGGAGTTGGGGAAGCGGGAAGACCGCACTGCTGCGGGCCGCCCTGGCGGACATCCGTCAGGACCCCGGAACCTGCGTCGTGTCGGCGGTCGCGGACCCGCTGGAGCGCGACCTGCCCTTCGGCGTGGTCCGCCGGCTCTTCGAGCACCTGACTGCGGACGACCCGTCGGTTCCGCCGTTCCGCGACGGGACTCTGGACGCCGCCCGGGTGCTCGCCCCCTGGGCGCAGCGGCCGGACGGGCCGGCGTCCACGGTGACCGGGCAGGACGCGGAGATCCTCGACAGCCTGTACCGGCTGTCGGTCCGACTGGCGGATGAGAGACGGCTGTTGATCGCCGTCGACGATCTCCAGTGGGCCGATCCGCACTCCCTCCTCTGGCTGCGGTACCTGCTGCGCAGGGCCGACAACCTGCCGCTGGTCGTCCTCGCCACCCTCGGGCCCAGGGATGCCCATCCGCATGCGCCTGCCGTGGCCGCCGTCGAGTCGCTGTTCCGGCACCGACTGACGCTCGACGGCCTCGCCGACGACGCCGTCGAGGCTCTGGCGACCCAGGTGCTGGGTGAGGCCCCGGAGCGGCCGTTCACCGTCGCCTGCCGGGAGGCCACCGCCGGCAACCCCCTCCTGCTGCATGCCGTGCTGCGCGAGCTCCGGACTTCCGGGCAGCGCCCCCGGACGGAACTGGCGGACCGGATCACCGACCATGTCCCGGCCGGCCTCGGCTCGGCCGTGCTCACCCGGATGCAGGACGTCGATCCGCACGCCGTGACCACGGCCCAGGCCGTCGCGGTGCTCGGCGACGCGCCGGGCACCGACCTGATCACTGAGGTCACCGGCCTGCCGGAGCCGGCCGTCGCGGACGCCGCGCACCGGCTGGTGGGCACGGGTTGGATGACCGGGACGGAGCACGGCCTGTCCTTCGTCTGCGACGTCCTGTCGGCGGCGGTCGCCGCGGTGGTGCTGCCGAGCCGGCGGATGGACCTCCACCTCCGGGCGGCCGGGCACCTGCTGGCCCGCGAGGCGCCGCTGCTGCGGATAGCCGCTCATCTGCTGCTCAGTCCCCTGGGCGAACCCTGGGTGCCGGAGGTGCTCGGCCGGGCGGCGGCGCTGGCCGTGGAGCAGGGCGACGACGCGCGCGCCGCCGTCTTTCTGCGCCGCGCGCTGCGCGAGGAGCTCACGGCGGAACTGCGGGCCACCCTGCTGGCGACGCTGGGTGAACTGGAACTCACCTCCAGCCTCCCGGTCGCCGTCCGCAATCTGGAGCGCAGCCTGGAACTGTCCACGGATCCGGCGAAACAGACCGCCACCGCCCGAAAGCTGGCCGGCGCGTTCCTGGCCCTCGACCGGCATCCCGACGCGCTGGAGACGTTGCGGCGCACCAGCGAGGCCGTCCGGCGGACGGATCCCGCCCAGGCCATGCGGCTGGAGATCGACTTCATCCACACCAGCCTGAGCGAGGCCACCTCGGCCCCGGCCGTGGTCCCCCGGCTGATGGAGCTGGACGTCTCCGACGCGGCCGGCGGTCCTGTGCAGCGGCCCCTGGCCGCCCTGTTGAGCCTGCGCGCGGCCATGGCGGGAACATCCACGCAGGAAGTGGTGGACCTGGCCCGGCTGGCGCTGAGCCAGGGCATGACCCCGGAGGACGACGAGTCCGTCGTCTACACCGGCGCGGTGATCTCCCTGGGGGCCGCCGGAGAGACGGAGTTGGCGCTGACGTACGCCGACGCGGCCGTGCGGGCGGCGCACCCCGGGACCTCGGCCTTCCACTACGCCCACGCCCTCACCACCCGGGCGAACATCCACTGCCGGCTCGGCCGTCTCGCGGACTGCCAGGCCGACGCGGAGGCCGCGCTGGGAGCACTCGGCAGTATCGGCGTCGGCCCGTGCAACGGCCTCAGCACGTTCGCGATCACGACGCTGGCGGAAACTCTGCTCCGGCAGGGCAAGCTCGCCGACGCCGAGGACCTGCTGGTACGCGGCGACTTGAGCGGCCGGCTGAACGGCAACTGGATCAACGACTACGTACTGATGGTGCGTGGCTGGCTGCGCTGCGCCCAGGGGCGGTTGGAGGAGGGGCTGGCCGACTTCCTGCTGTGCGGTGAACGGACCTCCGCCCGCGGGATGTCCAACCCCGGTTTCTTTCCCTGGCGTTCGGAGGCCGCCGTGGTGTACGCGGCGCTGCGGCAGGGCGAGGCGGCCAGGGCGCTGGCGGAGGAGGAGCTGCGGCTCGCCCGTGTCTGGGGTGTGCCCGAGGTGACCGGGGTGGCCTTGCGCGCCCTGGGAGTGGTGGTCGGCGGGCGGGAGGGACTCGATCTGCTCGGCGAGGCCGTACGGCTCCTCGACGGCACGCCCGCGCGGGTGCGGTACGCCCAGGCGCTGGCCGACTGCGGGGTCCTCGCCCGCAAGGTCGGCCGGCTGTCCGAGGCCCGTGCGCACCTGCGGCGGGCGGTGAGTGTCGCCCATGAGTGCACGGCGACGTCGCTGGCCGATCAGGCGCTCGCGGAGCTCCGTGCCGCTGGTGACCGGCCGCGCACCCGGACGTTCCACGGCGTGGGGGCACTGACCCCCACCGAGCGGCGGGTGGCGGACCTGGCCGGCCGGGGCATGACCAACCGCGAGATCGCCCAGCGCCTCTTCGTCGGTCTGCGCACCGTGGAGGTGCACCTGACCAACGTCTACGGGAAGCTCGCCATCGACGGTCGCGCGGGGCTGACGCGAGCGCTGGCGAACGCCGTTCCGCAAGAGCAGCTATGACGGCAGATCAGCTGTGGTCCGCGGCCCCGAAAAGTCTTCGGTGACGACCACGACGTCACCGCGCTCCCCCGTACGTACCTTGATCAACTGCCCACCTTTCACGTTTTCCCCTACCGAGGAGAGACCCATGGGGCTCATCAAATCCACTACCTTGGTCCAAGTCACCGAGGCCGTACGGCAATCCGACCCGCTCGCCCACCCGGTGGTGACCCTGGCCGTGGGGTCGGGACGACATCCGCTCCTGTCCACGCTGCTGTCCTGCGGTATCGGCGACAACGACACCTTCTTCGTCACCCTCACCGACCGCTCCGTGCTGTTCCACAAGGTGGCATCGACGGGATACCGGCCGGGGAAGCTGCGGTACGACGTCGAGCACGAGCAGGTCCGCACGCGGATCGGCGAGGTCCGGCGGCGCCCCCTGTGGAGTACCTTCCGGTTTCGTTTCCCCGGGGACACCGAGGCTGCCTGGCTCAACGTCCGCCGCGCCTGGCGACCGGAGATGGACCGGTTCCTCGACGCGCTGCACGGGGACCGGCACGACAGCCCGGAGCGCGCGTCATGAACTCACTTCCCCAGTCCCGGCTGCCTCGAAGCCGATGGATACCCCTGGCCCTGACCGTGGCCGTGGTCAGCGGCTGCGGCCTGGTGGGGGACCCGGCCGACTCCCCCACCCCGAGCCCCCCGCCGAGCCCCCCGCCGAGCCCCACACCGCCGCCGCTCCGTCTGCCGGGCGAGACCGCGCCGGAGTGGCCCTGCCCGGGGGAAACCCGGCTACCGGACACCGTCGCGGTGAGCTGGCCCGCCGCAGCCCCCGTGCACCAGGCCGCCGGGCCGGACGGAACATCAGTGCTCGCTACCGGCTGCCGTCCGGTGCAATGGGCGGGGCTGCCGGACCGGCCGCCGCGAGGCGGTTCATGAAGGTGCGCGCCCGCTCCTCGCCCGTGGGGTCGCCGAGTTGAGCCAGGGCGGCCGCTGCCTCCGCCGCACAGGTGCGGGCCTGTTCCGGACGGCCGACGGCGGCCAGCGCCGAGGCGAGGGACAGCAGCGTATGGGCGCGCTGTGCGTGCAGTCCGTGCGCCCGG
The DNA here is from genome assembly GCF_036352915.1 of Streptomyces bugieae. Classification (NCBI taxonomy): domain Bacteria; kingdom Bacillati; phylum Actinomycetota; class Actinomycetes; order Kitasatosporales; family Streptomycetaceae; genus Streptomyces; species Streptomyces bugieae. The sequence goes on from NZ_JAZBJP010000002.1 coordinate 114,398, forward strand.
CAGACGTCGAGCGCCGTTCGGTACTCCGTCACCGCTTCGTCGTACCGGCCGAGTGCCGCCAGTGCGTCGCCCAACACGCGTTGCGCCAGGGCGATGCCGACCGGATTGTCGCCGGGCGGGCAGTGGGCAAGGGCGTCCCGGGCGGCCTCCAGCGCCTGGTCCGGCCGGCCGAGCGCGAGCTGAGCGCGGGCGAGGCTGACGGAGCACTGGGCGGCCATACCGGGCTCGCCGTTCTCGCACGCCAGGGCGTGCGCGCTCCGGCAGTGGCCGATGGCCTCGTCCAGGCCGTCCGGCCGCGCAACGGCGACCACCCCCATGGTGTACACCACACGTGGGGCCAGTACCCGGTCCGCGGGGTCGAGCGCCTCGTGGGCGCGGGCGGCCAGCGTGGCCGCCTCCTCGTGGTGTCCGAGCTGCGCGCAGGCGGCGGCCGCCGTGATGCAGGTGAAGACGGTCGAAACCCGATCCCCGTGGTGGTCGGCGGCGCGCAGCAGCGTACGGGCCAGCTGATGGATGGGACCCCACGGCAGACAGAAGTCGGTGAACGGCATGAGCAGCCCCAGCAGACACGACAGGGTGCGGGTGTCCTCCGCGCTCACCGGCCGATAGGGGTGGTGGAGGATCTGGCCGGCGACGTTCAGCATCGCGGGGAGCTCGTGCAACACCCATTCCTGCGCGTGGAGCGCGTTCGTGAAGGCCGCGGCGCCCGGCATGCCGTCCGGATCGGCGGCGTCGGGCAGCCTGCTGTAGGGCCGCTCGACACGCATGGCGCTGCTCGTCCCGGTGAGGTAGAAGCGGGCGACCCGGCTCAGGGCCTCCCCCCGCGTGGTGGAGGGGTCGGTGTCCAGGGTCCGGTGACGGGCGAACAGCCGCAGCAGATCGTGGTAGCGGTACCGGCCGGGTTCCCCCGGTTCCAGCAGGCCCTGGTGGGTCAGGGACTCCAGGAGCGCCTCGGCCTCCCGCCGGTCGCACTGGAGCACCGCCGCCGCGGCGGCCGTGGAGAGGTCGGGCACCTCGGGGATGGCCAGCAGCCGGAAGGCACGCGCCTCCGCGTCGTCCAGGCTCGAGTAGCCGAGGTGGAAGACCGATTCGACGGCCAGGCTGCCGGCCTCCAACTCGCCCAGCCGCTGCGAGCGGTCGCTGAGCCGCTCGGCCAGCGTCGCGAGCGTCCAGCGCGGACGGGCCACCAGGCGGGCGCCGACGACACGGACGGCCAGCGGGAGCATGCCGCACGCCCACACCAGGTCGCTGGCGGTCTGCTGCTCCTGACGGCACCGCACGCTGCCGGCCATCCGCTCCAGGAGGGCAAGGGCCTCCGGCTCGCTGAACGGTTCGAGCGCGGTGCGGGTGGTCGCCGGCAGGCACATCAGTGCCGTACGGCTGGTGATCAGCGCGGCGCTCCCGGCGGTGGTCGGCAGCAGCGTGCTCACCTGCTCGGTGTCGGCGGCGTTGTCCAGCAGAAGGAGCAGCCGGCGGCCGGCCATCCGCGAGCGGTAGAGCGCGGTACGCTCCTCCCGCCCACTGGGCACATTGCCGGGCAGGACCCCCAAGGAGCGCAGGAACAACTCCTGCACCTCATAAGGGTCCGCGGGCTCTCGTCCGGCCCCGCGCAGGTCGACGTAGAGCTGGCCGTCGGGGAACTGCTCCCGCACGGCGTGTGCGGAGTGCACGGCCAGCGCGGTCTTCCCCACACCTCCCATGCCGTGGATCACGCAGACCACCGGAGCGGTGGCGTCCGTCCGTCCGGCACCGGCCAGGGCGTCGCGCACCTGCCGGCTCTCCTCCCCGCGGCCGGTGAAGTCAGGGATGTCGGGAGGGGACTGCGCCGGCGGCACCCAGGTCGGCCGGTCCGGCCCGGCGGCCGGGCCGGGTGCCGGGGCCGCGGCGGCCGCACCCGGCGGCGGTGCCAGCGTCGGATCCGCTTCCAGGATGCGCTGATGCAGACGTACCAGCTCAGGGCCGGGATCCACGCCCAGCTCCGCGGCGAGGTGTCGTCTGGCCGTGGTGTACGCGGCCAGCGCATCCGCCTGTCGGCCGCAGCGGTACAGCGCGAGCATCTGCAACGCACGCAGCTCCTCGCGCAGCGGATGTTCGTCGGCCAGCGTGAGCAGTTCCCCGACGACCCGGGTGTGTCCGCCGAGCTGGAGTTCCAGGGTCAGCCGCGCCTCGACGAGGAGGAGCCGGTACTCCATGAGGCGGTCCCGCTGCCTCTGGGCGTAGGGGCCGGGCACTCCCGTCAGCGGAGTGCCGACCCACAGCGTCTCGGCCTCGGCCAGGATGCGGACGGCCGGCTCCAGATCCCCCTGGCTCCGGGCCGACTGCGCCTGGGCGTAGAGCCGTTCGGCCCGGGAGACGTCCAGCGCCCCGTCCGGCAGGTGCAGCGCGTACCCGCCGGCGACGGAGACCAGGGCCTTGGGTCCGGCGGACTCGCTCTCCAGCACGGTGCGCAGCCGTGAGATGTGGTTGCGCACCGCGACGGGCGCGCTGGCCGGCGGCTCCGATCCCCAGACGTCCCGCACCAGCTCCTCCACGGAGGCGACCTGGCCGCACCGCAACGTCAGTGAGGTGAGCACCGCGCGCCGCTGTGCCGGTCCGGTGTCCAGTTGCCGCTCACCGCGCCATGCCCTCAGCGGACCCAGCGCCGCGATCCGCAGTCCCCCCATGCCCTGCTCCAACGCTCCAACCCTCGGCATCAGTCATCAGTCCACCTGTCATCAGCCATTGGCTGAGAAGCGACGGGCGATCACTTGACAGGACGTTCCGCCCGGTGGGCATTATTCCTGGAAGCGCTCTCGACGGTCCGGAGTGTCCGCTGGTCGAACAGCGTCGGTGCATTCCGCGTCCCCGCCCGTCACGCTCTGCGATGGATGAGGAAGGGCAGCAGTGCGCGGATCTCGTCGCATGCCGTCGGCTCCAGGTCGAGCGCTGTCAGGCAGTCGTGGGCCCGGTCGAGGTGCTGCTGGGCTTCGGCCCGGGTGGCGGAGCGCCCGCCCGCCTGCTCGACGAGATCGGCGGCGTGACCGGCGCCGGCGTCGTCCAGTGTCCCGCCCGATTCGAGAATCCATACGAGCTGCCGTGCGGCCAGGGTGTCCGAGGCCAGCGCCGCCAGGACAGGGTAGGTCTTCTTCAGCCGTCGCAGATCGTTGTATACCGGTTTGCCGGTGTCTTGCGGATCTCCCCAGATGCCCAACAGGTCGTCAACGGCTTGGAAGGCCACCCCGAGATGCCGGCCGGCTCGCGTAAGGCCTGCGACGGTCGCGGCCGGTGCGCCGGCGAGCACGGCGCCCAGACCGGTGGCACACCCGAGCAGAGCACCCGTCTTGTGCTCGGCCATTGACCGGTACTCGTGCACCCGGACCGCGTCCGGGCCCGTCCATGGACGGAACTCGAAGAAGAGGTCGTCGGCCTGCCCCCGCGCCATGTCGTTCAAGGCATCGGCCAGGTGCCGCACTGCTGCTCCGCCTTGTGCCGCGGGGGAATCGCAGAGGATCTGCGCGGCGAGGGCGCACATCGCGTCACCTGCCAGGACCGCGGGTCCGGCACCGTAGGCCTTCCATGTGCTCTCCCGCTGCCGACGGGTCTCATCGCCGTCCATGATGTCGTCGTGCACGAGGGAGAAGGTGTGGACCAACTCCACGGTGACCGCACCGGCGACGGCGCACTCCGCAGGCGCTCCGGCGGCCTCCGCGCAGAGCACCGTGAGTGCCTGGCGCACCCCCTTGCCCTGGGAGCCGGGGACGAAGCCGTCTTGCGTCCTGGTCCATCCGAGAGAGTGGGCTGCCATGTCGGCCAGCCACGGGTGGAGACGCTCCACGGCCTCCACAAGCGCCGGTTGCACCAACTCGCGGCAGCGGGCCAGGGTCTGCGACGCGGCGGTCTGGGGCGCGGTGGCAGGCGTCATCATCGGGTGTGTCCTTTCGTGTGGGGACCTCGCACACGGGACACGGTCGTGGCACGGCACGTGCGTGTCCTGCGGGTCCCATCTTGTCCGCGATGCGGTCCCGCCGCTGGAGCCACGGGGTGATCCTTCGTCCGTGCCGCGGGGACATCGGCGGCTTCGCACGGGAGCGGACATCGTGCGGCGCCACGGTCATCGGCAACAGTGGCGGCGATCCCGGGGCGGTCGGGTCGAACTCGCAGTCCGGCGCGGTGTGAGCGGACTCCGGCCGGCGCGCTCCGTCGTACGGGACCCGGTCGCACGACCCTTGTGCGGCCACATTAGGTGGAGAACGGGCCGCGATGGATGACGGGCGCTACCGAAGGATTACGAAACGAGTCGGCCTCCTCGGCATCCCCTGACGCCGACTCCGGCCCATCGCCGAGCTCGGCTGCACTGCTGTGCTGGGAAGAGCGCGGCACGGCAGGGGGCCGTGGCGCGCGGGGGGGCGATCGCGGGGCCGTCCACGGTGGGGGGCGGCGCGGCGGACGGTGCCCTGTTCGGAGTCGGGGTGGGGCCCCCGAGCCCGTGGTACATCCGCATGATCTCGGGCGAGAACGGCTTCCCGTACACCAGCCCGGTGAAGACCTCGGCTACGAACTCGCGGGGGTTGCCGGCGGCGTAGGCGCTCACGCCATGGGCGAGCGACTGATGGGATACGGCGTCGCCGTCCTGCCCGCTGCGGCCGGCGAACTCCGTGAAGGCCCGATCGTGGTCCAGGGCACGGGCGTTGGCGTAGTGCAAGAAGTGGCCCAGCTCAGGCGATCGGCTGGGCGTCCGGCCACCGGTTCCGCTGGTCCATGAACCGGTCGTGCCCCACTATGTCGACCGTCGGATGCGGATCCTGGTCGGCCGTCACGCGTTCCTCCGTCACATGCAGGCGGCTGCTGTCCGGCAGGTGGTGGACGGGGCGGTTGAAGAACTCCTCGACCCCCGGCTTGACCAGTTGCCCGACCGCGTCGGTGTCGTGCGTGGCGGCGGTCGGGGAGGCGATGCGCACGGTCAGGTCGGTGACCGGTGTGTCGCCGACGCGGAACGAACGGACGTCGAAGGCGGATGGGACCACGAAGCGGGTCGCGTGGTTCCAGCCGCGGTGCGGGACGGTGGACGCTGCGGGGCCGTGCGTCCGCGGCACGTCCACGGCGCTCGACCGTTCGTCGTGGTGAGGGGAGGCCGCCCGCGGCAGGACGCTGGACGGGCCTTCGAGACCCTGAAGTGGCGCCGTGCCGACCGAAGGTCATGCCGCCGGCTACTCGACCGCCGGCTCGTCCGGCTGGTGGGTCTCCTGGCGCTCACTCTCCTCGGTGAGCCATCCCAGGCCGTCCCACAGGGCGCGCTGTCCCTCGTCGAATCGCAGACGACCGGAGCCGAAAGCCTCGCCCCACCGCGCGTTTCCCGGCCATTGGCCCGATTCCCGCAGTACCGCTTCGATCTGGCGCTTGATCAGCCACGGCCCGGTCACGCTCGCGGCGTCCTTTTTCAGGTCCTTGCTCAAAAGGTCGGGACCTGGCTCACGGCCATTGGGCAGATTCGTCAGCACCTGCCTGAGGAACGACGAGGCCGGGGGAGCAACGATGAGATTGTTGCCGAGTTCGCCGAGAGAGTACTGCTTCTCAATGACCTCCCGCAGGCCCTCCCGATGCCGTTCCACAACAGGGAAGCCCTCCTGCTGCCGCTCGCGGTCGATCTGATCCAAAAGCCAGTCGAAATGCTTTCGGTCACGGATCGCCGGCGGGAAGAAGGGGACGCTGTCGGACGACATGGCCAGACCGTCGGTCGGCAACTGAACGTGTCCCGGGGCCAGGTCCACGTCCAGATAGACACCTCCTTCCCGGTAGAGCAGCGCATAACGAGCGATGTCCGAAGCCATGGCGTGAGCCCCGCGTCGGACCGCGAGGTCGAACAGCGCGAGCGCGTTGTCGCCCCCGGGGATCGACCTTTCGCCGGAATGCCGGTCCGCAGCGGTGAACAGCCCTTCATCCACCTCCCGTATCAGGGCACCACGCTCGCGAATCCCTTCGAAGAACTCACTGTTGGCATGCCGGGATCCCGAATCGGCCCACATATTCAGCTGCCAGCCGGCGTCCGGTGTCCGGCCGATCCACTCCTCGACATTCGCCCTCGCCGCCGGAGTCAACTCGGCGCCCAGCCACACGAGATGCACCGCGCGCGGCACCGGCTCCCGACGCTCACCGGCGTCGGCAAGGACCACCTGGCGAGGGTCGTAATCGATCGAAACCACCGCGCGCCGCCGCAGAGTCCGCGCCTGCCCGGCACCGTCTTCCTGCGCCACCTGCGAACCGGCCGACCGCTCCACCATCATGAACCGCCGGGCAAGCAGCCGTGGGCCGTCATCCGGCTGCCTGGCCAGCAGACTCTCCGGCAGTGCCGCTCGCAAGGCCTCCGCAGTAGCCTGAGCCCGCTGAGCGCCGGTACGCAGCGCCTGCGACTCGCCCTCGGACCCGCCCATCCTCTTGCCGTTGCCGTGGCCGACGACCTCTACCTCAGGCAGCGCACGACCACTCCGCCAACTCTCCAGCCCCTGCTCGGCCAACACGTGGGCCAGTTGGTCGATCGCCTGCTTCCCGGCACCCTCCACCGTCTTCGACCCCTCGGCGAACGGAACCGGCACCGATGTGGGGAGCGCAGGGGTCTCGCCGGCCGACGGTCCGGGGGCCGGACCCTGAGCCGTCACCGGGACTGCCGAGTGGGTGGCGTCATCTCCGTCCGGCCGCGGCGAAGACGCGGTATCCCATCGTTCGCTCTCCCAGTCCACGGCGTTCAGCCATCCGTCGTGGTGAGTGGAGTCTCCGGCCCCCGACCGGTCACGGTCGGCGGCCGGATCCCGCAGTGCGTAGCCGTGCAGAACGACGCTGGCGTCGACGGTGTCCTCGATGGCGGCCAGATAGCGCTCCGGTAGCGGCGCCAGGTGCGCGGTGCCGGCCATGAGGCCATCGGTGTGGACGGCCACGCTGTCCGCGTTCCGGCGGAAGAGGAACTCCGGGTCCCGGTACTCGTCGGGCAGGCCCAGGTAGTGGAAGACCTCGTGGAACACCACCGGCAGATACCTGTGGTCCTCGGTGGGCGGCCCGAGGTTCCAGTGCCGCTGGTCGGAACGGCCAGGGCTGTCGGACCGGCTCACGATCACATGCTCGGGGTGATCGTCGTCATGGACCAGCCGCAGTTCGACATGGAACTGGTCACCGGAACGCGGCAGCGCGTAGCCGACTGCGTTGATGTGCTCGTCCAGCGCCCCTTGGATGCCTGCCTGAAGGCCGGCCAGATCGCGCTCGGACAAACCACTGCCGGCCAGGCGGACGGGGAGCGTCACGACGTGATCGCGCACCCAGGTGTGGTTCTCGGCCTGGACAAGGGAGACCTCGGCACGCATCAGGGTCTGCGAGCCGGCCAGCGTGCCCGGAGCACGAAGGCGACTCATGGCGTCGACGGCCGGGTCGAACCTCTCGACACGGAGACGCCCGACGTATCCCTCCGGCAGATCCGTCCGACGCTCCACCCAGGTCGATGGGTCGGCGGGAAGGGGCACCTGGCGGGCCGGACGGGACAGCGCCGGAGCGTCGGACGAGCCTTCGGGAACACGGCGTGGCGCCATACCGACCGAAGGTCCTGCCGCCGACTGCTCGACCGCCGGCCTGTCCAGCTGGCGCTCGCTTTCCGCAGTGACCCAGCGGATTCCCTGGAAAGCCTCCAGCGCGCGGGGGGAGAACAGCGCTATGGCCTCTTTCCGCTGGAATGTCGGATAGGAGGAGCCATCGAAATCGGCAACACCCTCCGCACCCGCCTTCATGGCGAACCGTTGCAGCGGAGTGAAGTTTTCGCCTCCGGGGATCCGGTCCTCGATCATGCCGGGGCCACTGATCTGCGGTGCCAGGTTCTTCAGCACCTCGGGGAGCTGCGACGCATCCGCGAAGGACACGGCCATGTGCTCCCGCAGGGCGGCGAAGTTCTTGGGAATCGCATCCAAGAGCGAGGTGATGAACTCCGATTCCGGTGGCGCGACGATGAGGTGGTTGCCGAGGACTCCCGCGTCCCACCGAAGCCGCGCCGCCAGATCGACTTGCTCGTTCCGGTCGGCGGGAGCGGCCACCCCTGCCGCGGCCAGCGCGTCGGCGACGCTGACCATGTCTCGCACACGCGGGGCGAGCAGGGGAAGATCCTCCGAACGCATGGTGATCTCTGCCATCGAGGACAGATCCACGGTTCCCGGATGCAGGTCCACGTCGGCGTAGACCCCGCCGGTCTGCTCAAGGATCGCGTAGCGCGCGATGTCGGAGGCCAGGTTGTAAGCCCCATTCGCCACAGCGGTCTCGTAGACCTCCAGCACTCGGGGCCGGTCCGCCAAACGCAGGGCATCAGGCGAATCCTGGTGGACGGTGACGATCCGCTCAAGACGGGCGCGTACCTCGCCGCTCCACTCGGCGTAGGTCGCGTCGGTCCACAGGTGCTGTTGCCATGTGTCCCCGGCCGATCGTGCCCACGCCTCAAGGTTGTTCAACGCCGCCGGCCTGGGCTCCTCTCCAATCCAGAAGAAGTGAATGTCCTTGGGCACCGGGGCGGGCGCACCGACGGACGGGGCGATCTCGGCAACCCGCTCCGCGTAGCGCGAGTCGAGCTCACCGCGCAGTACGTGAAGGTTCTGAAGCTCCAATCGGCGCAGCAGAAGTCGGGCTCTGGCGTCTTGGCCACGCCTCGCGGACTCGTCGACGTAGTCGACGAGCGCCTCGCGCCGGTCGACATCGAGTTGCGTCCGGTCGTGCGCCAGCAACCGCAGTACGCGTGCGGGCCCGTCGGCCGCCGCCCAGATCCGGACCGTACGACGGGCCGCACGGGCCTGCGCGGGGGTCAGCGACTCCGCGGGCGGCTCGGGGAACGGGGCGGCGGACTCGCCCTGGCCCCGGGACCTGGGAGCCTGGAGCAGGGAAGTGCCGGTCAGGATGTCCGGATCTCCGCTCCACAGCCGGGAGATTTCTTCGTTCAATTGGCTGCGCAGCACGTTCCACACCGCCCGAGCACGCTCCAACCCGGAGTCGGCTCTGGTCGATGTTCCGCGCAACGACGCCCATCTGCTGCCGTTCGTGCCTCCTTCGACGTAAACCCGGAGCGGCTTCTCGTCGTGGGTGACCCGCCGCACCGCTTCGGCGGCGACCGAAGCCGAGAAGTCCTCGATCTTGGCCAGTTGGTCTCTGTCGTTGGGCAGTCGCGTCGAACCCTCCCGGAAGGCGATCTCAGCGGTCGCGTGCAACGACTCCCCCTGAGGGCTGCCGTCCGGCGCGCGAGAGGTCGGCCAGCGGTCGGCCTCGTCGGGCGGTGACCCGGCGTCGGGATCCGGGGCGGCGTGCGGAGGGGCGTCGGTGCCGCCGCGCTGCTGGCCGGACGGCTCCTCCGCCGGTGCCTGCTCGGCGATGCGCTGCTGGAGATCGCGCAACTCGGACTGGACGTGTGCGGTGAGGCGGCCGACCGCCTCGGCACGGCTACTGGGCCCGTTCTTGCTCGACTTCCACGCTTCCAGGGCATCGAGGATGGCCCCCAACTGCCGCTGGTTGGTTTCGTGATCACCACGCAGCCGCCGGCCGCCGTTCGCCCACTCGTCGACGGCCGTATCCACGCGCCGCAGAGTGTCGGAGCGCCGAATCCGCGGCAGCGCCGACTCAGTCCGCCATCTGTCGATGATCTCGCTATCCGCGGCGCCGCGGATAGCGGTCGGCACAGTGCCGAGATCAGCGGTCGGGAGCGCGCCCGATGTTGACGTCGTTGGAGCGTCAGCGGGGACTGGCTGATGCACTGGATCAAGTTGATAGGCGCTCTCTGCCGTGACCCATTCCAATCCCGCCCATTTCGTGAGTAGTTGCGGATCGAACAGGGCGACCAGATCTCGGCTGCGGAGTCCGGGCGGCGTCTGCCACTCTGTGGCGGTCCCTGCGTTCCACAGACCGAGCTTTTCCTCCACGTACTCCCCCAGCGCCGAGCCGCTCTGATTCTGGCGGATGAAATGGATGAGGCCCGGACCGGAGATCGCCGCCGCTTCCCGGGTCAGGTCAGGGCCACTCCTCGACGAATTCTCGCTGATTTCCTGGAACTTCTGGGGGATCTTCTCATTGAGCAAATTGATGAAGTCGGAGTTAGGTGGTGCAACAATGAAGTGGTTTCCCAGGTGACCCTTCTCGTAGCGGCTCTTCGCTGCGGCCAACAGCTCTTCCTGAGTGATAGGTCCGCCTGAATCAGTCGAACCCGACTGTGCTCGCAGGCCCAGATCTCGCAACTCCTTCAGGAGGGAGCTCAGATCACGCAACCCCGGGCTGAGCAGTGGCACATCATCCGGCCGCAACCGGATGTCCGGCATCGTCTCGAACGACACCTGGCCGGGGCCGAGGTCCACATCCGCGTACACCCCTCCCTGCTCGGCGAGCACTGCGTACCGAGCAATGTCGGAGCCCAGGTTGAACGCTCCCTGCTTCAAACCGGTGCGATAGATCTGACCCAGGTCAGGCAGCCCGGTCGGTCCTCGGCTGGCATCGGGGTCGAGCTGCCGGTGTCTCTCCTGCACACTGCCCGCCGCCCCCGCCACTTTCTCAGCCGTGTCGGTATGCACCGTGACGCCGGCCTTGCGCAGCCTTTCCATATCCGTCTGCCAGGCCTTTTTCGCCCCCTTGGCGTTGTACTTGGGGTCGGTCCACAGGTTCAGCTCCCACTGTTTCCCCGGAGGCAACTTCTCGTTGGCCCGAGATATGTGGTCCGCCCACCGCAGCACGTTGGCCATGCCATGGTGACTCATCGGCTTGCCGAACCACACGAAGTGCACCTTCTTGGGCACGAGTACACCGTCGGACATCGGCGAAGCCGAGGCCAAGGCACGCTCGTAGTGTTGCCGAACCTCCTGGTGAACCTCGCCGAGCGCGGTCCGCTGCTCCTGGCTGATCCGCTCAAGAACGGGGTCGGTGGGGTGCCTGCCGAGGCTCAGTTGCTCCAATCGCTGAAGGAGTATCCGCGCCTTGAGCCGCTCCCCGGTCGGCGCATCCGCCTGGAGCGCCTTCTCCACGAACGACGTCAGCCCAGAGCGATCATCGACAGTCAGCGGTGTCCCATCGTCAAGCCGCCACCCGCCGAAGGGATCTTTTCGGATACCGATCCCCGCAGTTTCCGGCGTACCGGAGTCACCCCCCGTGTTCTCCTCGGGACCGGGCGAGCGTGACGTGGGCCAGCGGTCGGTGATCGGGTCGGTAGCAGGGTCGTGGTCGCGCTGGACCGGGTCGTTCTCGACTCGGGGGGTGAGGGGGTGGTCGCGGAGGACGGTGTTTGCGTCGACGGTGTTTTCGATGACGGTGAGGTAGCGCTCGGGCAGTGGTGTGAACCGGTCGGCCTGCACCATGAGGGCGGCATCGGAATGTACGGCTGGACGTTCCTCGTCGAGGCGGAAGAGGAAATTCTCCTTGAGGTATTCGTCCGGCAGACCGAGGTAGTGGAGGACTTCGTGGATGAATTTCGGTAGGGGGGCGGTGTCGTTTCCGTCTTGGGGGAGGTACCAGTGGCGTTGGTCGATGCCGGTGGGGGTGGGGGTGCGGGAGAGGACGACGTGCTCGGGGTGGTGGTCGTCGTGGACCAGGTCGAGGGTGACGTGGAGTTGGTCTCCGGAGCGCGGAAGCGCGTAGCCGGTGTTGACGTGTGCGTCGAGGGATTCCCGAAGCCGGGTGTTGAGCGTGGTGAGGTCGTGTGGGGTGACGGTGTGGTCCAGGCGGAGGGGAAGGACGACGGTGTGGTCGCGGACCCAGGTGCCGTTGTCGGCCTGGATGCGGCGGACCTCGGCGCGAATGAGGGTTTGGGCACCGGAAAGGGTGCCGGGGAAGCGGCTCGGGTCCAGAGGGTTGCTGGCCGGGTCGAAGCGCTCACTGCGCAGTAGCGCAGAAGGCGCTTCGTCGCTGCGGTGTTTCCAGGTGTCAGGCGCGGCGAAATCAGCCACCCTGCCACCTGGCGCGACGGGAGCAAGGGCGGCCGGCTGCTCCGGCGGGCCGGGTTGGGGCCGGTGCGTGGCCTGTTCTTCCGCGGTCAGCGGTTGGTGGTGGGGGTTGGGGACACGGTCGCCGACCGGCTTGCCGTCGACGGTGCTCGGCTCTTGGGCGCCGGGATGTTCGAACGCGCGCGAAGTGGACCAGCGGTCGAGGGAGTGCGAGGGCACCGTGTCGCCCGCGACCCGATCGACGCCGCCCGGCTGGTCGAACGCCTCGTGCCCGGGCCGGTGGGCGTCCCCTGTGCGCTCCGGTTGGCCGCCGATGAGGGCAAGCCCGCTGTCGAGCGGCGAAGGGCGCTGCGCGCTCCCGTGTTCGGCGGGTTCGTCACCGTCCGCCACCCTGAAGGTGTTCTCGTGCGCGGCCTCGTGGGCGAGCCACTTGTCGGCGTCGAGGCGTTCCGGGCCCCAGTGCTCGCGGTACGCGGTGAACCACTCCTCTCCGTAGCGTTCCTTGAGGCCGGAGAGCTCGGCGAAGGGAAGGGGTCCCTTGTCGGCGGCGAGGGCGTCGAAACCGCGGGCCGCGCCTTCCAGCGCGGGCATGACCTCGGACTCGAAGGCCAGGTGGACCGCGAGGTCGTCGTCGAGGGCTTGGCGGGTCTCGCGCCACCGCTGGAGCCGTTGCGCCACTCCGTCGCCTCGGAGCGCGTCAGGCGTGGGGAACAACTCGTCGAAGGCTGCGCGTACCCGCTCCGAGTGTCCCTCGCGGACCCGTTCCGCGGCGTCGTCGGAGAGGAGGTGGCCCTCACGCCAGGCGGCGACGCGCTCGTGAGCCTGCCCCTCTGCGGCGCGGAAGCCGTGCTCGCGGGCGGAGTGGAGGGCGAGCAGGTCGTGGATGCGGTCGGATGCGGTGAGTTGTCCGAACGTCGAACCCCACGTGTCCATCTCGGCGTCGCGGGTACGCAGAAGTCGCCCGTCGACCCCGCGCGCCATCTCGGCGGCGACCCGGTCGGCGAGGTGTTCCGGCACCGGGCCGGAAAGACCGAACGTCTCGGCCGTGGCCTTGTCGAACCGGGGCAGGCCCTGCTCGTGCCAGACCCCGGCCGCCTCATGAACGGTGTCCAGCACCGTGCGGATGGCGGCTTCCCGGGCCGCCTGGCCGGCGAACTGGCGCGGAAGCTCCTGCATGCGCTGCTCGAAGCGGCCGTTGAAGTCCGCCACGGCGCCCTGCGGGGAGCCATGGAAGTCGGCCGCCGAGTCGACCGAGGAGAACACCGCCGTGAAGTCCGACTCGACCTGCTCCCGCAGCGTCGTCCGCAACAGTCGCCGACTCTCCTGTGACACCCCGGCGTCCGCCGCCACACCCGTCTGCTCCAGCCGCCTCTCGCCGGCGGCGTCGAGACCGCTGCGCCAGGTCCCGGCGGTGTGCGCGACCGCACGGTCGGCGCTGTCCAACGCCGTCTCGAACCCGACCCGCAGGTCCAGGTCCCTGGGGAGGGCGGCGGTGAGCCCGTCCAGTGCCCGCTCACCCCGCACTGTCCGCTCCGGAAGGGCCTCCCCCACGTCATCGGGGGTCCGGTACGCCTCGGCGACCGCCTTCTCCACCCTGTCCCGGAACACCCCGGACAGGTGCTCGCGCGCCCGGCCGACCATCTCGCGGGACAGGGCCGGCTGTGGCCCGGCCTCCTCCCCCGGGGCCGTCAGCTGTCGGGACGCGACGTCGACGGTCCGCTCGAAGCGCTCCATGCCGACGCGCACGGCTGCCTCCCGGACGGCGGCCAGTTCCAGCCGTCCGTGCAGGTCACCGAGGATCCGCTCACGGGATTCCGGCTCGGCTGCCAGCTCGGCCTGCACCACCTCCTCGGCGCGGCGCCGGACCGCGACGGCGAACTCCTCCGGGCTGTGTTCCGGCAGTCGTGCCGACCACTGCGTGAACGCCGTGTCGAGGCGTTCCCGTACCTCGGCCTGCTCGCCCGCCACCCTGACCGCCTCGGTGAGGTGCGCGTCGTAGGCCCCGTGCAGCTCCCGCTGCGCCTGCTCCCAGTGACGCTGCTGCTCCGGTGATGCCTGAGCGTGGTCCGGTGCCGGGATGTACTCGGGGACACGGGCGGACGACGGGTGTGCCGCGGTGGCGTCGTCCGACCGAGGGTGCGGGGTGTGCGGATCGCCGCCGCCGTCCGGCGGATCCCGGCGGTCGTCGTGGTGCGGGCCCTGCGGCGGATCGCCGTGCACCGGCTGCCCGTTGGAATCGGCGGAGGTGTGCGCATGCGCGGCGGAACCCTCCGTGCCGGGCTCGCCGGACACGGGCCGCGGCACGGCGTGCCGCACGGGCTCGGCCGCGGACCCGGGGTGCGTGGGCTGCGGGGGCGAAGCGGCGGACGTGGTCGTCCGTGGCTCTGATGCCGCGTTGGTGGTGGCCCCGTGCGAGGCGGTGGCGGGCTCCCCGGTTCGAGGGGGGCCACCGGCGGTGCGGAGGGGGCTGTGTGCCGCCGGGTCGTGGGCGGCCACCGTGGGAAGCGATCTGGCCGCGTCCGGTCCCGCCGAGCTGAGGCGCACCGGTGTCCCGCCCACCGGGGGTTCGGCCACCGCACGCACCGCTTGCGTCGCTACCCTCTCGGGCTGCGTCACCTGCGTCGGCAGGCCCTTGGCTTCCAGACCGGGCAGTCCGGGGTGCGGAGGTTCCCCGGCAGCATTGCCCGACTGGTGTGCGGCGGGCAGCACGGTGACCGGGTCGGTATGGGTGGCTGACGGGGGTTCGGGCGCCAGGGACGGGCCGTGCCCGACCTGGGTGATTGACGGGGGTTCAGGCGCTGGGGACGGACCGTGCTCGACCTGGGTGATTGACGGGGGTTCGGGCGCCAGGGACGGACCGTGCTCGACCTGAGTGGCTGACGGGGATTCAGACACTGGGGCCACTGGGGACGGACCGTGCTCGACCGCGTGCGTGCCCGACGCGACGACGGTGTCCGCGAGGTGCGGGGAAGCGGGCTGCTCCGCCGGCTTGGCGGCAGGGTCCATCCCCGGCAGGCCCGTCGCGTGCTCCGGCACGCTGTGCGGGACGGAGTGGGAGGCCACCGGGGACGAGGATGCCGTCCCCGCCGTGGAGGCCTCCACCGTCGCCGACGACGTCGACGCGGCGGAGGTGAGCGGGGCGGTCGTCGGCGCCTGGTGCTCCGGCGTGCCGGGGGTGACCGCGTGGGAGCCGACGGTGGCGGGGGTCTCCGCATGTCCCGGGGACGTCGTCGGAACGACCGAGGCAGCCGGGGCGGTCGCGGCGGCGTGCTGCTCCGGCTGGTCCGTCGCCGGGCCGGACGCCCGGGTCGCGGCGGCCGGGGCGGTGGTCGCGGCCCCCCGCTCCGTTTCGATGCCTCCAGAGCCGGAGGTGGTCTGCGAGGCGGTCTGCGAGGCGGACTCCGGGCTGGTGGCGGCGCGTGTCCCAGGCCGCGGTGCGGTGGCCGTCGTGGTCTCGTCGGGCTGCTGCGACCCGCTGTTGCCGTGGCCTTCCCCGCTCGTCATCGCGCTCCGGGCCGGCGTGTCCGCGGACGCGGTCGGCGTGGTGCGTCCGGTGGTGCCGGCCCCACCGTCGAGGGTCAGCGGCATGGTGGCCGGAGGGGCCGTCGAAGTGGCCGCTCGCGTGTCCTGCGTGGTCTGCGCGCGCTCCGTCTCCGGGGCGTGGGTACCGGCGGCGTCCGGGGCCTGTGCGCTCCCCGACACCGGCGCCTCGCCTCCCGGCTCGGTCCGTGTCGGCTGCGACGCGGTGGACGGCGCCTCGGCCGACTGCCGTTCGCCCTGAGGGGATTCGGTTCCGCCGGCCGGTGCCGTTCCGGTCGTCGATGCGGCGTCGGCCTGCGGCGCCGCCTCGGTCGCCACGGGCTCGTCCGAGGGGTGTCCGGTCGACGCACCGTCCGCCGTGTGTCCCGAGGTCCCGACCTCACCGGTGACGTCCTGGGAGAGCTTGGGTGCCTCGGGCACTCCTTCAACATTCTCGATGCCGGCAGGGGAGGTCCCGCCCGGTCGGTGGCGCCATCCGGCCGCGCCGCCGATCGCACCGGCGCCGGCGGCCATGCCGAGGTCCTGACCCGCGTCGAACGCCGCGTTGGCCGCCGCGCCCACCGCCACACCGGACACCGCACCGGTCACGGCGTGACCGACGATACTGTTGGCGAACTTGGGGGCGAGCGCGTTTCCGGCGAGGGAGATCGGCATTCCGATGGCGCCGCCCATGGCGCCCATCGCCGCGCCGAGGGCGGTGCCCTTCGCGTCCCACTCGGTGCGGTCGCCCTTGAGGAACTGGATGCCCTGCACCGCGGCGTCCATCGCCGCCTGGGTAACCGCCGCGCTGACCACCGCGTTGAAGGCCCGCCGCAGGATGAGTTGGACGTTGATCCGGACGGCGGTGATCTGCGCCGGAATCAGCGCGGAACCGTAGAAGGAGCTCGCCAGGGCGACGATCTCGGCGGCCAGCCATGCGCTCTGCGCCAGGATCATGTACTTGGCGTACTCGACCTGTAGGGCGGTGTTGACGCTCATGGTGCCGATGTCGTCGGCGGCACCGGCCATCGAGGGGATGCTCTGCCGAAGGCGCGACATGAACGAGCTGAACGCCGTCGCGGCGGCACCCTTCACGCTGCCGAGCACGCGGGCCGTCACCGGATCGACTTCGGCGGCGACGCGGTCGAGCTCGGTGGCGGCGCCCTTCCACACGGCGCCGATCGCTCTGACGTGGTCCTCGTCCGGCTTGGGCCAGTCCCCACCGGCCGCCCACGAAACGGCCCAGGCGATTTCCGGGGGGATCTGGATGCCCATGGAAAGCCCGTCAGCCGCGGCCGCGCGACGGTGTGGAACGCACGCTCGGGTGACCGGTCTCCCGGGGCACACCGTGGGTGCGGATCGCGTCCAGGACGTCGTACTCCGTGTTCGCGAAGCTCTTGCCCATGGTGTGCACCCCATCGGCGGTGCTGGTCACCACGTGCGAGATGTCCGCGAGGCCGCGCTGGAGGGTCTCGGCCGGGCCCTGGTACCCCTCGACGAAGGCACGCCCCATGGGGTCGTCCCACCCTTTGCCGACGCCCTTGAGCTCCCCTTCCAGGTTCTTGAGGACGCTCTCCGCCCGGCCGGCGATCTCGCGGATGTGGGGGACGGCCCCTTCGAGGCCGTCGGTGTCCACCGAAAGCTCACTGTCCATCAGTTCCTCCATGTCGCGTCGTCATGCGGTGGGTTGGGTGGTGTGGCCGGAGCGGTACGCCGTACCGCTCGGCGCCGTACGGTGGCGGTCCCGGCCGGCTGGAGCTTTCGGTCACTCCGGCGACCGGCCCTGCTCGACATAGGCCCGTACCGCCTCCGGCATGGACGGCTGCTCCGGCAACAGCGCCGTCAGGTCGGCGGTGCCCTCGAGGAATTCGGCCGCCGGGATCTCCGCCGGAAGACGGGCGGCCATCAGCTCCCCTGCCTGAGCCAGCGCCTCTTCCCTGGCCGACCGGGCGGCACCGAGGATCGCCTCGGTCAGCTCGGCGGGAGCCATCCTGCGATAGGCACCGGTGGGGAACTCCACACCGGTCAGCTCGCCCTGCGCCCCCACGGTGACCTTGACGGTCTGCCGGGGCGCCGTCCCGGTCGCGGAGATCTCACGGAGCCGCTGCTGGAGTTCACCGGCCTCCTGCCGCTGCCTGCGGTACTCCTCCAAGAGCTCTTCGATCCGCTCGTCGTACGGGCTCGCCACGCCGACTCCTCTCCCGTTGCCACCGGCTACCGCGCCCACCGCGGGCGGCGGGCGCGGGCCGGTCAGGTTCCTGTGCGGGTCAAGCCAAGCCGATCAAGCGTGGCCGGGCCCCGAGTCGGCAGGTCTGTGGCCGTCCGTACCTCCAGCTTTGCCCTGGCGTACCCATTGGCCGGGCACGAGCTCAGTCGATGATGCCGGGGATGTCACCGTCCTTCGTGCCCCACGGCATCGCACTCCTGGCGAGCAGCTCCGCGATCCTTCCGGACTCCGGGTCGTCGCCGTCCGTGGAGGGCGGCTCGGCCGAACCGGGCGCCTTCTCCGCGCGGGCCTCGTCCTCTTCCTCGTCCTCTTCCTCGTCGCCGAGCCAGGAGCCCGAGCGGAGCGGAGGCGGCTCGGCGGCCGCGCCGCGATCCCCGCCGGTGACCGGGGACCGGCGCCAGCTGGGCAGCCCACAACCGGCGGCGGCGTCGGTCTCGGCGGCCTCGGCGCTCCGCGCATCGGTCCCGAGCGGGTTCCCGTCGGAGGATGCGGTGGAAGGAGCCTGACCGTCCGCCCGTTCGCCCCGGCCGCGACGGCCGAGCGACCGCGCCAGCAACGGCGCGAGGGAGGTGGAAGCCGTGGCACCCCAGGCCACGACGTCCTCGGTCGAGACCGTCGAGGAGGGCAGGGGCACCCGGTCGGGCCGGCCCACGCCGGGCGTGCGCCCGTCGCCTCGCTCGTCCACCTCGCCGTGTGCTGCCGGATCGGATGCCGAGGCGCCCGCCGTACCAGCCTTCCTGGGCAGGGGCGGGTTGCCGGATGTCACGGGGTGACGAGGTGCGGGCTCCGCTGCGGTCGACGCCCGCGGATTGGGGGTGCTCGTGGCCGTCACGGCGGCGGTCCCGGCAGCGGAGACCGCACCCGGGGCGGACGCCGCGGCGGCACGCGGGGCCTGGGCGGCCCTCGGGGGGTGGGCGGTGGTGGCTTCAGCGGTCGCTTCAGCTGCGGAGGGCACCCTGACGGTCGCTTGCGCGGCGGTCGCGGCGGGGGCGGTCGCGGCGGGGCGGGGCGTCGCAGGGGCCGCGGTCGCGGCTGCCGCGACTCCGGTTGCCGCAACACCGGTTGCCGCAACACCGGCTGCCGTGGCCGTTGCCGCAGTGGTGACGGCCACGGTCGCGGCGGCGGACACCGCGCTCTCCTGGGCCGGTTGTTCCGCGTCCGCGTCGACCGCGGCGGGCTCCGGCGCTTCCGTGGCCGCGGCGGTGGCGGTGACGCCTTCCGCGGTGGGCTCCGCCACCCCGTCCGGTTCGGCGGCTGTCACGCCCTCACCGGCCTCCGGCCGCAACGGCAGCTCTTCGGCCGAACCCTCCGCGGTCCAGGGAGCCGTGGCTCCCTCCAGCAGGCCGGCGGCCTCGGACCTGTCACCCTCGGTGGCCCTCGCCGGGACGCCCGTCAGCAGGGGCGCGCCGCCCGCCGTGGCAACCGGCGCCGTCACCGACTCCTCGGCGGAGTGCGTGGTGCCGGTGGCTTCGGACTGCCCACCGACGGTCTGCGCGCCCGACGGGGCACCGTCGGGCGAACCGATCTCCTCGTCGTGGTCCGCGTCCAACTCGTCGGCCCAAGGAGCCCCGCTGGGGGTCAACAGCCCGGAGGCGTCGGAGCGTTCGCCATCGGCCCTGCCGTGGGGCGGCATCATCCCCATGCCCGGCGGCATCATCGGCATCTGCGAGCCCATGGCCGGTGTGCCGCCGCCCATGGCCCCACCCGACACCGCACCTTCGTCGGGTCGGAACGAGGGGACGTGGGGGGCAGTTGGGTGCAGGTTGTGGGGGGCAGTCGGGTGCGCGCTGTGGGCGCCACCGGCTCCCTCCCCCACCCCGCCGATGCCGGACCCGGTGACGTGGCCCGGGTTTCCCAAGGCAGAGCCGCCGAGGCCCCCTGTCTTGGTCAAGGCGCCACCGTGACCGGGCAGCCCGGCGGTGTCCGGTCCGGCCACATGCGTCGAGCCTTCGAAGGGGGCCACTCCGGGGGCGGCGCCGGCGCCGTGCCCACCCGCGACCGGCAGCGGAGCGGGGGCGGGGTTCAGCCACGGCGCCGAGCCCCCGGCCCCGGGAACGCCGGACCCGACGCCCGTGCTCCCCGGGAAGCCCACCGGCGTTCCCACCTGCCCGGCCCGCCCGCCGTCGAGCGCACCGATCCCCGGTGCGTCCGCCCCGACCCCTGGGGCCCCCGGGAACCCGGCGGGCGTTCCCACCTGCCCGGCCTGCCCGCCGTCGAGCGCACCGATCCCCGGTGCGTCCGCCCCGACCCCTGGGATCCCCGGGAACCCGGCGGGCGCACCCGCGCCGCCGGCCGGCGAGCCGTCCAGGGCACCGATCCCCGGAGCGGAACCCACACCCGGAACACCCGGGAAGGAGGCCGCCGCCGCGTCCTTGCCCGCACGGTTGCCGCCCGGTGCGGACATCCCGGGAAGGCCCGAACCCACCAACGGGGCACCCGGGAACGGGAGGACGGGCGCGTCCGCCCCCGTGGGGGGTGCGGCATCCATCGCCGGCAGCCCGGGTGGAGCAGCGTCGATACCCGGAGCGCCCGCAGACCCGGTGTTACCGGCGCCAGGACCGTCCAACGACGGCATCCCGGCAATGCCCGGACCGTCCAGCGCGGGCATTCCCGCAACGCCCGGACGGTCCAGCCCAGGCATCCCCGCAACGCCCGGCCCGTCCAGCGCGGGCATTCCCGCAACGCCCGGACCCGGACCCACCTGCGGAGCATCCGGGAACCCCAGGGGCGTACCCCCGCCTGCCGGGGCCGAGGCATCCGTGGGCAACCCTGCGGTCGACGGACCGACGCCAGGTGCCGTGAACGGCTGCACGGGAGGGGCTTCCGACGGTGCGGCCGCCGGGAGCCCCGCTCCGCCGCCGGACGGCACTCCGCCCGGCCCGACCAGCGGCATCTTGGGTGCGTTGGCCGGGGACGGGGGCGAGGCGGACTTGACGGGAGGGGTCACGCTCGACGGAGGGCGCACCGCGTCGACGGTGAACTGATACTGCCTCGCCAGGCTCTTGAGCACCTCCCGCATGTCCCGGGTCATCATGTTGACGATGGTCTGGTTCTTGCTCACCGGAATCAGCCCGTTGGACATCGCCTTGACGCCCTGGATCTGGGCCTGTTGTGCGTACCAGGAGTCGATGGCCGCGATCTTCGCCCGGGCCTCGGCCAACTGGTTTCCGTTCCGCACCAGTTGGTCCGGTACCGAGTTGAGGCGGGAGGAACCGCCGGAGACCGCACCGGCGATGGCGGACACCTGTTGGGAGAAGGTCTTCATGGTTGCCAGGAACGATTCCGCGGCCTCACCGCGCCACGGCCCGCTGTCTCCGGCGAGTGCGGTGGCCTGCTCGTCCAGGCTTTTCGACACCATCTCCAGCACCAACTGCACCCGGTAGAAGATGTTGCCGGCGTCCACCAGCGTGGCCGGATCGGAGACGGCGTTGGCACGGTTGTGGTCGGAGGAGTCGGCCATGGCGGCGCCGCCGGTGATGGCCGCCTCGATCTGTTTCCAGTCCCAGGTGTCGTAGTCGTTGACGGAACTCGCCTGGGACGGAGCGGCGTAGAGCGCGCCGTCATCTCCCTTGTCGAATCCGTTCTTGTTCTCCGCCATCGGCTCCGTGCTCCCAGTCGGCCTTCGGTTCCCGGATGACACTGCTCCGACCACGTGAACCGAAGGCTGATCACCCCGTGTCCGGAAACTGAAGCGGACGCCGCGGAGGGCTTCCGCCACGACACCGCAGAGGTCCGCCGGGGAACCGACCCCGGCGGACCAGGTGGCCCGGTGTGCCGCACACCGGGCCTGGCTCGGCGAACGAGCCGTGCTCTGGCTCAGGCAGCCCCGGTGGAAGGCGCCGAGCCGCTGGTGGAAGGCGCCGAGCCTCCGGTCGAAGGCCCCGAGCCTCCGGTGGAAGGCCCCGAGCCGTCACCCCCACCCGGGGCGGCGGGTCCGCTGCCGGTGTCCTTGAGCATGGCGCCGAAGTCCGCCTGCGCCCTCTCGATGGACTTGTGCAGGTCAACGGCCTTGATGCCGTTGGCCTCCTCAGCCGTCGTGTAGTTCTTGCTCAGGGTCCTCATGGCGTCGCCCACGTCGGTCAGGCCGTTGTAGAGGTCCGACAGCGCTTTGACCAGTTGGCTCTTCAGACCACCGTCCGCGTTGGCCCCTACGGTCTTGGTCTTGAGCTGGTCGGCGTCGTAGAACGAGCCGGGCGCAACCCTGACCTGGCGCAGCCGGTCCATCGCGTCCTTCACCGGTGCCTTCAGACTCTCGATGTTGCGGGCGACCACGTCGAGAGAGGGGGTGTCCACCGAGGTCGAACCCGATCCCCGATTGGCTCCTGGAACCGCGGGAGGTGTCGGCACCTGCGCCTCCACCGTGCGGGCCGGCGGCAGTGTGACCTGTCCGGGATCCCAGTCCTGAATGCCGGGACGCGAGCCTCCGGAGTCAGACGACGGCGCGGTGTACCCGGCCTGACTGTTTCCGAGGAACTCCCTCCCCATGTCACCCGTTCCACATGCTGGAGTTGGTGCCCTCGGCCTGCGCGTAGCTGGCGCGGATCTCCTCCAGCGCGGTCCCGGCGCTGGTGGCCTGCTGGACCATGTCGGCCGCTGCGCTGTCCCACTTGACCTTGTTCTGGTTGTAGGCGGTCTGGGCCTCACTGGTCCACTCGGCGAGGTGGTGCCGGGCGCTGGAGTCCAGCGATGCCAGCATGTTGCTGATGTTGCGGGAGATGGTGCGCATCTCCTCGGTGACGTGCTCGACCTGAGCGAAGTTGACGGTGTACGTAGGCATGTGTGCTCCTGAGGGGTGGCCGGGCCGACTAGAGGGAGAGCGGGGCGTGCATCCGCGACGCCACGCTGCTGGCGGCCTGGTGGGTGCTGTCGTGGGTCGAGCGGTAGACACCGGTGTTCTGCTCCAGGGTGTTCACCATCCTGTTCAAGGCGGACACCACGGTCTGGAAGTCCTCCAGCCACGTGTGCATCGCACCGCCGAACTGCGCGGCCGCGTCACCCGTCCAGTTGCGCGTGAGCACCGACACCTGCTCCGTCATGGCGGACAGCTGTGCACGCGCCGTGCTGTCCGCCTCCCGGAAGGCGCCCAGCGCTGCGTGCATTCCTTCGACTGTCACTGAGGTGGGTGTGGTCACCTTGTTACTCCTCACATGTGTGCCGGCTCCGCCTGCAACGGCGTGCCTGGTGGGTAGGTGTGCGTTTCGATGCTGGGCCACGACGAACGGCCCTTGGCCGGTCCGGCCCGGCGCTTGCCCTCGCTGTCATCCCACGGTGCCCTGATGTACCCGAGCACTCGATGACTGCCGGTGAGGGCCCTCAGCCGGGCACCGCCGCGCTCGCGACCGCCGGCCCCGCCGCTACGGCTCCGGCGCCGTACGGCAGATCGGCCACCCGGATCGTTCGCGTGGGGGCTCCGGCGGCCAGTCGGTCGGCGAACCGGTGGGCGCCGTAGGCACCTTCCGGATGCGCGGTGTCTGCGAAGTGGACGCCGAGCGCCTGCCGCAGCCCGTCGTCAACTGCCCTGCCGTGGCGGGCAAGCCGGCGCAGGACCAGCTCCGCGAGCTCCTCGGGCCCGTACAGGGCGAACCTCAGGTACTCGGCGAAGCAACCGGCCAGGTTGGGGCTCTCCCTCAGGACCTCGGCGAGCTGCGGCGCCTCACCGGAGATCACCACCGCCACGTCATGGCCGGCGCGGGCCGCGCGCTGCACGGCGTCGAGGACGGCGGAACGCTCCTGGTCCGGTCGGTCCGCGAACGACCGGTCCGCCTCCAACAGCAGGACCCCTCCCGCGGCCTCGTCGAAGGCGCCCGCGGTGAAGGCCTCGGCCTGGCCGTGCCAGCGGGCCGGGAACACGGAGAGCGGGACCCGGTGGAGTACTCCGGTGGTGAGCACCCCCTGCTCCGCCAGTGCGCGGGCGTAGAGCCGGGCCACCGACCGCCGTCCGCTGCCCGGGCGCCCTTCGAAGACCAGGTTGGCCGTCAGCGCCACCGGCTGCTGTTCGGCCCGCAGCTGCCCCAGGCCGGACAGCCTGGCGGCCACCGCCTGCCGTACCTCGGCGAGGCCGACGAGAGCGGAGAGCCGGGCGCTGCCCCGCCCCCGCGCGCCGTCCGGGCCGGGCGCTCGGGGGTCCGTGTCGTCACCGCCGGGCAGCTCGGGCACGTCCGCGGCGGACAACCTGCTCAGCTCGGCGTCCCCGGTGCCCGGCGCCGTCGCCAGCCGTGACGCCTGGTTGCTCACCATGGACTCGAACACGCCGCGCGCCACCCGGCCGTTGCCGAACGTCGCGCCCTTGGGGATCTGCTCGAAGTACCGGACCAGCGCCTCGTGCGCGCTGTCGTCGAGCTCGTAGTAGTGCCGCCCGCACATGTTGCGGGTGATGGTGACCAGTTCGGCGGGGCTGTAGTTGGGGAACTCCACGGTGCGCGAGAAGCGCGAGGCCATCCCCGGGTTGGAGGAGAGGAACTGCTCCATCTGCTCGGAGTAGCCCGCGACGATGACCACCAGTTCGTCGCGGTGGTCCTCCATCAGCTTCATCAGGGTCTCCACCGCCTCCTGACCGAAGTCCGGGCCACTGCCCTTGCCTTGGTTGGTCAGGGTGTACGCCTCGTCGATGAAGAGCACGCCGCCGAGCGCTCTGGTACAGACCTCCGTGGTCTTGATCGCCGTGCCGCCGATGATCTGAGCCACCAGGTCGGCCCGCGACACCTCTACGAGATGGCCCTCACCGAGGATGCCGAGTTCGGCGAGTACCGCTCCGTAGAGCCGGGCAACGGTGGTCTTGCCGGTTCCGGGCGGTCCGGCGAAGACGAGATGGCGGCTCATCGGCGGCATGGGCAGCCCCATCTCCTCGCGCCGCTGGGCCATCCGGTTGAGGTTGATGAGGCCGGTCACCTCCTGCTTCACGCTCTCCAGCCCGACCAGCGCCTCCAGTTCGGCCAGCGGTCCGTTGCCCGCCTGCCCGGAGGGCTCCGGCCGCGCGCCATGATCCGGCCGCCCGGGGCCGTCGCTCTCCTCCGGCGGTGCCCCGGCGCGGTTCGCCGGGTCCGACCGGCCCTCGCGCGTCGGGTTCGGCCGCGGGCCGCCGTTGTCCCGGACCTCGCAGTCATGCATCCGCACCGGCTCGACGGAGTCGCTGCGGATGCCCTCTCCCTCGTTGCCCTCCACCGTGCAGGAGCGCAGGTCGCCCCGCCCGGTGGCGTCCAGGCGCACACCGTGCCCGCGAGCGCCGTGCACCCGGCAGCGCTCGGCGACGAGCGAGCCCCCGTTCAGCACCCGGATCCCGTCCGTATCCGATGCGGCGACCACGGTGTCGTCCAGGCGGACCGCCGCGTCCGTGTCGACCACCACCCCGCCGCCGTGCAGCAGGGACGACTCGGCGACGACGTCGGCCGCGCCGGTGGCCTTGAGCGCCGCGCCCCGCGCCGTGCGCACCGTCAACTCGCCGAACCGGCCGGTGCCGCCCTCGCCCACCTCGACGGCGTCGCCACGAGCCAACTCGATCTCGCCGCCGCGCAGTTGGAGTCGAGCGGCACCCAGCACGCGCACTCCCCCGGCGTCCCCGACCACCGTGAGCCCGCCGAACTCGGCGGCGGAACCACCGGTGACGAGCACCCCGACCTGCTGCGCATCGTGGACCGCGAGGTCGCTCGCGGTAGGGGCGCTGTTCGCGTCCACCACCAAGCCCAGCGGTGTGTCCCGGATCTCGCACGCTTCCAGCCGCGGCTTGGCGGCACCGGTGATCCGCACCCCGCATCGCCCCGCGCCGGTGACGGTGCAGCCACGCAGCAGCGGGGCGGAGCCGGCCGCGATGTGCACCGACTCGCCCTCCGCGCCGGAGAAGGTGCAGTCGGTGAGGGTGACCGGGGCGCTGCTGGTCAGGTAGGCATCCGGTCCCGCACTGCCGGTCACCACGACCCGTCGCAGTTCGGCACTGCCTTCCTCTTCGACCACCAGGCCGGGTTTCCTGCTGTCGGCGACGGTGGTGTCCTCGACGGTCGCGTGACCCTGCCCGTTGACGCAGACCGCGTTGCCACCGCTTCCGGTCAGCGTGCACCCGCGCACGGTCAGCCGCCCCTGTGCCGCAACGACCACCGCGGACGAACCCGCCTCGGCCACCTGGCAGTTCTCCACGGTGTTCGCACCCGGCGAGGTCACCACGATGCCGGCGCCCCGCGGGTTGTCGACCGTGCAGTCACGCGCCACCAGCGTGCCCTGGTCCCGCGCCAGCAGGGCCGTCCAGGCCCGGCCGGAGATCGAGCAGTCGTCGAAGGCGGCCTGTCCCCGGCGCAGGTCGACCACCGGGTACTGCTCGTCCGCCCCGGAGAGCACCAGCCCGGAAAGCCGGACCTCCGCGGAGTCCACCACCAGCGCGCTGCCGGTGCTCGCGTGGATCTCCACGCTGCCCGGCCCGTCCTGGGCGGCCACGGTGACCGCGCCGGTGAGCAGGATCCGCTCCTCATATCGCCCGGCTTCCACGGATACCAGGGCGCCGTCGCCGGCCTGGCTCAACGCCTCGGCGATCGAGCGGTGAGCGCCCGGGCGCCGGGCGGAGACCAGCAGAATCTGCCGCGTCACGACGGTGACCCCTTTACCTGGCTGTTTCCCTGGGTGGTTCCCTGGGTGGTTCCCTGGGTGGTTCCCTGGGTGGTTCCCTGCGTGGCGACGCGCGCCGTGCCGATCAGCCCGGGTGGGCTGCCGAAGCTGTTCGACCAGTGGTCCGGCAGCGCTTCCGGGGGGTTCGCGCCCCGCCAGTGCTCGGCGGCGCGTTCCAGTCCGGCGACCGCTGCCTCGTCGAGCGGACCGGACGCGAGGTCCACCGTGCCGTCCGGCGCGATCTCCGAGGGCGACAGCTCCCGCAGCAGCACCTCGCGCCGCTCTTCCTGACGCACGTCCAGCACCTTGAAGCTGGTCCCGGGCAGGAAGACCACGCGGTCGGCGACGGCGGGTTCCAGCAGGACGGTGCGGCGGGCGGTGAGCGACCAGACGAGGAAGTCGACGGCGCCGGGCAGTTCGCAGGGGGTGCCGGTCAGGGCCGGGAAGAAGCCCCACTCCGTCACCAGTCGCTGTTGTCGGTACCACTGCCACTGCGCGTCGCTGACGGTCGTGCGCAGCACGCCGGCTCCACGATGTGACGGCAGACGGCGGAGTCCCTCGTACACACAGCGGGACAGCGGCACATGCGGGCCGACCGTCGCGCGGCGCACCGCGGCGTCGATCTTGCTGCCCTCGGCAGAGAGGTAGAGCCGCACCGCGACCAGGTCCGTGAGGGTGTCCTCGGAGGGCTTCCTGGCGTCACCGCGCAGGCCCGGTGACTGCGAGAGCAGCCGGGCCAGGGAGCTGGCGGCGGCGTCGTACTGCTGCCGCAGGGCACCGCGCAGCCAGTCGCGCTCCCGGTCGATGCCGCCGGCCGGGGGGACCGCGCACGCCTCGGGCCGCGGCGTCGGCTGGACCCGCGGGTCACCGTCCGAAGGTTCGGACGCCGCCACCTGGCCAGGTCCCCCTGGCGCGCCGACCGGCGCTGCCCCGTCGTCAGGTGCGGTCGGCGCCGCCTCCTTCGGCACCCCCTCGGCGGCCGGTTCGCCGGACGCCCGTGCCTCCGGCAGGTCGGGCACCGGCTTCGCACCGCCGGACGGTCGAGGGGCGTCACCGGCGAAGGCAGGTACGGCGGCGGGTACGGCGGAGGCGGCTTCGGCCTCGGCCGGAGCCGGCAGCAGATCCGCCTCCAGGCGGACGACCGGCGGGGGCGCGGGAAGCTGCGCCGGTGGCACGTCCGCTGCCGCGGAGGATTGTCCGGCGGACGGGGGCGCGGCCGGGGGCGACACGGCGGGAACCGACTCGGCGGGCGATACGGGGACGGGATCCGGCACGGCGGGCGATACGGGGACGGGCTCCGGCACGGGAGCGGCAACGGGCGCCGGGGTAACTGTGGCCGGCGCGGGCGCCGCGGGAGCCCTGACCGGCGCGGGCGCCGCGGGAACTGTGGCCGGCGCGGGCGCCTCGGGAACTGTGGCCGGCGCGTCCTCCACGGGAGCCGTGGCCGGCGCGACCTCCAGCGTCACCGTGGCGGGCGCGGCCGCCGGCGTCACCGTGGCGGGCTCCGGCGCCGTGGTGTCCGCCGGCGCGCTCGGTTGCGCCGTGGAGGCTTCCGGGGCCGGGCCCGT
This sequence comes from Streptomyces bugieae, assembly GCF_036352915.1. Taxonomy (NCBI): domain Bacteria; kingdom Bacillati; phylum Actinomycetota; class Actinomycetes; order Kitasatosporales; family Streptomycetaceae; genus Streptomyces; species Streptomyces bugieae. The sequence continues at coordinate 142,210 of NZ_JAZBJP010000002.1, forward strand.
CCCGACGTCGGGGACACTGCCGGTGAGGGAGGGACCGCCGACCGGGACCGACCAGCCAGGCGCGAGCCTGGCAGCTGCCGACCCGGCAGGCGCGGACGCGGCAGACGCGGACCAGGCAGGTGCGGACCCAGCAGGTGCCGACCCGGCAGGCACCGACCCGGCCGGCGCCTCCTGGCCACCGGGCGCGCCCGTCCCCGACGTGGCCATGGCAGCCGGCAGTACCTGAGAGGACTGGCGGGTGGCCGGATCGAGACGCCACAGCGCCCCCAGGGCGAGAAGCTGCATGCGCTCGGCGCTCTGCTGCGAGCTCGTGTCGTAGAGGATCTTGGCGGCGGTCGGGTCGAGGGGAAGTGCCCGGACGGCGTGCGCGTCCGCGGGCTCGGTCGGCGGACGCATCCACAGCCCGCTCTGGGTCACCTCCAGCACGGCGTCCGGAGCGTAACCGTAGACCCCGGGCGAGAGTTCGGGCAGACCGTGGACCGGCAGCCGATGGCTGACCGGACGGGGAGGCAGGACCTGACCGCCGCTCTGCCGGCGTGGCAGGTAGCCGAGTTCCCTGGCGAACGGCCGCCAACCGGGCGAGCCGTCGGGGCACACCACGTGCACGTCCGGCTCCCCGGTGACCGCCGGACCGCCGACCGGCAACCCGCAGTAGACGGTGACCGGCCGGCCCAGGAGGTCGGACAGGGCCTGTCCCAGCGTCTCCTCCTCGGGGGCCGCCACCGGACCGTAGCCCACGAAGCGCACCTCACCGCGGTGTTCCTCGGGTACCGCGCGCCAAAAACGGGCGACGTCCGCCAACGGCAGGGCGGAACCGCCAGGGTGGCCCAGCACCACGCACAGCCGCTTGCGGTCGCACGGCACCACGCTCGTCAACCGGAACCGGTGCACTTCGTGCCAGAGGTCGTCCGACGCCGGGCGCAGCCACGCCCCACCCGGCAGCGGCTCGCAGAACCCGGACGGCCCTGGACTCCAGGACTGGTTGACCATCCAGTCCTCCCACTGCGGTTTCGGAGCGCGGCGCGAGTCCCACTGCGGCGGCCCGTCCGGCCGCAGCCGGATCCAGCCCGTTTTCGCGTCACCGCGGACGAAGAGCGAGCCGTCGTCGACCCGCACCAGTTCCCCGGCCGGGACGAGTACCTCGGTGCCGAGCCGGTCGGCCAGCCACTGTCCGGCGGGCATCAACTCCCCGGCACTGCCGGGGACGGGCACCAGACGCAGACCGCGGCCGCTACCGTCGTCGCGGCTGAGCCTGCTCGCCACCGGCCGCCAGGCCGTGGGGGGAAGCGCGGCGGGCACATCCACCGCCACCAACCGGTGGTCGGGGTCGAGGGCCAGCCCCTCCGCCCAGCTCCGGGACCGGCGGCCGCCCCGCTCATCGGTCCCCTTCCGCCTCACCAGCACGGCGTGGCCGACGGTCAGGCACTCCACGGCGGGTGCCGTGGGGCGGAGGCGCTCTACAGGGATCCGCATGTCACTGCCCTCCCTTGCCGCGGCTCGAAGCCACCAGGGCCGGGCCGCTCGGTACCGCGTCCAACACCTTCCTCGGCACCGGCAACGGCGCCACCCTTCCGTATCCCAGGGCGTTCGCGGTCGCGTCGTCGGAGAGTGGGTACTTCCGCCCCTGATCGGTGATCAGGTAGCGGCGCGGCATCTGCTCGCCCGGCCTGGGTGCGAGCTCGGCCACCAACATCCCGCGCCCCGGCGGCACCCGTACCCCGGCGCCGGGCGAAACGGCACCGTCGCGGACGACCACGGTGGCCTCGACCTTGGTGCCCGCGGCCTTCTGCCGTACGCACAGCCGGTCGCGGTCTCCGCGCCATTCGGCGACCGACAGCAGGTCGGGGATGCGACTGAGCAGGGTGCGGTCGTGGGAGCCGCGGGCCGCGGCCACGTCGGCCGTCGTCACCTCGACCGGGGCCGGGTGCCCCGGCCGGGCCTGCAGCAGCGCCGCTTCCGTACGGGTGAGGGGGGCCAGGCCGTCGGAGCGCAGCACCAAGTTCTGGCTCGCTCCCGCCTGACCGGTCCGGAACAGCTGGCCGACCTTGGCGGGCCGACCGCCCACCCGTGGCCCGGGCTTTCCCGCCCGCGGGATGTCGGCCGGAGCCAGCGCCGTCCCCGTGGGCAGGGCGGCGAGCCAGGCCGCCGGCGCCTTCATCGGCTCGCGGTCGCCCAGCCCCAGCGCCACCAGGGCGGAGAAGTCGCCGACCGGGTACTTGGTGTCCTTCCACAGCACGTACTTCGCGCCGTCCGGGTCGGCGAGCAGGATCCGCCGGTCACCGCCGAGCGCGGTGTCGGGTCCGGGTGCGAGGTCGATCTGCTGCGCCTCCTCGTCACGCCCGCCCAGGCAGAGGTTCCACGCTCCGTGGAGGAGTTCGGAGGGCGCCGGCACGGAGTCGGGCGCGTCGGGGATGCCGATCGGGGCGCCGCGCCGTACATCCCGCAGTGCGTCGCGCGGGACGCTGTGCACCGTCGGGTTGGCGCCGGTCGCCAGCAGCGCGGAGGCGTAGTTGCGGGTGGGGCGCAGCACCCCGTCGAGGAAGAGGTAGCGGGTACCGGTCTCCTTCTCGACGATGAGGGAACCGGGCTTGCGCCAGCTCTTGTTGGCACCCGGGCTGATCAGCCCGTACACCGCGGCTCCACCGATCAGCAGCGCCGTGACCGCCAGTCCGATCATGGCTCCGAGGTCGGCGCGGCGCGTCGGCGACTCTCCGTTTCCCGGATCGCCGGTGACCACCGCCGATATCAGCCGACCGATGGAGAACCGGTACGCCTGTACGTGGTCGCGTCGACTCTGCACGTCCCGCTCCTCAACCGACCAGCGAACGGACGGCGGCGTAGACGTGCACCAGCTGCAACAGCAACGGGATCAGCGCCACCGCCGTCCAGGTCTCCAGCAGGTCTCCCGCGTGGCCCCACACGGGCAGCGGCCGTGAGCCGGGCATACGGCGCGCGGCGATCAGCAGCAGCCCCGCGGCCACCAACAGGACCAGCAGGAGAGCCGCGCCGACCACGGGCGGCGCGGACTCCACCAGGGAGAGCAGCACCAGCATCGGGCCGAGCACACCGCTGACCGCCATCGGGATGCGTTGCCACGGTCCCACCAGGACCCGGGTCCGCAGCAATACTGCGCCGCCCAGCACGGTGGCGAGCACCGGGCCGATCCACTCCGGCTCCCGGCTCAAGCGCCACAGCGCCACGGCGAAGACCGCCGCGCCCGAAACCGCCAGGGACGTCAGGCAGACATCCGCGATCCTGGTCCGCCGGGCCACCCGGGTCGCCGGCTCCGGTTCGATGCCTTCCTGCAACTCCTCCGCGGTACGCGGTAGTTGAGGCACCCGCAGCCGGGCCACCCGGACGGCGATGCGCATCCCCAGCGTGGCGGTCACGAACGCGCCGACCGCGAGCACGCCCATGGAGCGGGTGGCGTCCAGGCCCAGTACGGTGGAGATCCCGACACCCGTGAGGGCGGCCACCGAGGTCGCGAGCACGCTGCCGAACACCTCGGCCGGCGCCCGGCGCAGCGTGAGCGCCCCGGCGGCGGCCACGGCGACACAGACCCCGGCGAGGGCGATATCACCCCGGCCCGGGGCGAGCACGCCGGAGGCGCCGCGCGCGGCGGTCGCCCCGGCCAGGGCGGCGAACAGGCAGCCGACGAGGCCGGTGATCATGCCGATGGCCCGGTCGGGACGCAGCCGGGTGGCCACGAAGCACGCGGCGCCGAGGGCCACCGCGACCACCGCGGCCGCCACCGCCATCCCCCGCCCCGGTCCGACCCGCCAGACCCCGACCGCCAGCACCCCGAGAACCAGGCAGGCCAAGCCGAGCAGGAGCCGGCGCGTCAGCGCGGGCCGCCAGCGGACGGCCGGGGTGCCGACCACCTCGGCCACGCCTTCCGCCACATCGTCGAAGTGCAGCACCGCCAGGGAGTCGTCCACCGGACGCAGGTACAGCACCTCGCCGTCCCGCAGGTCGAGCGTGGCCGGGGTGCCGTCCGGGTCGAGGGGCGGTTCGCCCAGCCGTTGGAGCACCCAGTCGCCGTCGTTGCGCCCGGGGTCGCCGCACACATGGCCGCGCACCACCCCGAGCAGGTCGCCGACGGTCACCGTGGCCGGAACGGCGAGGTCCGCCCGTCGCTCGGGCCCCACGACGGTCAGCCGGCAGACGTCGGATCGGCCCGCGACGGTGGTGGTACTCGCGGTGGTCATGAAGCTCCTCGGATGCGGGAACGGGAGGGGGCGGGAGGGGCGGTACGGCCTGATGGTGCGGCGCCGGTCACCGCGGACGGACCAGCCCGGTCTGGACGAGCTTGACGCCCCGTCGGGTCACCAACTGGGCGCGTCCCGGGGGCAGGGTGCGGGGCTTGGCCTCGCCGAGGAACTTCCCCTCCTCGTTGGGGTAGGACAGCAGCAGCGCGGGGCTTCCCAGCTCCCACATCCGGCGCAGCAGCGGGTCCATCATGGCCCGCATCGCCCCGGAGGTACTGCGGGAGACCACCAGGTGCAGGCCGATGTGGACGCCCTGAGCCAGGTAGGGCACGAGCGGGGCCAGCGGGCCGCCCACCGCGCCACCGGTGGCGAGCAGGTCGTAGTCGTCGACGAGGAGGAAGAGTTCCGGCCCCTCCCACCAGTCGCGTTGGTGCAGGCGCTCCGGGGTGATCTCCGGGCCGGGCAGACGCTTCTGCATCGAGACCGCGGCGCTGCCGGCCACGTCGGCCAGCGCTTCGGTGTCCACCACGTACCCCACGCGGTACGCCTCCGGTACGTCCTTCAGGAGCTCCCTACCGGGGTCGGCGAGCAGGATGCGGGCGCGTTCCGGGCTGAAGTGCGAGGTGATGGCCCGGGCCATCAGACGCAGCGCGTTGGACTTGCCCGTCTCGCCGTCCCCGAAGACCATCAGGTGCGGGGTGTGGGAGAAGTCGTGCCACACCGGCAGCAGCCGTTGCTCGTCCCAGCCCACGCAGACTCTCGGGCCGTCCTCCGGCGCGGGGAGTCGTTCCACCCCGAGGTGGGTGGGGAGCAGCCGGACGCCCGGCACGGCGGCACCGGTCCAGAAGGCCGCGACCTCCGCGCCGGCCGCCCTGGTGGCGGTGGCCAGCTCGGCCGTCTCCGAACTGCCGTCCAGCCGGGGCAGCGCGGCCCTGAAGTGGTATCCGGAGCTGGTCAGACCACGGCCGGGCTGCTGCGGCACATCGCCGGCGGCCCGGGTACCCACCTCCGACTCCATCGGGTCGCCGAGCCGCAGTTCCAGCCGGGTTCCGATCAGGTCCCGCAGCCGGGGGCGGATCTCCGACCAGCGCACCGCGGAGATCACCACGTGCACGCCGAAGGCCAGGCCGCGGGCGGCGAGTTCGGCGATCCTCGCCTCCAGGTCCTCGAAGTCCTGCCGTAGCGTGGCCCAGCCGTCGACGACGAGGAAGACATCGCCGTACGGGGAGTCGATCTCTCCCCGGGCGCGCGCCCCCCGGTAGCCGGCCATGTTCTCCAGACTGAGGTCGGCGAACTGCCGCTCGCGTACCTCCAGCAACTGGGAGATCTCCTCCACGGTGCGCAGCACCCGGTCGCGGTCCAGCCGGCCGGCGACCGAACCGACGTGCGGCAGACCGCTGACGGACGCCAGCCCGCCGCCGAAGTCGAGACAGTAGAACTGCACCTCGGCGGGTGTGTGCGTGAGCGCGAGAGAGAGCATGAGTGAGCGCAGCAGCGTGGACTTCCCCATCTGCGGAGCCCCCGCCACGGCCACGTGACCGTCGGCCCCGGACAGGTCGGCCTCCAGCAGCTCGCGCAACTGCTCGTACGGCCGGTCCACCACGCCGAGGGGAACACGAAGGGCGCCATGCCGCGCGGACTCCCCCGCGGCCATGCCACGGGCCGGGTCGGGCACGATCCCGGGCAGCAGGTGGTCCAGGCTCGGCGACTCGTCGAGCGGGGGCAGCCAGACCTGCCGGGCCGGCGGGCCGGCGTCGACGAGCCGGTCGACCATCACTTCCAGCAGGCTCTCGCCGTCCTCGCCGCGCCCGGTGGGCCCGCTCTCCTGCTCCGCGTCGGCTCCGGGCGTCGTGGGCAACGACGGGGCGTGGTGCGTCGGTTCGGGTTCCGGAGCGGCGGCGGGCGCCGGCTCCAGCCGGAACGGCACGACCTCGCCGGCGACCCTGGCCGCCCGCGCGCTCGGTGTCGATGCCACCGGCGGCTCCGGGCACGGCCCGGAGACATAGGCGGCCTTGAACCGGACCAGATTGGTGGTGTCGATCTTCAGATAGCCGTGTCCGGGCTCCGAGGGCAGTTCGTAGGCGCTGGACGACCCGATCACGCTCCGGGACTCCATCGAGGAGAAGGTGCGCAGCGCGATCCGGTACGACAGATGTCCTTCCACCCGGTTGATCCGGCCCTCGTCCAGTCGCTGGGAGGCGAGCAGCAGGTGGATGCCGAGGCTGCGGCCCACTCGCCCGATCATCACGAACAGCTCGGCGAAGTCCGGCTTGGACGCGAGCAGTTCGGAGAACTCGTCGACCACGATCACCAGCGACGGAAGCGGCGCGAGCCGGGCACCGGCGAGGCGTGCCTTCTCGTAGTCGAACAGTGAGGAGTAGCCGCTCTCCCGCAACAGTTCCTGACGCCGGATCACCTCGCCGGTCAGCGAGTCCTGCATCCGGTCCACCAGAGGCAGTTCGTCGGACAGGTTGGTGATCACCGCCGAGGTGTGCGGCAGCCGGTCCATGTTCAGGAAGGTCGCTCCGCCCTTGAAGTCGACCAGCACCAGGTTGAGCACCTCGGAGGAGTGCGTGGCGGCCAGGCCGACGACCAGGGTCCGCAGCAACTCGCTCTTGCCCGACCCGGTGGCCCCGATCAGCAGCCCGTGCGGGCCCATCCCGCCCTGTGCCGACTCCTTGAGGTCCACCTCGACGACCTCGCCGTCCTCGGTGACCCCGATGGGAACGACGAGACGGGCCTGCTGCTCGGTGCGCGGTCGCCACAGGGAGGCGACGTCAAAGCCGCGCGCGTCACGGATACCGAGCAGGGTGGTGAGGTCGAAGTCGGTCTCCAGCGGCTTGTCGAGCAGATCAACGGTGCCGCCGGTGCGGCGCGGGGCGAGTGTCCGGGCCAGGCGCTCCGCTGCCGCCCCGGTGAGCAGGTCCGCCTCCGCGTCGGCGGTGGTCTCGCCGGTGGGGAAGGTGACCTTGCCGTTCTCCACGGTGAGCCGCAGCACCTTGGGGCCGCCGCGCAGGGAACCGGTGACGTCGAGCACCACCGCACAGCGCACCCCGCCGTCGAACAGCCGGCATCGTTCAGGAAGGTCGTCCACTCCATCGGCGACGATCACCACGAACGGTTCCGTCGTCCCGGGAACGGCCGACTGGTCGTGCTCGGGCCGGTCGGCGAACTCGGCGCCCAGCAGTTCCGTCAGCGCGTCGTGGTCCCCGGCCGTCAGCCGCAGCGGGCCCGTGGCGTCCTCCCGCTCCGGGTGGGCGTTGTGGGGCAACCACTTCACCCAGTCCCACTCCGCCCGCCCGGCGTCGTCGGTGAGCAGCGCGATCCGCAGCTCGTCGGGCGAGTGGAAGGTGGCGAGCTGCCCGACGACCGCCCGCGCCAGGCCGAGGACGCCCGCCCGGTCCCCCACCAGCTCCACGCTGGTGAACCGGCGCAGCGCCACCGTCACCGGGACACCGGGTACGGCCCTGCTGGCGCGCGCGAACCGCCGCAGCGACACGGCCGAGAGCGGCTCCAGATCCTCCACCGGCCTGGTGTGCGGCGGGGCGAACTCCAGCGCGGCCCGCCGCATACCCACTCCGGTCCGGACGTGGGCGAAGTCCTCGTGGCCCGGCCGCCGTTCCCACAGTCGGGGCCCGGCGGCGAGCGCGGCGAGCTGCCGCGGTCGCGGGTTGTCCCAGCACACCGCCGCCCGCTGCTCCTCGGCCGCCGCTCTGGCCTGCGCCCGCAGCTGTCCGAGGTACCGCAGGTAGTCCCGCCGCTCGGCCCGGATCCGACGCTTGCGCTCCCCGCCTGCCCTGCCGAGCTGACTGAAGGTCATGCTGACCATGGCGATGCCCATCACCCCCGACATCAAAAAGCTCGTGGGGGAACTGCCGCCCGTGGAGAACATCAGCACCATCGCCGTGGTCCCCAGGCCCATCGGCAGGTACAGCAGCACCGAGCCGAGGTCGGCGGTTGCGGGCTCGCCGAGCACCGGCGGTTCGGCCAGCTCCACCCGCCCGGAGGGCATCGGGGGGCCGTCGGCGCGCGGCGAGCGCTTGACGATCACGGTACTCATGCTCACATCACGCCCGTTCGGAAGGCGTACGCGACGGCGTGGGCCCGGTTGCGCAGCTGCAACCTGCTCATGGCCCCGTGGATGATGTTCTTGATGGTCCGCTCCGAGTAGTTCAGCCGCTGCGCGATGGCGGCGGTCTCCAGGCCGTCGGCAAGCAGCTTGATGACCTCCACCTCCCGGGTCACCAGGCCGGTGGTCGTCAGCCCGATCGGCGTCAGCACGTCCGACTGGACCGTCCTGGCCCAGTCGAGCAGCCAGGCCGCCCCGTGTGTGGGCAGTTCGGCGCGCCCGTCCCTGGCCCCGATGACGGCTCGCAGCAGCCGCTCGGTGCTGGCCTCGCGGCGCGGGATCAGGCTGATCAGACCGCAGTTGACGGCGCGTAGGAGATGCTGCTTGCGCACCACGTCCCCGACCAGCACCACGCGCATCCGCGGGTTGGCCGCGTCCCGGACTGCCTGCTCGATGGAGTCCAGGGTCTCCGCGGTGATCTCACCGGCGAGCACCAGCAGGACGTCGGCCTCGGCACTGCGCTCCGCGGCAAGCAGGCTGACGGTGGGGTACGGCCGCAAGAGGGCCGCGGCCCCGGCGCCGCTGATGGGGTCGGCAGCCAGGATGGTCAAAGAAACGCTCTCCAACACTTCTCCTGATGGCGCCTTGGTCTACTACGGGCCGTACGCGCGCCATTGGACGGGCATATGACGGTTCCCACGCTCCACCACTGGGCGCGGCGTCCGACCGCGAGTAGACGCTAAAGCCCTTGCCCATCGGCACACATGACGGCGCTCACCGAAAGGTTTGCGCCGAACTGGCCGAAGGAGTTGTTGAGTTCACGCTCCCTCGTCCGCACAGTCCAGGCGCGGCCGTTGCCCGGGTTTGCCGCCCGAACGCGGCTCCCGGGCCAACTGGAGACTGCCGGAAGGGGGCCACCGCCCGTCAGCACGGACAACTCGGCCTGGATGTCCGCCTCGATGGCCGTGCCGATGTCCGTGCCGTCACTGCCCGGTCGTCGTGAGCCCGTCCCGGCACGCGTCGAACAGGTGGCGATAGGTGTCCCACTGCGCTTCCGGCGCCGAGAGGCTGATGTCGTACTCCCTGCCGCCCTCGCGGCCGAAGCCCTCCTCGATGGCGCGGTACCCGCGTTTGCGCCCCTTGAAGGTGTACTCCCACACCACGGCCGGCTGCTTGCGGAAGGCGGTCTGGTCCATGCGCACCCTCCAGTAGACGGCGTAGTTGGCCTTCGTTCTCGCCTCCATGCTCGTGAAGTGCTCCATGGGGTTCGCGCCCGCGGGTTCGAACATCTTGACCGTGATGCCGACCCGGCCGGACGCGTCGCCGTACGTGACCAGCTCGCCTGACCGGTTGACGGCCTTCCAGCCGTCCGGCACGGGGAAGGAAGCGCCCAACTCATTGACCCGATGGAAACCCGCGGGCAAGGGCGGTGGCGTATACGGCTGTCCAGGGGCACTGGGCTTCTGGTGAGCGTCGGGGTCGGGCGTCCCGGTGCCGCGGTCCGACATCACGTACACCACGCCCAAGGCAGTCGTGGCGGCTGCCGCTGCGGCAACGGTGGTGGAGAGGAGAACCCGGCGCTTGCGGCCCTGGCGGCGGCGTTGCCGCGTTCCGTTGCCCATGGTGGGGGACGCGGCCGGTACCGTCGCCCCGGTCGCCCCGGTCGCCCCGGTCGAACCCCCGGTCCGAGCAGTCCTGAGTAGCCGTTCGGTCTCCTCCGCCGAGGGACGCTCGTCCGGATCCTTGGCCAGGAGTGCTTCGATGAGCGGTTGCAGGGCCCCGGCCCGTTGCATGGGCTCCAGCGGATCGACGGCGATGGCGTACGCGACCTCCATGGCGGTGGGCCGGTCAAAGGGCGGCCGGCCCTCCAGCGCCTGGTACAGCGTCGCGCCCAGCGCCCACAGGTCCGACGCGGGGCCGGGCTTCCGGCCGCGGATGCGCTCCGGTGCCATGTAGTGGATGGAGCCGACCAACTCACCGGTCTTGGTCAGGGGCGAGGCGTCGGCAGTCATCGCGATGCCGAAGTCGGTGAGCACCACCCGCCCATCGGCGCCGAGCATGACGTTGCCTGGTTTGACGTCGCGGTGCAGCACCCCGGCGGCGTGCGCGGCCCGCAGCGCGGCGACCATGCCCAGACCGATACGGGCCGCCTCCTGCGGCGGGACGGCAGGACCCTTCTTCAGGAGATCACCGAGCGTGACCGCCGGAACGTACTCCATGACGATGCAGGGCTGACCGCCGTCATCCACCACATCGTGGATCACGACCACATTGGGATGCACGATGCGGGCGGCGCTGCGCGCCTCACGACGCATGCGCTCATAGAGCGTGGCGAGTTCCCCGTCGGACAGCCGCGGCCGCTCGTGCAACCGCTTGAGCGCGACCTGACGGCCCAGGACCTCGTCCTGTACGCGCCATACCGTCCCCATGCCGCCGCGGCCGATTTCCTCGGTGAGCCGGTAGCGCCCAGCAACGAGCCGGCTCTCGTCCGTCACAGCCTGCCTCCGCCAGCTTCGGCCCGTTCCATTCGCCGCGTCACCCCAGCTGTCCGGTTCGACACCCAGGCGGGCGGATCTGCCACCACTCACCACCGAGAGCTCACCCGAGGGCTCACCGTCGCCCGCACGGCGGAGGACGTGGCGATCCCCGCCCCCAGAGACGCAGCGAGGGGGAGGTCGGTTCCTGCTGTGACAGGTGTTACGTGATGTGGGGTGCGGACACCTGTGGCTCCGCAGGTGTCCGCGGGCTCGCGTTCGCGTGGGTGATCCGCAGGTCCATGAGGTCCGGGTTGTACCTGGACAGGAGGTAGTACGGCCGGGCCGCGGCGATCAGGACGTCCCGCGAGCCGATTCCCCGGTAGTGCCCGAAGCCTTCGAAGCCCACCCGGAAGTTGCAGCTGACCACGACCAACCCGACGCGGGCCAGTGCTGTCCCGTCGAAGTCGGGCTGGGCGGAGGAGCCGAAGGTGTAGGCACCGCCGTGTATCCAGAACAACACCGGCAGCGCGCCGCCCTCCGCCCGCTCCGGCACCCACACATTGACGGTGAGGATGTCTTCGTCCCCAGGGCGCCACACCGGCGCCCCGGGCAACTCCGCCGACTGCGGGGCGATGGGACCGAAGGCCGCGCAGTGCCGGACCCCACTCCAGGCCTCAGCCGGTTGCGGCTCCCGGAACCGCCGGTCGCCGAAAGGCGCGGCCGCGTACGGGATACCGAGCACGGCGGTGTACCCCACTGGCGCGCTCAGCTCTGGTGCTGTGGACGGCGCGCTTCCCCGACGTCGAGGCGGCCCCGTAACGCCCTTGCGGGGACACGTAGTTGAGACCGCGTAACCGAAGCCAAGGCCGTCGGCGCACGACGAGAGCGAACGACGCCATTAGTCTATTTAGACTGGTACAGTTCGACTATGCCACGCCGTGCTCTTGACAACCCCACCGTGCTCGCAGTGCTGGGACTTCTGCTGGAACAGAGCTCGCACCCGCACCAGATGCTGTCCGAGCTGCGGAAACGCAGTGACAACCACGCCGCCGTGATCACACGCGGCACGCTCTACAACATCGTTGCCGCCCTGGCCGAAGCGGGATGGATCACCTCGCAAGGCCAGCAACGCTCGGGAAACCGTCCCGAGCGGACCGTGTACGCCCTCACGCAGGCAGGGCGCGACGAACTGGTACGCCGACTGGACTCACACATCCGCAATCCCCAGCGCGAGTTCTCGCAGTTCCTGGGCGCTGTCGCCTATCTCGGCGCTCTCGGGCCCGCCGGTGCGGAAGAGGCTCTCGTAGAACGGAACCGGCGCCTGCAAGAGCGCACCGCCGACGACGAAAGGCGCCTGGCAGACGCCCTGGCGGCCGACGTACCCCGCCTGTACGTCATCGAGGCGGAATACGCGCTGCGACTCGCTCGCGCGGAGATGGCCTGGATCGACTCCGTCATCGACGACATCCGCACCGGCTGCCTGACGTGGCCGGCCGCGGCAGCGACCCCTCCCCCACCCTCTGACCCCACGGACCGAAAGGAACCCCACGCGTGACCCAGAGAACGCCTGACGGCATACTCTTCGGGATCTACCCGGGCGGAATCTCCGGCGATGACGCCGGGGGCCTGGCCAGCGGACCGCCCGATGATCCGGCCCGTGTGACGAGCGCACTCGACCGCCTCCAGGGTCCCCCGGACCGCCCGTTCCTCGTGCGCGCCTACGTGGGCTTCAACGACGCCACCCGACTCGGCACGGCGCACGCGACCGCGACACCAACTGCCGCAGCCCGGTACGCCGTTCGAGGGCGCCTCCTGGACCTGGTGGCGCAGTATCAGTCCGCCGCCGCAGACGTCGACGGCTACTGCGATTTCCTGGCCGAGTTGGTCGAGCAGTACGGCGCGGTCACGAGCACGCTGCAGGTGACGGAAGAACCCAACGTCACAACGAACCCCGTCCTCGACGGGTATTACCCGGCGGTCCACGAGGCGATCATCCGCGGGGTGTCCGCCGCCAAGGCACGGGCCCGCGAACTGGGCCATACGCATCTGCGGATCGGGTTCAACACCACCCCGCTGTTCGGGCCGGCAGCCTCTTTCATCGCCGACCTGACCGGCCGCGGCGGGGAACGCTTCATCGCCGACCTGGACTACGTGGGCCTGGACTTCTTCCCCGACGTCTTCCAGCCCGTTGCCCCCTCCGACCTCGCGCCTGCCGTCGAGGGCCTGCTACGCCATCACCGTGACTCCGTCCTGACACCCGCCGGCCTGGGACATCTTCCGCTGCACATCACCGAGCACGGATGGCCCACCGGCCCGGACCGGCCTGCGCACCGTCAGGCCGACGTCGTGGAGACCGTCGTCCGCATCATCGCCGCGCAGGCGAAGCGACTGAACCTGAGCGGCTACACGCACTTCTCGCTGCGTGACGCCGACAGCGCGCATCCCGGCCTGTTCCACCAGTTCGGACTGACCACCGACGACTACACCCCCAAGCCCGCGTTCGAGACGATGAGAACGCTCATCGAGCAGTTCAGCGCCTGAGAAGGAACTACGGCCCGGTGGGCGGCTGCCCGCCGCCCACCCCTCCTCCCGCAGAGCCGGTTTTCGGCGCCGGTGAAGCGATCCGCGCGCATGGCAGCCGCATACCTCCGTGCCTCAGCCCACCCATGCACCGGTGAGGCCGAGGACCGCGGAACCGTCGAGGTCGGCGAGCTTGGTGCCGGTGAAACCGCGCGCCCAGTCGGATGTCTGGATGCGGAACGCGGGCCGGTCGGCCTCCAGGGCTTCCATCACGGCCTCGGCGGCCTCGGCCGGGGTCTGCGCGTTGCCGCTGAGGAACTGGGCGACGGTGCGGTCCAGGTAGGCCTGCAGGGTGTCCGCGTAGGGACCGGCGGCGGCCACCTCGGCCTCCAGGTCGACCCCGAGGTTGTTCACGAACTCGGTCGCCACGGCGCCGGGCTCGACGACGGACACCTGCACTCCGAGCCGGGCCGCCACGGGCGCCAGGCTCTCCATGAAGCCCTCCACCGCGAACTTGGCCGCACAGTAGGCCTCGTTGAAGGGCTGACCGACCACTCCCCCGACGCTGGTGACGGTGATCAGGCGGCCCCCGGCGGCACGCAGGTGGGGCAGGGCCGCCTTGGAGACGTGGAGCACGCCGAAGAAGTTGACCTCCATCACCTTGCGCACGTCGGCGACGCTCTCGTTCTCCAGGGTGCCGAGGTGGCCGGCGCCGGCATTGTTGATCACGGCGTCGAGCCTGCCGTAGTCGGCGATCACGCCGTCGATCGCCGCGGCGACGGAGGCCTCGTCGACGACGTCGAGCCGCCGGACGTCGAGCTCCACCCCGGCCTCCGCGGCGGCCGCGCGCAGTGCGCCGGCACGGGCCGGGTCACGCAGCGTCGCCACGACGCGCCATCCGGCCCGGCCGGCGGCGACGGCGGCCGCGAGGCCGATGCCGGAGGAGGTACCGGTGATCAGGACGACCTTGGGGGTCGGGGAAGCCTGGGCAGCAATTCGGGAAGACATGGCAAACCTTTCGGCTCCGGAGGCCGGAGCAATTTACGTGCGTGTACACACACCATAACCATTATGTGTGCACACACGCAAACCAGTAGGCTGGGCGCATGGCGAAGAAGAAGCTCACCCAGGCCGAGATGCCCGTGGCCGACCACGCCTTCTACGGCCTGGTCTGGGCCGGAACCGTGCTGACCGAGCGCGTCGACCGCGCCCTCACCAAGGCGCACGACCTTCCGGTCTCATGGTTCGAGGTGATGCTCTGGCTCGCCTCCAGCCCGGATCCGGTCCCCGCCTCCGTCCTCGGCAACAGCACCATGCTCAGTCGCAGCCAGGTGTCCCGGGTCGTCGACGCCCTGCAGGGCCGCGGACTGGTCACCCGGACCCCCTCCCCACGCGACGCCCGCTCGATCGAGGTGGCGCTCACCCCGGAAGGCCACCAACTCTTCGAGGAGGCCGACGCCACCCGCCGCGCCTGTCTGGCCCCCGTGTTCACCGACCTCCTCGACGACACCGATCTCGCCGCCCTCAGCACCGTGTGGCACAAGCTCAAGGCCAACAAAGACGCGCAATGAGAACACCGGCGACGAGGGCATGCCGGAGCGAGTGCGCGGAGCGATCGGACGCCGCCACCACCCTTGACCTGCACCTGCTCGACATTCCCCGGCCGTTGCCGCCACTGACCATCGGCATGGCCTGGCACCCCCGCCACGCCCCCGACGGAGCCCACGACTGGCTCCGCAACGCCATCCGCCGGACCGTCCGTGCACCCGGGGGTACGAAAAGGGGGAGACCGGCTGCCGGTCTCCCCTCTTCGGTGGCTGCGGTCAGCGCAGGCGCAGTGCCTCGCGGATGGTGGTGAACAGGTCGGTCTGGTTGGTGACACCGAGGACGCGGTAGGCCTGCGGGCCCTGGGCGGCGATGCGGACCTGCGTGCCGGTGTGCTCCTGGGACTGGCCCGGGGTGTTCGTCGAGTAGTTGACCTTCAGCTGCTGGCCCTCGTTGGTGAGCAGGGTCGACGACAGGCCGGGCGGGTTGGCCTCCAGCGGCACGATCTGGCTGGTGTGACCGTGGTCGGCGGTGGTCACGACGAGAGTGTCGGGGTGCGTGGCCGCGTAGGCGCGGGCCGCCTTCACCGCGCGGTCGAACGCAGCGGTCTCGCCGATCTGGCCGCACGGGTCGGCGGCGTGGTCCTGCTTGTCGATCGAGGCGCCCTCGATCTGCAAGAAGAAGCCCTGCTTGGAGTGCTTCTGCTGCTGCTTGGCCTCCAGGAGCTGGATGGCCTTGACCGCGGAGTCGGCAAGGCTCGGAGTGGCGGCCGGGCGGTTGGGATTGGAGTTCACACACCGCTGCGGGGCCGTACCGCCCACCGCTGCGGGCTTGCCGGTCCACTCGGTGGGAACGTTGCCGGCGGCGAACAGGCCCAGCACCGGCTTGCCCGCCTTCACCTTCTTCAGGCCGGCGTTGTCGGTGACGACCTGGTAGCCGAGCTTCTCGGCCTGCTCGGTGACGGTGAGGCCCTTGTAGGCACCGTCGGTGACCTTCTGGTCGAAGCGCTGCTTGCCGCCGCCGAGGAGCACATCGGCCTTGTGGTTGACCGACTGCTCGGCGATCGAGCCCGGGCCGCCCCGGGCGATCGTGTCGGCCTGGCACTTGGCCATATCGGCCGGCCCCTGGCAGGAGCGGTCGGTGACGTGCGCGGCGAGCACGGCCGGGGTGGCGTCGGTGAGTTCGGCAGTGGTGACGCTGCCGGTGGCGTAGCCGTTCTTCTGGGCCAGTTCCAACAGGGTGGGGACGGCCTTGTCGGTGCCGGGTGTCTTGGAGATGCGGCCGTTGACCGTCTTCACGCCGGTCGCCCAGCCGGTGCCACTGGCGGCGGAATCGGTGACGTAGTCCGGGGTGCCGTCCTCGTGCACGGCGTACGTGGTGTAGGCGCCGGTCAGCGGGAACTTGTCCATGTTCAGGCGGCCGTTGGCGCCCACCGTGTAGTCGCGGGCGAGGGTGATTTCGGAGTCGCCCATGCCGTCACCGATCAGCAGGATGACGTTCTTCGCCTTCCCGCCCTTGATGGCCCTTTCGGCCTGCTCCTTGGAATCGGAGGCACCGGCCGTGGTGGTCACGACCACGGCGGTGGCGCCGGCGGCGGCCAGGGCGGTGGCTATGGTGAGGTGACGGCGACTGGGTCTGCGCATGAAAACGACTCCTTGAGGCGTCCGACAAGCGGATGCGGTGTCAACGGGCCGGGCCAGACCACCAGTCGAGGGTGAATCGAAGGTGACGTTCCGCGGCTGGTGCGGTTGCCGGAGCATGACGGAGCCGGAGGCCGCAGACCGCAAAGGGGTGGGTCAGCAGACCGTGTGACCGTGCCCCAGGTTCCTGGCCCACTCCTGCAATGCGGGCTCGGCCAGGCTGGTGCCCAGCCAGTCGTGGTCGAGGGCGGTTCCTGGAAGGGACGGTACGACCCCGACGTGGAGCCCCGCGGCCCGGGCCGCGGCGATGCCGGTGGCCGAGTCCTCGAAGGCGACGGAACACCTCGGGGACACCCCGAGTGCCTGGCACGCCGTGAGGTAGAGCTCGGGTGCGGGCTTGGGGGAACGTACCTCGTCGGCAGCGAACGAGTGGGCGAAGTGGTCGGCGAGGCCGGCCGACCGCAGTGCCGCGTCCAGCAGTTCCCGGGGGCTGTTGCTGGCCACGGCAATGGGGACCGCCGCCCGGCAGGCGCGTACCAGTTCTGCCGCCCCCGGGAGGGCCTCGGCACCACCGGAAAGCTCCTTGCGGACTCGTTCGAGGAGGTCGGCGGCGAGTTCGGCGCCGGCCCCGGGGTGCCCGAAGTAGTGGGCCATGGCCTCTCCGGCGGCCTCTACGGTGCGGCCGATGACCAGGGCCTTCTGCTCGGGACCGAAGGGATGACCGTGCGCCGCGAAGATGGCCGTTTCCGCAACGGTCCAGCAGGCTTCGGTGTCGACCAGCAAGCCGTCGCAGTCAAAGACCACGGCCTCGACACTGTTGGGGAGCGAGCACATGCGGGGGTCCTTTCACTCGGGTGATACGCGGGTTGCCGCTCCGCGGCCGTCGGTGCCTTGCCGTTACATCGCCCTGCGCCTCACTGCCCGAGCGCGAGCCGGATGCCGAAGGCGGCGATCACCGTACCGGTGAGACGGTCGAGGGAGCGGCGGACCGAAGGCCGTTGCAGGCGGTCGCGGAGCACGTGCGCGAGGGCGATCAGCGCGCAGGCCCACCCAACGGCCAGGACGATGTGGATCCCGGCCAGCAGCACGCCTGCAGCGAGGTACGAGGCGCCGGCGGGGATGAACTGCGGGAGCACCGCAACGTAGAAGGCGCCCATCTTCGGGTTGAGGAGATTGGTCAGCATCCCTTGCCGCCAGCCACCGAGCAGGGTGTCGCCGGCGCCGGTCCTGGCCCTGGGCCCACCCCCGGTCCCGCCCTCGCTCCCGCTCTCCGCTGTCTGTGGACTCTCCCTCGCCGAGCGGCGCCAGGTGGCCCACAGCATCTTGGCGCCCATCCACACCAGGTACGCGGCTCCCATCCAACGAAGAGTGGTGTACGCGAGGTGAGACGCCGTCAGCAGCGCGGTCACACCGAGCGAGGTGAGCACGCCCCAGACCAACGTGCCGCTTTGGATGCCGAGGACCACGCCCCAGGCACGACGACGGTGCCCGAATGCCGCGGTGCGCAGGATGAGTGCGGTGTCCAGTCCAGGAGTGAGGGTCAGAACTCCCACTATCACGGCGAAAGTCCCCATTGCTTCCAGGGTGATCATGAGCGATCACCCTAGGCCGGGAACCACGCAACGTCCATATTTCTGCCCGATATCGGGCAGGAATCGCAGAATTCGACTTCGGCTCGGCCCACCAGGAGTAGACGACGCGAGCGAGGGCGAGCGTGCCGTGATCACCGCGGCAACGGCGCCCCAGTGCGAGTATGGACGAAATGCAGCTAAGGCCGCATGCAACGCATATCGGGCAATTCCACGGAAAGAAGGTTGGGCCATGAAGTGCGCAGTCGTCGGCGGAACCGGGCTGATCGGGTCACGGGTGGTGGAGAACCTCAACGCGGCCGGGCATCAGGCCGTACCGCACGCCCTGACCACAGGCGTGGACATCATCACTGGTCAGGGGCTGGATGCGGCCGTGGAGGGCGCCGACGTCGTCATCAACCTGACGAATTCCCCGACCTTCGACGACGCCTCGCTCGCCTTCTTCCAGACATCGATGGACAACCTTCTCGCCGCGAGCGAGAAGGGCCGGGTCAGACACTTCGTCATCCTCTCGATCGTCGGCGTGGACCAAGTCCCCGATCTGGACTACTACCGGGCGAAGACGCTTCAGGAAAACATCCTCAAGGCCGGACCGATCCCGTACTCCATCGTCCGCGCCACGCAGTTCATGGAGTTCATGGACGCGACCCTGGCCATGACCACCGATGGCGACACCGTCCGCCTCCCACGCACACCCGTCCAGCCGATCGCCGCTGCGGACGTGTCCGCCATCGTCGCCGAAGTCGCCGCAGGCAGCCCGCTGAACGGCGTGCTCAACATCGCAGGTCCCGATGTCTACCCCCTCGACGAACTCGGCCGACTCACCCTGACCGCCAAGGGCGACGGGCGCTCCGTCGTCACCGACAACAGCGCCGGCATGTTCGCCGCCGCCCACGGCGACGTCCTCACCGCCCCGAACGACGCCCGCATCGCCCCCACCCACTACACCGATTGGCTGTCCTGAAAGGGCCCTTCCCGTTCCGCCCTCGTTCCGCCGGGCGCCTACACGTCCTACGCCGGGCCGGTGTACATCCCCACGCGCTGCGCATGCGTCACCTGGCGTGGGCAGATCGCGGACCAGTACGTGACCGAGGCCGGCCTCTGCGGCTGAACAGCCTGTGACTGAGCGGCCTCGGCAGCCTCAGCCTTGGCCGCCCCGGGCGAACCCCTCGAGCCGTTGCCTCACCCGCTGGGACACCTCGTCGTCGTTCATCTCGACTGCGGCGACCTGGCGTTGGAGTTGTTCCTGTTCCCATTCATCCGTCGCCGCTTCACCCGCCCACCAGAACCGGAGGACAGTCTCTGCCAGCAGGACGAGGGTGGCGAGGGCCGTAGCCGCCAACGTGCCCTCGGCCAGCCATGAGGCTTGGCCATGTCCTTCCGTTGCCGACCACCAGAGTGTCGCCATCACGGAGACCACGAGCCAGAACGACATGATGACCCACATCAGGCCCACGGTTGCCGGCCTCTCGAACCGCCGCCGCAGGTCTCCGGTGGCCTTTCGGGCCAAACCATGGGCCCGTTGCAGTTCGGCGTCCGTCGGCTCTTCACCCGCACGAAGCCGATCGGCGATCACTCTCATCGCTGCCGCATGGCGCTGATTCACCGCTCTGATGCGTTCTCTGATGGTGTTGATGGTGCCGTGGGACTGCACCGCACCCACCACCAGCAGCCCCGCGTCGACGGACATGACGATCGCGGCATAGTTGTCGGTCATGACAAAGCGCATGAGCTCCCCCCGGTACAAGGGAGCCTACAGAAGCGCCTGCCGCCCGGGGCAGCCAACAGGAGTGCTCCTGTCGGCTTGAGCATCGGCGAACTGGCGCGCGCCGGCGGGGTGAGCTCCCGCAACGTCACCGGCCTGGTCGACACCCTGGAGCGCGACCATTCGTTCAGCGGGTCCAGGACCGGCACGACCGCCGGTCGGTCCGAGTGCGGATCACACCGGCCGGACGCGACTGGATGGAGTCCTTCCGCCAGCCGACACAACGCGCCATGTCTGCGGTCTTCCGGGGATTCACCCCGGCCGAACTGGCCCAATTCCGGCATATGTGCCTGCGCCTGGTCGAGAACCAGCAACGGATCGAGCACTACCTCCGCACGGGGCGGCCCGACCAGCCGGCCTCTGCTTGAACCGGCCGATCGATCCCTTTCCCGCACCGACGGCTCCCGAGGACGCCATGACCGCCGATTCCGCGACCACCGATTCACCGGCCACCGATTCACCGGCCACCGATTCACCGACCCGGCGTACCGTCAGGGCCTATCACGACGCCCGGTTCCGCGGAGACGTCGCGGCCGCCGCCGCTCACAATGGCAGGCCGTTATGGCCGCAATCGCCCCGGATCGCGATCAGGCCGCGCCCCATATGTGACGACAGGTGGCTCAGTACGGCTGGTCCAGGATCTCGGGATCACCACCCGAGCCGCACCGACGAGGGCAACCAGTCATCGACGTCGTCGATCGCGGCCAGGTCGGTCCAGTGGCGGGCAAGGACTACGCGGCGACCTTGCGCAGGCCGTGCCGCCGCGCTCCCTCTCGCCCGCAATTGTGCGCAAAGTGTGTAGAGCGGCCAGTCTGGGCGAGCTGCCGCAGTGACCCCTCCGAGCTGCGATTGTGAGGGAATCGGAGTCATTAGTTTTACCAATGTTTACCCGTAGGACACCATAGTTAGGCCTACTGAGGCCCAACTTGTTCAGACAAGGTCGTCGGACAGGTGCCACCCCCCACGTGCATCCCCTGTGTGGCCCCGCATGTATCCCCTCAATGCTCTGTGCGTACCCCTCTGGAGAGACCGTGACCGTGTCCCTGTCAAGGACTGCCGTTTTCACCGGCGTCCTCGCCCTCGCCGCCGTACCCGCCCTCACCTCCTGTAGCTCGGCTTCCGACGAGTCGACCGGGGGCGGAAAAAGCGCGGCCACCGCGACCACGGCCCAGGCTTTCGGCGGCATCGGCGCCCTGGCCGACGCGGCCAAGAAGGAGGGCACGCTGCATGCGATCGCACTGCCCCGCGACTGGGCCAACTACGGCGCCCTGATCGACGGCTTCAAGAAGAAGTACGGCATCAAGGTCGAGGTGGAGAACCCGACCGGCGCCAGCCAGGACGAGATCAGCGCGGTCACCTCGCGCAAGGGCAAGGACAATGCGCCCGACGTCCTCGACCTCGGCAGCTCCTTCGCACAGAGCGCCGCCCAGGAGGGGCTGCTCGCGCCGTACATGGTCACCGGTTTCGCCGACATTCCCGACGTCCAGCGGGACTCGATCGGCCGCTGGGCGAACGACTACGGCGGCTACATCTCCTTCGGCTGCGACGCCAAGCGTGTGCAGACCTGCCCGACCAGCTTCAAGGACCTCCTCAAACCGCAGTACAAGGGGCAGATCGCCCTTAACGGCGACCCCACCAAGTCCGGTTCGGCCTTCGGCGCCGTGTACGCGGCCGCTCTGGCCAACGGCGGCTCCTTCGACGACATCCAGCCCGGTATGGACTTCTTCGCCAAGCTGAAGAAGAGCGGCAACTACCTGCCCATCGCGTCCACCCCGGCCACCATCGAGAGGGGCCGGACGCCGATCAGCATCGACTGGGACTACCTCAACGCCGGGTACACCGACGAATTCAAGTCCAAGGGCCTTGACTGGACGGTCGCGGTTCCCTCGGACGGCAAGTTCTCCCAGTACTACTCGCAGGCCATCAACAAGGATGCGCCGCACCCCGCGGCCGCGCGCCTGTGGATGGAGTACCTCTACAGCACCGAGGGTCAGAACCTCAGACTCAAGGGATACGCCCGCCCGGCTCTGATGAACGCCATGAAGAAGGCCGGCACGCTCGACAAGGCCGCGGCGGCGAAGCTCCCGAAGGTCTCCGGCACCCCGAGCTTCCCGACCGAGACCCAGCAGAGCGACGCCAAGGTCGTCATCAGCCAGAGCTGGGGCTCGGCCGCCACCAACTGACCGCGACCCGCACCCGGACCGACGTGGTGCCCGCCGCTTCCTCCCAGCGGCGGCACCGCGCGGCCGGCTGACCGGCCTCATCGCCGACGACCCAAAGGTGGTACCTGCCGGTCTCCGCATGACTCTCGACCGCCAGCCGGACCCCTCCGGTCACCGTCCGCCCGCTCGCGCACAGGGCGCCCCCTTGCGGCCACGTCCGCACCGGTCCGGCGCCGGACCGCGGAAGACGAACGGGTGCCGCCCGCAAACCCCCGAGCACCCAAACCCCCTCCGTTTGCGCCGAGTTCGGGCCGCGTACGGCATCACGGATTGCTGCGCGGAGAAAAATATCTGCGGCGGATGGCAGCCGAAACCGCAGAATATCCGCTTCCGGAGAGCTTCCCGACCGCCGCGCAAGGACGATCAACGCCGTTGAATCCCGTACCTCGGTACGGGTGTTGTTCCACTCTGGCCCGATCACGCGGGCCGACTTGATGCCCTGATCGTCCCTGTCAGCATGGGTCGGCGCGTACCGACGATCGGCACGCCGGCTCCCGCCCTCCGGCGCGGCAGCGCCCCGGAGGCGAGCCGAGGCCCGACCAGAGGAGTGGAAGATGTCGCGTCCCACCCGGCGCCAGCTGCTGCACGGCAGTGCCGCATCGCTCGCAGGAGTGGTGCTGGCCGCACCGGTCGCCCACGCCGACCGCGCCGTCGCACGATCCGCCGGCCACGGACACCCCGGGGCAGGCGGGCACCACAGCGACGGCCACGCCATGCCCGAGCCGTTCGACGAGATCTACCAGGGCCGCCACATACAGGGCTGGCCGGCAGACCAGGGCGATGCGCACGGCAGCCGAGGAGACCACGGACGGCGGGCGCAGCGCCTCGCCGGCCCGCACGACGGCATGGACTTCGTCGTCCGCATCGACAACGACGACCTGCATGTGATGCAGAACGTCGACGGCACCTGGATCAGCCTGGTGAACCACTACGAGAAGTTCAGCACCCCGCACACCCTGGCGCGCGCCGCCGTACGGGAACTCCAGGGCGCCGACCTGGTCCCCGTCATCACCGGCTGAGGCCGCGCCCCTGCCCGCCCCCCACCGAGGAGTCCTCGACATGGCAGTTAGGAAGAACCAGGCGAACCTCACCGCCACCGAGAAGCGGAACTTCGTCGACGCGGTGCTGGAGCTCAAGCGCGCCGGCCGTTACGACGAGTTCATCAGCACCCACAACGCCTTCATCATCGGCGACACCGACGAGGGGGAACGGACCGGCCACCGGTCGCCGTCCTTCCTCCCCTGGCACCGCAGGTTCCTGCTGCAGTTCGAGCAGGCCCTGCAGAGCATCACCCCCTCGGTCACCCTGCCCTACTGGGACTGGACCGTCGACCGCAGCCCCCGCAGCTCCCTGTGGGGCGATGACTTCCTCGGAGGTGACGGGCGGAGCGGCGACGGCCGGGTGACCTCTGGCCCGTTCGCCTTCAGCGGCGGCAGGTGGCCGATGAACCTCAGGGTGGACGGCCGGACGTTCCTGCGCCGCTCCCTGGGCACCGGCGTCCGCGACCTGCCGACCCGGGCCGAGGTCGACCGGGTGCTCGCCATGGACGTCTACGACGCGCCCCCGTGGAACAGCGCCTCCGACGGCTTCCGCAACAACATCGAGGGCTGGCGCGGCCCCAACCTGCACAACCGCGTGCACGTCTGGGTCGGTGGCCAGATGACCACCGGCGCCTCCCCCAACGACCCGGTCTTCTGGCTGCACCACTGCTTCATCGACAAGCTCTGGGCCGACTGGCAGAAGCTGCACCCCGCCTCGGGTTATCTGCCGACCGGCGACACCCCCGACGTCGTCGACCTCCACGACACGATGAAGCCGTGGAACGACGTGACACCGGCGGACATGCTGGACCACACCAAGTTCTACACTTACGCATGACAGGTACCTGACAGCGACAGCCCCTCACGTCCGTTGCATCGCGGGCGAGTTCCCTGCAGAGGCAGTCCGCATCCGGGGGCGAGATCCGGCGCGGCGGCAGCGACTCCATGGCCTGCCGCCGCGCCGTTGCGCAGATGAAGGGGACTGTGGCGGCCCGGTGGCACCGCATCAGCGGGCGGTGCTCTCAAGCCGGCGGATTGCTGTTGGCATTCGCACTGGTAGGACTGAAAGCGGCGTGCTCACGCGAGCCTTCGGACAAGAAACTGCGGGCGCAGGCCACGTCGTCCGAAGCACAGTCCCGCAGGGCGGCGGAAGAGCAGCGGCAGACGGCACTCATTCAGCGCCTGGCCGCCGTCGATGGTCTGGAGCACGTTCTCACACGGTTCGTCGACTCCTGCGTCAGGCCCTACAAAGGCTCGGTCTTTGAAAACAGGAGTTCCCCGTACCTCATGACCTGCAGCATGCGGGCCGTTGCCTACTTCGGCGTCCACGACGACATGGCCAACGTGCTACGCCGGATCCGTGAGGCACACATCGCGACCTGGGGGCCTCAGGACGGCGAAGGCCGGGACCTGCCACAAGCGGCCGGCACGGTGACCTACGCGCTCAGCTACCACCGTGCTCGCGGCCGGGCCCCGGACGGCAGCCCCATGCCGGCCCCCACACTGGAGGCCACGGGCCTGCGGATCGACTGGGACCGGACAACCACGCCGGTCCCCCACCGGGTTGCGGATCCGACCCCCTGCCCTCCGCCCGAATTCGGCCTCTACCAGCACTGTTCGACCATCCCGGAGACCCCGAAGAGCCTGGCTGCCGCGCGGGCCCACTACGGAACCCTCCTGAGCTTCACCCTCAGTGGCTCCTCGGCCTCCTCCACGGACAACTACTTCACCGTGCCCGCCGGAAGTGACCACCCGGCCATCGCCGCGCGGATGCGGCCGCTGATCTGCTCGATCCGTTCCAGGATCGGTCGGCAGCCGTCCCCGCCCGTCACCAGCCCGGTGGATGTTCGTGGTCAGCCCGCTGCGGGACGTCCTTGAGACGGCCGGTCACCACCAGGTTGCCGTCCGGGGTGCGCATGGCGAGGTCGCCGGTGCGGAAGTAACCGTCGGCGGTGAAGGAGCGTGCGTTGTGGTCGGGTGCCCGGTAGTAGCCCCTGAGGGTGTACGGACCGCGGGCGAGGAGTTCGCCGGTCTCCCCGTCGGGCACGTCCTTGCCGTCGATGTCGACGATGCGGATCTCGTCGTCGGGCGAGAGCGGGCGGCCCTGGGTGGTCAGCACGGTCTCGTCCGGATCGGCGGGCCGGGTGAGGGTGAGCGGGCCCTCGGCCATGCCGAAGACCTGCTGCAGGCGACAGCCCCATTCGGGGCCGATCCGTTCGGCGGTCGCCTGGTGCAAGGGCCCGCCACCGATCTGCACGAGACGCAGGCTGGTCAACTCGGCCTGTGCCGTGGGACGTTCGTCGAGCCAGGTCTGAACGACGGCGGGCACCACCGAGGTGATGGTGACCCGCTCCCGTTCGATGGCCGCAAGGCATGCGGTGGGTTCCGGGTTGTCGAGCAGCACGACGGTGCCGCCGACGGAGAGGGTGCCGACGATGCCTGGGCAGCCGAAGGTGAGGTTGAACTCGGCGGGCAGCGCGGCGAGATACACGTCGTTCTCGGTGAGCGACACCAGCTCGGCAGCGGCACGCGCCTGATAGGCGTAGTCGTTGTGGGTGCGCGGAATGAGCTGGGGCGGGGCGGTGGTTCCGGAGAGCAGGAAGAACGCCACCTGGTCGGCGCTTTGCGCATGCGCCGGGTCGGGCGGGGCGTCGATGGAGCTCAGTGGGAAGTAGTGGCAGCCCGAGGGGTCGGTGGCGAGGCCGCCGTACGGGGACGAGCCGCCCGGCGGATCGAGGGTGAACACCCGCCGCAGGAAAGGCCCTTGGGCCGCGATGTCCGCGGCCATCGCGGTGTGGTCGAAGCCCTGGTACGTCGAGGGGCCGACATAGCCGACGGCCTCGGCGACCCGCACGAGGTGGGACACCTCGGGAGCGCGGTGCGCGACCGGGCAGAACACGGGGATAGCGCCGACGCGCAGGAGCGCGAAGGCAGTGATGACGAACTCGGGAACGTTCGGTAGCTGGACGACGACCCGCTGCCCGGGCCGGAGGCCACGCAGCCGGAAGCCGGCGGCCATGCGACCCACGCGCCGGTTCAGGTTCGCGTACGTGATGCGGGTGCCGCCGTACACGAGCGCGGTCCGCGGTCCGTACTGCAGGGCCCAGCCCCGCAGCAGGTTGTCCAGGGTGTTGCCACGCCAGTGCCCGGCCGCCCAGTAGCGGTCGACGAACTCCTCGGGCCAGGGCGTGCAGCCGTCGAGCATGGATGCCATTCGCTTTCTTCTGTGCCGGATTCTGCATCGGGAGCGGTGCGGGCCGTGTTCCGCGGGACGTTCGGCCGGTCGTCAGGCGCGGCAGCGCAGCATTTCCAGCGGAGGGTTGGCGAGGAGGTCTGCCCAGAAGTCCGGACCGAACTTGCGCACGCCGGCCTCGGACACCTCCAGCGGGACCCAGGTCAACTCGCTGAATCCGGCCGCCCGCAGACACTGTTCGTAGACCTCACGGCGCGGACAGGCGCCGACGAACGAGATCGGCGGGTCGAGCAGCGCCGTGATCCGTACCCGCGGTCCGGTCTCGATCTCCTCGCCGGTCGCCTCGCAGAGAAAGCCGTACTTGGCCAAGGACGGCCCGTCGAAGCGGTAGTCGGGGGTCTGGGCGAGCACGAAGAACTCACCACCGGTCTTCAGGCTCCGGCGCACGTTGCGGCACATCCGCTCCATGGCCGCGATGTCCTCCGCGTAGTTGAGCAGCTGAACACCCGTGGCGATGTCGAAGTGCGCGTCGAGGGGCCGTAGTTGGGAGACATCGCCGACCTCGTAGCGCACGCCCAGCGGATCGCGCTCCTCGAACGTCCTTGCCGCGGCGACCATTTCACCGGAGATGTCGATGCCGAGCACCTCCGCGGCGCCGCGCCGCTTGAACTCCCTGCTGTAGAAGCCGGTGCCGGAGGCCAGGTCGAGGACCGTCTTGCCACGCACGTCCCCGACCATGTCCAGGAAACTGGGCACCTCCCCGTACTGCGCCAGCGGCAGGCCCTTGAAGCCCTCGAATGCCTCACCGATCTCGTCGTACTGCTGCACGCTCACCGTGCCGCCCTCCCCGTAATTCGTCGTGTCCTCGGCCTCGGCCTCCCTCCCTGGGCACGCCGCGGCCTCTGCCGGGCAGTCTCCCCGCACCCCGGCGGCCCGTCGTACTGGCAGAAGCCACAAAGATCCGGACGCCGTCCCGGTCTCGTGCACGGGCGGGCGTACGGATCCGAGCGGGTGATGGACGACCTCGGTGCGTTCTTCGACGCCGCTCCTCGACCTCGGTCCGGTCGCCTGGCTCGGCGGCCTGCCGTGCACATCGACCTGCCGGTCATCCGGTCCGCCAGTCATCTCAGGCCCACTCGTCATCCCCGGTCCGCCGGCCATGGCAGCGACTCCCTGGCCTGTCGTCCGCGCGTCGTGTCACATTTCCGGAGGCCGTGCCGTCTTACTGCTCAGACGCCGTCCAGCACGCGGCGAAGGCCCAGAGCAGAGGAGAAGGTGCATGTCGGCAGCCGGGGCAACAGACAACACAGCGACGCTCCACCGCTTCCACTCCGCCGTGAACAGCGGCGACCCGGAAGTCATCTCGAAGGCCATCGACGAGTTCGTCGCACCGGACGTGGTCTTCCACGCGCCGGTACCGATGGGCGGGACGGGAGCGGAGGCCCTGAAGCGGGTGTGGGAGGTGCTCGTGCGCGCGTTCCCCGACATCCACGTCACCGTCGAGGAGACGATCGCGGAGGGCGACAAGGTCGTCTCCAGGAACACGGTGACCGGAACCCACCGGGGTGAGTACCAGGGCCTGCCGCCCACCGGAAAGACCGTCACCTACGGCGAGATCTTCATCATGCGCTTCACCGACGGGCGGATCGTCGAGATCCGGGGCATCGTCGACGTCCTCACGCAGCTACGTCAGCTCGGCGCCCTCCCGTCCTGACGAGGCCCATGAGCAGCAACGCCGCAATGGCCTACCGCGGGTGACCGGCGTCGCCGGCAGGGTTCACCACGGCACGGTCCGGCCCGCACGGTCCAGGTACGCGAGGCCAGGCTTCCCCAGCCTGGACAGCAGGACGTCCACCACCCGCGGGACGGTCTCGTCGAGGGTGAATGGCGCGTCCGGCCCCCCTAGGGCCGTGCGGATCCAGCCGGGCGCCATGAGTACGAACGCGCGCTGCGTCTCGGACTGTCGGGCCGCGAAGCTGCGCACGAACATGTTCAAGGCTGCTTTGCTGCCCCGGTAGACCTCGCGCAATCCGGTCGTGTTGTTCGTGATGCTGCCTTGTCCGGAGGACATCGCGCCGATGAGTCCCGTAGGCGAGACGAGATCTTCCAGTGTTTCGATGACACGCATGGGGCTGAGCGCGTTAGTGATCATCACCTCGACGAAATCGGCTGTCGGGACCGCACCGATCGGCGTCTGCTCATTGTTGGTGGTCCCTGCATTGACGAAGAGCACATCGAGTTCTCGTTGCGCGAGACGGTCGTGCAGGGGTGCCAACTGAGCAGGCTTGTTGATGTCGAGATGCTCGACGGAAACGCGCCCGTTGGAGCGGTCCGCGAGATCGTGCAGGAGCGTCCGAGCAGTGGGGTCTCGGACCGTCCCGATGACGTTCCATCCTCTGCCCAGGAATTCGGCCGCCATCGCGTGTCCGAGGCCGCGCGACGCCCCAACGATGAGAGCGGTCGGCGTGTGCCGGTCCGCGCCAGTTGATGACACTTCGTGCCATCTCCCTTCTTCGAAATTCTGCAACGTCTGCGCTTCGAGTCTTTCCGCTACGCCGTCTTCAGGGCACGTCCGAGGTGCCGATTTGTACGATCGCCCACGTGACAAGAGCGTTCATGACTGAATCCGCCGCTGTGCAGCCCGACGATGTGCGTCTCATTCGTGCACTCCAGGTCGCTCCGCGGGCCTCGTTCGCCTCGATCGCGGTCGCACTCGGCCTCACCGAAGGCGCTGTCAGCCGCCGCTATCGTCGGCTGCGCGCCGATGGCGTCATCCGCGTCGCCGGCGTCGTCGATCCCGGGGCGCTGGGACAGAGCAAGTGGCTGGTGCGACTGCGCTGCCGCCCCGGCAGCGTGGGAGCGATCGCCGACGCCCTCGCGAAGCGCGACGATGTCAACTGGATCGCCCTCACCGCCGCGGGCTCCGAAATCACCTGCGCGGTCCGGTCGCGCACCCAGGAACAGCGCGAGGACTTGCTCGGTAAGCGACTTCCGCGCACCGCAGCCGTGATCGACATCAATGCGTCCGCGATGCTCCGTCAGTTCGTTGGAGGCCGCGGCCACTACTGGGCGGCGCTACGCGGCACGCTGACTCCACAGCAGGAATCGATCCTCGGGAACGACGGCGGCCCTTTCACGGAATCTCCCGTCGTCACTCGTGATCCCGTGCACCTCACCCCCGAGGACGAGAGGATGCTCGAAGTTCTCGCCGCGGACGGTCGCGCCAGCCTTGTCGATCTCGCCGCAGCGGCGGACCTCACCCCTGGACGCGCCTCACGCCGCCTCGAAGCCTTGCTCCTGCGCCGCGCCGTCCACATCGATGTCGAGATCGCCGCAGCAGCACTGGGCTATCACGCCCGGGCGCACCTTTGGCTCGCCGTGCATCCGTCGGCGATCAAGAGGGTCGGACGCACCCTTGCGCAGGAAGCCGAGATCGCGTTCGCCGCGGCCGTGTCCGGTCCCTACAACATCCATGCCGTCGCACACTGCCGGGACCTCGACGAACTGTTTGAATTCACTTCGGACCGCATCGGGTCCCTGTCCGGCCTCCAGAGCATGGAGGTCTCTCCACTGCTTCAGCAGATCAAGCAGGCCGGCACGCTCCTGTCCGGCGACCGCCTCGTCGAACCAGGAAGTATTCGAGCGCGACGCTGAACGTGCGCGGCCGCGACCGAGCCGTCGGCCCGACGGGCCGACGGCCGGCCTCCCGCCGTACGCGTAGGCGCCTCGCCGCGATCGGACTGGTCATCGCTGTTCGGGGCAGGCAGTCCCTGATGGTCCAGACGACAGCCCTAGCCCCGCGGGCTGCTGATTCGTTCGGGCTGGATCACGTAGATCACCCGCACTTGGTCGCGGCCGCCGAACCAGGGGTAGGGCCCGCCCAGGTACTTCTGCGCGAGCGCCTCGATGTGGTCGACCGCTCCCTCGGTGGTCACCCGCACCACCCGGCCGCGGATCTGTACGTAGGAGAAGGGGTCCGAGGGGTCGGCGACCGCGACGGCCACCCGCGGGTCGCGCGCGATGTTCCGGGTCTTCTGATGCGACTCGACGCTGTTGATCAGGACGTGCTCACCGTCGGTGTCGACCCAGGTCTGGGTGAGCTGGGGCGAGCCGTCGGGCATCGTGGTGGCGAGGTAGCAGGTGCTGGGGCGGCGCAGCAGGGCCACCAGGTCCTCGCCGAGAGGTACGGGCACGGGGGCTCTCCAGGGATCGGTTCGGTGGGGTGCTGGGCCACGGTAGCCGCGACGGGAGCCCGGCCCTCCCCCGCCCCCGGACTCCCGCGTGCCTGGTCGCCGGGCCGGGGCCGGGAGTCAGGACGATGCGGGTGCGAGCGTCGTGGACTCCCAGGCGAAGCCGTCCGGGTCGGTGAAGGGTTCGGCGGTGCCTGCGAGCACGATCCGGTGCGATCCGGTGCCGTCGGCGGGAACGCCTACCTCCTTGGCCAGGGCGCGACGCTTGTACAGGGCCAGCTTGAGGGGACTGGACGCGTTGGCGGCGAATTCGACGTACTTGCCGCCGAAGCTCTTCGCCACGGCCAGACCCCGGCCCACGTAGAACTGCTTGCTCGCCTTCACGTCCTCGACTCCCAGCAGGAGCACGATCTCGTCGATCTCGCGGGTGGCCGGGCCGGTGTCCTTCTTCGCCGAGGTCGCGACCTTCCAGATGGTGCCGTCCGGGGCCTGTACGACACCGCCGTAGCCCCAGAGCGACTTCGCGGCCGGCTTCAGCGACGTGGCGCCGGCGTCAAGCGCGGCGTTGATGAGGCTGTCGACGGTGGCCGGCTGGGAGACCGTGAGCGCCAGCGTGAACCCGCGGAAGCCGGTCGTGGGTGCCTGGGATGACCGCACACGTACCTGCGCGTCCAACCCGAAGGCGGCGGTGTGGAAGCGGTGGGCGGCCGTGGGGTCGGCCACCTCAAGGGTGACGGATTCGATGGTTGCCATGGCCCTCACGCTAGGTGCGGCGCGGTGACCGGTGCTTCTTGATTCCTGACCGGTGTCCAGTCACCTGCTGTGCCCCATGTGCGCGTGTGCGTGGGCGTGTGTGGGGGCCTGGGCGTGGACGTACCCGGCGGTGCCCTCGACATCCGTGGCCGGGAAAAATCGGGTGGCTGTGTGCAGGGCAGCCCGCCAGGATGCGGATCGTGAGCAGCGAGAGGCGCCAGGAGAGGCGGCCGGACGTGGGAGGGGCGGGGCGCCCGCAGGACTGCGCGCATCTGGTGACCTTTCTCTGCTCAGCAGAGGGCGGATGGATCAACGCCCAGCTTCTCCAGAGCAACGGCGGGCTCGGGTAGCTCGTCGCCACCCTGAGGTCCGAGCAGGTCCCGGTCCCAGCAAGTCCCGGTCGGCCGATGACTGGCCGACCGGGACCTCGGGCTCAGGCGAGGTCGAACCGATCGAGGTTCATCACCTTGTCCCAGGCTGCCACGAAGTCGCGCACGAACTTCTCCCCCGCGTCCTGGGACGCGTAGACCTCCGAGATGGCTCGGAGCTGGGAGTGCGAACCGAAGATGAGATCGACGGCGGTGGCGGTCCACTTGACGTCGCCCGTGGCGCGATCCCGCCCTTCGAAGACGTTCTCAGCGGAGTCCGATACCTTCCACTCCGTTCCCATGTCGAGCAGGTTGACGAAGAAGTCGTTGGTCAAGGCCTCCGGCCGTTGGGTGAAAACGCCGTGCGGGGACCGCTTGAAGCCGGTGTTCAGGGCCCGCATGCCGCCGATCAGAACCGTCATCTCGGGAGCGGTCAGTGTCAACAGACTGGCGCGGTCCAGCAGGAGGGTCTCCGGCGACAACTTCTCTCCCGCCCGGAGGTAGTTGCGGAACCCGTCCGCCTTGGGTTCGAGCACGGCGAACGACTCCACGTCGGTCTGCTCCTGCGAGGCGTCCGTACGCCCCGGTGCGAACGGGACGGTGATGTCGTGCCCGGCGTTCTTGGCGGCTTGCTCGACGGCCGCGCACCCGCCCAGGACGATCAGATCGGCCAGTGAAACCTTGGCTTTCTGAGAGCGGTTGACGTCGTGCTGGATCTGCTCGAGGGTCTGCAACACCTCGGCCATCTCGGGCAGGTCATTGACCTCCCAGTCCTTCTGCGGCGCGAGGCGGATCCGTGCCCCGTTGGCCCCGCCGCGCTTGTCGGTGCCGCGGAAGCTTGCCGCTGACGCCCAGGCAGTGGTGACCAGCTGGGAGAGGGACAGCCCCGAGTCGAGGATCCTGCGCTTGAGGACAGCGATGTCCTCGTCGTCGATCAGTACGTGATCGACCTCAGGAACGGGGTCCTGCCACAGCTGCGGCTCGGGAACCCACGGGCCGAGGTAGCGCGAGGCGGGTCCCATGTCGCGGTGCAGCAGCTTGTACCACGCCTTGGCGAACGCCACCGCGAGCTTGTCCGGGTTCTCGTGGAAGCTCTTCGCGATCGGCCCGTAGACCGGATCCAGCTTCAGCGCGAGGTCCGTCGTCAGCATCATGGGAGCGTGCCGCTTCGACGGATCATGCGCATCAGGCACGGCGTCCTTGGCCGACGGATCCGTGGGAGTCCACTGCTTCGCGCCCGCGGGGCTCGTGGTCAGCTCCCAGTCGTACTTGAACAGGTTGTCCAGGTAACCGTTGTCCCACTTCGTCGGCTCCGAGGTCCATGCGCCCTCGAGACCGCTGGTCAGCGCGTCGCCGCCGGCGCCGCTGCCGTACGTGTTGCGCCAGCCCAGGCCCTGCTGCTCGAGGGGACACGCCTCGGGTTCCGGACCGATGTACGAGGGATCGACCGCGCCATGGCATTTCCCGAACGTGTGGCCGCCGACGATGAGCGCCACCGTCTCCTCGTCGTTCATCGCCATACGCCCGAACGTCTCGCGGATGTCCCTGGCGGCAGCCATCGGATCGGGGTTGCCGTTGGGCCCCTCCGGATTGACGTAGATCAGTCCCATCTGCACGGCGCCGAAGGGACCGGCGAGTTCCCGGTCGCCGCTGTAGCGCTCGTCTCCCAGCCAGGTGTCCTCGGGCCCCCAGAAGATCTCCTCGGGTTCCCAGATGTCCTCCCGCCCGAAGCCGAACCCGAAGGTCTTGAATCCCATCGACTCCATGGCGCAGTTACCGGCGAAGACCAGAAGGTCCGCCCAGGAGATTTTCCGGCCGTACTTCCGCTTCACCGGCCAGAGCAGACGGCGCGCCTTATCGAGGCTCGCGTTGTCGGGCCAGCTGTTGAGCGGTGCGAAGCGCTGAGCGCCGGCGCCGCCACCGCCCCGGCCATCGGCGATGCGGTACGTTCCCGCGGCATGCCAGCTCATCCGGATGAAGAGCGGACCGTAGTGGCCGTAGTCGGCAGGCCACCAGTCCTGTGACGTCGTCATCACCTCGAAGACGTCCTGCTTCAGCGCGTCGAGATCGAGGTTCGCGAACTCCTCCGCGTAATTGAAGTCCTCGCCCATCGGGTTGGACTGGGGCGAGTGCTGGTGGAGAACCTGAAGGTCCAGCTGATTCGGCCACCAGTCACGGTTCGTCCTGGGCGGAGTCGACGTGGGGGCCGGGGAGGGGATTACTGGGTTCTCACTTTCGCTGCCGGACACGTCCGTCCTTCTTCCTGTATCGAAATTCCTTCTGTTGGTTGCTTGTCTGCGACGCCGGATGGTCCTGCGTCCTCTCGGCCCCACCGGCAGGCCGTCGGCCGGTACCGGCACTCGCCCGGTGGATCGGCAGGTCCGCACGGCTGTGAGTGGACGGCTGGGAGTGGACAGCTGTGAGTGGACAGTCCACAGCCCGGCCGGCGACCGAACGGAGGCGCACATCGCAATCCGCGGACGTGCTCATGGCAATTCGGACATGCTCCTTCTGGGCCGGATGCCGGCATCCGGCCCATTCAGACTCGCACGCGCGCGGACACCGCGCCTCTCCACAGCCGCCCCATGGCTCACGGGGACGGAGCCGAGGGCGCTCCGCCGACCCCCGAGTCGCCCCGGGAACACCTGACGGCACGGCGGCGGGGTCCGGGCCCGCCGATGGGCAGCGCCTGACGGAGCTAGTCAGAACGGCCAGAATTGAGTGAATCGGGGCATATCGTCGCCGTCCGAGCCGACCTGTGTGTTCAGCGCCTCAATGGGCGCCCGAAGGGTTGACGCGCCAGTAACCGGAATCCAGAATCCCGCTTACTGTTCGACATTGCCGAACAGGGGACACAGCTGTCGTCAGCGCACAGGGGGCGAGCCGCCGCCTTCAGGCTCCCGTGCGCAGTCGGCACCCGGTGGCCACGTGGGCTCCGCCCGCGCGGTCCGCGAAAGGAACGGCATGCGTCTGAGGACCCTCCCCCTTGCCCTGATGGTGGCCACCTGCGCCTTCTTCGGTTTCACGGCCGGCCCCGCCCAGGCCGACGGCGTCTCACCGCCCGGCGCGAACGACTGGACGTGCAAGCCGTCCGCCGCGCACCCCTACCCCGTCGTGCTGGTGCACGGCACCTTCGAGGACATGGCCAAGAACTGGTCGATCCTGTCGCCGCAGATCAAGGACGCCGGATACTGCGTCTTCGCACTCAACTACGGCAATAACGCCACCGCCCACATCGCCGATTCGGCCCAGGAGCTCGACACCTTCGTCGACTCGGTGCTCGGCGCGACCGGCGCCAAGAAGGTCGACCTGGTCGGTCACAGCCAGGGCGGAATGATGCCCCGCTACTACCTCGACTTCCTCGGCGGCGCCGCCAAGGTCGACGAGCTGGTGGGAATCGTCCCCTCGAACCACGGCACGACCAACCCCCTGACCATCCCGACCGGGTTTGCCGGCTGCGACGCCTGCACCGACCAGATGGTCGGCTCACCGTTCCTGACCCACCTCAACGCGAAGGGCGACACGGTGCCGGGCCCCGACTACACCGTGATCACCACCAAGCACGACGAGGTCGTGACCCCGTACACCAGCGCCTTCCTCAGCGGACCGGCGAAGCAGGTCACCAACATCACGCTCCAGGACCGCTGCCCCCTGGACGCCTTCGAACACGACCAGAGCCCCAACGATCCGGTCGTCGCCCAGTGGGTACTCAACGCCCTCGGCCGCAGCGGCCCCGCCGACCCCGCCTTCACGCCCCACTGCAGCTGACCCGATTGCGCACCTACGGCTCCGGGCGGGACGGACCGCCCGGAGCCGGCTCACGCGGTGAACGTGTGGGAGAGGGGTGGCACACCGGCGGCCCGGGCGAGACGTCCGGCACCCTTGCGGTTCGAGGGAACTCGCCGGCTCCGGCGGACTGGGTGCAGGACCAGGGGTGGGCGGGGCACAGGTTGCACAACGCGCCCAATGACGTGACGTGAAGGGGACCGGAACGACCGCGACGCTGCTGGTTCATGGCGGGCACCGAGCTCTATGACAGGCCGTCAATTCCCTTGACCACACCGACTGGCGCCATGTCCCCTGCAGTCAGGGTGCACGGCACGGTCGCGCTGTCACTCCGCAGATTCAGTGCGTCGCTCATAGCGGGAGCGTGCGAGGTGATAGGCCGTGGACAGCAGTTCACGGGCTGCCGCTTCCGTACGCGGGCCCGGATTCACCACTGCCAGCCAGCCGACGGTGCCGTAGACGGGGTGCGCGATCACGGTGTCGGTGGTGCTGGGGTCGACTTCGGTGGGGGCTGGTTCGCGGGGCGCGTGACCGGTCCACCGGATGAACGCTTCCTTCCCGGCAGAGATGTTCACGCGGAAGGTGTCCGGGCGCTCCAGACGTGATGCCTCGTCGCCCGGGTAGTTCTTGATCACGACTGTCGCGAACGGTTGGGTCGCGGTCGGGGTGACGCCGTCAGATGCGTAGTAGAAGAACGTGTCGCCCCAGCCGATTTCCGGCGAGCCGTCGCCGGGCGCCGGCCGGAGGGTCAGGACGCCGTCGAGGCCGTCCACGAAACTGATGATCTCGTCCATGGTCATGTGCTCTAGCGTTGCATTGAAGTGCTTGTGGAGACTTTGAGGCTGCGATGGAGGGGCTGAGCGATGTCAGGTCTCAAATCGGGTGGCATGCGCACCGTCGACGTCGCACGGCGCGCCGGGTGCTCCGTTCAACAGGTGCGCAATCTCGAGCGCGACGGTGTGCTTCCGCCGGCGACGCGCACCGCCGCCGGCTACCGGATCTATACGGAGACACATCTGCAGTCCGCGCTGGCCTACCGGGCCCTGGCAGCTGGAGCGGGGCCGACCGAGGCCAAGAAGATCATTCGGGCCGTCCACCAGTCACCCATCTCGCAGGACGCGCTTGCCCTGCTCGACGCTGCACACGCCCGACTCCACGCGGAGCGCAGGCAACTGAGGCAGGCCGAGGAGGCGGCCCGGGCGATCACCGGTGAGCCCATCGAAGACGTACGTGCATCGGACTCGATGAGCATCTCCGAACTCGCCGCCGCCTTGGGCGTACGGCCCTCGACGCTGCGGCACTGGGACACGGAGGAACTTGTCGTCCCCGACCGCGACTCCGTGCGGGAAGCACGGCGATACACGCCAACTCAGGTGCGGGATGCCCGGATCGTTCACCAGCTGCGGAAGGCCGGTTACCGCATCGCACCTCTTCGGACGCTCATGCCGGAGCTGCGGTGCGCCCACCGGTCGGAAGAGGTCGCCGCCGCGCTGGCCGCCAGGGACGCCGGCATCGCGGCTCGCTCCAAAGCACTCCTCGATGGTGCCGCCGCACTCAGTGCCGTGCTCTCGCTGACCGCCTCAGCTCCTTAGGTGTCTTGGGTCAGCTAGCCACTCGCTTTGACGGCCACATGCGAGGGGTTGTCGTCCACATGCGAGGGGCGACCGGCAAGGCAGCTCACGAGCGGCCCTCCGCCGAGTCGTTGACTTGACAACGGCTGCCGCTCGTGGAAGCCCCAGTTGCGGGTGCCGAGCGGCGGGTGTCTCCTGAGGTTGTGGAGGGGCCGTTCGCGTGGCCCCTGTGTACGGCCTTGTGCTACTGCCAGGACAAGAGGTCACCGAGTACCGGAACGAGGTCACCGAGTAGGTGAGATGACGACCATGAACATCACGGTGACACAAACCAACCCGCTTCCCCTGACGCTTCCGCACGCCGTGACCAACCCGGTGATCAAACCCGTGGTGCAGGGGGAGTTCCTGGAAGAGATACAGCTGACCGCGACGATCCACGAATTCCTGTTCAAGGTCACCAAGGACAGCAACGTGTTCTGGGTGGGTGTCGCGGTACCGTTCGGCACCACCGACTTCTCCCGGATACAGGTCTTCTTCCACCCGACAGTCCTCCAGCTCCGGCCCCCGCCGCAGCCTCCCCTCATCCATGCCAAGGAAACCGACTACCCCACTTTCGCCGGCGGCTGGTCCGGCAGCCTGCAGCGGTACATCGCGCTCCAGGGCAGCCAGTTGGCATCCGTCCGGCGTGTTCCGCTGCTGGTGCCGTTCACCACCATGGCCGCGCTCGGCGTCGACCCTCAGCAGAACATGTTCTCCATCGACCCGGTCGCGACCCTGAGCAACATCACAGCGGCCATCCAGGCCGCGTTCGTCCCGTTCCTCCCGCCGCCGACTCTCACGGACGTCGGCGTCACCTCGTTCAGCTCCGGCATCCAGGCCATGCGGAAGTTCATCACCGCGATGAAACCCTCGGGGCTCCTACGCGAAGTCATCGACTTCGACAGCCCCTTCATCCTCACCGAACCCGCGGAGCTGACCCCGTCGCCCGGCGCCGTGTCCAGCTGCTACACCCAGCGGTTCCGGCAAAACCCGCCCGCGGGCTACCGGTTCCTGCCGACGAACAGCTTCTCGCAGGTGCCGAGCTTCCCCGACTCCGACGCCGGCACGCACGCACACGCCTGCATCGGCTTCATGATGTACCACACAGCCATGATCACCAGCAGCATCGGCGTCTCGTCTGACGCCCCGATACCCCACTAGGCGCTCGCTCGCTGGCACCGCTGCGTCGGGGCGAAAGGCCCGGTCAACCGGTCGGATCGGCGCGGGCGGCGCGCGCGGCGTGGGCAGCGCGCGATACGGCGGAGGCGATCCACGTCTCACGGCAGGAAGGTCACCTCCGGGAAGGCGCGGGACGGGCCGTCGAGCACGTGTCCGCGCCGGTGGCGCAGGTGCCGGTCGAAGAACGCGAGCGGGTACGCCTGCTGTATGCGCACTGCCCGGGCCGGGGCGAGGGTGCCGATCCAGGCGCGTAGCCGCTCGTCGCTCATCCCCACCGCCTTCGCCAGCTGTGGAATCAGCACCTGGTTGTCGCCGTAGGACGAGTGGACGGCGCCCTGGGCCTGGATGTTGAGCCGCCACCCGCGCAGGTGCGTCCAGAACTCGGCGACGCCGGGGTCCTGGGCCCGGGTGAACTGGGCGGTCATCATCATGAACGGCCGGTCGAGGTCGCCGGTCATGGTGGGCTGCATCGGGCCGTCGAGACTCAGACCGGCCCGGACGCGCGGGTCGTCGAGCATGACGCGGGCGGTCGCCGTCCCACCCTTCGACCAGCCGAACATGCCGATGCGCCGCGGGTCGATCGCGCCGGTCAGGCCCTCCGGCAGCGACCGGCCGTCGGCGTCGGGATTGCGGCCGGCGGCGAGATCCTCGACGCAGTCGAGGACGAACCGGATGTCCGCGGCAAAGTCCGCCGGCCCCATCGCGTGCTGCGGGTCCGCGAGCGGGGCGAGGATCCGCCCGTCGGGGAACTCGGTGAACGCGTCGTAGGTGTGGTCCACCGTCACCACCACGTAGCCGTGGCTGGCGAGTTCCTGCACCATGACGGTGTGGTCGGCACGGTGGCTGTGCGCACCGTGCGAGAACACGACGACGGGCAGCTCTCGGCCGCTCCGCCGCACCGGGGCAGTCTGGTGGCCGGCGGTGAGCGGCGCCTGTGCGACGTCGGCGGGGAACTCCGCGGACGTGAGCAGCCCCCGCAGAGTGCCCGCGGACATCCACGGCGCCAGTGAGTACCGCTCGACGTCCCGGGCGGGGTACCAGACACTCGCCATCAGCTCCCGATGGTGCCCCGGGCCCGCCACGGGATCCGGGCGGGCGGCGTCGACGAGGTGCAGCGCCACCGTACCCACCGGGTACGGCCCGGTCGGCGCGGGCAGGGTGAGCTGCACCGGGACCGGCGACGCCCCTGCGGCCGCCCGGGCCGGGCCGGCGAGGCCGAGCGGCACGGCCGCGCCGACCGCCAGCGCGGCTCCCAGCAGGCGACGGCGCGTCAAGGTGTCTGGACTGGTGAACGGTGTGGTGGCCACGGCCCCTCCCTGAGTCGGTCTTCTGACGGAACCGGGCGCAACTGACTGGCAGTCAGCTTTGCCCGCGGTCGCGCATCGGTGCGCCGTACCGAAGTTCCGTGCGGACACAACGCTGTCACCCGCCGCCACCGACCCACATCAACCCACCGGTTGCCATCCATCGCCCCCATCAACCCACGGGTTTACATCCCCAGGCCGACGCGGCCGGGCGGGAGCTTGAGCCGTGCGTGGGTGACGCATCGAGGTAGACGGACTCGAAGGACGCACGCCACGGGCCGTCGGTGATGGTGGCCGCGCATCGATTCTCGGGAGCCTGCGCGGTCAACAACCAGCATTCTCACCCCACTTGGCCCTGAGAAGGTGCCCCGTGCCTCCGTGGACGAGACAGTGGTGGCTGACATTCGTCATCGCGTACTCGAACGATGTCGCGCCGCTTGGAGGCATGCTCACCTACCCGTCGCAGCTACTGGAGCCCCAACACCTTGGACCGACCGTCCGACAGGCGCAGGACCTATGATCGGCTCGGCTCTCGGAGGCCGAAGGGGAGCAAGGTGCCATGGACGACGACGAGGACGGTTCGCTCCGTGAGGTCGGCTGGGGGCGGGATCTACCTCTGCGCTTCGCGCTCGTCAGCGAGGAGTGGGACGGGGAGCAGACGGTGTGGGCGCGGTGCGTCGACGCCGACGGGTTGTTCATGGACCGGGCCGTCTTCCGGGAGCAACTGACCTTCCTCGGCTGCGCGCCCACCGGCCGGCTCCTCAAGGCCGCCGAGCGGTGTACGGGTCACGCGACCGTCCTCTTCGGCGCGTTGGACCTCATCGTGGAGGACTTGGACACCGAGGATCCGTACACCTGCGACTACTTCGCGCTCGAAGACGTCCTCGTCCTCGACAGCGCGCCCAGTACGCAGGACCCCACGCGCCTCGACCTCGTCGTCGAGTGCGTGGTCAGCGAGGGGCCGCGCTTGCACCGCAAGGAACCGGAGAGGGCGGACGTGCTCCTCCTGAACGGCCCCAGCGGCGGCCCGCTCGGACGCTGCCTCCGGGTGGACGGCCTCTACGGCGACTGGCCGGAACCCGCCCGGCCGCCCGTACGGCTCATCGGCTGCGAGCCCGCGCCGAACCTGGTGCGCCGCCTGGTCCACCCCCGCCACGGCGGCGACAACCTGAAGCTCTGGCTCCTCGACGGTGAGGGCCGGCCCACCGCGGTCGACGAGCACATCGCGGTGGACGTCGACGAGTGCCGTCCCTCCACGCTGGGCGGCGCCCTCATCGACGTCACGCTCAAGGGCGGGCTCTTCCGTCGCGTGCCCTTTCCGCCCGCGGCCCGGCCCGTGTGGGACGCCTGGCGCGCGGGCCCGCCCCGCGAACGCAACGCGTGGGCGCGGTTCCCGACCGTGGGGCGCAGTGAGTGGCTACGGTTCACGGAGGTGTGCCTGGGCCCCGAGGAGCCCGGCGCGGTGTGCGAGATGGACGGGCGGTACGCCACGGACATCCCGGGCCTGCACTGCGCGATCGGCGAGGCGGTCGGCGGCCCGGGATCCCGATGGCACCAGTGCTGGAACGTGCTGCGCGGCTGCCAATGCGGCGGCGAGGCGCCCCGCGTGCCTTTCACGCTCGTCTGGCACGACGCGGACGTGTCCCGGCAGGCACTGGTGGATGTCAGCGTGGACGCGGAGGGCGAGCTGAGCTACTTCGAAGCGGTGGTGCCCTTCCTGGAGCGGATGGGGGTCACCGTCGAGCTCCGCTAGGCCGTGTCCGCCGGGAGTTGGGGCGTTGGGCCGCTCGTCACGCGTCGCCACCCGGCCATGCGCGTCGTGCCGGTAGATGATCTTGGCGGTGGCATCGGCCTGCGCCGCGGGCTTCGGCTCGGAGAGCATGAGGGTTCCGCTGGGCTCCATCCGGCTCGGCACCGGGCCAGGCGTGTCGTGGTTCAGCACCCTGGTGACACCGTGCTCAGGGTCCTTGACGGTGGCGGTACCGGTGTTGCCGTCCAACGTGGAGGAATGAGCAGGTCAGTTATCGACCTGGTCGGGGGACGGCGGAAGGTGGAGTTCGGCGACGGCGCCGCCGTCGGGGGCGTTGGAGAAGCGGAGGGTGGCACCGAGCACGTGGGCCTGGCCGGCGGCGATGGTCAGGCCCAGGCCGTGGCCGGTTCGCCTGCCGGCGTCAGACCCGCCCGACTGGCTCCGGAAGCGCTGCGGGCCCTGGTCGAGGAGGTACGCGGGATAGCCGTCGCCGTGGTCCCGCACGGTGATGACGGGCGCGTCGATGATGACCACGACGGGCAGGCGGCCGTGTTTGTGGGCGTTGGCGACCAGGTTTCCCAGCACCCGTTCAAGCCTGCGCCGGTCGGTCTCGACCTGGTCGTCCCCCACGATGCGGACCTCGGTCGTCGTTCCGGTGGCCCGTACCGCGCGTTCGGCCAGCGGTCCCAGTTGGTGGATATCGAGGTCGGCGCTCTCGACCTGGGCGTCGAGCCGGGAGATCTCCAGCAGGTCCTCGGTCAGCCCGCGCAGGGCCCGGACCCGGTCCCGCACCATCTCGGTCGGGCGGCCGGGCGGCAGCAGCTCCGCCGCTGAGTGGAGCCCGGCGAGCGGGGTGCGCAGCTCGTGGGAGACGTCGGCGGTGAAGCGCTGTTCGCTGTGCAGTCGGGTCTGGAGGCTTGCGGCCATCGCGTCGAGCGCGGTCGCCACGGCGGCGGCCTCGTCCTGGG
Organism: Streptomyces bugieae; assembly: GCF_036352915.1. Classification (NCBI taxonomy): domain Bacteria; kingdom Bacillati; phylum Actinomycetota; class Actinomycetes; order Kitasatosporales; family Streptomycetaceae; genus Streptomyces; species Streptomyces bugieae. The sequence continues at coordinate 184,386 of NZ_JAZBJP010000002.1, forward strand.
CCCGGGCGGGGCGCCGGGCGCGGGGGTCGTTCACGCGGGCGTCGAGGTCGCCGGTGCTGATACGTCGGGCGACGCGGGCGGTGTGGTGCAGTCTGCGGGTGATGCGGGAGACGGAGATGAGTCCGGCCGCCAGGGTCAGGGCGATCGCGGCGGCGGAGGAGCCGATGATGGCCCCGTCCAGGCCGCGGAGGGAGGCTGCCTGTTCGCTGTAGTCCAGCCGTAGCGCGAGCACCTTCCCCCCGGCGACGGGGGTGGCGGCCCACATCACGGGGCGGCCCCGGTGCGTGGCGAGCTGGGTCCCGCGCTCGTGCCGTCGCACGGCCATCTCGCGCAGCGGAGCGGGAAGGTCGGCCGGATTCACCGAAACGTTGCGGTCCAGGGGGTCCCCCGCGACGTACACGGACTTGCTGCGGTCCAGTTCTGCCAGCGCCGTGTGGCGCGCACGGTCCTGGGTCTGCCGGTCGACCAGGACGTGCACCAGGATGCCGAGCACGGCGGCGAGCAGGCAGCACATGACGGTGATGAAGACGGCGGCCTTCCAGTAGAGCGTCGCCGTCCAGGCATGCAGCCACCGCGGTGGTCGCGGTCGGGGAGTGCGCACGGCTCACCTGCCCGAGGGGGTTGCGGAGGCCGGGGCCCGCCGGCCGTAGCCGACATCCTGGATCGTCATGACCTGGTGCCGCGCATCCCATGCATAGACCGTGCGGCTCTCGTATCCGGGGGCGTCACCGGGCTCGTGGATGACCAGCTTGTGGTCGGCGACCTCCACCGACTGCGGCGAACTGGTGGAACCCAGGATCGAGGTCACCACCCCGTGCTTGAGCGTGTAGGCGTAGATGATCAGGAGGTTGCTTCCGCTTCGAACGCCGACGATCAGCTCGTCCTTCCCGTCGCCGGTCAGATCGTGGTACTCGGGGGCCCGCACCGGGCAGGAGCCCGAGCCCGGCTTGTCGGCACAGGAGCGGATCGTGCGCTCCTCGTTCTCCTCGAAGACCGGCTGGTCGCGGCGCTTGTCCGCGTCGATCTGCGCCAGGAGCACGGAACCCGCGGACACCTTCCGGATGTCCCCGGACGGCACCCGTGGCACCGCGGTCAGCGGCTGCGGTTTCTCCTGCCCTCCTGTGGCCGGTGAAGCCGCCGGCGCGGGCTTGCTGCCGGGCCACAGTTCTGCCGGACCGGTTACGGGAGCCGCATGCCCCGCGCTCTTGGGCGCGCTGGCCTGCCCACAGCCGCCCAGCAGCACCGCAGTTCCCGCCACCACGCTCGCCAACGCCACCGCCCGTACGAGGGCACGGGGCCGGCGCAGACCACGGACATGCGACACGGCGCTGGTCCGAGAGGGATCGGAAGGCGCAGGGGCTGAGTGGTGAGGAGTCAAACGTTCTCTCCGCGTGGCTCTGCGACGATCCGACAAGTCCGGAAAACCGTAACCCATCAGTCGCGCAACAGGTCTGTGCTCCGTCACGGCACGGTTCTCGCGCGGGCCGGGGGACAAGACTCTCTCGCAGAACTCTCGCTCGCCGTACCCGGATCCCTACGGCTGGTCGAGGAGCCGGCCCACGGCCCTGCGGGTGCGGGCGGCGGCCATCGGACCGGCCAGGAGCTGGATTTCCTGATTCAGGGCCAGGTAGCAGCCCACCAGCTCGTACACGACCTGATCCGGGTCGGTGTCCGTCGGCAGAGCGCCCGCCGCGACGGCGGTCGCGCCTCGGCGGCGAGGCGGTGCGGTTGGCCCGGAGATGCGGTGAGATGGGGATCATGATGAGGACTGACGCAATCGTGGTGCCGGGTCTGTACGTTGGCTATCCCGGAGTGGCCTTCGGCGGCTACGTCGCCGGCGTGCTGGCGGAGCGATCCGAGGCGAAGACGGTACGGGTGGACTTCCGCGGGCCGGTGCCGACGGACGTGCCCGTGCGGATCGCCGAGACCGCGGGAGGAGGCGTGGAGCTGGGCGAGACCGAGCGGCCCCTGGCCGCTGCGCGCCCCGCCGAGCTGCTGCTTGACACCCCGGCCGCGCCCTCCTGGGACGAGGCGGCGGCCGCGGCCGAGAGGTTCCGGGCGGCACCGCCGTCGGGTGTGGTCGACTGCTTCGGCTGCGGTCTGCGTCCTGCTGACCGCGGCCTGCGTATGCACTGCACGCCGGTGCCGGATCGCGGCCTTGTGGCCACTGCCTGGGTCCCGTCCCCCGTTTTCGCCGGTCCCGACGGCCTCCTCCCGACCCGACTGGTCTGGGGTGCCCTGGACTGCCCGGGAAACTGGGCGGGCCGCCTTCTCGGCACCCAGCGTCCGGGCGCGGTCACCGCAGCCCTCACGGGCACGATTCTGCGGCCGGTCACCGCGGGTGAGCCGTACCTGGCGTACGCGTGGCTGCTGTCGGAGTCCGGCCGCAAGCACATGACGGGTGTGGCGCTCGCCACGGCGGAGGGCGAACTGTGCGCCGTCTCCGAGGCGCTGTGGATCGATCCCCGGCCGGCGCCCTGAACGCGGGCGCCGTCGACGCCGTGGGGTTCCTTACGCGATGAAGGACGCCATGGGGAACGTCGTGCGTCGCGGCCCGGTCGGTGCGACCACCCCGAGCTCGAACCTCATCCACCGATTGCGTCGGTGAGGACGGTGCGGAACCGATCGATGAGCGGGTTGGTGTCCTCGGCCCGCCAGACCAGGTGCAAGGTGGTCGAGGTCTCGGCCAAGGGCCGCGGGGTCACTCCGATGCGGCGCAGCGCACGGTGCGAATCGGCGAGCACCGCCGCGCCGAACTTGGCCGCGACCAGGGCCAGCAGTGTCTGCACACTGCGGCCTTCCGCCCCGATCCGCGGCACGACGCCGGCGCCGTGGCAGAGAGCGATGATCTCGTCGTAGGACCGCGGTGAGACGTCCCGTGGCCAGATGACCAAGGGGATCTGGCCCAGTGCCGTGAGCGGGGCGGGCTCGGAGGGGTAGGCCAGCGGATGACCGGCGGGCAGGAACAGCGTCAGTGGTTCGCGCCACCACTCCTGGGTGGCCAGCCGGGCATCGCGCGCCGGAAGGCGCTGGACCGCGAGGTCGTAGCGCCCCTCCAGCACCCCGGTCGACATCTCGGCATCGTTGAAGCTTTCCTCCAACTGCAGTTGTACTCGGGGGAGTTCGCGCCGCACGCGGCCCAGTGCCGCACCGAGGGGTCCGTTGATGCCTGAACCGGCGAAGGTCACGACCAGTCGCCCGGTCATGCCCTGTGCCGCCAGCCGTACGTCCTTCAGGGCGGCCTCCGCCTCGGCGAGCACGGTGACCGCACGCCGCACCAGAACCTGGCCGGCCTGCGTCGGCGTCAGCCCACGCCCCTGCCTGACGAAGAGCGTGGTCCCCAACTGCCGTTCCATCTCGTGCAGTTGACGGCTGAGTGTGGGCTGCGTCAGATGCAGCCGGCGCGCCGCACCGCTGATGCTTCCCTCTTCCGCGATCGCCACTGCGTAGCCGAGCAGCCTTAGCTCCATCCATACCTCCCAGGCATGGGAAGTATAGGCAGTAATGCCTATGGAGCAGATATGGGCGCCGCTCAGGCCAGGCTGGACACAGCGCACCGGACGGAACCGGAACGCACACCAGAACCCTGAGGAGCATCCATGAACCGCGAAGACCGCTACGGATACGGCATGAAGGTGCTGGAGCAGGTCGACGGCGAAGCGGGCCAGCGCATCGTCGACTCTCTCGCGGACACCTCGCCGGAGTTGGGTCACCAGGTGGTGGCATGGGCGTTCGGCGACATGTACTCCCGCCCCGAACTGGCCGCGAAGGAGCGGCAGTTGGTCACCCTGGGCGTGCTCACCGCGCTCGGTGGCTGCGAGATCGAGCTGGAGGTGCACATCAACGCGGCGCTCAATGTCGGCCTGACCGCCACCGAGGTCTCCGAGGCGCTGCTGCACTCGGCCGTCTACTGCGGCATGCCGCGGTCGATCAACGCCACACTCGTCGCCAAGAAGGTCTTCGCCGAACGTGGCCTGCTCCCCATCACCAACCTCAGCTGACCCGTGCCATGCGTCCCCCTCGACGCGCCGAGCGGTGCTGCTCGCAGCGGGACCGAGCCGGGACGGCACGCGGGCGGGCCCGGGGGCGAAGTCCCCGGCTGGACGGGGGAGGCCAGCCGGGGACTGACATCCCGTGTGCCCCTTCACCGCATGAGGAAACATGCCGTGTCCGGCCGGACATGAAGATGCGCCGCAGGACCGGACCCGTGCGGCGCATCGTGGACGGCGCCGGTGAGTGACGTCACCTCTCACCGGCGGCCGAGTGTGCTAGTGGTGCCCCCAGTGGCCGCGGTGACCCCAGGACTTGAAGTCGACGACGCGGCGGTGGTCGTTGCGCAGGGTCGCGGTGTCGGAGTAGTTGTCCCAGACATAGGTGCGGCGGTCCTGGAACAGGTCGGTGCGGTCGTCGCGGCCGATGCCGGTGTGGACGCGGACCTGGCTGTGGCCGGCCAGACGGACGTTGCCGAAGCGGTAGCCGTGCCCGGTCTTGTCGGAGAGGGTCCAGCCCTTGATGGTCACGGGCCAGCGGCCGGTGTTCTTCACCGTGACCCACTCGGCGTTCAGGCTCCGGTTGGAGCGGTCATCGCGGCCGGGGCTGTCGTACTGGATCGGCCCGAGCACCACCGCGGAGCGCACCTGGTGGTGCCGGCCCGGGACGTGGTGGCCGCGGTGGTGGTCGGCGGCGGCGGCCGGCAGCACGGCGGTGGCGGCCAGAGCCGCAGCCCCCGCTACGGCTACGGCGATGCGCGAAGCGTGACGGAACACGAAATCCCCTCCTGAGGCACCCGAAGCAGGTGCCGGAAAGAAACCGGAAGCCCGGCCGGTTTGACCGGGCCCCCACACAGTGACCCCACGTCATGCCTTGCCGGAAGAATTCCTATTTGGTGTTACAAAACACAGACATTTACACAACCTCTCCACGCCAGGCGCACACTCCCCCGCATTCGCCCACACCAACGCGACGCCCCCTACACCCATCCAGACGCCCCAAGGGGTTACCCGCGGCAGCACCTGCCACCGGTCACGCATCGCACGGCCGACTTCCACCACGGCTGGGGCCGGGCCTGCTGATGATGCGCGGCACCCCGGGGGCGCCCGCACTCCGGGCCGCTCAGGTGCCGAGGTAGGAGTGGAAGAGGTTTTCCGGGTCCCAGCGGGCTTTGATCTCGGCGAGGCGGTCCCAGGCGGCCGGTGCGTACGAGGCCCCGGCCCGCGGACCGCCGGCCTCCAGATCGGCCTCCGCGATGTAGTGCCGGCCGTCTCCGCGCGGGTCCACCGCGGCCATCGCCTCCCGTAGCCAGCGACCGTTCGCCGGGTCGTCGGCCGGGTCGTCCCAGATCGCGTAACAGACCAGGTAGGAGGCGCCGAGCGGGGCGAAGGCCATGGTGCTCAGCAGCGCCGGGTCCTCGGAGACCGGCTGCACGGGCGCGAGCACCAGCGACTTGCCGGAGGGCGCGGCGGCCACCGGCTCCACCAGGCGGGTCATCTGGGTGTGATAGCTCTCCGGGGCCCACAGGGTGTCCGCCCCGTAACGGTGGTCCGGCGGCCAGACCGCACTCGCGCCCTCGTGCAGGGCGGCGTACGAGGTCGGCGCGGGCGGCCCCGCAGCGACTTCGAGCTCACCGAAGGGGCACTCGGTGAAAGGCTTCAGGGCCTCCCGGGCACTCTCGGCCGAGGGCGCGAAGGCTGTGGCGGCAACCGTGATCCGGGGCCCCGGGGGCACCGACGCCGTCGCCGGGCCGGACGCCGTGAGGACGAAGGCGGTCTCCACGTACGGCGGCAACCCGCGCGCGATCGGCTCCGCCCACTCCGTGACCCGGACGGTGTCGGCCAGCGGGAAGGTGCAGCTGGTCGTCATGATCGACACGGGGTGGGGGTGCAGGGCGAGCCGGAAGCGGGTGACGATGCCGCAGAAGCCCGGTCCGGCGCCGCGCGCGGCCCAGAAGAGGTCGGGGTGTTGGGTCTCGCTGCAGTCGACGGCCCGTCCGTCGGCGGTGACCACCCGGACCTCCTGGACGTCGGCGCAGGAGGCGCCCCAGGCCCGGGAGTTCCAGCCGAGGCCGCCGCTGAGCAGGAATCCGCCCATCGCCACGGTGGGGCAGTGGCCGACGGGGAAGGCCAGTTGGCGCGGTGTGAGGACGGCGACCAGTTCCTGGCCGGTGACGGCGGGCCCGACGGTGGCCGTCGGAGGGCCCGGCCCATCGGCCGTGGTCAGGGTGCACTCGCGCAGTCCGGAGAGGTCGAGCAGCAGCCCGCCGTCGCGGAGCGGGGCGCCGGACCAGTTGTGCCCGCCGGAGCGGGTGGAGAGGCGCAGCCCGTGGTCGCGGGCGTAGGTGACGGCCCGTACGACGTCCCCCTCCGAGGCGGCCCGCACGATGACGTCGGGGAACCGCGCCGGTGTGACACGGTTCCAGACCGCCTCGGCTCGGGCGTCCTCGTATCCGGCATCACCCCGGCGGATCAGGGGCCCCACGAGGTTCGGCGCGGACACCGGTGTCCGTCGGCCCATGTCGCCTCCTCGATGCGCAGCGGACCGTCAGGGACGTCAGTGGATCATGTGGGTGATCAGGGCGAAGACGGCGAGGGACACGAGATAGCAGAGCGCCACGGCGGCGATGCCCGCCATCTGTGTCCGGCGGCCGAGTGTCCTGCCGGGCTCCAGCCAGAACGCGAGGGCCTTGTTCACCAAGGGCATCAGAAGCCATGTCAGCGCACTGACGCTGAGGATGTTCGAGACGAACATGGCGAAGTAGAGAGGGACTTTGACGCGGTTCAGTGCGTCGCCGAGGGTCAGCGTGAGCACCATGACGGTCGGATAGAGCGCCAGGAGCACGGTCATCGCCTGTTTCCAGTTGGGCGGCGCGCCCTCACCCTCGCCGTGGCCGAACCGGAACCAGCCGCTGAACGCCGAGCTGACCTTGCGCACGTCATAGGCGGTGAAGTATTTGCTTCCCTCCTCCACGAGCGCGGCACGCACCTCCGATTCGAGCCAGTCGTCGAGGTGTTCGCGGGAGTCGAACCGGAAGACGACCACCCAGTGCTGCTGAACGCCCTCGACCGGCTTGAACAGTTCGGAGCCCATGAAGCCCGGCGCCTTCTCCTGGACCTTGAGTGTCTTCTCCTGCCATCTGAGGAAGCCCTGTTCGCATCCTGGTTTCACATCGTGTGCGATGACGGCCGTGACGACCTTCGGCGTCACCTGAGCCGGACTGCCGCCGCGCAGTACCTCCTGGGACGGAGGCCCCTCGAAGAGTCCGCGCGCTTCCTCGAGCAGGTCCGCCCGCCGCTCCGAATCCAGCCAGGCCGTCAGGTGGTCCACTCCGGAAAAGCGGAATACAGTGACCCATTCGTTTGCACCGCCGGCACCGGGTGGATATACCTCGGCGCCCACGAAACCCTCGAATTCACGGGCCGCGTGGTTGGTTCTGTCCTGCCAGCGCCGGTACTCATCAGCCCGGCCTTCGCGGACCTTCTGCGAGGTCACCACGGTGGCAATGTCGGCCGTGGAGTCACGGCTTGCACGGGCACTCACCTGGAGTAGCCTAGTGCATAAACCATTTAAACGGCAAATGGGGCATTTAATTCTCGGTTCCGGAAAGAGGCCGATTGGCCGCGTCGAGGGGAGACCCCGCTATGGAACAGAAAGAGCTCATGGCCGAGGCGGTACGACTCGCTACGGAGTCCGTCGAAAAGGGCTGGGGCGGCCCCTTCGGGGCAGTCCTCACCCGCGATGGCGAGATCCTCGCCCGCGGGCAGAACCGCGTACTGCTGACCGGCGATCCCACCGCCCATGCCGAGGTGGAGACCATCCGGAAGGCCGTGCAGATGCTCAACCCTGAGGCGCCGTCAATCTCCCCGGATCACCAGAACGAGAGCACGCTGGAGTACGTCCCGCGCCCCGAGGGCTCGCCCGACCCCGTCCCCGAACGCGCCCGTATGCTCCAGGGCTGCTCGATCTACATCAGCGGCGCCCCCTGCCCCATGTGCATGAGCGCCATCTACTGGTCGCGGATCGACGCGGTCTACTTCGGCTGCGATCTCGACGAAACCCGGAAGATCGGCTTCGATGACTCGTTCCAGTACGAGGACTTCACCAAACCGCTCGACGAGCGCCGGATCAAGATCAAGCAGATCTACCCCGAGCTGGGCTCCAAGGCCTACGCGGCATGGACGAACCGGCTGGAGAAGCATCCGTACTAGGAGCGGCAGCGGCATGGGGCGGCTGCCCGGCCGGTCGAGCAGCCGCCTCGGTGTTCGCCGTTGCTGTTGTCGCGGCTGCGGCAGACGGCGACTCGTGAGTCCACGCACCGTTTTGCCTACTCCCCGGACACCGCCACCACTTGCTTGCCCACCACACCACCGCGCTCGAATGCCTGGTGCGCCGCAGCGATGTCCGCCAAGGGATACACCCTGTCGATGACGGGGCGCAGTGCACCGGAGGTCACGTAGGCGGCCAGGTCGCGCAGCACGGCGGTATCGGGGTTCGTGCTCAGTGTGCGGATGCGGCGGGTGCCGTGCACACTCGAGGCGGCGATGGCGGCCACCGAGGAAGCCGACAGGGCGATGGTGGCCATCCTGCCGCCACGGGCCAATCGGCGTCGGTAGCAACGGAGTTCCGAGCCGACCGTGTCCAGGATGGCATCGAAGGGCCCGATCTGGTCCGCGGTGGTGGCGCCGTAGTCGAAGACCTCGTCGGCACCCAACTCACGCAGCGCATCGGCATGGCGGCTGCGGGACAGCGCGGTGACGTGCCCACCCATCGCGTGCGCGAGTTGTACGGCGGCCGTGCCGACTCCCCCGGCGGCGCCGCGTACCAGGAGCCGTTCACCGCTCTTGAGGTGCACCGTTTTCCGCAGTGCGAGCAACGCTGTCGCCCCTGCGACGACCAGGGAGGCCGCCTCCACCGACGAGACGCCGGCCGGCGCGGGCCCGATACGACCGGCGGGGACCACGACGTATTCGGCGGCGCCACCGACGGTGTGCCGCTTGAGCGGGTGCACCGTGCCCCACACCCGTTCTCCCACCCGGTACCGATGGACGCCATCGCCGACTGCGGCAACAACCCCGGCGAAGTCCAACCCCAGCCCCATCGGGAACCGGCGTCCGGTCACGATCCGCAATCCGCCTGAGCGGACGATCGTGTCGAGTCCGTTCACGCTGGACGCCTCGACCGACACCAGGACCTCACCCGCGCCGGGGGCGGGGCGGTCGACGTCGTTGATCTGCAGGACGTCCGGTGCGCCGAAGCCAGTGAACTGCGCGGCCTTCATGTCACGTTCCTCTCGGTGAATTTCCGTCAGGGGTGATGGGGGTTGTGGGGTGGCAGGGGTTGTGGGGTGGTGGGGCGGGGCCGTGTCAGGGCGCCGCGGCAGTCTGCGCGTGGCTGTGCGTTGGTGGGCCGCGTGCGCTGCGAACGCCTCGCCCGAGACTGCGGCTCGGGTCAGGGAAGGAGGACGGTCTTGCCCTTGTTGCGGCGGGTTTCGATGTCCGCGTGGGCCCGGGCTGCTTCGGCGAGCGGATAGGCATGCCGGACGGGGACGTCGAGCTTGCCGGCGGCGACCGCACGCCGAGGTGCTTGATCGCCCGGTAGGCGGCCTCGCCGACCGTGACCATCGCGGCCGCGGTCTCGAACGACAGCTCCTTGGGCTTGGCCAGGGGCTGGTCGAGCAGCGCGTACTGGCTGTAGCCACCGCACGTCGCCGGCCCGAAGACCTGGTCGCCGACCGAGGCGGTGGCGCCCGCGCCAACCTTGTCGACGACACCGGCCACGTCCCAGCCCGGGACCATCGGGAAGGCGACCGGGAAAAGGCCCTGCATCCGCCCGGCACGGATCCGCACGTCGATCGGGTTCACGGCGGTCGCCCGTACGCGGATGCGGACCTGGCCCGGGCCCGGTTCGGGGGTGGCGACCTCGGACAGGGTGAGGACCTCGGGCCCGCCGTACTCGGAGAAGGTGATCGCTGTAGGCATCAGGCACTTCCTGGGGAAAGGGAACCGCACACACCATGAATCATCCAGTGCGTGTGATTTCCTTTCCTGTGTATCACACACCGCGTGTGATTCGAGGTATGCCATGAATCACACGTCTCGTATGATTCATGGGTAGGATGGCGGCCATGCAGCAGCCGCCTCCCCATCGCCGCCAGCCGACCCCTGGCAACCCTCGCGTCCAGCGCACCCGCAACCGCGTTATGGCCGTCGCACGCGAGCTGCTGCCCGAGGTCGGACCGACCGGGCTGACGTACGCACTGCTGGCCGAGCGCGCCGACGTCACCCGCCAGACCCTGTACCGCCACTGGCCCAACCGGGCCGCGCTGCTCTTCGACCTGATCCTGGAAGGCCCCGACCTCGGCAACTACCCCGAGCCGGGCAGCGACGTACGCACCGTGGCCACCGATTGGCTCAAGAGCTTGCGCGCCGGCATCAGCGAACCGGCCATCCGCACCGCCGTACTGGCCGTCACCGCCCAGGCCGACCACGACCCCGACAGCGCACAGGCCCTGGCGCGCATCGGCCAGGACCGCCTCGCGGCCCTGAACACACTGCTGGAACCCTCGGGCGTCCAGATCAGCGACAGCGAGTACACCCTGCTCTACGGGCCGGTGCTCGCCCGGCTCCTCCTGGACCGCGCACAGCCCACCGACGAGTTCATCGACACGGTAGTCACCCAGTGGCTCACCACGCTCGAAGCGCGGGGACATTGAGGCGGGACGGGGTCCGTCCGCCGCGGGTGGGCACCCGCGCCCACGCCGGGTAAGACCTGCTCGACCGTGCCTACCAGGAGGTCATCGTGTGGGAACGCGCCCTGACCGATCGCTTCAGCACCGACGAACACCGCCAGTTCTGCGAGTTCCTCGACCGCGCCACCGCCACCCTCATCGAGCGGACACCCACAGCCACGGCACGCTGACGACATCGACCGAGGGGGGCGGTCCGTCATTCACGCTGACCCGACCGGACGCCTCGACTCGCCTTCCCTTCGCGTTCCCGACGACGTTGACGTTGAGGTTGACCGGAGGTGCGGTCGGCGTGTCGGGAGGGAGAAATGCGGTGCACTCACTGAACCGAAGGCCGGGGGCTCCCCTCTTCCAGTGCACGAAAGCCGGAAAGTCCCCCCACCTGGCGGAACCCACGCACGTGCCCGCACCCTCCATAACCCACCTGCCGGCGCTTCCCGGGCGTCCGCACGCCGAACGCGAGCGGCCCCGGAGTTCGGCACGACAGACTGTTCCCCCACCCGCTCACGCGCCGCCGTGCGCCACCCTGCCGCACGGCGTGATCGATATTTGCCACGATCGAAGAGACAATTCCTCACTCGCCCACGGGGAGCGAGGACGACGCCCGACACCCACGCCCGACAGCCCAGGAAGAATGAGGAATAGCGGTATGCGCTTGGTCGCGCCTGACGGTCCGGCACCTTCGGAGACGGCACTCGGGCGCCCCAGACTCTATGTGCTCGACGGGCTGCGGTTCGTGGCAGCACTGATGGTCCTCGGCTACCACTACCTCACCCTTCGCGACGGATGGGGCAACGATCCGCAGGCGTTCTCACCGGAGCTCTACCACGTCGCACAGTTCGGCTGGCTGGGTGTCGAGGTCTTCTTCCTGATCAGTGGATTCGTCATCTGCATGAGCGCCTGGGGACGCACCCTGGGCGATTTCGTGAAGTCCCGGGTTTCGCGTCTTTATCCCGCGTACTGGGTCGCCGTTCTCCTGACGGCGTCCGTCCTGACCCTGTGGCCGCGCGTACGCAGTGCGGACAGTCTGGAGACGGTGCTCACCAACCTCACCATGCTGCAGCAAGGCGTGGGGGTGTCCGATCTCGACGATGTCTACTGGTCGTTGTTCATCGAGCTGAAGTTCTACTTGCTCTTCGCTCTCGTCGTCTACAAGGGCGTGACCTATCGCAGGTGCGTACTGTTCTGCGGCCTGTGGACGGTCGCCGGCGTGGTCGCTTACAAGGCCGACACCAGCTTCCTCTCGGTATGGGCCATCGCGCCGTATTCCCCTTATTTCATCGCGGGAATCGCCTTCTACCTGATGTACCGCTTCCGGCCCACCATGCTGCTGTGGGCGATCGTCGCGGTCGAATTCCTGCTGGCCCAGCACTACGTAAAGGGTCGCGTGGTGATGAACCTCGGGGACAAGGCCGCGACCGCACACGACTGGCCGGCACGCATCGGCGTCCTGCTGGCCTTCCTCCTCATGGCGGCCATCGCGCTGGGGCTGTTCGACGGAGTGCGGTGGCGCTGGCTGAGCCGGGCCGGCTCGTTGACGTACCCGCTGTACCTGCTGCACATGTACATCGGGTTCACGCTCATCTCCCTGCTGCGGCACCGTCTGCCGGCTCCGGTACTGCTCACGTCGATCATCGCCCTCATGCTCGTGCTCTCGTACGCCGTCAACCGGTGGGTGGAGCGCTCGGTGGGCGCCTGGCTGCGCGACGGGATCGACAGGGGGTTGCAGGAGATGCGTCGCGGATCCCGGCAGGCTCCGGCGGCGGGGCGAACCGGGACATGGCACCAGGGGCGGCAAGGTGTCGCCCGCACTGCGGAGGGTGAAGGGAAGAAGGGCCTCGCCTGTGCGGAGCAGGTCGACCGTACGGAGAAGGAGAGTGACCGGGTGGGGACACTCTCCTGAAGGCGGACCGTCAGGACATTCGGTGACGGGGCGTCAACGCCTCCGCTGTCCTCTCTCTCCAGGAGGTCTACCTGAGCGTCCAGCGCTGGGATTTGCCCCCGGTACACCGGGCGGTGGAGACACGGTCGTTCGCCATCCGCGCGAGGCACTTGTGGCTGACGCTGTTCCTGATCTGCACGGGTTCCGTCTCGTCGATTTGCCACAGCGCTGCCTGGTCGGCAGCGGAACAGGGCTTCATGGTCAGTCGGTCGTTGCGCAGCGTGAGACACAGCTTGGTTGCCACCTGCCGCAATGCCGTGTACTCGAAGTCGTCGTCCCAATGCCACCTTTGGTAGTCGGTGCGGTTGCAGTTGAAGACGTACGGACCGTAGTCGGCCCGGAAGTCCAGGCACGGTTTGTCCGTGGCTTGATTCCGGAAGCCGGTGGTGCGTGGGATCGCGCTTGCCGGTGTACTGCTCAGGCTCACCACGAGCGCGACGCCCGCCCCCACGGCGGCCAGCCTCTTCAAGAGCATGAGTCCCCCTCTCTCCTCGACGCGTTCCGCCGAGATGCTAGCGAGACCTGTTCTCGATGAGCCCGGAACGGGCACTCCTCCACATCTCCCACCCAACCACCCCGGTTGCCCCTGTACCGGAACGATCAACACCTTCCGGTGAGCACGGGAACCGGTAGCGCTGCGCGCTCACCACCTCACCACCCCGACCACCTCACCATTTCACCGGCGCGCCCCGGCGCGAAGAGGCCGCGGGGCGTGCCCATTCCCGTCCGTCACTCGCTTCACGGGTCTCGGTGTTTCGGCCATCCCCGTCCTCGCCACGGCGGCCGTAGTGCCGCGTCCAGAACGTCAACTCCCGGCGTTTGCAGGGTCTCAGCCAGTCCGGAATCGAGCGCGTTCGATTCCGTCGGACCGTCGTTATGCCGTGCACCGCCGAGCCATCCAGACGCGGCGCCCGCCCCAGGGAGGATGCAGATGACTGTGACCGACGCCTCGACCGCACGTGCGGAGAACCCGCCCCCTCCCCCGCCGGCGACCATCACCTTCGAGGGCAAACACGGTAAGAATCCCCTGGCAGAAGCCAGTTTCGCGGCCATGTGCCGGCGCCTGCCCGCGGTACTCGGCCACACCGCGCGCATGGCCTGGTCCGTCGACAAGCCCGCCGTCGCACTGCTGCTGATCTGCCAGCTCCTCACGGGCGCCTCGGCGGCCATGGTCCTCGGGTTCACCGCGAAGGCCATGACCCACCTCCTCGGGTCGGGCGCGGTGTCCTTGCGCCTGCACGCCGCGATGCCCGCCCTGATCGTGGTGGCAGCCACCGCGGGCGTGGGCCGCATCAGCAGCGCCCTGTCGTCCTACGCCGACGGACGCATCACCCCTCTGCTGATGACCGAGGCGGACGTCGCGCTCGTGTCCGCCGTGTGCCGGGTCGAGGCGTCCGCCTACGGGGAGAGCGGGTTCGCCGACCGGCAGGAAGCGGCCGAAGTCGGCGTCACCCGCACACGGATGATGGTCCAGGACGCCCAGCGTTTCATGGCCTCACTGATCCGCATGATCGCCGCGAGCGGCGTCATCACCGCCCTGCACTGGATGATGCTCCCACTGCTCCTGCTCGCCGTCATCCCCGCCGGCATCGGCGCGGTGCTCTGCGCGCGCGTCGACTACGAGACCCACTACGCCAACGTCGGCGACCGCAACGTCCGCGGCATGATGCGCTGGTGGGCCACCTACTCCCGGCACGGCGACGAGGTCCGGGCCAACGGCATGACCGGCTACCTCACCTTCTGGTACCGCGCCCTGTCCGAGCGGATCGACAAACGGACCCTGAGCGCCGCGCCCCGCATGCTGCGCATCGTCCTGGTGACCAGTGCTGTCGGTGGAGCCTTTCTCCTGGGCACCTGGGCCACCCTGGCCTGGCTGGCCACCACCGGCCGGGTGGCCCTGCCCATCGCGGCCACCGCCGTCGTCGCCGTGCAAACGACACTGGCCGCACTTTCGCAGTTCGTGATCTACGGCGCCGCGTTGTTCCACACCTCCCTGTACCTCGCCGACATGCGAGGTTTCCTGGACATGGCCGCCGAGCGTGCGCCGAAGCGTGGCGAGCTGACCATCCCCGATCAGGTCGCGGAGATCCGCCTCGATGAGGTGGTGTACCAGTACCCCGGCAAGGACGAGCCGGCGGTCAACGGGGTGTCCCTCACTCTGCGCCGCGGCGAGATCCTGGCCATCGTCGGCGAGAACGGCTCGGGCAAGTCCACGCTGGCCAAACTCATCACCGGAATCCTCCTGGCCGACAAGGGCAGTGTCGTGTGGGACGGCATCGACCTCGCCCGTGCGCACCCTGACGCCGTATGGAAACGCACCGCCCTGGTCCCGCAGAACTTCGCCTGCTGGCCACTGCGCACACGGGAGAACATCACCCTCGGGCAGCCCAAGACATGGGACGACGAGGCGGTGTGGGAGGCCGTGGACGCGGTGGGGATGCGCGAGGCGATCGAGAAGCTGCCCCGACAGCTCGACACCCTGCTCGCTCGGGAGCTCTTCGGTGGGGTGGAGCTGTCCGGAGGACAGTGGCAGCGCCTGGTGTGCGGACGTGCGCTCTACCGGCGCACGCCGCTGTTGATCCTGGATGAGCCGACCTCGCAGATGGACCCGCGCGGCGAACACCAGATCTTCCTGGAGGTCAAGCGCATTGCCGCCGAGCGCATGACGATCGTCGTCACGCACCAACTGGAGAACACCCGGCTGGCGGATCGCATCCTTGTGATGCGCGAGGGTCGGGTCATCGAGCAGGGCGACTACGACGAACTGGTCGACGCCGGCGGGTTGTTCGCCGAGCTCGTCGCTCTGGCCAAGGACCGGTAGCGGCCAGGGCCGGTGACGGCCGCCAGGTCGACTTGGCCGGGTAGTGGGGCACAGTGATGGGTCCCCCTACCCGACCACGCCTGAGGGAGCCCCGGGCTCCCGGCGGTCGAGTGCGCTCTTGCTATTGCCCCACCCGGCCGTCGATGCGTTCGCGCAGCAGATCGGCGTGCCCGCAGTGGCGGGCGTACTCCTCGATCCGGTGAACCCACAGCTCCCGGACGGCGTTACGGTCGCGCCCCACCCGCGCGCCCAGATCCGGGTACGCGGCCAGCGCCGCGTCGGTTGCCGCCTGTTCGCGGGCCAGATCGGCGAATGCGCCGTCCCACCGGCGCGGGCGGTCGCTCGTATTGGCTGTGGCTGTCTCGTTGTGGCTGCGAGGAGATGCTGCCAGGCGCCCGGACCATTCCCCATCTGCCGTACCTACGAGGTAAGTTACAGGTGACTTACTAGTTTCTACTCGGGAGGTTGCCGTGGCCACGGAGCGCGGCAAGCGGCTGGCCGGTGCGGAGCGTCGTGAGCAGGTGCTGAAGATCGCCGCGGAGGAGTTCGCGGAGCACGGTCTGCACGGAGTCTCGGCCGAGGTGATCGCACGTAAGGCGGGCATCACCCACGCCTACGTCTTCCGCCTCTTCGGCACCAAGAAGCAGCTCTTCCTCGAAGTCGTCCGCCGCGCCTTCGCCACGATGACGGACGGCCTCGCCACCTCCGCCGGCCCGGCCTCCGGCATGGAGGCACTGGCAGCCATGGGCCAGCGCTACGACGCGAGTCTGAAGGACCGCACCCTGCTGCTGCTCCAGTTGCAGGCATTCGCCGCGTGCGGTGACGACGAGGTGCGCGAGGCGGTGCGGGAAAGCTTCGGCCAGTTGTGGGCGACCGTCAGCGACACCACCGGCCTCGACGCGGTGCAGATCAAGACCTTCATGGCGTTCGGGATGCTGCTGAACACCAACGCCGCGCTCGCCGCCGCGGACGTCGACGCCGACTGGGCGCGCCAGGCAACCACCCGCATCCACGCCGGTCTGTTCTCGCACCTCACCACCGAGGTGAACCGATGACCGGCCGAGCGCTCCGGCCCGACGATTGCACTCCTCTCGGTGGCCTCCACCATCGGCATCGGTGTCGGTTACCCGCTGGCGGGATTGCTGACCGACCTCGCCGGGCTACCTGCCGCCTACGGGCTGGGCCTGCTGATCACCGCGATCGCGCTGGCCGCGGCCTGGTGGTCGGTGCCCCAGCCGCCCCCTGGCCGCGCGTCATCCGTCGACGTAGCGGGCGCGGCCCTGCTGGGCGGCGGCCCGTTGGCCCTGCTCCTGGTGATCAGCCAGACCACCCCGTGTGGACCGATCGCCCGGCGATCGCCGCCACGCTCGTGGCCGCCGCGGTCGTACTCATCGGCGCCTGGGTACGCCGTGAACGCCGGTGCGCCGCCCCGCTGGTGGACCTCGCCCTGCTGCGGCATCCCGCGGTCGCCGGCGCCAACGCCGTCATGCTGCTCGGCGGCATCGGCATGTATCTGCTGCTGACCCTGGTGACCCGCTATGTGCAGACACCTGAGTCGACGGGGTACGGCTTCGGTGTCGATGTCGTCATCGCGGGCCTGGTACTGGTGCCGTTCTCCGCACTGGGCTTCGCCGGCGGCAAGCTGGTGCCTCCGCTACGCCGGCGGCTCGCACCCGCGACGGTCCTGGCCGCCGGGGCCACTGCCGTACTGGCGGCCCTGGCGCTCTTCGCCGTCCACCGCAGCCAGCTCTGGCTGGCCTTCACGGTCATGGGCGTGCTCGGCCTGGGCGTCGGTGTCTTCTCCGCCGCGATGCCGAACGCGATCCTCGCCGTCACCCCGGCGGAGGAGACCTCCAGCGCGATGAGCTTCCATCAAGTCGTCCGCAGCGTCGGCTTCTCCGTCGGCAGTGCCCTGGGCGGCCTGACCCTGGCCGCCCACACCCCGGCCGGCTCGACCTTCCCCACCGACACCGGATACACGGCAGCGTCCTGGATCGGCGCCGCGGCGATGGGTGTCACCGTCGTCGCCGCACTCACCCTCCGCCCAACACCCCGCACGGCAACGGCAGCCGCATCACAGAGCAATGACAGTCCTGCTACCAGCCGCTGAGGAGCCGGACCGCCCGGCCGTGGAAAAATGCGCAAGACCTGTGGATCGGGCCCGGGAGGGCGCCCGCTGCGAACTCGGCCATTGCGTCGAGCGTTTCGAGGGGGACGCGGCATGAGCACCCTCAACGCCCGGGCCTTCAGGACTGCGCGGCTGGACCTGCTGCCCCTTCGCGTCGAGCACGCCGAGGAGATGGCCGCGGTGCTGTCCGATCCGGCTCTGCACACCTTCATCGGCGGCACCCCGGACACCCCACAAGCCCTGCGCTCGCGCTACCAGCGGCTGACCGCGGGCTCACCCGATCCGGCCGTCTCCTGGCTGAACTGGGTGATTTGGCTCCGTGACGAGGGCTGCCTGACGGGCACGGTCCAGGCGACGGTCAGCCCCTCCGGCCAGGGCACCGCCGCCGAGATCGCCTGGGTCGTGGGGACCCCGTGGCAGGGACGAGGCATCGCCACCGAAGCGGCCCGAGGGCTCGTCGACTGGCTCAGTCGGCAGCCCGTGCAGACCGTCATCGCCCACATCCACCCCGAACATCAGGCATCGACTGCCGTCGCCACCGCCGCCGGGCTCATGCCCACCGACGCATGGCACGAGGGCGAGATCCGATGGTGCCGGAGCAGCGGGCGACAACCGCACCGATCCGCGGGTCTTGGCGATGAGTCAAGCCCGTGACCGCGTGCGGAGTGCCCCGGGCGCGCTGGCTTCGTTCGTGACCCGCCGGACAGTCCTCAGCGCCCGGTTGATGTGCGGCGGCGGTAGGAGAGTGCGGCGATGGCCAAGCCGACGCCCCACACCAGGAACTGCGGGATGCCGTAGACGACGATCCAGGGGCGGAAAATGCCGTCGTCGTCGAAGTCTTTGATCGTCTGCGCAGCTGCCCAGAGGGTGTAGAGGAGGAGAAAGGCCGAGACGGTGAAGGCCGTGGCGGCCAGCGTCCGGCGCGGAACTCTGCACCCGGCGAGGAACGGGGTCCAGCTCGGGAACACCAGACCCCACGGCCGGACCAGGCTCAACGCCAGGATGCCCACCAGCAGTGCCAGGCCGCTGAGTACGAACAGGTACGGACCGCCGCCGACCGCGTACCACTTCCGGAACTTGTCCTTGTCCGCCCAGATTCTGATCAAGAGACACGGTTCCATGGGCCCGCGTTCGAAGGCATCGAGCCCGGGACGGAAGATCGCTCATCCTCCGAGGTGGCCAGGGCACCGATCCTTCCCCCGCACGGGGGAGCCGGTCTCATCCTCATCCAGGCGCCACCTCTTTCCACGCCCGCGCCAGCCGGTCGGCCGTCGCGGCCTGGTCCCACAGGTCGGCGGGGTCGTCGGGCATGGCGGCGTCGTAGAGCTCCAGCCGGGCGACCGGGCGTATCCGCAGCAGCCGGTCGCGACCGGTCTGGGCTTCGGTCACCTTCAGGTCCAGGGCCTTGCGGACCGCCGTGGGGAGGAAGTCGCGGCCTTCGCCCTCGATGTGCGGCAGACCGGCCAGGAGCAGGGCCGCAGCGCCGCGGTCAAGACCGGTGGCATCGGCGAGCCGGTCGGCCTCGCCGGGCTCGAAGGGGACCGAGCCGCTGCGCTCCGCTTCGTCCACCAGCCGCTGGAGCCGCTCGGGCGTGGCCCAGCCGTCGGGCACCGGACGGATGTCGACGACACCGTCGGGGTGCGGCACGGTCCCCCGTTGCAGGAACACGCAGAGCTCCTCGTCGGCGACGGCGAGGGACCGGGCCCACGAGCCGTTACGGATGGCGCTGTGCAGCGGCAGCAGGCTGCCGTTCTCCCCGGACACCGCGCCAGGCTCCTCGCCCTTCAACAGACCGCGTTGCAGCCCGGGTTCGGCGAGGGGCGAGACGGCCCAGAAGCGGAGCAGCCGCAGGAGTGCCCGGCTGTGTGCGGGGCCGGTGACGGCACTGACCGCACGGACCGCGAGACCGCCGATCCGGCCGGGCAGCTCGGTCCAGTCGACCGCACTCGGGTACTCCCGCCATTGCTCCCTCCCGCTGTCGCCGCCGATCGTGCCGGCCAGGAACGCCGAGGCGAGTTCGATCTGCGCCACCCCGCCCTCGTCCCCGGTGGTGTATCGGCTGAGCAGCCCCTCCAGCGCCCCGCCCAGATCCCGTTCCCGTACCTTGAGCCGCGGGTACTCGACGCGTTTCAGGCGGCGCAGGAGTGCGTTGTGGGAACGGGCCGTTGCGGCGGCCTCCTGGACGCACCCGATGACGCCCCGTATGAGCAGCGGATGACCGACCTCGGGCAGCAGCTTCGCGACGGCGGTCCGCAGCGCTTCCTCGGAGGTGGCGGCGGCCTTCAGCAGACGTCGCGCCGTGTCCTCGGAGACCTCCCGCAGCGCCGCCGATCCGGCGGGATCGCGGGGCTTGAGGAAGTGCCAGAAGGCGGACGGCGGCATGAGCCGCGTCCCGGCGGCCACCGGGGACGGATCGTGGCGCGTGTAGCCGTAGTTCGTCCGTTGCGCCGCCCAGTACTGCTCGCCCGTTTCGGCGTCGCGGGCCACCACCGGGTCGTACCGCCTGAGACCCCCGCTCAGGACCAGTGGCTTCGCGGATCCCGGGATGTCCAGCAGCCCCCACACCGCCGTGCCGCCGGACCCGTCGAACACGCCCTGGACGCCGTCGATGCGGTGATAGCGGACCCGTCCGGTGGCCCGGTCCTCGGCAACGCGCAGCCCCACGTGCCTGCCGTCGCTGCCCAGCGGTGACCCCGTAACGCCGTACGGCAGCGGCGCCAGCCATGAGGAATCGAAGCGCCAATGCTCGTCCTTGCCGAGCAGCGACGGATCGAAGAATTCCGGCAGTTCGGCGTCGGTCAGCTCACCGGTCGCCAGGTCGACGCGGTGCACCTGCGAGTCCAGCTCGTCGGTGGCGTGCCACCAGAAGTCCCGGCCGTCGTGGAACATCTGGCCGTTCGGACCGACCCGCTTCTCGCCGGGGCCGAGGACCTTGTGGCCCATGAACCTTCGTCCGCTCGGCGCCATGAAGGTGTAGCCGAGCTGCTCCCGCTCGTAGTAGAGCGACTCCCACAGCCTGGGCCGTACGGAGAACAGCTCCTCCGGTGTGTCCGACCAGTAGTGCATCTGGCGGCCGTTGACGAAGTGGCAGACCAGGAACTGGCCGTCGGAGAAGAAGACCTTGACGTCGTAGTCGAACTTGTCGGCTCCGCGCGGGACCCGCAGCCGGTGTTCGGCGATGCGGCCGCCGGGCCCTATCGCCATGGCCTTTCTGCGGTCGTGCACCACCAGCACGGGCCAGCTCGCCCAGCACCAGCTGTCGCCCTTGAGCTCGGCGGCGGCCTCGTCCAGGGCGGCCCAGCCCAGCTCGTCCAGGATGCCCGCGCGCAGCGTACGGGTCAGCGGCGTCACCATGTCGAGGTCCTCGATCCGGGTGGCCAGGTCCGGTATCCCCGTCAGCATGTCCGCTCGGATGTTTTCGCCCAGCCAGCGCACGGCCGTCCTGGCGTCCTCCAGGCCGCCCGACCGTGCTTGCCCAAGTCGCGCGCCGACGGTCTTGCCCAGGAGGGGCCGCAGGGCTTTCGTCCCCCACAGGGAGCGGAACTCGCCTCCACCGGTGGGAACGGACCGGGCCAGCACCGGCCCGAAGCGGGTGTCGTCGGTGAGGGACCGCAGATCGACGCGGGCGGGCCCTTGCCAGTTGGTCAGCGAGGCCTTCGGGCCGGGGTCCGCCACGGGGACGCCCGCCTCCAGGCAGCGGCACAGGGCGACGGCATCGATGCTGTGGTACTCATCCGGCTCGCCGGCGTCGAACCGTACGGGCGTCCCCGCTTCCCGGATACGGTCCGCCAGCGCCGGAACCAGCCGCAGCAGCTCTTCGGGGGCGGCGGCACCGCGGTCGCCGTACCGGCCGAGCATCGCGGACAGCCAGTTGCCCGTATCACCGGCCAGCTCGTCCAGCGCGCCGGTCTCCTCCAGCAGGGCGCACCACCAGGCGTCCATCCTTGAGCGCGGCACCGCGGTCAGCCGCCACAGCAACCGCCGCTTCAGCACGACGGAACCGGCGACCACGGGCAGCAGCAGCGTGCGCTGCGCCGTCCAGAACCCGTCCGCCACCCGCCACAGTGCCGGCGCGTCCACCAGGCCCTCCAGCAGCAGCCGGTGCTCGGTGACGACCTCGCGCCCCGCGGCCTTGGCGAGCTTGGCGATCTGCTTGAGCATCTCGGGCCAGGGCGCGAGCCCGCCCGTCGTCCGCCGTACGGCCAGCTCCCACAGCTCGCGGTACGCCTCGACGGGGTCGGGCCGCCGGCTCAGCTCGGTGACGTACGCCTTGATGTCCTTGGCCGACAGCGCCCCGGCCAGCGCGAACTCCAGGAACACCGCGCGGCGCCGGGCCGGGTCGGCGACGGGCCCCGTGGCCTGCCGGTCCGCCGTCCGCGCCCGGCCGAACATCATCGTGGCCTGTTTGTCCCGCCCGGCGGCGAGGAAGATCCGGCCGACCTCCTCCCAGTACACGGGCAGGTGGTCATCGGGAAGTGTCGCGGCGATCGCCTGGAACCTCTCCAGCGCGGGCCCCGGTTTGGGGACGGCCAGCCGCCCGGCCCGTGCCATCTCCACCCCGGCGGCCAGCGCGACCTCGGCGTGCGCGAGGTCGTGCACCAGCGCCCACGCCGGGTAGCGCGGCTGCGGGCGCTGCCCCGACGCCACCGGGTCCCCGGCCTCCGGGGCGGAGAATCCGAGGTCGGCCAGCAGCCGGTCCTCGACGGGCGCCACCGCATGCCCGGTCAGCCGGACCACCGGCCGCCCACCGAGATGGGGATGGTCGTAGCGCCGGGCGGTGATCGGCTCCCCGTCCGGCGCTCCTACGGGCGCCAACCCCGCCGCCAGCGCCGCATCCAGCACCGCTGCCGGCTCGTCCGCGGCCGCCGCGGCGCCCCCTTCGCCCCTCACGTGCGCTTCACGCGTCATCGTTCGTCGCTCCCCCGTAGATCAGTTCCGCCATCCGCAGCCCCTCGGACCAGGCAACCGGTCCCAACGTGCCGACGGCTACCGGATGTTCGGCCTCGTCGACCCATAGGAGCCGTCCGGCCTCCTCGGACGCCCCGGGGTCGGCCTCCCCCACCCAGCAGCGCGCCTCCATCCGGAGAAACCGCTCGGCGAACTTGGCGACGGCGAAGCCGCCCCGCACGACGAAGCCGTTCTCCAGGGCGTTCATCCTGGCACGCCACTGCGCCGTGAACGGCTCGCCCTCGAAGGCGTCGATACCGGTCGCCTGCGGATCCGTCCCCTCCGGCCGTCGGTACACCCGCCGGTCCAGCTGCGCCCAGCCCTGTGCGACGCCATGCGCCTCCAGGAGGCGGTGCCACGGCCCGAGATCGCCGAGCAGGGCGGGGTGCAGCAGCGTGACGGAGGCGCCGGCCGGCGGCCCGTACAGGACGCCGCTCTCGTCCCGTACGGACACCCGCCCGTCCTCGGCGACGTCCACCAGCAGCCCGATGCGCCCGTCGGTGTGCACCACCAGATGCTCCAGGCAGGACCGCCAGCCCGGATCCGGCCAGATCCGGGCAAGCAGCCCGGCCGGCACCGGCACCCCGCTCAGCAACCACGACTCCACGGTGTCCCGGCACTCCTCCTCATGCCGCACCAACCGGTCCCGCAGCGCGGCGAACCGCTCGCCGACCGGGTCGGCGAGCACGCCCTTCGGCGGGGACTTCACGTCCCGTCCATCGGTCCTGCGGCACCTCAACGTCGTGCCGTCCAGCGCCAGTTCATAGCCGCGCGCGGCGGACACCCACACAAGCGGAGTCGTCATGCCGTCGACTATGACAGGACCCACTGACAATCGGCCGCGGTACAGGTCTGACGTCGGGTCAATTGCCTTCGGGGTGCGCACCGGTAGCACCAAGGCGCCGACCGGGTGGAGCGCAGAGACGGTTCCGAATGGGAAGGATCACAGCCGGCTGGCCGCTCCGGCGCCCGCCTGCCGCCGCATCGCCGCCCCGCCGATCGGCGTGTTGTGGTGATGTGGTCAGGCCGGGGTGGTCCGGGATATGGCTCGGTCGAGAAGCCGGTGCATGGCATCGGGGTGGCGGCCTTCGACCGAAGCCCACAGGGCGCGTGCGGCGTCGCCCTCCAGTTGGATGAAGGAGGCGAACAGCAGTTCTCCTGGCCGGCGTTGGAAGACAAGCTGGCCGTGCAGCCCGAGGGTGGAGCTGGTGGAGAGGAGCACGGAGTCCGGAGTGCTGTGCCGCACCGGCCAGCCGAGCACGCATCCTTCGGACAGGGCCGGGCCGAGCTGCAGACCGAGTGCGGTCCAGCCCTGAGTGAGGGCCCGCCGCATGTCACGAGGTGCTTCTTCCAGGACCGTTCGCGCCCATTGCTCGGCGGTGCGGTCCTCCGTCGGGCCGAGGTCGGCGAGCAGGGCGTTCTCGTAGTCGATCCGGTCGAGAGTACTGATCCGCTGCGCGTCGGTTGGCACCGGGACATGACGCACCCGACCCGGGACCTGCGGTGGTGACGTGGCATCAATCATCGCTACTCCTCAGGGACATGGGAGTGACCCGGACGTCTCGCAGCCGGAAACCGCTGGTGAGCCATGGACGGGCCAAGGCCGGGAGGTGCGCGGGGCATGCGGGAGCGTCATGAGCCACCTCATCCATACAGTGGTGTATGGATGGAGCGTAGCAGTCGCACGCCGGAGGAGGCAGACTCCGTGGCGGAGACGACAACACCGAGGAGAAACCGATGGCGGCACCGACGCGCACCCCGCGCAGTACGTGGATCGAAGCCGGGCTGCGGGCCCTTGCCGCGGGCGGTCCCGGCGCCGTGCGGGTCGAGCCGCTGGCCAAGGCATTGGGGGTTACCCGAGGCGGCTTCTACTGGCACTTCAAGGACCGGGGTGCACTGCTGGAGGAGATGCTCGACAGTTGGGAGCGGATGAGTACCGATGAGGTGATCGAACGCGTCGAGACCGAAGGCGGCGACGCCCGGGACAAGGTACGGCGTGCGGGCGCGCTCACCTTCTCCGACACCTTGCTGCCGATCGACCTTGCCGTCCGGGACTGGGCGCGGCGCGACCCGGCCGTCGCCCAGCGCCTCCGCCGCGTCGACAACCGCCGGATGGAATACGCGCGTTCGTTGTTCAGCACGTTCTGCAAGGACCAGGACGAAGTCGAGGCCCGCAGCATGCTCGCCTTCTCGCTCGCCGTCGGCAAACACTTCCTGGCGGCCGACCACGGCCCACGCAGCCGCGCCGACGTGCTCGACGCGGCGACCAGGCTGCTCTTGGCCTGAGGACCGTCCGGCGCAGCCCCTCTGAACGTAGGACCACTGCCGAGCGGTCGGCAGACATCAAGGGGCGAGCCCGCCGCCTTCCTTCGCAACCATCGCGACATGGGGCTGAGTTGGAGACACGAGTGCCCTTGACGATCTCCCTATGTAACTGAAATTGTTCTTTCAAAGGAGGACCGATGGCCGCGAACAGCAGACTTACCGTCGCCGTCCATGTCTTGGTCTGGATGGCCTTGGTCCATCGGCGAGGCCGGGAGTTGGTGACGTCGGAACAGGCCGCCGAGAGCGTGAACACGAATCCGGTCGTCATTCGGCGCTGTCTGGGCGGGTTGCGCGACGCCGGGCTGGTTGAGGTCCGTCATGGGGCGGGGGCCGGGTGGCGGCTGGCCCGCGATCCGGGCGAGATCACCTTGCTGGAAGTCCTCCAAGCAGTCGAGGACGAGCCCTTGTTCGGCCTGCATCGGAACGCCCCGAACCCGAAGTGCCCCGTCGGCGCGGGCATCCGACCCGCGCTGCGCCAGGCTTACGACGAAGCCGAGGACGCAGCGCGGAGCGCACTGGGCCGGACGACGATCGAGGACATGTTGCGCGAGACGCTGGCCGCCCCGTCGACATAGACCTACCCCATGGATCTGCCTCAACCGGGGCCAGTCTTCTTCCACCGGTTGCCTTTCACCGCTCGCTTTTCATGACCTTTGTTGTAACAGAAGTTGTTCTGTTGGAGGAGAGAGGGAAGTCCCATGTACGGGATCCAGTACCGGGAACACGGGGGATACGACCGGCTACGCCTGGTCGAGATGGACCTGCCCGAACCGGCGCCCGGTCAGGCGCTGGTGCGGGTGACCGTCAGCACGGTGAGCCCGTTGGACGACACCGTGCGTGCGGGGCGCATGTCACCGTCGCTGTGCAAACCGCTTCCCCTCGTTCCCGGCGGAGCCGCCGTGGGCGTCGTGGTCGACGCGGGAGCCAGCGGCCTGCCCGAAGGAACTCGCGTAGCGATCAACGGTGCGGGACGCGGCCTGAGCACGGACGGCACCTGGAGGGAGTACATAGCCGAGTACCCGGGGGCACTCGTCCCGTTGCCCGACGAGGTCAGTGATCGGCAGATGGCCGCGATGCTGGCCGGGGCCGGATACTCCACCGCCTACCTCGCGCTCACCGAACTGGCCGGCTTCCGGCCGGGCCAGAGCGTGCTCGCGCCGGGCGTGGGAGGAGCGGTCGGCATGGGAGCCGTACACGTCGCCGCACAGCTGGGTGCCTCAAGGGTGATCTCCACGGCCAGTCGCACCGAGAAGGCCGAGCGGGCCCGGGCTGCCGGCTTCGACGACGTCATCGACCTGTCGCGGGAATCCCTGCGCGACGGCGTGGCACGGCTCACCGACGGCAGAGGCGTCGATGTCGTCCTCGACGGCGTCGCGGGCCCGCTGCTCGGTGAGGCAATCGGCTCCCTGGCCCATGGCGGCACCTACATCGCCATCGGCTATTCGGCGGGCACCCGCGGCACGATCGACGTGACGGACCTCATGTGGAAGACCGCCCGCGTGCACGGCTACAAGTTCGACATGTTCCCGGACGACGTCACGCGCGCCGCACGGCAGACCCTCCTGGACTGGCTGACCGACAAGAGGTTCGAGCCCACCGTCGCGAAGGAGTACCCCCTCGCGCAGGCGGCCGAGGCACAACGCCACCTGATCGAGGACCGGCCCTTCGGACGGGTGCTCCTGACCATGGACAGCAAGGACTGAAGCACAGTGATCACCACACCACGCCTGCGACTGCGCCCACTCACCGAGGCCGACACCGACTGGTGGGTGCGCCTTCACGCCGATGACGAGGTGAACCGGTTCGTCGGTGGCTACTCACGAGAGCAAGCCGCAGCGCGGCTGCGCGACATCCAACAGCAGTGGACTCTGCGCGGCCACGGCCTGTGCGCCGTGGAACTGACAAGCAGCGGCGAGGCGATCGGGCGCTGTGGCCTCAACTGGTGGGAGCAGTTCGGCGAAACCGAGATCGGCTGGACCTTCGCTCGACACCACTGGGGCAACGGCTACGCCACGGAAGCGGCCCAGGCCGTCCTCACCTGGGGCTTCGGCACGCTGGAACTCGCACAGATCACCGCAATGATCCATCACGGCAATACCGCCTCGGCCGTCGTGGCGCGTCGCCTGGGATTCACACCACTGCGCGAGGACAGCGTCCTGGGCCGCGCCTGCACCGTCTACGCCCTGGCGCGCGACGACTTCACCGCGCCCTGAACGGGTGGCCGGGGAGGCAGTGCGCGCGGAGGCCGTGCAGGCCACGCCCCCGCACCGGGACTCCCAAGATGCGAGCCTCGATCACGCGGTGATCGTCAGCACCTCGTCCACCGGGCGTCGCGGTGTGCGGGGCCCCCGCGGGCCGTACCCCAGGCGCAGGAGCATGTGCACGTACCCGGATCCCGAGACGGGGTCGCGCAGGATCCATCGCAGGTCGGGCCATTCGACGGGCTGGGTCGCGAACGAAGCGGAAACTCCCTCGGAGGTGGCCACGAGCAGTACGCGTTCGAGCGCCTGGCCGGCGCGCAGCCAGTCCGCGGGCTCGTCTCCGGCGGTGCTGAGCGAGGCCAGTTGGGGGTTCTTCTCGAAGTCGGCGTAGTCGCGGTCGGGCACGGTGTGCCGGCCGGCGAAGTCCCGGACGGGGGTGGAACCGGCGCGTTTGCGGGGACCGAAGGCGTAGGCCGGGATCCCGTCGTCGGCGGACGGCCCGGTACCGGTGTCGCGGGTCCAGCCGCGTTGTTCGGCGTCCCGGGCGTCGTCCATGCGGTTGTAGCCCTCGGCGTGCTTGATCAGGTCCAGTACGGTCTCGCGGTGCGAGTCGGTGAGGAAGCTCAGCTGTGCGCCCTCTCGGGCCGCGGCCTCGGTCAGGGCGGTGCGGACGGTGTCGGGGATCTGCCGCTCGGTGAACGGGAAACGGCTGGTGTGGCGTTCGCGGATCGCCTGATGGAGGTCGGGAAGGGCTTCGTCGGTGTGGCCGTGCGGGTCGTCCAGGCGCACGGTCGCCAGCAGCGCCGGGGTGTGCGGGTCGGGCAGGAGCGCGGTCCAGGTGCGGTGGCCGGCGTGGGCCGCAGCCACCCGTAGGTTCAGCAGCGCCGCTCCGCAGCCCAGGTGCATGCCGCGGGTCGTCGGATCGGCCTGCGGGATCGCGCGGTCCGGGTCGGTGGACAGGGTGAAGGTGCGGCTGTGGCGGGCGTAGCGGAAGCGCCATGGCTGGGCGTTGTGCATGGACGGCGCGGTGACCGCGTCGGCGACCAGGTTCTTGACCAGGGTGTCGTCGAGGATCTTGGTGAACACCGGGTGCCTCCCGGAGCGGCGGGCAGGGGATCGCAGAACCTCTTCAGCGTCGCCGGTGCGGCCGGGCCGGGTCAGGGGCCATAGGACCCTGACCATGGGCCACCCGGGCCTTTCGGGCCTGCCGGCCACCGCCCGGGGGCCGATCGGCTCATCCCCCGGCCGGTCCGCCGCGGCCAGGCTGGAGAAGCACGCGGACCGGCGGTCTGCGACGTGAACGCCCCGTCGGTTCCGCCGGCGGAAGGAGCCGGAGATGGAACACCGCACGATAGGCGAGCTCATGACGAGGAAGGTCGTCAGCGTGCAGCTCGACACGCCGTTCAAGGACATCGCGCGGGTCCTCGCCGACCACGCGGTGAGCGCCGTGCCGGTCCTCGACGCCCTCGGCCGGCCGGCCGGCATCGTGTCGGAGGCCGACCTGCTGCGGAAGGCGGCGGACCGGTCCGACCTCTCCGGCAGGACGCCCGTGCCCCACCTGGAGGCGTGGGAGCGGGCCCGGGCCGAGGGGCGCACCGCCGGTGAGCTGATGTCCGCGCCGGCAGTGTGTGCGCACCCGGAGTGGACGGTGGTGGAGGCGGCACGGCTGATGGAGGTCCAGAACGTCAAGCGTCTCCCCGTGGTCGACGAGGCGGACGTGCTGCTGGGCATCGTCAGCCGCAGCGACCTGCTGCGCGTCTTCCTGCGCAAGGACCAGGCCATCGAGGACGAGATCTCTCATGAGGTCATCGGACGCACGGCACGCCTCGGCGCAGCGGGAGTGACCGCCAAGGTGGTGCGGGGTCAGGTCACGCTGCACGGTTCGGTGGACGATCCGCTGCTGATACCCGTCCTCATGCGCATGTGCGCCGGCGTCGACGGCGTCGTCGCGGTCTCCGAAGAGCTGCGGCCGGCCGTGGCCGCCGGTTCGGCCCGACCCGCCGGACGGAGCGCGGCACACGCATGAAGCGCCGCGACGAAGGGACGTGTGGACGATGAGCAACCAGCAGCCCGAGCCCCCGTCGGAGCCGGTCCCCACGCGCGGTGACCTCGGCCGGCGCGCCACCCTGCGCCGTCAGCAGTTGGGGCTGACCCGCGAGGAGGTCGCGGCACGGGCCGCCGCCTCGCCGGAGTATCTCCGGTACGTGGAGGAGAGCGCCGCCGAGCCCGCCATCGGCTTCCTGCTGCGCCTTGCCGGTGCGCTGGAAACGACGGTGGCCGAACTCACCGGGGGCACGGCGGAGCTGCCGGCGGGCTTCGGCACGGCAGCGGCCCACCCGGAGGTGCTGGTCCTCAGCTCTGATGAGT
The DNA here is from genome assembly GCF_036352915.1 of Streptomyces bugieae. Classification (NCBI taxonomy): domain Bacteria; kingdom Bacillati; phylum Actinomycetota; class Actinomycetes; order Kitasatosporales; family Streptomycetaceae; genus Streptomyces; species Streptomyces bugieae. Next base: position 213,855 of record NZ_JAZBJP010000002.1, read on the forward strand.
GCCGGGGCCTGCTCTCCACCCACGGGGTCGGCAGAGTGGCCGTGACCGTTGACGGTGCGCCGGCGATCTTCCCCGTGAACTACACCGTCGCCGACGAGGTCATCGCCTACCGCACCGCCCCGGATTCCGGCCCGGCTGCCGCGGCCGGCCAGCAGGTCGCGCTGGAGGTCGACCACATCGATGACGCCTTCAGTCAGGGATGGAGCGTCCTCGTCGTCGGGCCCGCCCGTACGGTCACCACCAGGTCCGAGTGCCGCCGGCTGGACGAACGCGCACACACCGGCCCCTGGACCGGCGACGGGCGCGGCCTCTGGATCGCGGTGCACCCGACCCGGATCACCGGACGCCGCATCCGCGTCATGGGGGCCCGTACGCCCTCGACCACCACGTCGTGACCGACCCCGCTCACGGCGGGGCCGGCATGGTGGTCGCCCCGGGCGCGCACATGTCGGCCAGCCGGAGCCGGGTGGCCTGGAGGCGGCGGGCGACCACGCCGAGGACCCGGCGGGTCAGTGCCAGGCCGAGCTCCCGGTCCGCCTCGCACAGCGCACGCACGGCCGTGGCGTCGAACTCGTAGGCGCGTACGGGGGTGGATGTCTCCGCGCCCATGCGCCAGGTGTACGGCGGTACCAGCCATGACCAGCCGACCAGGTCGCCGTGCCCGAGCATGTCGACGACCGTCGGCGGGCCGGGCGCTATGTGGACGTCCAGGTTCACCGAGCCGGTGCGGATGATCCAGAACCGGTCGGCGAGCCCGTGTTCGTCAAAGATCCGTTTCCCGGCCGGGAACGACACCTCGTGGGCGAACCGCATCAGGCGTTCCCGCCCTTCTGCCGGCAGCGCAGTGAGCAGTGGCTCCGTGGTCATGGCGGTTGCTCCCGGTTTCCGGCCGGCGGCGTGCGGGCCGGCCTTCCGCAAGTCGGTCACCCTCCAGCGTGCGTCCGCGCACGGTGCTCGGGGCAGGGGCTGTTCGGCGCCGATCGGTGGGCCGAACAGCCCGGATCGCGGCGCCCCTGGGCAGGCGGTGCCGGACTGCCGACCGGGAGCCGCGCCCGCACCGCCACCCGGCCCCCGTCCGGGCCCACTCGGCCCATGGGCTCCGTTCCGGGCTGCGGCGATGCTGGAACCAGAAAGCCGGTATCCGAGAGCCCTGACTGCACGGAGGTACGTCATGGGCGGGTCTGTTGTCGTAGGTCTGGACGGCACCAAGAACAGCGTGCCGGCCGTGCGCTGGGGCGCCGCGGAGGCGGTGGCCCGCGGCCTTCCGCTGCACCTCCTCCATTCCTGGGTCTCGCAGCCGCTGGACGTCCCCGGCGCCCGGGGAGCCGCGGACCGGAAGCGCTACGGGGACGAGGTACTCGGAGCGGCCGAAGCCATGGCGCACGAGGTGTGTCCGGACGTTGCGGTCACGACCGAGCAGGTCTCCGAGCAAGCGGTCGACGCGCTGGTGGACCGCAGTGGCCGGGCCACGATGATGGTGCTCGGATCGCGCGGCCACGGCGCGATCGCCGGCTTCCTGCTCGGTTCGGTCAGCCTGCACGTCCTCGGTCGCGCGGAGTGCCCGGTGGTGACCGTGCGCGAGGAGGAGAACGCCGCCTACGAGCGGCCCGAAGTCGTGGTCGGCGTCCAGGAAGCCGGTTCGCGGGGCGAGGCGGTGCTGGAGTTCGCGTTCGCTGCCGCCGAGGCCCATCACACGCGGCTGCGCGCCGTACGGGCCTGGGAGCCGCCCGTGGTGGAGTGCGTGCCCACCACCGCGCCGCCGCCGGACGAAGGAGAGCTCGCGGCCGAGGAGGAGCGGAAGCTCGCCGACGTTCTGGCGCCGTGGCGGGCGAAGTTCCCCGACGTCGACGTCGTCGTACACCTGCGACGCGGCCGGATCACACCGGTCCTGCTGGAGTCCTGCTCCGGGGCGAGTCTGCTGGTCGTGGGAAGACGCATGCAACGGACGCCGATGCTGCTCGGGCCCGTCGTCTTCGCCGTGCTGCATCACTCCCGCTGCCCCGTGGCGGTCGTGCCGCGGATCTGAGCGGCCGCCGGACGCGCCCCTCGCGGGCCGGGGCCGGAGGTCCCTCAGTCGTGGGGCACCACTGCCACCGGACACGTGGCGTGGTGCATCGCGGCGTGCGCGACCGGACCGACCCGGGGTGCGAGGCGCGGATGGTTCTTCCTCCGGCCGACGACCAGGAGCTCGGCGCCCGGGACCGTCTGCACCATGGCCCGGGTCGGGTTCTCCGGCAGCACGGTCAGTCGTACCGGCACATCGGGGAAGCGCTCCCGCCAGGGGCGGATCGCCTCCCGCAGTTCCCCGTCCGCCTCCTTGGCGATTTCCTCCGCCACCTCCGGTTCGATCCCCCACGGCACATAGGCGGTTGCCGGGAGCGCCCGGCCGTGCACGGCCTGCAGCGGCAGACCGCGGCTCGCCGCCGCGTCGAAGGCGAAGTCGAGGAGCGGGTCGCAGGGGCCGTTCAGGCTCACCCCGACGACGATGCGTGGCTCCGCGACCTCGGCCGCGGGTCGTGGTGCCTCCACGGACCAGCCCCCGCGGACCAGCACGACCGGCCGGTCGGCCTGGCCCACGACGTCCAGGCTGACATCGCCGAGCACATAGCTCTCCCACGCCGTCAGCGCACGGGTCCCGAGCACGACCATCCGCGAATCGTTCGCCGCGTACAACAGCGCGGGCAAGGGATCCGAGCCGACCAGGTCCTCGATGACCTGCACATCGGGATGGCGGCTCACCACCTCTTCCCGCGCCCGGCGCACGATCTGCCGGGCGCCGGCGTTCTGGTCGCGCTCGGGGGGCGTGTCGGGGGCTTCGGCGGCCAGCAGGATCCAGGCGTGCAGGAGTCGCAGCACCCAGTGCCGCCGGTCCGCTTCGTCAGCTGCCCAGCTTGCGGCTGCCAGGCTCTCCGGAGAGCCGTCGAGCCCCACGGTGATCACTTCCGGCTCCATGGCTGTCCTTCTTCCGGGGCGGAGAGGGGTACGGGTCGCGATGCACCCGTCCCACGTGTCGAGCCTGCTGAATGCTCCCCCGGTCGGCAATGAGCCGAAGGGTGCCGTCAGGGGGCCGAACGGCCCACCGCCGCGCGGTCCGGCGCCGCGCACGCCCGGCACGGACGTGCCCGTCCCGCCGCGGTCACTACCGTGGAAGGTGTGGCCGCGGATGCCGGGGCGGCCATCGCGGAGGACATGGTGGCTGGCGAGAGGCCTGACCGAGGCGACGGGGCGCGCCTGAGCCTGGGCGCGTTGCCGGACGATCTGCAGGAGCGGCTCCGGGCGATGGAACACACCACGGACCGGTCGCCGCATCTGCTGCTCGAAGCGGTCATGTCCGTGGGCGGCGGGCTGGAGCTGTCGCAGGTGCTGCGCCGCATCGTCGAGGTCGCGGTGGTCCTCGTGGACGCCGAGTACGGGGCCCTCGGCGTGATCGGCGAAGACACCCGGATCTCCCAGTTCCTGACCGTCGGGATCCCCCCGGCGCAGGCCGAGGCCATCGGCCATTTTCCGGAGGGGCACGGAATTCTGGGTGAGCTGATCCGCCACCCCACGCCGCTGCGCCTGACAGAGCTCGCCGACCATCCCGCGTCGTACGGATTCCCGCCCGGCCACCCGCCGATGCACTCCTTCCTCGGGGTGCCGATACGGGTCGGTGACGAGGTGTTCGGCAATCTCTACCTCACCGAGAAGCGCGGCGGCCGCCCCTTCGACGCCGCGGACGAGACGGTGCTCGCGACGCTGGCCGTGGCGGCCGGTGTGGCCATCGAGCACGCCCGGCTGTACGACGAGGTCCGCTACCGGGGGCAGTGGCTGGAGGCCAACAGCGAGATCGTCGCCGGTCTGCTGCCCGGGCCGGGTGAGAACGACGTGCTCGAAATGATCCTCGGTCACGCCGTGCGGATCCTCGCGGCGGATCTCGGCGCGCTGGCACTGCCGGTCGACGACGACCACGTGAGCGTCGCACTCGCCGTCGGCGTGGAGGCCGAGGCCCATCGCGGCCTGGTCCTCCCCCTCGACGGCTCCTTCGTCGGTACGGCGCTGCGCACCGGACGCCCGCTGACCAGCCTCGACGTCGAGCACGACCCGAGGATCACCGCCGGTCCGCCCCGCTGGAGCGGTCTGGGGCCCGCGATCGCGGTGCCGATGATCACCGGCGACCGGGTGCGGGGGGCGCTGCTGCTGGCCCGGATCCGCGGCCGCGATCCGTTCACCGAGTCGGAGACCACGCCGCTGCTGACGTTCGCGGGTCAGGGAGCCCTCGCCATGGAGATGGCCGACCAGCGCCGGGCCGCCGAACAGCTGGCCCTGCTGAAGGACCATGAACGCATCGCGCGCGACCTCCACGATCTGGCCATTCAGCGCCTCTTCGCCACGGGCATGACGTTGCAGAGCGCGCTGCGTTTCGTCGATCATCCGGAGGCCGGTGAGCGGCTGTTGCGGGCGGTGGACGATCTGGACGAGACGATCAAGATCATTCGTTCCACCATCTTCGGGCTCCGCGCCCACGAGTCCTCCCGTGTCTCCCACGGCCTGCGGGCCCGCGCGGTCGGTGCCGTGGAAAGGGCCGCGCGGGCGCTGGGCTTCGCGCCGTCGCTGCGCATGGAAGGCCTGCTGGACACCGAGGTGCCCGCGGAGATCGCCGAGCAGGTACTGGCCGTACTCGACGAGGCGCTGAGCAATACCGCGCGGCACGCTCACGCCGGCGCTGCGGCGGTGTCCCTGGTCCTCCACGACCGGACGCTGACCGTGACCGTCCAGGACGACGGTGTGGGCATCCCGGCGGACGGCCGGCGCAGCGGTCTGCGCAACCTGGCCGCGCGGGCCGAGGGGCTGGGCGGCGCGATGGCCGTCGAGACACCGGTGGGCGGTGGCGCGCGGCTGGTGTGGCAGGTGCCGATGCCCGCGGGGTGACGCGCCGGATGCCTCGGCCGCGTCGCACGTCTCAGCCGTGCCGCCTCAGCCGTGCTGCCGGCCGGGCGCCGGGCCCGGAGCGGGGGCGGCCTGGGTGGCGAGGACGGCCGCCTGGATGCGCCGCTCCACGCCGAGCTTGGCCAGCATGCGGGAGATGTGGTTCTTGACGGTCTTCTCCGAAAGGTAGAGCCGCTTTCCGATTTGACGGTTCGTCAGACCCTCGCCGATCAGGCCGAGGATCTCGGTCTCCCGTGGCGAGAGGCTCGACAGCGCACTGGCTTCGGGCTCGTCGGCGTCCTCGCCCCGCAGCGTGCTCATCAGCCGCGCGGTCGTCGCCGGGTCGAGCATCGAGCGTCCGGAGGCGATCGTGCGCACCGCGGCGACCAGATCCGCACCCTTGATCTCCTTCAGGACGTATCCGGCCGCACCGGCCATGATCGCGTCCAGCAGCGCCTCGTCGTCGTCGAACGAGGTGAGCATCAGACAGGCCAGACCCGGCATGCGCGAGCGCAGCTCCCGGCAGACGGACACCCCGTCACCGTCCGGCAGCCGCACGTCGAGCACCGCGACGTCCGGTCGCAGCGCGGGTCCGCGGGCCAGCGCATGGCTCGCCGTCCCCGCGTCGCCGACCACCTCGATGTCCGGTTCGGCGTCCAGCAGGTCCTCGACACCACGACGGACCACCTCGTGGTCGTCCACGAGGAACACGCGGATCGGCCGCTGCGGTGAGAAACCGTCTGCCTCGCTCATGGCGTCCTCCGGGCCGGTGGTACGAACCGACGCCTCCTCCCCCCATCGTGAATCACCCCCGGGGGCCGCGCCAGATCCGGACGCCGCCTTCCGTCCGCCGGCGCCCCCCACGTGCTCTCCCGACAAGGCCGTTCGGCCCTCGCCCGCGCCCGCCGGGTGTGCCACTCTCGGAGGGCAGGGCGAAAGAGGTGTGCCATGCCTCTGACGAAGATCCGATGGTTGTGGCTGCGTAACCCGCTCAAGCGCGGCACGGACGTGGCGGAGTCCTGGCTGCTCCTGGCCACGGGGCTGCTGATCGCGGTGCTGGCCCCGGCCGCCGGGGTGACGGCGGCCGGTGCCGTGAGCCACGCGGCCGAGCAGCAGAGCCGCGCGTCGGTGCCGGTGACCGCCGTCCTCACGGAAGACGCCCCCACCGCCATCGGGGTGGACACCCCGGGCGGCACCGCCGGCCGGGTCCACGCCACGGTGCGCTGGGCGGCCGGGGACGGCACGGTGCGGACCGGAGTGACGGCCGTGCAACCCGGCCTGCGGGCCGGCGACCGGACCACCGCACGGGTCGACCGGCATGGATCCCTGCTGACGGACCCGGTCACTCCCGAAGACGCCGTCGTCGAGAGCATCGCGGTCGGCATCGTGGCCGCGTCCACCACCGGTTTGCTGCTGATCGGCGCGGACAAGGCCGGAGTCGTCCTGCTGAACCGTCGGCGTTACGCCCAGTGGGAGAAGGACTGGGCGGGATTGGACGCCCAGGGACGGCACCGGCAGCCCTGAGCCACGGCGCCGGCGCTACACCGGCCCGCAGTACGGCGCCTCCCGCGCCGAGGTCAGGCGATTGACCACCGCGGTGACACCGTCGACCTGCCGGGTCATCTGCACCGCAACGGCCACCGCGCCGCTGCTCTCCAGGTGCCCGCTGAGGGTCACCACCCCGTCATCGACCGCGACGTCCACGCTCTGCCGCCCCAGCCACAGCGCCCGCACCACGATCTGGTCGATCACCTCCTGGCGGATGTCCGCATCCCGCCGGGCGAAGATCTGCAGCACGTCCCGCCGGGTGACCATGCCGACCAGACGGGCCTCCTCGTCCACCACGGGGAGGCGTTCGACGCCGCACGCACACATCAGGCGGGCCGCACGGACGACGGAGTCGTCGGCGCGGACCGTGCGCGCGGGAGCGGACATCACCGCGCCGGCGGTGAGCAGGCCGGTGCCGGCCCCCGAACCGCGGCCGCGCTCCAGGTCCGTGACGGAGATGACGCCGATCACCCGGTCCTCGGCATCCACCACGGGCAGCCCGTTGATGTCGTACTCCGCCAGCCACCGCGCGATGTCCTCGGTCGAGGTGTCATGCCGCGCGCTGACGACGTCGTCCGTCATCACGCTGCCGACCCGTCGCTGCTTCATCTCGGCCCCGCCGCGGGCGGCTCTGCCGGGGCCGGGGTCGTGCCCGTGACGTCGAGCGTCACGTCCACGACGCCTTCCACCGCCCGCACCAAGCGGGCCGCGACGGGCAGCATCGAGGCCGTGGGAAAGCGGCCCCTGAGCGTGACCACACCGTCGGTGACCACGGCTTCCACCTCTTCCGCGGCGCCCGCGAACAGCCGGTCGATGACGTCGGCACGCACCTCCGCCGCCAGTTCCTCGTCCGAACGCAGGAAGACCTTCAGCAGGTCGGAACGGCTCACGATCCCCCGCAGCAGCCCCTCGTCGTCGACCACGGGCAGCCGCTTCACCGACTTGTGCGCCATCGTCCGCGCCGCCTGGGCGAGGGTGTCGCCGGGGTGCACCGTCAGGGCGGGAGCACTCATCAGGTCCCGGGCCGTCACACCACCGGCCTTGCGCACGTCGTCCAACCGCCGTGCCTGTTCGAGACGGCTGGGCGCGCTGCCCCGGAACTCTTCCTTCGGCAACAGGTCCGCCTCGGAGACGACGCCGATCACCCGCCCCTCCCCGGCCAGCACGGGCAGCGCGCTGACCTTCCACTGCTCCATGGTCTCGACGATCTCCTTGAACCGCGCATCCTGCCCGACGGCCACCACGCTCCGGGTCATGACATCGCCGACGGTGTGCGGAGAGTGCTCCATGACGCCTCCTCGATACGGACCGCAGAGGCACGGCCGGTGGTCACACCTCCAGCCTGCTGCCGTCCCCGCTCGCCGGGCAGGGGCCGTCCGGCCCCTGCCCGCGCCGACCGGCCGTCCTGGATGCGCCACGCCCGTTGCCGCGCCCCGAGCCGGCCTCTCTGGCTCCGTTCAGGCCACCTGCCCGAGCCGGAGACGGAGGTTTCCTCGTACCGTCGTCTCATGGCGAAGGAGCGAGGTGACGAGGACCGCACCAAACTGTCCCGGTCGGTCTACGAGCGGGAGCTGTACCGCCTGCAGACCGAGCTGGTGGCGCTGCAGGAGTGGGTGCGTCACGAGGGCGCCCGCCTCGTCGTGGTCTTCGAGGGACGCGATGCGGCCGGCAAGGGCAGCGCCATCAAGCGGGTCACCCAGTACCTCAACCCGCGGGTCGCGCGGATCGTGGCACTGCCCAGGCCCACCGAGCGTGAACGAACCCAGTGGTACTTCCAGCGCTACACGGAACACCTGCCCGCGGCCGGGGAGATCGTGCTCTTCGACCGCAGTTGGTACAACCGGGCCGGCGTCGAGCGGGTCATGGGGTTCTGCACGCCCGCCGAGCACCAGCGGTTCCTCCGGCAGTGCCCGGTCTTCGAGCGCATGCTCGTGGAGGACGGGATCCTGCTGCGCAAATACTGGTTCTCGGTCAGTGACGAGGTCCAGGAGAAACGGTTCCGGCGGCGGCTCAAGGACCCCACGCGGCGCTGGAAGCTGTCCGCCATGGATCTCGAGTCGCTGACCCGCTGGGAGGAGTACTCACGGGCCAAGGACGAGATGTTCGTGCACACGGACATCGCCGAGGCGCCGTGGTACGTCGTCGAGAGCGACGACAAGCACCGCTCCCGGCTGAACATGATCGCCCACCTGCTGTCCACGGTGCCCTACCACCACGTCACCCCGCCGGAGCTCGACCTCCCGCCCCGGCCGCCGAACACCGGCTATCAACGGCCACCCCGCGACCTGCAGACCTACGTCCCCGATCACGCGGCCGGCCTGGAGTGAGGCCCGGACTCGCCCGCCGAGGGTGACGACTCCGTCGGCGACCTCGACCCGCAGGCCTTGGGCCGGCGGCGCGAACGGCTCGCTCAGGACGTTCCGGCGGACCTCCTCCGCCAGGTCTTCGTCCGAACGCAGAAAGACCCCCTTGAACCGCGCCTGGCGGTCGACCGCGGCGACGGTCTCGGTCATCACGTCACTGACGATGTGCGGAGTGTTCATCATGAAGTTTCCTCCGTAACCGGACCGACGGCCCACGTCCGCCATGACATCTCCAGCCTCCAGATCACCGGCCTCCCCGGCCAGGGACCGTCCGGCCCTTTCCGCTGCCGTTCGGCCGGAGGGCGGCCCGCCGGCCCAACTCCCGCCACGCGGAGGCACATCACGGCGTTGCAATTCATTGCACCCATCCGGCAGCAAGTTGCACCGCGGTGCATGTGTGCCTATCGTCTCGCCGCAGAGGCCCTGTAAGTGGGCCAGAGGGGGTTGACCATTGTTCGTCATCGCTCGTGCCGCTACTCCGTCCATCGGTGAGACACCGTGCCGTCCCGCGTCAAGGGGCCGGCATGGGCACTGATCGGAACAGTTCTCTCTCCAGGAGCTCACGCCAGCGGCTCCCTTTCCTCGTGACCCCGGCACACCAGCCGGTCAGTGACACGCTCCATGTGCTCCTTCCCCCCGCCGCCGGGCGAACAACAGCCGGCTCACAGCCCGTTCCGTTCCGCCTGGGAGGGGCCTGGCAGGTCGGGGACGGCCTCTACACCCAGGTGCAGGACGACTTCACCGGCCGGTTCGCCGTGTTCGCCACCCGCGCCTCCGGGCACGTGGAGCGAGTGACCGGCTACTCCTGGGACATCAACCCCGTCTGGCGCCAACTCACCGGGCCCAGCGCCCCGCGCGCCACCTGGTCCCAGTTGCGCCACGAGCACGTCATCCACCATGCCGCGGCGAGCGACGAACTCGCCGGCGACGACGCGGAGACCTGCGAGTACCTGACGGAGGACCAGCTCTGCCTTCCGCAGGCCGACGGCTGCGCGGTCCTTCCTCCCGTCCCGCAACCTTCGCTCGGCGCCCGGGATCCGCTCGAAGACCTCTGGGAGGAGTCGGCACCGAGCGGAGGGAGCGTCCAAAAGGTCGCCGAGGGAGTCGAGTTGCTGTACTCCCGGGTCGCTCGCTTCCTCGACGGGCAGCACGTCCCGCCGTTACACGAGCGCGCGCACGCCCAACACCCGGACGCCGCCCTGTCCTCCCAGCTCCTGCGGGCGTACGACACCTACAGCAGCGCGCTGGCGCTGCAGTGCGCACCACAGGCCGCGTGGTTCGGCGCATGGGCGTACGGGATCGCTGAGGAGTTGGTCTGGCGCAGCCGACTCGGGCAGGCCCGCAAGGAAGCCGAACGGATCATTCGCGGGTCCATGCAGTGCCTGTCGTACGAGAGCCACGGCCTGCCCTCGACCGTGATGGCCTGTGCGGGGTTCCGCTCCGCATACGACGAGGCGCCGGGCTACTGACGACACGATCCCTCGGCCCGTCGGACAACGGGCCTCGTGAGGGCCGCGGAGGGGCGCTGACGCCTCATCCGGTGCGTACGGGCAGCTGCCTGAGCGCATGTGACCTGAACGAGGCCCGCCACTGCAACGTCTCCGCGGGCACGGCGAGACGCAGGTCCGGGAACCGCCGGAGGAGGGTGGCCAGGGCGGTGCCGATCTCCAGCCGGGCCAGGGCGGCTCCCAGGCAGTAGTGGAGTCCGTGGCCGAGGGCAAGGTGCGCCACGTCCGCGCGGCGGATGTCGAAGCGGTCCGGTTCCGGATAGCGGTCCGGGTCGCGGTTGGCGGAGGCGAGGCAGAGCAGCACCGTCTCGCCGCAGGGAATGGGTACGCCGCCGATCTCGATCGGCTCGGTGGGAAAACGGCGGATGGCCATCTGGTTGGGGTGGGCGAAGCGGAGGACCTCCTCGACCGCCCCGGGCATCAGGTCCGGCCGGGAGCGCAGCAGCTCCAGCTGGTCGGGGTGGCGCAGCAGGGCCAACAGGCCGATGCTGATGAGGTGTTGGGCGTTCTCGCTGCCGGCCATGAGGATGAGGAAGGCCAGCGACACCAGCTCGTCCTCGCTGAGCCGGTCGCCGTCGTCGCGCGCGTCGATCAGTGCGGAGAGCAGATCGTCACCGGGATGCGCGCGCCGGGTGGCGATGAGGTCGAGCAGGAAGTGGTGGATGCGGTCGATGGATTCGGCGGTGTGCCCGGGGTGCTGGGGGGCGAACATGGCGCTGACCCAGGAGGAGAACGGGCGGCGGTCGGCGTGGGGCACGTCCAGCAGGTCGCCGATGACGACGAGGGGCAGCGGGTTGGCGAACTCGCTGACCAGATCGGCCTGTCCCAGCGCGGCGAGGTGATCGGCGAGGTCTTCCGCGGCGGTGGCGACCCGGTCCCGCAGCCGTTCGACGTGACGTGGGGTGAAGCCCTTGGAGACCAGGCGGCGCAGGCGCAGGTGGTCGTCCGGGTCGATGTTGAGGAGGTTGCGGTCCAGGGCGGCCGGCAGGGAGAAGCCCTGGTAGCCGGTGGTGGAGTGGGCCTTGTTCACCGACAGCCGGGGATCGGTCAGAGCCGGCCGCACGTCGCGTTCGCGGGTGACCAGCCAGGCGGTGGAGCCGTCGGGGAGGGCGACCCGGTGCACCGGTCCCGCCGCCCGCAGCCGTGCGTAGACGGGATACGGATCGTTGAAGAACTCCTGGTCGAACGGCTGACTGAGGGCCGGCGACGGGATCTGCTGGGTCACGTGTTCTCCTGGACGGACGGGCTGGGCACGAAGTCTGCGGCCACGGCTGCGACGACGGGGGACGTCGCGAACGCCCGGGCCATCTTGCGCTGGAAGGCCAGTTCCGCGGCCAGGTCTTCGGGCTCCGCCACCCGCGGCGAGAGGGTGTGCGGGACCGGCTGCCGTTGTGCGGCCCGGGCCTGCAGGGCGGCCTTGAGCTGCGCGGCTTCGATCGTGGCCGCCAGGTCGGTGTCGGCCAGGCCCGCTGAGCGGCCGCGTCGCTCCGCGGCTTCGGCGACGGCCGCGGGAGTCCAGGTGCGAAGGGCCCACTGGGCATCGCGGATCTCGACGAGCCGACGGTAGAGCCGGGTGCGCAGATCCGTGTCGGGCTCCAGATGCAGCACGGGTTCCGGTACCTGTCCGGTGACCTCCCGGTGCAGCGGTGCCAGGTCACGGTAGGCCCGGCGATCGTCGATCCGCTGCCAGAGGTCACTGAGGCTGCGGCCCCAGTCGGGGAGCACCCAGCCCAGGGTTTTGGTGAGGGTGGCGATCGTGACGGCGACCTGGGCGAGGGGTTCCCATGCCTCCCCGCTCACGTCGAACTGTGCGGCAACGACGTCCGCCGCGCGGCAGCCGGTGTAGATGAGCGCGAAGGGCAGGGTCGCCGCGATGAGATACAGCCCCCGGCGCATCCAGGGATGCGGGGCGATCTTCGCGTAGCGCCAGCCCAGCACGCCGACGTCCACTTGGTTCGCCGCGTAGGCCAGCAGATAGATGGTGAGGTACGCGGGGTAGTACTGGGCGCTGTCGATGGCGAAGTCGTCGGGCTTCTCGCCCCGGCTGGTGGCTGCGACGAACAGGCCCACCATGCCGGCCAGGACCAGTGCGAGCGCGATCAGCCGCGGTCTCGCCTTGCGCCAGGCGGTGGGGGCCTCGTGACTCAGGTGCAGCAGGACGACCTGCTGGCAGGCGGTCAGCAGAATGACGCAGCTCTGCGTCAGCAGACCGGAGAAGTTGACCACGCCCACGGCCTTGCTGGTGGCCACCCAGACGACGGGTGTGGAGACGGTGTACGTGATGAACAGGAAGAAGAAGTTGCCGACGAGGGCGACCTGGGTGACCGAACGGTCCGCGCGCAGCACTCGAAGCTTGTACAGCAGTGCCAGGCAGGCTATTGCGGCACACAGGGGGTAGAGAACGCTATTCATTGCTCCCTCGGAAGGCGGGGTTGTCCAACGCACTGAGCCGGGCGGCGAGTTCTTGCATTTCAGGGGGGACCGGCCGGACGTGCTCCGACGTCCAGGCGCCGATGCGGCGGCCGATCAGGGTGCCGATGTACTCGGCCTCCACTTCGGCCGACGACTGTGAGTGCTCCCGTCCGAGCGTCCGCCGAATCAGGTCGGGATCGAGCGAGGGAAGGAGGAGCCGGGAGGCCTCGGGGGTGAGCACGGGGGTGGCTTCGTGGTCGCAGATGAGGTGCCCCAGTTCGTGCAGGACGACCTGCTGCTGGTGGATCGGGGCGAGCCGCTGCTCGTAGATGACGTACTCCGCCCCTGCCGCGGACACCCACAGGCCGTCCGGGCTTCCCAGCGGCAGCGCGAAGGGCATGAGCTGGATGGGACGCCCGGAGAGCTCGCTGAGGTGGTCGCACAACGCATCGATCGACAGCTTCGTGCGACTGGGCAGCCCCAGCGCGTCGACCCGTCGTTCGCACTGCTCACGCAGCCATACCGCCTGCAGATCTCCGCCCTTGCGTCGCCAGCGCATCACTATCACGGCTGGGTGTCGTCAGGGAGATCCTGCCGGGGCAAGTCCTCGAGGGTCGCGCGGGCTGCCTCGGCAGTGCTGACCAGATGCGTGATGAGGTGGCTCAGCTCATTCAGGGAGGAACCGGCCGGCGACCCCGCGGGCGCCGACTGCCGCAGGGCAACGCTCTCCACCCGTTGGCTGCGCATCTTCTTCAGCCACTCCAGTTCCGAGTTGACCTGGTCGAAGACCTGGTCGTCCAGGAAGTAGCCGACTCGGGAGATCCCGAGACTGTGCGCCACTTTGACGAGGGTCTCAACGGTCAGATTCGTCCCGTCCACGGACTCGGCCGACGCCAGCGTCCGCTTGGAGACCCCGGCGCGTTCCGCCAGCCCGGCCAGGGTGAAGGGGCCCTCAGGATGCTGCTGGCGGATGTGCCGGAGCCTGCGGGCGATGGCGGTCTTCGCGGCATGCACGCTCTCGTCGAGACAAGCCGACGCATCCGCTGATTGGGCAAACTCTTGGTGATCCAACCCTCATCCCCCTCCGACGACATCTGCGCTACAGGGTGACATGTACCGAAGGTGTCCTCCGCAAGGGGCACCGAACCCCGAAGGCGATCACGGGGAAAGAGCGTCCAAGGGACCGCCGCTGCCTGCTCCGCGTGAGCGGGCGCCGCCGGGCCACCTCCCACGGTGTCTCCCAGGCAGCACAGCGTGCACCGCCCCGCCCTGCCAACAACACCTGAGGCTCCCGGCGAACGGTACGGACCGCCAACTGACCGTCACCGTCGATGAATCCGCGGGACGCGACGTGCCTCGCCTACGGTTTGACGGAAAGCCCCCGGTCCCGTGGCTGAAAACCGCTCAATGGCACGGAGGCACGTCCGGAGCTCCCGTTCCGATGCACCACCGGCTGATCCGGCCAGGCCACCACATAAGCCGGGTCGCCTCCTCGACTCATCCGTACGAAACGCAGCAGTTCGCGCACGATGCCGGCGTTACCCATCGCATACCCGATATGGGGTTCGAGGGTGCTCGGTGTGGCCCGGTGTTCGATGTTCGACCACCGCACGCCGTCGGCGTCCCGGGTCGCGCGGGAGACGAGGTCCGCGACGAGGAGCCGTGCGAAGTCCGGGCGGTCGTCCTGCTCGGCCATCCGGTCGCAGGCCAGTGCCAGGACGCCGGCCGTGCCGCAGCACCGTCCGTTGTTGTCCCAGAAGCCGGGCCGCAGACGGCGCGGCAGGCCGGAGTGGGTCACGGTGTGCCAGCAGCGGTCGGCGAAACTCTGCCAGGCGGGATCGTCGAGGACGTCCCGCAGCAACCGGAAGACCTGGGCGTCACCGGCCGGGCCATGACACCAGCCGTAACTGTGGCGCGCGGTCAGGTCGGGGTGGTCCTGCGGGTCGGAGTGCGGGACGAGGAAATCGGCCGGGCCGGCCTCGTTCCGTGCCACGACGTCGGCCGCGCCCGCTCGCGCCAGCTCGACCAGGTCGGCGCGGCCGGTGGCCCGGCCGACGCCGGCCAGCGCGTACACGATGCCGAGCGTGCCGTGCGAGAGGTGGTGGAACCGCGGGACCCTACCGGCTTCCGCCTCCCAGTGGACACCGGCCGGAGTCTGCTCAGCCGTGCGCAGATAGGGCTCCAGCGCGAGCACGGCCAGGTCGGTATCGCCCGTCGCCCATGCGCCGAGGCCGATGCCGGCGTTGCCGCCGAGCAGGTCGAACCAGTCGCCCCAGCGCGTCCCGTCGAAGCGTGAGCGCACCAGCTCCAAGGCCCGATCCGCGGCGGCAGCGGCATCCGGAGCGCCCAGTTCCGTGTCGACCGCCCGCAACGCGAACGCCAAGCCGGTCAGGCCGAAGTACAGGGAGTTGTCCTCCCGGCCGTCCACGGCGGCGGCCACGCTGCGCGCGGCGCGCAGCGCGGCGTCGCCGTACCGGTCGTCGCCGAAGTGCCGCCACGCCTCCAGAAGGACGGGTATGACACCCGCCGTACCGCCGTACAACGTGGGATCGGGCTCGTCGTCGGAGGGCACGGTGGCCCAGGCGAGCCCGTCGTCCCCGACTTCCCGGGCACTTCCCAGCAACCATCGCAGAGCGTCCGCAGTCAACGCTTCGACCTCGTCCACCGCTACGTCCGCCGGTTCCGCCGCCTCCATGGCGCCAACTCTGGCATGCGACACGGAACTTCGTCGAAGGACGGCTCAGGAGACGGTGCCGGCCATTCCGCCGCCGCCGGTGGCGACGCCGCCGTTCGGCCGGGGCGCGGAGCGGGAGAAGGGCGGGGTGTCCGGTCGGCATGTCGTTCCGGGCGGTGGGAGGAGGCCGTCGATCAGATAACGGCTCTCGTGGGCCTGGATGCAGCTGCTGGGGTTGGTCAGTGCGGTGTGCCCGTAGCCGTAGTGGGTGAGCAGGCGGGCGTTGGCCAGTTCCTCGGCCATGGCCTGCGCGTCTTTGTAGGGCGTGGCGGGGTCGTAGGTGGTGCCGACCACCAGCACGGGGTGTGCCGTCGGCCTGTTCCACGGACCGCGATAGCGGTTCGCCGCTACGGCGGGCCAGGTGGCGCACCCCGCGGTGGCCCACGTCCAGAAGCGTCCGGCGTCGCCCGCACGGGCGGCGCTTGCCTCTTCCAGGGCGTGGTAGACGTCCGGGTTGCGCGGGTTGGGGCTGTCGGCGCACAGCACCGCAGCGGCCTGTTCCTCGCCCAGATACGGATTCGGATGCGGGACCGGTGGTGCGGGTGGGAGGGGAGGGTGCTTGGGGACGCGACCTTGCCACAGGTTCTGGAGCCGGCCGGCGAGGTCCGTCCACCCGGGATGGACGGCGTAGAGGCTGTTCACCACGTCGGCGACCGTGCCGGCGTAGGTCCACGCGCCCACGGGACGCGTCCGCAGCCGCTGCGTCAGCTGGTGGAACTTCCTCCGAGTCGCTCTCGGGCCGCCGGCGGAGAAGGGGCAGCGGGTGGCGGTGGCGGCCCCGCACAGGGTGAGGAACTGGTCCAGGGTCGCCGCGGCGCTGCGGTCGGAGCCCATGCGCAGGAAGGTGGTGAGTTCAGGTGCCTGGTCGGAGGCGTGATTCGTCCAGGCTCGTGGGTCGATGTTGCTGTCGAGGACCATGGCGCGGACCTTGCCCGGGAAGAGGTTGGCGTAGGTGGCGCCGAGGATCGTGCCGTAGGAGATGCCCAGGTAGGTGAGTTGCGACTCCCCCACGGCTCGTCTGAGTTGGTCGAGGTCGCGAGCGGTGTCGGCGGTCGATACGTGGCGCAGGAGCTCGGGGTCACGCTGCTGACAGCGCCGGGCCAGATCCCTGTACGCGGCGATGAAGGCCGTCCGCTCCTTCTCTCCCACCGGGAAGCCCGCCGCCTTGCTCGCCCTCCAGTCAGCGGCCTCCTGAGGACCGGCGAAGCAGTTCACCGCGGTGCTGCTGCCGACCCCGCGGGGATCCCAACTGACGATGTCGAACCGCTCCCGCACCTCGCGCGGGAAGGACCGGTAGTTCTGTGGCATCTGCACCGTTCCGGGCCCGCCGGGGCCACCGGGGTTGAAGAACAGGGTGCCGATGCGCCGTCCGGGGCCGGTTGCCTTCCGTTTGATGACCGCCAGCTCGATGGCTCGACCATCCGGGTGGCCGTAGTCCAGGGGTACCTTCGCGGTCGCGCAGTCGAACTCGCTGCCGTGCGCGCAGGGACTCCAGTCCAACTGCGGTGCGGGCACCGAAGGTGTGGGTATCCCGTCGGCCGCGGCGAGGTCCTGCCCGGTCAGTACGCTCGAACAGGTCACCAACGCGGCCAGGACAGCGGCACCACGTCGGCGGCGTGCTACGAACCCGCGTATGAGGGGCATGGCCATCTCCGTCCGTCTCCGTGACTGAGCGCCCGAACCGCCGAGCCCCGGATCTCGACACGCGCCCGTGTCAACGACACAACGATTCGGTGGCGGGCGCGCGTCCACGCACCCGAACGGCCCAGCTACCCGGCGACGTGCGGGAGGGGACCGGCCCGTCGATCCGGCCCGCGGAGGTCCGCCTCTCACCACCTCGCTCACCATGCACGAGGCTTGGGGCGGTGAGACGAAGCCGGGGCGTCTTGGTCGGAAACCGGCTGCCGAACGGCCCTGCCGGATCGGGAAACACTCCTCTGGCCCACAACGGGTCATCATCCGGGCAGGTCAGCGCCCACTCCGCCACACCATCAGCGCCCCGCGAACGGGGGAGGCGGTCAGGCCCAGGCATCGATCTCGCCCGCTCAGCCGCGGGCTGGATGGAGTATCGCTGCGTGATCTTCAAAAGACGTGCTCGTTACCGCGACGAACCCGACACAAGATCGGGACGAGCACAGGAGGAAACAGCACCGTGAGAAAAATCGGTCGGATCGTTTCGGTGGCTCTTGGCGCGGGCGCGCTGGTGTTGTCGGCAGTCGGCGCGGCGAGTGCTGAAGGCTGGCGGTCAGCGTCGCACGACCCGTTCGGGCTGGGCCATCGCCAGTGCGGCGCCCCGTCGTTCAGTCTGCTCTTCCCGAGCCGCAACGACTGCCGCACGTTCCTTTTCATCGACAACGAGAGGTACACCGACGCCCACAGGCACTACGCCCGCTTCGACTTCGACCAGCGTCTCCGCAGCAGCAACATCTCCGGCGACTTGGTCAATGACCTGACCGGCCGGGGAAGAGGTCGCCGCTAGGCACCGGTCCGACGGACCACGACGGGTCCTGACGGACCATCACGGCCGGGTCACCCATAGCCGCCCGGCAGAGGACGTCGACAAGTGCCTCGTTGTGGCGCGCGACACGGTGCGTTGGACGAACGTAACCCGTCCGTCCAACGCACCGTCCGCCGGACACCGGCAATTGCCCTCGGCGACGGTGGCGGACGACCGTCAGTTCTTCCCAGGGAGCGGCAACAGCCCACGTTCATGGGCGCGCACGAGGCGCCGGGGCGCCTGCCCTCCACTGTCGTGCGCAAGACCTCCGACCCCGCGGTCCCCGGTCAGCCGCATGGAGCCAGGTTGATCTCAGCCGCGTGGGGCCAGGTTGATCTGCGGTTGCTTGTCGGCGCGATCGGCGAGCGCGCGCAGTTCGTCGGCGTAGGTGGCCCAGACATCGCGGGCGAGGAAGTGACCGACTCCGGACAGGGTGCGGAGGCGGGCACCAGGGACGGCGGCGGCGATGTCGCGTGCGGCCGCCACACGCAGAAGCGGGTCGCGCTCGCCGTGCAGTACCAGGGTCGGCGCGGTGATCTGGGAGAGTGGTCCGCCGTGCCACTTTGTGCCGATCTGGCGACTCTGCGCCTCCCGGTCACGGAAGCCGGCAACCTGGCGCGCCGCCTCCTTGTCCACGAATTCGCGCACATCGCGCTCGTCGATGTGCTGGCCGGGCGCGACCAAGATGCGGGCGAGGGCCACGGCCAGATCCAGGTTGCCCTGAGGGGTCTCGGGATAGTGAAGCCGGGTGAAACGGGGCAGGCATGCCAGGCGCAGGTAACGCAGGACGCGCAGACCTTTCACGTCACTGGGGACCGCCGAGGAGGTGGCCAGGCTGAGCACGCGCCGCGGGTGGCGGATCGCGGTGCGCTGCGCGACGAGCCCGCCCATCGAGTGGCCGAAGACGTGGGCGCGTTCCCAGCCGAGGGCGTCGAGGACGGCGACCGCGTCGTCGGCCAGGTCCTCGGCGCTGTAGGCCGGAGCTTCCCGGCGCAGCAGTGCCTTGAATGGCGAGCCGACGCGTCGGTTGGGCAGGTGGGTGGATTCGCCTGCGTCGCGCTGGTCGTAGGCCACGACATGGAAGCCGCGACCGATCAGTTCGGCCACCAGGCCTTCCGGCCACCAGAACCGTGACGCCCCCAACCCCATGACCAGCAGCAGCGGGTCGCCGCCGGCTCCGCCCAGGTCTTCGAAGGCGATCTCGATCTCGCCGTTGTGCACGAAGCGCGTCATCGTGTCCATCGCATCCTCCATTCGCAAACGTCGTTCGCGAACACTGTATGCGATAGGTAGGCTGGTGGCAACGTGGGAGGTGGCAGTGGCAGGACAGCAGGAGCCGGTGATCTGGATGCGGCCGGAGCAAGCGTCGGTCGGACGCCCGGCCGAGCGCAGCCGCGCCGAGATCACCGCTGCGGCGGTGGAACTGGCCGACCGGGAGGGCCTGGAGGCCGTCTCCATGCGCCGCGTCGCATCGGTCCTTGGTACGGGCGCCGCCTCGCTCTACCGCTACGTGGCCACCCGCGACGAGCTGCTCGACCTGATGACCGACAGCACCGCGAGCGAATACCACCTTCCCGCCCCCACCGGTGACTGGGAGGCCGACCTGCTCGCCATCGGCCACCAGGCCCGGCAGATCATGCACCGCCACCCATGGCTCCCCGCCGTGGTCATGGGCCGCCCCACCCTCGGCCCCCACGGGGTCGACCTACTGGAGCACGTACTCGACGTGCTCGCGGACCACCCGGCCGACCCCGCCTGCAAGCTCGAGGCATTCGCCCTCATCAGCGGCCTGACCGCGCTGTTCGTGCAGAACGAGATGGCTGCCGCGGACACCGGCGCCGCGCGCCAGTCCGCCTACCTCCGCCACGTTGCCGCCGCGGGAAGCCACCCCCGCATCACTGCCTTGCTCGCCGCTCCCCTGCCCGACGGCAACTCCGTCGACCGGTTCGACACCGTGCTCGTCCGCGCCTTGACCGGCGTGCTGGGCTGATTCCGCCGCAGCCGGCCACACACCTCGGCGGCGTGCTCCAGTCAGCGGCGGCCTCAACCCGGAGAACCGGCTCGGCGACTGGCCACTGGGCCCACGACCCGGAAGGTGTTGTTACGGCTCGGCGCAATGCGGGGCCGCCTCAGTGTCACCTGAGGCCGCGGCTTTGAATTCGTCCCTGCACTCCTCCGGTACCGCCACTGCCTTGGCGGTGACTGTGCCCCGGTGGATAGGGGTCGCGGTCGGCTGGAACGGTTCCTGCTGGTGGCGCCCAGTCTCGGCTCGGGCCTGCTCGATCGCGTCGGCGAGCTTTTTGCAGTCGACTACGTGTGTGCCCCTCTGCGTCGGCTCCTCGCTGGAAGACTCCGGCTTGTCTGCGGCCATTCCGGCATTGAGGGCAGAGGTGGCGGCGATGCCGGCCAGGCACAGCCCTGCCCAGGTGGCGATGAGCCACCGGGGAGCGCTCAAGAGCCGCCGCCTATCAGTGCTCCGCGCCCAAACCAGCTATGCCTTATGGCAGTTGACCGTGGCGACGCTCAACAGCAGAGCCCTGCCAGAGGCTGCCTGATGGGTCCCGTGCCGCCCTCGCCGCGCGGAGGCCGACGGCTGGAACCCTGCTCAGGTCAGGTCAGCGGTCCAGCAGACAAGCCGTCGCACCGGCCGCGGTGGAACAGAGGAAGAGCAGGCAAGCGCAGGCGGCATGCCGTCTGAGCAGGGCGCGGCGCAATGTGGCGTAGCGGGCCTCGTATTCGCCGCGCAGGCGCTTGGCCCGGTCGGCGGTGGCTTGGAGTGCCTGGCGGGTCAGACCGAGGCGCTGCTCGATGTAATGGCGGGCGAGGTCTTCGGCCTGGCCCGTCGTGAGCCAGGTCAGGCGCGCGCAGAGAGCCGCGGCCTCGCGCCGCGCCTGCTCGCGCTCCGCTTGTGCAAGGAGGTAGCCCTCGACCTCGTGGGCGAGTGCCGTGCCCTGCCGGTCCAACGGGGCCCCTTGGCGGCTCGGTGAGGTCACGGCCGGTCACCTTCATGGCCGGGTGCTTCCACCGCGTCACGTTTGCCGAGGCGCGCCGCGTGGTCCTCTTCGGCGATCTCGGGGTGGTGCAGGTCGAACGCCGGGGATTCGGAACGGATGCGCGGCAGGGTGAGGAAGTTGTGCCGCGGCGGTGGGCAGGAGGTGGCCCATTCCAGCGAACGGCCGTAGCCCCACGGGTCGTCGACGCCCACCGGGGTGCCGTACTTGGCGGTCTTCCAGACGTTGTAGAGGAACGGCAGCATCGACAGGCCCAGCAGGAACGAGCTGATCGTCGAGATGGTGTTCAGCGTCGTGAAGCCGTCGGCCGCGAGGTAGTCCGCGTAACGACGCGGCATGCCCTCGGCACCGAGCCAGTGCTGGACGAGGAACGTGCCGTGGAAGCCCACGAACAGCGTCCAGAACGTGATCTTGCCCAGCCGCTCGTCGAGCATCTTGCCGGTGAACTTCGGCCACCAGAAGTGGAAGCCGGAGAACATCGCGAACACGACCGTTCCGAAGACCACGTAGTGGAAGTGCGCCACCACGAAGTACGAGTCGGACACATGGAAGTCCATCGGCGGTGAGGCCAGGATGACGCCGGTCAGACCGCCGAAGAGAAACGTGACGAGAAAGCCGACCGCCCAGAGCATCGGCGTCTCGAAGGACAGCGAGCCCTTCCACATCGTGCCGATCCAGTTGAAGAACTTCACACCGGTCGGAACGGCGATGAGGAACGTCATGAAGGAGAAGAACGGCAGCAGCACACCGCCGGTGACGTACATGTGGTGCGCCCACACCGTGGCCGACAGGCCGGCGATCGAGATGGTCGCGGCGACCAGACCGATGTAGCCGAAGATCGGCTTGCGGGCGAACACCGGGATGACCTCGGTGACGATGCCGAAGAACGGCAGGGCGATGATGTACACCTCCGGATGGCCGAAGAACCAGAAGAGGTGCTGCCACAGCAACGAGCCGCCGTTGGCCGGGTCATAGACGTGAGCGCCGAATTTACGGTCCGCCTCCAGGGCGAACAGCGCGGCGGCCAGGATCGGGAAGGCCAGCAGGACCAGCACACCGGTCAGCAGCACGTTCCAGGTGAAGATCGGCATCCGGAACATCGTGAGACCCGGGGCACGCATGCAGATGATCGTGGTGATGAAGTTGACCGCGCCCAGGATGGTGCCGAAGCCGGAGAAGGCCAGGCCCATGATCCACATGTCGGCGCCGATTCCCGGGGAGTGGGTCGCGTCCGACAGCGGGGAGTAGGCGAACCAGCCGAAGTCGGCCGCGCCCTGCGGGGTGAGGAAGCTGCCGACCGCGATCATCGAGCCGAAGAGGTAGAGCCAGTACGCGAACATGTTCAGCCGCGGGAAGGCCACGTCCGGGGCGCCGATCTGCAACGGCATGATCCAGTTGGTGAACCCGGCGAACAGCGGCGTCGCGAACATCAGCAGCATCACCGTGCCGTGCATCGTGAACGCCTGGTTGAACTGCTCGCTCGACACGATCTGCAGGCCCGGCCGGGCCAACTCGGCGCGCATCACCAGCGCCATCACCCCGCCGAAGAGGAAAAACGCAAATGACGTCGCCAGGTACAGGGTGCCGATGGTCTTGTGGTCGGTGGTCGTCAGCCACCTGATCACGACGTTGCCGGGCTCTTTGCCCTTCATCGGCACTTCGTTTTCGTACGAGTCCTCGGCTGCCGCGGCACCGTGGGGTTCGTTGAGGATGCTCACTGGTGGGTCTCTCCCAAATGCTCGCGTGGCTCGCCAGTCAGCCGCCATCCTGGCCGCCGCAGGAGCCGGACAGCCGTCTTCAGCAGTCGAAACGCCGCCAATGGGATGCGGTCATGCCCTGACTGGAGTAGTCAGGGCATGACGGGAGGGCGATCGGACCAGCAGCCAGGGCCAACACCACGCCCTTGCCTGGGCGGTGGTGAGGGCTGCGCGGGCCGCGGCCCGGTAGGTGCGCTCGGTGCCTCACGCCTCCAGGCGGCTCAGCGCTTGCATGGCCTCGCGTTCCATACGCGAGAGATCTCCGAGGATCGTGCCGGCCTGATGGAGGAAGGGCGCCTCACCCGATTCACCAGCCTTGGTGATGAGGGCTGCCACTTCCGTCCACAGGGTGGCCGCCTCGGTGTACAGCCCGAGACCCGTGCGCAGGTGGCTGCTGTCGTGCAGTTCGGTGCACTCGGCCAGGAAGTCGCGGTAGAGGTTGCGGAACAAGGCGCCGCCGGTGCCGGCCTTCTCCATCAAGAGGGCGGCCTGCGGGAGGTCCCGTTGCGGTTGGTCGGTGCGCTGGAGCCAGGTGCGTACCAGCTTGCCGGCCTTCTCAATGCCGCGGTGGCCGAGGTTGGCGATGGGCGGGTTGAGGAAGGCGTCGGCGCAGGCGGTGATGGCGGGAATGATCCGGTCTTGTGGGGAGGGCAGGTCCCGCGGAGCGGTGAGGGTGAAGGAGCGGTGCTTGGCGGTCATCGGGCCACGTGCGGCCCTGGCCCGGGCGAGGCTGGTCAGGCTGGTGGACACCGCTCCGCCTTGCTGGTCGGTGTCCACCAGGTAGGCGGCGTGATCGTCGTAGCCGTACATGGCGACGACATGGCCGCCGAAGTGCACCTTCGAGGTGAAGTAGTCCAGGTGGTAACTGTCGAGCTGCAGCCCGACGGGGTGGCCGGCGTCGATGGGGGCGGCCACGTTCTCCCATGCCCTGCGGGACGAGGTGGTCTCCTGGACCAGGAGCTCCAGCTCGAGTCCGGTGGCCAGGCTTCTGGTGAGCTCGAACGGCTTGACCCGTCCCCCGAGGAAGGGGAAACCCATGTTCTTGCTGTCCCAGTAGACGAAGGACAGGCCGGATCCGAGGCCGAAGAGCATGGGCTCGGACAGATCGAGTCCTTGGTGCCGCAGCAGTACCCCCAGAGCTGTCGTCTCGCAGTGCTGCGTACCGCGTGCGTCGATGTCCACTACCGTGCTCATGCCATGCCCTCCTGGACGGGGTGATCAGCCAAGTCATCGGCTTTTCTTGCGGCCCACAGCAGCGGCTCCCCTACGAGTCCCGCCTTGCCCGCTCTGCCATGGCCACGTGGTTTCCGGGCCGCTCGACGGATGAGCGGCCCGGAAACCATGGTCGCAGCGGCCACCGGCACATCGCGTACAGATCGCCGATAATCGGGCTCGCCGAGGGGGCAACGCGGCCTCAGCGCACGTCGATTCGCACGTGGACGCATGCGGAGGCCGGCGCCGACCCTGTGGTGTGTGACGGCCCGCCGGGTCCGTCCGGCCCGGTCAGACGAAGTCGATGCGTTCCTCGCTGATCGGGTATCCCACCCTCGCGAAGTGTGCCGCCATCGGGAGGTTCGACTGGTCGGTGGCGGCCGCGATGCGTGTCGCGCCCCGCGCCACCAGGTCGTGTGTGCACTCGATCAGCAGATCGCGCGCATAGCCGTTGCCGCGCTGCTCGGGCAGGACCCCGATGAAGCCGATGCAGGGACCCGCGGAATTGCGGGCGGGGACGTGGAAGCCCGCCAGTTCACCGGCCGGGGTGTAGGCCAGGCGCCACCAACTGCGCGGGGAGGGCATCCAGTTGAGGAGTCCCAACAGCTCCTCGACGGCGCCGTCCCTTCCGTACGTGGCGATGCCGTTCAGGTCGTGGGCGTCCAACGAACCCTCCTGGATCCGGCGCACCACGCCCCGCAGGACGTCGTCGTCCGGCTCCGGCCGGTACACCAGGCGCCCCGTGCGCTCGGGAAGCGCACAGTCGGAGGTCCAGTTGTAGCGATAGCGCTCGACCAGCTTGCGCAGACCGGCCGCCTCCGCAGCGGCCATTCGGGCCTCCGCCGCCGCCCGCACGTCCGGCTTCTCGCGCCAGCCTGCCGGCAGCAGCAGGCTGTACTCGGCGTGCAGCGGTGCGGTACGCAGCAGTTGGACAGCGGCGTCGGCATCGGTGAAGTCGAACCAATCGAGGGCGATGGGCTTTTCGTCCTCCGGCTTGGCCCACCAGGCTGCGCGGGCGACCACAACGCCGTCGCGCAGGGCGACCCAGGTCCATTCGGGCCGGTATTCGCCGCCGTCGGCAATCATGCCGTAGACGTCGCCGAGCACGGCGCGGCCGACGAGGCCCGGGTCCGGCAGCGAAGCGAACAGAGGGGTCTCGCCCGCGGTGAGCGGGCGAATGACCAGTTCAGTCATGGAGAAAACAGTCCTTCGGGAGAGTGACGCGCTCCCGGATCAGACCTGCAACGCCCGGTGGACGGGGCGGGAGCGCACGGTTGTCGTGATGGTCATCGCTCTCGCCTCCTTCCTTGTGATCACGGGCGTGCGCTCACCGTAAGCTCGGTGGCTCCAGGTCGTCCAGCGATTTTCCACCTACGGCTCGCAGCCTTGGAGTTGGTGCCGACCTCGGGTGCCGCGGATTGAGGACAGCGGCCGATCGAGGACAGAGGTCGATTGAGGACAGCGGTCGATTGAGGACAGAGGCTGACCTCTTTGGCCTTTAGCGTTGGTCCTGAACGACGGAACAAGAACTTCGAGAGGCGGAGACCATGAGCGGCAACGAACAGGCTATCCGGGATCTGGCAGAGGGTCCGGCCGTCACCGGCGAGCGCGCCGAATGGCTTGCGGAACTGGCCCAGGCCCGGCACTTCCTGCGCTTCACCACCCGTGACCTCACCGACGAGCAGGCCAGGCTGCGAACCACCGCCAGCGAGTTGTGCCTGGGCGGCCTGGTCAAGCACGTCACTCAGGTCGAGCGGAGCTGGGTCGACTTCATCCTGAACGGTCCCTCGGCGATGCCGGACTTCACGGCGATGACCGAGGCCGACCTGGCCAGCCGTGCAGATGGGTTCCGGTTGCTGCCCGGTGAGACGCTGACCGGCGTGCTGGACGATTACGCGGAGGCGGCCCGCCGGACCGACGAGGTGGTCACCACGCTGCCCGACCTGAGTGCCGCCTGGCCGCTGCCGAAGGCCCCGTGGTTCGAGGCCGACGCGCAGTGGTCGGCCCGCCGGGTGCTGATGCACATCGTCGCCGAGACCGCTCAGCACGCCGGCCACGCCGACATCATCCGCGAGTCCCTGGATGGCGCCAAGAGCATGGGCTAGGCGCCGCGGTGGTCACGGTGGTGCGGCTGCTCCACTGGCGCCAGGTGCCGGGTCAGTGGAGCAAGCTGCCCGCATCACTTTCCCCCGCGACACATCATCATGCCGCCGGACGCCGAAATATGAGCTGAATTAGTTTGACCCCATAGGGCGACGAAAATCCATAGAGCAAACAAGCGGCCACCTTGCGTGCACCCAAGTCCGGCCGAGCCCGAGATTACATAAACTTTCAGGCTTCCTTTGTTTGATTTGACTTCGCGTCGCGGCGTAGCGTGGAAACAGGTCCAACTAGAGAGGGCTGGACCATCATTCGGGGTCAAAGGAGGAAACCCTATGAGCTTCCGGAGCGTACTTCCTCTCAATGGCGGATGGGGTCACGGCCACGGCGGACGTGGTTACGGACGCGGCGGCGGCTACGGACGCGGCGGCGGACGTGGTTACGGACGCGGCGGTGACTACGGCGGCGGACGCGGATTCGGCCGCGGACGTGGATTCGGCCGCGGGTTCGGGTTCGGATTCGGCCGCGGAGGCCGTTACTAGGACCACCCCATCAAACAACTACGAGACTGGTCCCCGTCCTCGGGGGCCAGCTTCATGAGCGACGGGGCCGGCTCGGAAATCCATCGGGAAAAGCGGGTCACCGTCTGAAAACGGACCGCTATCGCCGGTGACCAGCGCGCGGCACCGCCGGTTGCATGCAAAATACAAGCGCTGCGTGTGGAGATACGTCCACACGCAGCGCGCTTCCGATGCCTTCCCGCAAGGGATATTGAGTATTCTCCTGGATTCCCTGCATTGCAATACCCGCCGGCGCGGCTTCTGGCTCTCGTGGGTGGGCAGGGCTGCGGAACCCCGGGGTGGGCGTCAGCTTGATCGCGCTCGGCTCCCCACCTGCTCGCCGGCCATGGTCAGCAGGAGCAGCGCGTCGTGTTCGGCGGTGCCGGGCGCCGCCTGGTAGACCAGCATGCGCTGGCCGTCGCCGACGAGGCCGAGCACCTCGTTGGCCAGGGTCAGCGGGCCGATCGCCAGGTGCCGGAACGCGGTCCGGCCGCCGCGCTTGACCCGGACGTCGTGCCGGCGCCACAGCGCGGCGAACTCGCTGCTGGCCTCGCACATTTGGGTGACCAGCGCGGCGGTGCGCCCGGGAGCGGTCACTTCGGCCGTGTGCAGATGAGCCACGCAGTTGCCGGCCACCCGGTCCCAGTCGGCGAAGACCGTCCGCGCGGCAGGGTGCAGGAAGGTGTACCGGATCGTGTTGCGCTGGGCAGGAGGCCAGTCGTCGAGCCCCGGCATCAGGGCCAGGCCCTCCGGGTTCGCTGCCAACACGTCGTTGACGTCACTGAGCACGTACGCCGGGCCGGGCCGGAGCGATTCCAGCAGCAGTCGCAGGCCCGGGCGAACGGGCTGCGGGTCGACGGGCCGGCGCCGCGGCGTCCGCCCGGCGGCGCGGTCGGCCAGGGCCAGCAGGTGGGCGTGCTCGTCGTCGGTGAGCCGCAGGGCCCGGGCCAGCGCGTTCAGCACCGCGTCGCTGGGCGCGGTCTCCCGCCCCTGCTCGATGCGGGTGTAGTAGTCCATGCTGACCCCGGCGAGCGCGGCCAGCTCCTCGCGACGCAGTCCAGGGGCCCGACGGAGACCCGGCCCGAGGGGCAGACCGACGTCGGCCGGGCCGATCCGCCCGCGCCGGATCCTAAGGAACTCCGCCATCGCGTTCACGCCGTTGAGTCTGCCATCGGGCGGCCCGCTCCTGGGTGGCCGTATCGCACCCAGGAACCGTACGGCCTTCCCGGGCCGGCGGCGGAGGACGGAACCTCGGCCCATGACTGACGCACTGATCATCGGCGGCGGCTCCGGGATGGGCCTGGCCCTGGCCCGGACCCTGCTGGCCGAAGGAATGGACGTAACGATCGTCGGCCGGTCCACGGACCGGCTCTCCGCGGCCCGGGCGGAGCTGGAGCGCACCACACAAGGAAAGGTGGGCACGATACGGGCGGACATCGGCCGCGAAGAGGAGGTGGCCGCGCTGTTCGCCCGGGTGGAGCGAGCGGAGCACGTGGTGGTCACCGCGATGGATGCGAGCGGGGCATACGGCCGGACCGCCGACGTCACCTCGGCCACCGCGAGGGCAGTGGTGGACACCAAACTGCTCGGGGCGTGGCTCGTCGGCAAACACGCGGCCGGGCGGGTGACCGGCTCGATCACCTACACCTCAGGCATCAACGCGTACCGGCCGAACGGTTCCAACACGATCGTGGCCGCTGCCAACGGCGCGCTCACCGCACTGACTTACGGGCTGGCGATCGAACTGGCCCCGGTCCGGGTGAACGTGATCTCACCGGGCTGGGTGGACACCCCCATCTGGGACCAACTCGCCATGGACAAGCAGGCAGCCTTCGCCGAGCTGGCCGGGCGGCTCCCGGCCCGACGCATCGGCACCCCCGATGACATCGCCCAGGCGTTCGTCTCAGTGATGCGCAACGGCTTCATCACCGGAACGGTCCTGCATGTCGATGGTGGCCACCGCCTCACGTGAACGCGCACCGGCACCGCCGCCCGTCCCGCGGCCGGTGCGGATGCCGGCGTCTCCCCCGCTCGGGGGAGACGCTCCCCCCGCGCGCGGGATCCCCCTGCCTCGGCCGACGGATGTACTGGAGCGGTCAGTCAGTTACAGCACCACAGGCCACTGCGTCGCACCGGGTTCGGGGGGCTGGTGCAGCGCAGTGGGGCGGGAGGATCACGATGCGTACGTGGACGAGGCGACGTCTGCTGAGGTCGGCAGCGTTGGCGGGGGGCCTTGCTGCCACGGCAGTTGCCCCCGCGGGGGCAGCCGCAGCGGTCACCGGCGGAGCTCGTCCCGAGAGAGACGGCATCGGTGACGCCCTGCGGGCCCTGCCGGGGCTGCGGGTGGTCGAGGAACGGCCGGGCGCAGAGCCGGGGTACCGCTTCTTCGTCCTCGGGCTGCGTCAGCCGGTCGACCACACGAACCGGGCGGCCGGCAGCTTCGAGCAGCGCCTCACCCTGCTGCACACCTCCGTCGAGCGGCCCACCGTGCTGTTCACCACCGGCTATGAGGCGGTGCTCACGCCGCGCCGAGCCGAGCCCACCGTGCTGCTGGGCGGCAATCAGGTCCAGGTCGAGCACCGCTTCTTCGGCACCTCTCGGCCGGCGACGCTTGACCACTCGCTCCTGACGATCCGTCAGGCGGCTGCCGACCACCACCGGGTCGTCCGTCTCTTCCGCACGCTGTACCCCGGCGCGTGGATCTCCACCGGCAGCAGCAAGGGCGGCATGGCCAGTGTCTACCACCGCCGCTTCCACCCCCACGACGTGGACGCCACCGTGGCCTACTCCGCCCCGAACAACGTCGACGACCGTGACGACCGGGCCTACCTGCGCTTCCTGGACAGCGTGGGCAGCGCCACCTGCCGCGACGCCCTCAAGGCGGCACAGCGGCAGATCCTGCTCCGCCGCACGGAGATGGTCGCCCGCTACGAGGCCTGGGCACGCGACAACAACGCCACTTTCCGCATCATCGGCAGCGCCGACAAGGCGCTCGAAATCGCCGTCCTGCGGGCTTCGTTCATGTTCTGGCAGTACGGCACCACCGAGGACTGCGCCGCCATCCCCGGCGCGGACGCCGGCACCGATGAGCTGTACGCCTGGCTCGACGACGTCGCCGGACTGGCCCTCTACTCCGACCCGGTCGCGCGGCGCTACATCCCGTACTTCTACCAACTCGGCACGCAGATGGGGTACTTCGGCGTTCCCACCAGCCACCTGTCCGGCCTTCTGCACTATCCGGACGCCATGGAGCCCCGTACGTTCGTACCGCGCGACATCCCCATGCGCTTCGATCCCGACGCCATGCCTGACATCGACCACTGGGTCCGCCGCCGCGGGCAGCGGATGCTCTTCATCAACGGCAGCCACGACGCTGCCGTCGCCGAACCCTTCCGGCCGAGCGACCGCGATTCCCACCTGCTGTGGGCGCCCGGAGCCAACCACGGCGCCACCATCGCCGCGCTCTCCCCCACCGACCGTGCGCAGGCAGTCGGCCTGCTCCGCCGCTGGGCCGGCAAGGCCTGATGGGAGGCGCCTGACCGGAGGCGCCCCTCTGCCTCTCGTGGGGGAGACATCAGCTCTGTCCGCTCTGCCAGCATGACGGCATGCTGAGCCTCCTGCTGCCGCTGACGCATGCGGTCACGTACACCCGTTGGCTTCACCTGCTGATGGGAGCGATCGTGCCGCTCGCCTGCGCGATGGTCTTCCCGGGGCTGGGCAGTCCGTCGCCAGGTGACTGGGCGCTGATCGCGGTCCTTCCCCTCCCCTTGGTCCTGGCCGTCGCCATGATTCCGTCGGTGCGCCGCGCGGAGGGGCTGCAGGCGCGGTTGATGCTGTTTCCTGGCCCGCACGCACGCGTGAAGAGCGATGAGCAGCCGGGCGTCTCCGCCGCTCCGTCCGCTTCGTGGAGCGACCGGGCCAGAACCGGTGCCTGGCTGCTGCTGCGGGTGGAAACCGGGCTCGCCGTCGCGCTGGGGACGGAGCGGCTGATGGCGCTCGCGCTGTCGCTCGCCGGGGCGGCCGCCGGAGAACCCGGCGTCGCCGACCCCCTCGTGCCACATGCCGGTGGGAGCTGGGTGTACGTCCTGCTGATACCGATGCCCCTGTTGGTGCTGGTGGCGGCGTCTGCCGGGGCAGGCGCGCTCATGGCTCGGGCTGCCCGTCGGCTGCTGGGGCCGTCGGTCAAGGAGCGGCTGTCCGAGTTGGAGGAGCGCACCGAGCAGCTGCTGGAACGCAACCGGATCGCACGGGAGTTGCACGATTCCCTCGGCCATGCGCTCACCCTGGCCGTGGTACAGGCGGGTGCCGCCCGGACCGCGGCTGACCCGCGGTTCACCGACCGGGCGCTGGAGGCCATCGAGGAGACGGGGCGGGCCGCGTTGGACGACCTGGAAGGAGTCCTGCTCGCACTGCGCGAGAGGCAGCGGCCGGCCGGCACCCGCCCCGGTCTCGGCGAGGCAGGCTCCCTGCTGGATTCCGCGCGGTCCTCGGGCGCCCACATCGACGCGGAGGTATCGGGGTCCTTGGAGCACCTGCCGGGGCCCGTCTCCCGTGAGGCCTATCGGATGCTCCAGGAGGCCCTCACCAACGTGCTGCGACACGCGGGCCCCGTCCAGGTCCGCGTGCGCATCGTCGTGGAGCGGGCACGGCTGCGGCTTGAGGTACGCAATCCGCTGACCGCCGCGGCATCGGCGGCCGGCAGCGGTGGAGGCAGTGGCCTGCGCGGCATCCGCGAGCGCGCCACGCTCCTCGGAGGTGAGGCCCGAGCAGGGCGGGACGGCAACCAGTGGCTGCTGCGGGTGGACCTGCCGCTGCGGTGACAGCCACCGGAGCCGCGTGTCCTCAGCTTCGTGCCGATACCGTCACCGTGACGTGTCCGGGGGCTCCTGGGGTAGCGGGTGACGGTGCGGATCGCGGCCGCGATCCGGTGGTACATCGGGGTCAGTTGCCCGGATTCGATGCGATGGGCGGCGGTCGGAAGGTCCTCGCCCGCGCGGAGTCGCCCTATGGGCTCGTTGATCAAGTCGTAGCCCAATACGGCGGGATGGTGGGCGAAGCGCCGGGCGAGGGTCAGCGTCGTGGGAGCCACGGCGGAACGGGACGTTCCCGTAGGGCCCGGCCGGGGCCGCCCCGCGGTGCAGAACCGTGGTCGCCGATCGGGTAATTCGTGGTCGCCCGCTGACTTTCCCCGGGGCACCGAAGTTCTCGGCATTCTTCCTTCCCAACGGTGATCCGTTCCGGGCATAACAGGGGGAACGCGGTACGGCGTCGAACAGCGGCGCTTTTCCGTGCACCGCAGCACAGTTCAACGAAAGGCCCGGAACTTTGAGAAATGCCCGAAGGACCGTATTCGGCCTGGCGGCCGGCGCGACTCTCTGCGCCAGTGCCGTGGCCCTCGCACCAGCCGCTCATGCGGCGCCCGAAAACTACGTGAAGATCACGAACAAGGCGGGGATCGTCGCCACCACGTGCTACCAGTGGCTGGGCACCAGCGGAAAGGACTACTGCCATCAAGGCCGGCCGGTGGGGGATTCCTGGACCGCGTATTTCCCGGCGGACGCCACCTCGGCCGTGATCGACCTGAAGCTGTCGCCCTGGGGAGCGGTCCGGGACAGTGCCGCGGTGAAGGACACCGGCAAGAACCACTGCTTCGAGATCCAGGGACTGCTGGGTTCGGAAAAGCTGATCGAAACCGGCTGCTGACAAACAGAAAGAGAACAGAGCCATGAGAATTGTGCGCATGGGCGTGGTGGTCGGTGCACTCACCACCGCACTCGCCTGCACGGTACCGGCGGCCTTCGCGGGCGAGGCGGAATACCCCGCGGTGAACGGCCACACGGACGACTGGGTGAACGGGGCGACGCCGACGGTCGTCTATCAGAACGGTCTGACGGACACCGATCCGGCGCGGGTCAAGGAAGCCTTCGAGCAGTGCAAGAGCCAGTCGGTTTCGTGTGCGGCGACCACGGTCGGCACCCCGGAAAGGGTGACGAAGTGGTTCGACGTGGAGAACACCGGCACCGGCACCGGTCCGCTGGAGAACTGCGGACAGAGCAGCTCGGACATCAAGCAGCAGATCGGCGGCATGCACGCGTTCGCCTGGGGCTGGAACGTGGGCGGGTCCATCGACATCGAGCTGACCAAGGGCGTCGGGATCGGCGCCAGCGCCCAGTACAACGAGACCAATACCGAAACGAAGACCGGCAGCATCGACATCACCGTGAAGCCCGGTGAGCGGGGCATGCTCAAGGTCGGTCACGACATGGAACGCATCGTTTCCGATGTCACGGTCCAGGGCGGGAAGTTCGGCGGGGCCAAAATCTCCGGACTGCGTACCGAAGTTCCTCTCAAGGAAGGTGCCAAGCGCGCCGCTCCGGACATCGTGCCGTGCGGGCAGAAGCTGCTGATGGAACAGTGAACCGGATCGACGAAAAGGGCGTGACCATGAAGAAGACCGGGCGGACGGTGGCCTGTGCCGCCGCCGCGATCGGCATCTCACTGGGCGGCGCGGTGGTGACGGCGCCGCCGGCATTCGCCGGCTCGGGCCACTACATCTCGTTCTCGAACAAGGGCTGGTTCGTGGCCAACACTTGTTACAAATGGAAGGGTTCCACGACCTCCGACAGCTGTGACTCCGGAAAGACCATCAACCAGGACTGGCGGGTGGAGATACCGGAGGACGCGACGGGTGTGGAGCTCAGTGTGACGGTGGACGCACAGATCGGCGGCGGCAACATCACTCCGCAGATCACCGACCTGAAGCGCGGCTACTGCTACGAGCTTTCCGGTTACACCTGGGGCCCGAAGATCACCGAGAAGACGTGCTAGGCCGGGCCAGGAGGAGCGAAGCGATGAATGCCAGAACTCGTCGGTTGACGCAGGCGGGCGGGTACGGCGCGGCCGTTCTCGCCATGGTGGTGGGCGGTGGAATTCTGACGGCACCGTCGGCCGCCGCGAGTGCGGACAACTCCCTCACGTTCACGAACAACGCGCTGTATTTCGTCGACACCTGCTACGAGTGGCAGGGACCGGAGGGCGTGGAGAAGAAGAACTACTGCCACAACGCCAGGGCCAAGGGGGCCACCTGGAAGGCGTACTTCCCCCCGGAGGCGACCGGAGCCACCGTCAAGGTGACCTTCGCCGGCTACACCGGCGGGGCACCGAAGACCGTCACCATCGACGACGCCGACAAGGACCACTGCTACAACCTCGAGGGCGTCTGGCCGAACGTGGCCGAGGTCCTGCGGGTGAACTGCTGACCCGGCACCGGTGAAACCGCGGCAGCCCTCCGTACGGTCCGGCCCCTTGCGGACGCCGGGAAGTGCGGAGGGCTCCGTGCCGGTCTCGCTCGCCGGCGGTCAGGGCCGGGAGGCCGGCGCGCTCAGCGCCCCGCGGAGTTCATGCCGTCCACCGATCCGGAGCTTGCGGTAGGCCCCGGTCAGATGGGTCTCCACGGTCCGCAAGGAGACGAAGAGGTGCTCGGCGATCTGCTTGTTGCTCCACCCTTCGGCGGCCAGCACGGCGACGCGTTCCTCACCCGCCGTCAGGGGACAGCCGCCCGCTCCCCGGCTGCCGACCCGGCCCCCCGCTTCGTAGAGCTGCTGCTGGAGGTCCTGCGCCGGCGCGGTGGCCCCGCATCTGACCGCGATGTCCAGGCCGCGGCGCAGCGCCGTACGCGCCCCGGGCCTGTCGTCGCGCCGTAGCAGCGCACGCCCGAACGTCTGCAGGGCGCGCGCGAGTTCCAGCTCGGCGGGCGTGCGCTCCAGGACGCCGACCGCCTCGGCCACGAGTTCCAGGCCGCGCGGCCCTCCGGCGACCCGGCCGGCGGCGTGCAGGGCCACGCCCACGGCCCGCGGGATCCGGCAGCGCCGGGCCAGCTCCAGTTCCTCCTCGGCGAGCGCCTGCGCCTCGCGCCCGTATCCCAGCCGGTGGCTGACCACGGCCGCACGCGAGCGCCAGGGGGCGATCGCCGGGCTGACGGTGCCCGCAGCCCCGAAGTGCATTCCGCACTCGCGCAGCAGCGCCAGCCCGCCGCGCCGGTCCCCCTGGGCGGTACGCAACGCCGCCAGGCTCATCAGGAACCGCGGCCACTCCCAGGAGGTCTCGGAAAGGTCCGCGGCGGAACAGGCCGCGGCGATGTCCTCGGCGCCTTCCGGATCGCCCAGTTGCAGAAGCGCGTCGATCCGGATCGTGTCCAACGACAAGCGGTAGGGCAGCTCGCCCGCCGCACCGCCCCGTGCCACCACGGACCGCGCCACCGCGGCGGCCCGGCCCACGTCACCGCGGCGCAGCGCGATGGCGGCCCGGTAGACCAGCAGCGAGGAGGCCAGCAGCTCCATCCCCTTGTCCTTCGTCCCGTGCAGCAGCCGGTCGCAGAGCCCGTCGGCCGCGTCGAGGGCGTCCACGTACAGCAGCGACTGGGCGACGAAGTAGTGCAGGGGGAAGAGTTCGTGGGAGAACACCGGCAGGTTCACCCGGGCCTGGTCCACCAGCTCGGTGACCCGGTCGGCCGGCTCGCCCGCCCGCAGGGCCGCGAAGGCGCGGACGGCGAGCAGTTGCCGCTCTCCGGGCGTGTGGCCGTCCAGGTCGGTGACGGGGACGGCGCGCCGGGTGTGCTCCGCCGTACGCATCGAGGGTCTCTCGAACTCCAGCCACTCGATCAGCGCCCGCATGCGCAGCGAGGTCTCGCGGTCACCGCCGTCGGTGTCGGTGCGCGCGGTCAGCTCCGCGGTCAGGCGGGCCAGGTCCGGCCCGTCGGCGCGGCCTCCCCGGGACAGCAGGTGGGCGTAGGCCAGCACCCCGACGGCCTCGGAGCGGGCGGCGGCGTCGCTGAGGTCCTCCAGGGCGGCCGTGCCGTACGAGACGGCGAGCGAGGTGTCGTAGTGGCTGGCGGCGACGGCCAGCTGCAGGAGCACCTGGGCGCGCTCCCCCGGCGCGGCCGGCCGGAAGGCGGCGTGCCGCAGATAGGTCACGGCCGTCTCGGCCGCGCCCCGGCGGAGCGCTTCCCGCGCGGCCCGGCGCAGCACCGCCAGGGGCCAACGGCCGGCCACCGGACCGGCGGCCATCACATGCGCGGCCACCTCCTCGTCGGGGCGCCCGCTGAGGTGCAGGACCTGGGCCGCCCGCGCGTGGGCCGCACCGACCTCCTGGGGCGTCCACGTCGCGAGCACGGCTTCGCGGACCACCCGGTGGACGAAGCGCGGGTCGTCCCTGGCACCCAGCAGCCCGAGGGAACGCAGCTCCGCCGCGGCCGAGCGGACCACGGCCTCACCGGTGCCGCAGTACGCCGCGAGCAGCGGCCACGGCATGCCGTCCCCCAGGATCGCGAGTCCCCGCGCCAGCTCGGCCATGGCCGGGGATCCCTGGCCCAGCCGGTGCCCGACCTCGCGCAGGAGCGTGGGCAGGCCGAAGGTCCGGATCCGGTCCCGGTCCTCCGGTGTGGGCCGCACGCCGCCGCGCCGCGCGTCACACAGCAGGGCACGCAGGAAGAGCGGGTGCCCTTCCGTGGCGGCGTGGCAGGCCGCGCAGAAGGACGGGTCCGGCTCGGGCACCCCGAACTCCAGCGCCACCAGCTGCGCCACGTCCGCCGGTCCGAGCGGCTCCAGCGCCAGGGTGCGGCAGGTCGACGGGTGCACGAGCGCGTCGTACAGGTCTCCGGGCGCCGGACGTTCACCGGTGCGGACCGCGACGGCCACCAGGATGGGGTGCGCGTCCGCCCGGTCGACCAGGTGCGCCAGCCACCGCAGCGACGGCGGGTCGATCCACTGCAGGTCGTCCACCGCGAGCACTAACGGCTCCCGGCGGGACAGCCGGAAGGCCAGGCGGTCCAGCCCGGCGAGCGTACCGGCGGCGTCGGCGTACGCCCCGGAGTCGCCGCCCCAGGACCCTTCCGGGTCGAGGATGCGCAGGACCGGCTCCCCCACGCCGTCGAGCAGCGCCCCGCGGTCCTGCTCACCGGCCGCGGCGACGAGCGGATGGAGCAGCCGCCGGACCGTTCCGAAGGCGAAATCGCGTTGGAGCCGGCGGCAGCGCACCCGCACGTCCCGGAACCGTGGCACACCGTCCAGCCAGTGGTGCAGCAGGGCCGATTTGCCCATGCCGGCGTTCCCCACCAGGTGCACGACGCGCGTCCGCCCCGCCAGCACCTCCTCGGCCACCGCGTCGAGGGCGGTCAGCTCATCGCCGCGCCCGACCAGCGGCGGCGCGCCTTCGCGGGCCGACGGACCGGGCCGAAGGGAACCCGCCCCCGGTGGTTCGTCCCGGACGGCTCCGTCACTGCTGCGACCGACGTTCATCTGGCCCCTACTTTTGGCCCTTGCTTTCTCTTTCGCATGGGCAGACGTGGGCTTGCCGGCCGGGGTTGCGTCGTGCCCCCGTCTCACCATCCGGACCGCACACGGTGACCTGCCACTTCGCCGCCCGATCGCCCTTCCTGGCAGGCAACTTGGCGGCTCGGCAGGCACCACCGTGTTGCCGCTCCCCCGGCACGGCCACCACCATTTCGTGGTCGGGGACGAACAACCTCGTGGTGGCCCACGAGACGTTCATGACCGCCCGTAAGGACGCAGCGGAACCGCTCGGCTCACCCGCCGTGCACGATCTCCCGCTCCCAGTCATGACGCGGCTGGGTGTGCAGTCGCCAGTAGTGCTCGGCGATGTCCTGCGGATCGAACGCCGTGCCCGGGGCGACCGGGCCTGCCACGGTCACGGTGGCCACATGGACGCCCGAGGGGCCGTACTGCTGGTCCAGAAGCGCCACGAGCGTGCGCACCCCGGCCTTGCCGAGCGAGAGGCTGACGTACTCCCGCTCGGGTTCGGGCATGCCCCCGGTGATGAGGAAGGTGCCGCGCCCGCGGCTCGCCATGGCCGGTGCGACGTGGGCCGCGGCGGTGAGCGCTCCCACCACGTTGACCGCCCAGGCGTCCAGTTGGGCCTGTGCGGACAGCTCGCCCGGTGCGTCGGGCCGGATGAGTGCCGCGTTGTACACCACGACGTCGGGCGGACCGAGCTCTTCGGCGATCGCGTCCAGGGCGGCTCGCAGTGCGGTCTCGTCGGTGCTGTCGGCGGCCCGGGCCACGACGCGTGAGCCGACCTGTGCCACGGCCTCGGCGGCGGCTTGCGCCGTGGCACGGGTACGGGCGATGACCCCGACGGGCAGTCCTTCACGCGCGAACCGGCGGGCAACTGCCTGGCCGATTCCCGGACCTGCTCCGATCACCACGGCTCCCGGCATCACTGCCTCCTCATCACTCATCAGCGGTATCGCCGAGCGGGCTCAGGCCCCTCACCGGTGTGAAGGTCAAGAGCTGACGCGGAACCGCATGAGGATCGGCGAGGCTGCGCGCAGGACCGGATTCAGGCAGCGGTTGTTGCGCTGTGACGAGGAGCAGAGGTCGCTACGGCCCCGACGGGCAGTCATGCCCACCACGCCCCCATACCGTGGTCATCCGAACTGGCCGGGCCGGTAGTCGCCGGCGGGGATCCGGAGGATGACGTTCGCGCGGTTGAAGGCATTGATGACGGTGATGACACCCACCAGAGCGGCGAGCTGGTCCTCGTCGTAGTGCTCGGCGGCGTTCGACCACACCTCGTCCGGGACGCCACCGGCGGCATCGGCGATGCGGGTGCCCTGCTCCGCCAGCTCCAGCGCCGCGCGCTCGGCCTCGGTGAACACCGTGGCCTCCCGCCAGGACGCCACCAGGTTGAGGCGCTCCGTGGACTCTCCGGCGTGCCTGGCGTCCTTGAAATGCATGTCGGTGCAGAAACCGCAGCCATTGATCTGACTGGCGCGGAGCTTCACCAGCTCCTGCGTCGAGGCGGGCAGGGCTGAGTCGTCGAGCACCTTCCCCGCGGCGGTGACGTGCTTGAGGACCTTGCCCAGGACCGGGTTGGTGAAGGGGTTCAGTCGTGCTTCCATGCTGCGCTCCGTAGAAATCCCCGCTGACCAGCAGGATCGCGAGTCGCGGCGGCAACTCGACATGACGCCCACGACACCTCTCATGCTCCTTCAGGGACCCAAGAGCTGCAACCGCCTGGCAACCGCCCGCAACGCCACGACTCCGGGGCCACCACCCGAGAGGCGAAGCCGGAGCGCGGGGACCGACGCACGGTCCGGTGGTTCACTCGGGGTCGTCGGGGCGGAGGATCAGATCGAGCAGCCCGGGGAAGCGCACGTCGAACTCCTCGCGGCGCAGTCGGTTGACCCGCTTGGGCCCCTCGTCGCGCTGCTCGACCAGTCCGGCCCCGCGCAGGACCGAGAAGTGGTGACTGAGTGCGGCTTTGCCGACCGGTACGTCGAAGCTGCCGCAGCTGCGGGTCCAGTCGGGGGAACCCGCCAGCGCGCGGATCAGCTGGAGTCGCACGGAGTCGGCGAGCGCGGACAACGCGGTCAGGAGGGAAACCTCATCGGGATCGGTGTGTACCGGCGCCGCGCGGTGACTGCCGCTCGTGGTCTGGTTCGCCATGCCCTCTCCTCGCCGTGCACGTCCTCACCGTGCGCGTCCTTGCCGGGCACCGGCTTCGTACCCGGCCGTTCGCGTCGTACCCAGCCACTTGCCGAGTGTTCGATGAGCATCTTACAGTGCCAGTGTTCGCCTTCCATTGAACACTCTGTCGAAGGATGCGTCCCACCCATGCGTGCAATCGAGTTCCAGCAGTACGGCGGCCCCGAGGTACTCCAGGTCGTCCAGGCCGAACCGCCCTCGCCGGGGCCGGGCCACGTCACCATCGATGCCGCCTATGTGGGCGTGAACTTCGCGGACCTCAAGGCACGCGCCGAGGGGTACCGGGTGGCCTCGCTGCCCTTCCGGCCAGGCCTGGAGGTCTCCGGGCGGATCCGGGCCGTCGGCCACGGCGTCGAGGGGCTGCAGCCGGGGCAGGAGGTCGTCGCGCTCGTCGGCAGCGGCGCCTACGCGGAGGTGGTGCTCGCCGAAGCCACCACCGTCTTCCCGCTCCCCGAGGGCCTGGATCTGCGGACCGCAGCCGCGCTGCCCACCGTGTTGCCGACGGCGCACGCCCTGCTCCACGAGGTGGGGCGCCTGCGCGCCGGAGAGAGCGTCCTGGTGCACGGCGCGGCAGGAGGTATCGGCACCGTGGCCGGAC
Source organism: Streptomyces bugieae (assembly GCF_036352915.1). Classification (NCBI taxonomy): domain Bacteria; kingdom Bacillati; phylum Actinomycetota; class Actinomycetes; order Kitasatosporales; family Streptomycetaceae; genus Streptomyces; species Streptomyces bugieae. The sequence continues at coordinate 253,563 of NZ_JAZBJP010000002.1, forward strand.
AGCTGGCCCGGGCGGCCGGCGCGGGCGCTGTGTACGGCGTGGTCTCCTCCACGGCAAAGGCCGGGCACGCCCTCCAGCACGGCTACGACGAGGTGTTCACGGCCGACACCTTCTCCGACGACATCCGCCGCGTCACCCACGGCAGGGGCGTCGACCTGGTACTCGACCCGGTGGGCGGCGACACCCTCCGCCGCGGGCTCGACGCACTGGCCGTCTTCGGCCGCCTGGTTTCCTTCGGCAACGCCAGCGGGGCGGAGCCGTGGCAGGTCGGACAGCCCGAGCTCTACGCGCAGGGCCGTTCCGTCGCGGGCTTCTCCATCCTGGCGCTCGCACAGTCGGCGCCCGAGGCGCTGCGCTCACTGGCCGAGCGGGCCTTCCGCACAGTCATCGACGGCACCGTGGCCCTCCCGATCACCGCGGAGTTCCCGCTGTCGGAGGCGGCCGAGGCCCACCGGCTGATGGGCGGGCGCACCTCGACAGGCAAGCTGCTGCTGCGCGCGACCGACTGAGCACCATACCCCGGCCGAACTCCGGTCCATGCGGGGCGGCCCAGCCATCTCACCTAGCGCGGCACCTGCCCCTCCGGGTCCTGTGAGAGGAACTCCACGACCAGCTCCGCCGGGTTGGCGGCTCTGGTCAGGGCGAACATCTCGTCGGGCTGGAACATGTCGTAGAGGATCACCGGCACCGGCCGCCCCAGCCGTGCGGCGATCTCGCCACCGCTGTGCAGCTGCCGTGCCAGATCGACACAGAGTCCGTGGAACCCTTCGTCGAGGCGCTCGTCCCGCGCGTCCCGCTCCGCGTCGGTGAGTTCGTCGCCGTCCTCGTACCACAGGCCCTGCGTCCTCGCCTCCCGCCGGTGCAACTCCGCGCCGACGGGATCGTATTGGCGATGGTGACCACAGATGCGTATGCCCTCCAGCCCCGATGGGGGGAAATAGGCGTAGTTCCACCGCGCGTCCCAGGACTCCGGCGGACTCGGTGCCGCCAGCAGTCGGGCCACCTCCGCGTCGGTGTTGTAGCCGATCGCCAGGTAGGGGAAGCGCGGGTCCTGGTCGACGCTGTCGATCCGGAACGTGACGGCATAGATCCCGGAGACCGGTTCCTCGCGGAAGTCCGCCAGGGCGCGCACCGCCATCTGCGCCATGTGCTCCCGGAACGTCATCAGGTGCTCTCCTCGGGGACGAAGACGGATGGGGACAATCGCGTGAACGTGCCGACAGACGGCGACGCCATCGGACCATGGGCGACGATATGGGGGAGCCGCGCGCCGTGCTGCGGCGGGGGCCGGCGTTCGGCCTGCGGGACGGGGCGTGGCGCTCGGCGTCGTGATCGGCGCACCAGTCACCGCGGCCCGCAGCGGGGACATCGCCGCGACCCGAACGGGGTCCACAGGCAAGCACCTCAGGTGACGGCCGGCGAGCGTCCTCGGGCCGCCGTTGGTGCGCCAGTCGGCGAGGCGGACGAAGTGGCCCACGAACAAACCGCCTGATTGTCCTGCTGGAGCGCACCGCTGCCTGTGTACGGTCGGCCCATGTCCACACCCCTCCCGCCTCCCGGCCCCCAACGCACGCTCGCCCTGGCGCAGTTGAGCAACTCCGTGGGTGACGGCGCGTACTACGTCACCTCAGCCCTGTACTTCACCCATGTCGTCGGTCTCGCACCGGCCAGGATCGGCCTCGGTCTCACGCTGGCCTGGGCGGTCGGGTCCGTCGTCGGAGTACCCCTCGGCCGGGTCGCGGACCGGCGGGGCCCGCGTGGCACCGCGGTGCTGCTCGCCCTCGCCACCGGCGCCGCGGTCGCTTCTTTTCTGGTCGTGCGCGACTTCGTGCCCTTCCTCACGGCCGCCTGCCTCTACGCCACCGCACAGTCGGGTCTCGCCGCCGCCCGGCAGGCGCTGCTCGCGGGCCTGGTCGCCAAGGAAGAGCGCACCCGCGCGCTTGCCCACCTGCAGTCGACGCTCAACGCGGGCCTCGCCGTGGGCGCCGCACTCGGCGGGCTCGCGCTCTCAGCGGCGACCCGGTCGGCCTATCTGGCCGTCTTCGCGAGCGACGCGCTGAGCTTTCTGCTCTGCGCGTTCCTGCTGGGGAGACTGCCTGCGGTCGCACCCGTTGACCTGCCACGGGGTGCGAAGCTCGAGGTGCTGCGGGATCGGCCGTACGCCGTCGTCACCCTGCTCAACACCGTACTGCTGCTCCGGATGCCGCTGCTCAGCGTGGGCCTGCCCCTGTGGATCACCGAGCGCACCCACGCCCCGGAGTGGCTGGTCTCCGCGCTCTTCATTCTCAACACCGTTGCCGTGATGCTCTTCCAGGTCCGTGCCGCTCGGTCGGTCACCGGACTGCCCACGGCGGCCCGCGCCCTCCGTCACTCCGGGGTGCTCATGCTGCTGACCTGTGGGGTCTTCGTGTTCTCGGCCGGGCATGCGCCGTGGGTCGCGGTCACCGTTCTGGTGGGCGGGTCGGTGCTGCTGGTCGCCGCCGAGATGCTCCAGTCGGCCGGCTCCTGGCAACTCGGCTTCGATCTGGCACCGGCGGGGCGCGTGGGTGAGTACCAGGCCTTCTTCGGCACCGGCGTCACGGTCGCCCGTACGCTCGGGCCGTTGCTGCTCACCGGACTGCTCCTGGGGGCGGGCACGACCGGTTGGCTCCTGCTCGGGGGCCTGGTACTGGCGACGTCGTACGCCATGGGGCCGGTGTCACGGTGGGCGGCGGGAACCCGCGGTGAGCAGTCCCCGGCATCCGCAGCGGCTCAGGTCGTCTGAGCCTTGACGATGGGCCCCGTGCGGTGTCGCGCTTGCCTACGGCTCCCAGCTGATGCACGGCGTCACCCCCGTCACCCGGGGCGTCCTCCGCAAGTTCGTCGCCGACCTGCTGGACACCCACCCCTGAACGGGGTTCCACGTCTGCGGAATTCCGGCATGCGCTCAGGAAGGCGGAGTCGGCTCCGGCAGGGACGCGGCGGCGAGTTCGAACAGTGCTTCCTCCGGAGTGTCCCGGACCGGTGTGGTGAAGCTGATCCCCGTCAGGTCGAGCAGGCGCCGGACGGTCGGTGAGACGGCGGCCAGGTGCACGCTCCCGCCGACCTGACGGGTGTCATTGTGCGCCCTGATGATGACGTTCAGCCCGGAGGAATCCATGAACGGAACCTCCCTCAGGTCGAGCACGAGATACCGCCGGCCGTGTGCCAGCTGATTGGCGAGCTGGTGGTGCAGGGCGGTACCGGTGTCGGTGTCCAGCTCACCGCGCACCGCGACCAGCGCGGTCCGCTCGTCGATGACGGTGACTTCCACGCTCAGCAGGTCGGAATCAGGCATGTGTGGGGCTCCCTCGCTGTGGTCGACAGTGCGCTGTGTCCTCGCTCGCCGGGAGGACACCGCACACCCGGTCAGGCCCGGTCGGACAGTTCGTTCGTGGTGTGCCGGGGAATCCGCTCCAGCAGGCCGCGCAGGTCGTCGGCGTGTTCCTCCTCCTGCGCGAGGAGTTCCTCGAAGACCCTGCGGGTCGTCGGATCGCCGTCGCCCAGCCACTGTGTGATCTCGGTGTAGGAGGCCACGGCGACGCGTTCGGCGACCAAGTCCTCCTTGATCATCTCGATCAGATCGGTACTGGCGTCGTACCCGGAGTGCGCACGCTTCGTCAGGGTGTCGGGATCAAAATCCGGTTCGCCACCGAGCTGGACGATGCGCTGCGCCAGTTTGTCGGCGTGCTGCTGTTCCTCTGCGGCGTGTTCCAGAAATTCGGCCGCGACGGGTTCCGAATACAGCCCGGACGCCGTGTAGTAATGCCGCTTGTACCGGAGCGTGCAGACGATCTCCGTGGCCAGGGCCTCGTTGAGCACCTGGAGGACCCGCTCCAGATCCGCGCCGTAGGCATCCGTGATCGGGCCCTTCTCAATCTCCGCGCGCGCTCGCTCCCGGATGGTTTCGATATCCGTGAGGAATTCAGCCATGCCCTTTCTCCGTTCCGCCTCTCTGTCCGGTCTGTGACGATGCATCGCCTGCCCCGGTGATCAGGGGCTATTCCTGGTTCTTCGAACCGGGAAAAGCGCAGCGCCCTGGAACGGGGCCTCCGGGGCGGCTACAAGAGGACCGGTTCCCCAAGGGACATGTAGTAATGGCCGACCTCGGTGAGGTAGCCCGCGTCGGTCGTCTGGCTGTCGCGGGCGAACCGGGGTGCGGCCTTGATCTCGTCCTTGGTCCGGTTGACCGTGACCGTCTTGGTGTCCGTGTCGATGGTCCGCACGATGCCCGCAGGGACCAATACGCTCTCGCCGAAGAACCACACTCCGGTGTCGACCACAAGGTGCTGCCGTCCGGGGTCGTCCATCTGACGTTGCACCTGCCCGAGCGCCTCATGGGGCGTCTCCACGCTGTACCCCGTCAGCGTCATCGCGCTGTCGTGGCCGGTCTCGGCCGGGTAGGTCCAGATGCTCCTCATGACGGTGGCTCCTTTCTCCTGTGCCTTGCCGGTACAGCACCGCGGGCTTGACCAACGCCACGGTAGCTCTCCGGCGTTGTGAGCCCGTACCCGCGTTACGGAGCGTTACACCCACAAGATCTGCGGACCCCGGATCAGGTCGTCGTGGGTCGGGGCCGGGTGGCGGTGTCGCTGTCAGGGTGGAGGCGGAAGGTCTGGTCGAGGCCGACGATGCGCAAGATGCGCCGAGTTGGGGCGGGGACGGCAGCGAGCGCGAAGTCTGCGTGGGCGGCCTGGGCATGGCGGTAGGCGGCAATCAGGGCGGTGATGCCGCTGGAGTCGCAGAATTCCATGGCGGCGAGGACCAGGACGAGGCGCTGACCCGGCCGGAGGGTGAGCGTGGTGAGCACCTCGCGCAGGGTGTTCGCGTGGACGTGGTCGAGTTCGCCGGCGATCTCCAGGACGGGACCGGTCGCAGCGTCTTGGGCGGTGATCTTCAGCGGGCTCATCGGGTGTTCTTCGTCAGAGGGTCGGGGCGCGGGCGCCGAGGGCGAGGAGGGCGGTGTCGTCGTCGAGTCCGGCACCGAAGCTATCCAGCAGGTCGGTCAGGGCCTGGATGACGTCAGTTGGGGACTTGCCGGCATGGCGGGCGGCGAAGGCGAGCAGGGCCTCGTCGCCGTACAAGCTGGTGCGGTCCTGGCCGGTGCGGGCTTCGGTGAGGCCGTCGGTGTAGAGCAGGAGGGTGTCGCCGGGGGCCAGGCACGTGGTGGCGGTGACGAAGCGCGCGGAGGGCAGGACACCGACGAGGAGTCCGCCGGGGGTGGGCAGGAAGTCGGCTGTGCCGTCGGCCCGCAGGACGAGGACCGGCGGGTGGCCGCCCGAGGCGAGGTGGATGGCGACCTGCCCGGTCACCGGGTCGGGTTCCAGAGTGCCGAACACGGCGGTGCAGTAGCGCGGGTCGCCGCTGCCGGTGTACCGCTCGTGGAGCACCTTGTTGAGGGTGGACAGGGCGGAGACGGGGTCGGGGTCGTGCAGGGCGGCGGCGCGCAGGGTGTAGCGGGTCAGTGAGGTGACCGCGGCGGCCTGGGGACCCTTGCCGCACACATCGCCGAGGAAGAAGGCGAAGCGTTTGCCGTCGACGGGGAAGACGTCGTAGAAGTCGCCGCCGAGCCGGTCCGGAGAGGCGGTGTGGTAGTGCGCGGCCGTCTCCACTCCGGGCACCGGCGGCAGGGTGGCGGGCAGCAGCGACTGCTGGAGCACGGCGAGCGCCTCCTGCAGCCGGGCGCGGTCGGCCTCCGCCTGTTTGCGCGCTTCTTCGGCCGCTTTCCGGCCGCGCAGGAGTTCCTCCTCGTAGGCGCGGCGGTCCCGGGCGTCGAAGACCGTGGTGCGGATCAGCAGCGGCTCGCCGGCATCGCCGTGCTTGACCACGGAGGAGACCAGCACCGGCATCCGGGCACCGCCGGCCCGTTTGACCTCCAGGGCTATGCCGCCGATCTCGCCCTGCATCCGCAGCAGCGGCGCGAAGTGCGTCTCGTGGTACAGCTTCCCGCCCACGGTCAGCAGGTCGGGGAACCGCATCCGGCCCACCACTGCCGCGCGCTCCAGGCCGAGCCAGCCCAGCAACGTCGTATTGACCTTGGCGATGGTCCCGTCCATCAGCGTGGACAGGTAACCGCACGGCGCACTCTCGTACAGCTCCTCGGCGCTGTCCTCCAGCAGTGCGGCGAACGCCGCATCCGAGGTCTGCTCGTCGCCCGCGTCGTGCGGGTCCGGCTGCCCGGTGCGGCACATCACCGCAGGCCTGCCAGGAAGCCGGCGATCGCCTCGTTGGTGGCCGCGGGCGCGGACAGGTGCGGGCAGTGGCCGGTCGCCTCGAGAGTGACCAACTCCGAGCCGGGGATCGCCTGGTGGACGAAGGCCCCGACCTCGCGGGGGGCGATGACGTCCTGGGTGCATTCCAGCACCAGCGTCGGTACCCGCACGCTCTTCAGGTCGTTCCTGGAGTCCGACAGGAACGTGGTGCGGGCGAAGACCCGTGCCATGTCCGGGTCGGTGGCGCAGAAGCTGTTCTTCAGCTCCTCGCCGAGCTCGGGCCGGTCCGCGTTCCCCATGATCACCGGTGCCATCGCCGCCGACCAGCCCAGATAGTTCGACTCCAGTGACGCCAGCAGCTCGTCGATGTCCGGGGCGCTGAACCCGCCCCGGTAGCCGTCGTCGTCGATGTACCGCGGAGACGGAGCGACCATCACCAGCGCCCCGATGCGCTCCGGCGCCAGGCCGGCGGCCAGCACCCCGATCATCGCGCTGACCGAGTGCCCCACGAAGACCGCACCCCGCAGGTCGAGCGCGTCACACACCTCCACCGCGTCGTGGGCATAGCCGTCCAGAGTGGCGTACCGGTCCTCCGAGAACGCGGCCGGATCCGAGCGGCCCGAACCCACGTAGTCGAAGAGCACCACCCGGTAGTCCTCGGCGAGGGCAGGCACCGTCAGCCGCCACATGTTCTGATCGCATCCGAACCCGTGAGCCAGCACCACCGTCGGCCCCTGCGGGTTGCCCGTGACGGTGACGTTGTTCCTGCGCTCGATATCCATGCCCGCCAGTCTCTCAGCCCGCACACGCCCCGCTCCGGCACGGCCTCGAATCACCCCCACGCTCTGCCTGACGCCTTCACAAACCGACGGGCGCCGCCGCGACATGACGTGTGGGGAGGTGATGGCCCCACGGTGGAGGTCGGGCCGATGGTGTCGTTGAGGGAGGATGCGCGAGCCCCCCGGGACGGCCCGTCCTCACATCCCGGTCATTCCGCCGCCGGTCAGGCCCGGGGCCAGCGCCGGAACCCAGACGACCGCAACGGCCAGGGCGAGCGAGGCGATTCCCACGGCACGGGCCACCAGGCGGCCGGCCGGGACGAGCTTCTCGGCGGTGATCACGGCGGCCAGGACGACCATGGCCCACAGGTTCATCAGACCGAACGCCGCCAGCAGCACCATCAGCGACCAGCAGCAGCCCAGACAGAAGGCTCCGTGGTGGGCCCCGGCACGCAGATCGCGCGATCGCCGCGGGTACGAGGCGTAGCGCAGCATCAGTCCGAGCGGCGAGCGGCACCTCGCCAGGCAGCGGTCCTTGAGGGGCGTCAGCTGGTAGACGCCGCTGACTGCGAACACGGCCGCGGCTGCTGCGGTCCCCACCTCGGTGGGGAGGCTCGCCGCCCGACCGAGGCCGACGGCCAGCGCGTAGGCCGGCAGTCCGGCCGCGGCCCAGACGAGCAGGTAGGCGACCGTGAAGACGACCATGCGCGGCGTCCGCCGGACGGTGATGGTGCGGGCGTACAGCGCGGCGACGGGCGCCGTGGCGGGCAACATCATCGCCGCCATCATCAGCGTCCACACGGCCAGGAAGGCGGGCAGGCCCAGTCCCATGGTGCCGGGCATCGCCCGCATGCCGCCCCAGCGCGTCGCCACCCAGATCCAGGCGGCGGCCGCCGCGATCAGCAGTAGCCCGGAGGGGACCGCCGTGCGGCGGACGGTAATCGGTAGGCCGTTCACGCGGCCCACGTGAAGGGTGCGTGGTGTCCGTTGCCGCCGGTGAAGTCCCAGGACCGGCCGTACACACCGTTGCCCGTCGCCCGGGTGGACCGGGCGATCGTCAGTGTGCTGTTCACCGGGTGGAACATGCCGGTCAGGCCCATCACCGGGCCGTCCGCACCGTACTGCGGGGCGATCTGGTCCTCGATCTCGATGTCAATGGCGTCGCCCACCCGCACGGCGTGGCGGCGGCCGTCGTCGCGGTATTCCATGGGAACGCGCTGCACGCCGAGGACCTCGCCGATCAGCGGAGTGAGCACCGCCATCGGCCCACCTACCTGGCCGGAGAAGACCTTTCCCAACGCCGACGCCTGTCCGTCGTCGGCCGAAGCATCGATGTACAGCGCCACCTGCCAGCCACCGTCGGCCATCACCCGCGGCCCGTCGATGAAGACGGCGACGTTGCGGTCGGACACGTCCACGCCGTCCACGTTCCCGCTGTCCACATGGAACGCGAAGGTCACCTGGCAGCGCTCGTGGTCGGCCGGGGCGGTCAGGCCCGAGGTGGTGCAGGGACACACCACGTCACAGTTGCAGCTCTCCAGGTACGTGCCGGTCAGATTCCAGGGCATGGCTCCACCTCCCTGTTTTCGCGTCCCCGCCGCGAGGCATTACGGGCGGGTGCGCCCCGTCCCGGTGCCGCTCCTTTCCATGCTATTCCCGACGACCGCCCGTCGCGCAGAGCCGCCGCCGGCGATCATCGACGCAGGTGAGCACGGCACTCACACGCCGCGCCGACGCGCCTACCAGCGCTTTTCCTCAGCCGCCGAGCCGATCCGCGTCCTGGTCCACCTACCGAGAGCGCCACCGCCAGATCCTCGTGTCGACCGACGGCGGCAGCTGAGCGGCCGTTCAGGAGAGCGGGACCGACCCGTCCGGCACGGAGCTGTGCCGGTGGAGCGCATAGCCGGCGGTCCGGCCGTCGCTCTCCTGGTACGCGGCGCAACGCAGCGAGGTCGCCCCAGCGGGCGCGCTGTCACCGGATGAGGGAGCGCAGAACCGGGATGCCGGCGCCGGCCGCCGCCATCCCGGCGACGACCGCTGCCGCGACCGGCGTCCCGGCCAGAGCCGTCAGGCAGCCGACGACGATCCCGATGACGACGGCGGCCAACAGCACGACGGTGGTGTGCACGGACAAGAACGGCGGCTCCGGCTCGGACTCGGCTCGGTCGGAGGAAGGAGCGTTGACGGGCGGGAAGTGATTTGAGTTCGACATGCCTCAACTCTGGCCCCGTGCACCGCCGTGACCTGCATCGATCGAACGAACCCGCAAAGCGCTGATCAGCTCGGAACAACCGTTCAGCGACGGCCGTGTTCAGTCGAACACGTTCGCGTTCAGGCTTGTTCAGGAAAGTTCACGCCCGTTCGTCGGACGAGCCCTAACCTGCTGTTCCGGGACGCAGCGGGGAGAACGAACGTGGTCGACCAGCAGGTGGCAGAAGGCAGCTACGAAGAGGCACTCGCGGACTTGGGGACGCGTCTGACCCGGCTGAAAACGCAGCGGGGCAAACCCTCCCTGCGCAAGATCGAAGCGCGCGCGAAGACGCTGTTCGGCAAGACGACCTCGTTACCGCTCGGAACCCAGAGCGCCGCTTTCAACGGAAAGCACGTCAGCATCGACACCCTCATGCTCATCGTGCGAACCCTGATGTCCTGGGACGAGTACGGTGAGGAGTGTGTTCCGCCCGACCGCAGAGCACGGGAGCTGGACGAATGGCGCACGTGGTGGACAGCCGCTGTCGCGCTGCAATCGAGGCGCAGTACCGCCCTCCTCACGCCGGTCTCCTCCGAACGGCCGGACCACGACGGCGCGGTAGATCGGGTGCACCCTGAAGGGGACTCGACGCCGTCGCCCCCGCCCCTCCGCATGCGCGACAAGTACGGTCTGCCCCTTGTGGAGGGCAGCCGCGCTGTCTACTGTCTGGCGTTCTCCCCGGACGGGCGCTGCTTGGCGGCCGGCGGTGCGGACGGGACCATCCAGCTCTGGGACACCACCACCGCGCGCAGCGGAGGCGAGGCGAAGCCGCTCGGCGCCCCGCTCACCGGACATATGGGGCCGGTCTACGGGGTGCACTTCTCCCAAGACGGGCGGTACTTGGCGACGTGTGGCGCTGACGGCACGGTGCGCCTGTGGGACACCTACTCGCGGGAGCCGGTCGGCGACCCCCTGACGGGCCACGACGGTCCTGTCCACGCCGTGACGTTCCGGGGCAACGGCAGCCGGGTGGTCGCGGCCGGCGCCGACGGCACCATCCGGCAGTGGCTCACGTACTCGCTCAAGCCCTACAGCACACCGCTCGACGGGCAGGGCACCCCGATGATCGCCCTGGCCACGCCCGGCTCCGACCTTGCGGCCGGGGACGCCAACGGCCATGTGAAGTTGTGGACCCAGGACTCGGGTGAGCCCACACGATTCCTGGAGGGGTACGGCCCGGTGTTCGCGATGGCCGACTCCTCGTGCACCCTCGCTGTCGGGCACGCGAGCGGAGCGGTGTACGTGGGAGACACCCGACACGAAGACGCCGCCAAGGTGCTGACCTTGAGTCCGCCCGGCAGCGCCGTGTACGCCGTGGCGATGCTTCCCGGGAGCTCGCGTCTGGTGGCGGCGGGCAGCCATGACGGCACGCTGCGGGTCTGGGCGCAGGAGGACGATACGGGGCCGTTCGTCGCGGCACTGCACCAGGGCCCGATCTTCGCGGTCGCCTTTTCACCTGACGGTACGTTCGTCGCCACTGCCGGCGCTGACGGAGACGTCCAACTGAGGAACTTCTCGGTGGAACTGCTCGGTGAGGCTCTTCACGGCCAGCGGGCTTTCGCACTCCCGACAGCCGCCGCCCGCCCCACGGCCCCCCGCACCACCCTTCCTGCCGAAGGCGACCATCCGCAGCCGGAGGAGCCGCTTGCCACGAGCGCGGTGCACTACGCCCTGCGGCGCGGCCACCACGTCGCACTGCCCCCGCTCGTCTGCCCGCACAGCGTCCGAGCGGTGGTGTTCTCCCCGGACGGCCGTCTCCTGGCCACCGGAGCAGATGACGGATCGGTGCAACTGTGGGACCCCCTGACCCGCGAGCCCGTCGGTACCCGGCTCACCCAACGCGGTGGAATGGTACGGGCGTTGGTCTTCTCGCCGGACAGCCGGTTGTTGGCCGCTGTTCAGGCAGGCAGACCCGTACAGCTGTGGGATACCGCGACCCATGAGCTCGTTGGTGAGCTTCCTGCGCCCACCGGCTCGATCAGGGCAGCGGCGTTCTCCCACGACGGCGAGGTGCTGGCGACCGGCGGCATCGACAGCGCGGTCCGCCTGTGGGCTCCGGCCACCCAGCAGGCCGTGCGGGAACCGCTCATCGGCCACGGAAGCCCGATCGAGTCGTTGGCGATCTCTCCGGGTGGGCTGCTCGTTGCCGTCGAGCGCGGCAACCGGGCGTGGATGTGGGACATGGCTGCATGGGAACTGGCGCCGGCCAACAACAGCCTGCAGCCGTTGCTCAGTGCCGGCCCCTCGATCACTGCCATGGCCCTCTCACCGGACGGCAGAATCCTCGCACTGGGCGGATTGATGGAGGGAGTGCGGCTCTGCCACCTCCAGACCCGTCAGCGCACTTGGACGGTGGTCACCGGCAGTCGCGTACCGAAGGTCCTCGCGCCGAAGGCGCTTGCCTTCTCACCGGATCAGACCTGGCTGGCTGTCGGAGGGGACGAGCACTCCGTGTGGTTGCTGCGGACCGATGGGGGCGACGGCGCCGGCGCGGAGCTCACGGGTCACTGCGACACCGTGCGCGCCGTGGCGTTCTCACCGGACAGCTCCCTGGTCGCCACCGCTTCCGACGATCGACTGGTCCGGCTGTGGGCGGTCCCTCGCGACCGGAGCCCCGAACCGGACACGAGGCAGACGTCGTGAGTCCCTGACGCGACGGTGAACCCGAGCCGTGTGGCTGCCGCTTGGGGCTGCAACCGGCTGTGGCTCGGGCTCGTCACGTCCCGGACTACCGGCCGACTTCGTAGTCGAACCAGATGCGGTGCGTGCCGTCCGCGTCGATGCGACGCAGCCGGACCGAACCCCCTACCCGTCCAGCGAGAGGGCGCTCTTGGCGTGCGCGACGGAGGCCTCGGAAGCAGGTCCGCCCGGATTTTCCGTGGCCAGTGCCTGGTTGAGGCGCACGAAGGGGCGCATCCGCTGTTCGTAGTGGGAGTACCCGGCCTGGTGATCACCGCGTGCCCGAGCGAGGCAGTCAGCCAGCACGTAGGCGCCCACGAGGGCGAGGCTGGTGCCCTGCCCGGAGAGCGGCGAGGGGCAATGGCCGGCGTCTCCCAGGAGGGCCACCCTGCCCTGTGACCAGTGGTCCATGCGGATCTGGGCCATGGCGTCGCAGTAGAAGTCCGGTGCCTCCCAGACAGCCTTGGCCAGGCGCGTCCCTTCCCATCTCAGGGCGGCGAGCTTGTCCGCCACGAGGCGCCGCAGCGCATCGTGGCTGCGAAGGTCATCGCCGAGCGGCGCGGACCGGAAGCCGAAGGCGATCCTGAGTTCGGTGTTGTCACGGACGGGCATGATGCCGAATCCCGCGTCGCCGTCACGCAGCCACATCTGCCAGTGGTCCAGTGCGAGGAAGTTGTCCGCGCTGAACACCGAGAGATAGCTGCCCAGATGATGGGCGAAGCGTTCCTCGGGACCGAAGGCCAGACGCCGAACGGCCGAATGCAGGCCGTCGGCTCCGATGACGAGGTCGAAGCGGCGGGACGCCCCGCGATCGAAGTCGACGTGCACGCCGGCGTCGTCCTCGTCGAGCGCGGTGATGCCGGTGCCGAAGAGGTACTCGACGTCGGTGCGCGTGGCTGCGTACACCATGCGCACCAGATCCTCGCGCAGCAGCTCGATGTCGTCGCTGTCGAGTCGGCCGCTGCTGAAGGTCGCCTCGGTGGACCGGTCGATCTCGTGGCCATCGGGATCGAGGATCGACATGCCACGCATCCGGGTGCGCACGCTTCGCGTCTGTTCCCGTAGGCCCATCCGCTCGATGACGTCGAGCGCGACACCGCGGATGTCCACGGCCTGGCCGCCGGGGCGCGGGCCCGGGGCACGTTCGACGACGGTGGGCGCGAAGCCGTGCCGGTGAAGCCAGTAGGCGAGAACGGGCCCGGCGATTCCCCCGCCGGAGATGAGAACGGTCTGCATGGAAAGCTCCTTCAATACGCTGTACGCGGCTTGAACGTACGGCGTACGCGCCTCCCCTTCAACCGGCCAACTTCCGCTCTACCGCACCCCTGTACTAGCGCAGACCGTTCTCGTCCGGCGTTCGGGCTGCTCCCCCCTGCCCTAGTACAGAAGGGCAACGCGACGGGTCGTGACCAAGCCCACAGTCACTTGGGTGAGCCCCCTGCGTGCCGGGACCGCGCGCGTTCCAGGGCCGCGTCGAAGTCGCGTTGGGTGTCGTCGCACCAGCACAGCAGGTCGGCGAGGAGCTGCTGCAAGGTCTCGCCCGGACTTCGGCGCCAACCGTCGTCGGAGAGCGTGTACGTCTGCAGGGCCGCGTTGGCGCGCCGTACCGCAGCGTCCCGCTCGCCGGACTGCTCGTTCATGTCCATCGTCATCCTCCCGTCGAAGCGTCCAACAAAACCTTAGTGGACTGTATATTTGCAGTGCACTTCAGTTTTTCTGGGATTCGGTTCGGCCGGTTGCCGACCGGAAGCACGGGAGCAGGGGCGGAACGTATGGCGACACCCTCGGACGCACTGCGCACGGTGACGGCCGTCCGCTACGTGACCCCGTTGCGCAGCGGCGGTTCCGTTCCCGGCATCGTCGAGGCCGACGACCTGGGGACGTACGTCGTCAAGTTCACCGGCTCCGCGCAGGGGCGCAAGGCGCTCGTCGCCGAGGTGATCGTCGGCGAACTCGCCCGTCAACTTGGCTTTCGGACACCCGAGTTGGTGCTGGTGCAGTTCGATCCCGCAGTCGCCCGGGAGGAGCCGCACCAGGAGGTGCAGGATCTCCTGCGCGCCAGTGCGGGGCTCAACCTCGGAGTTGACCATCTGCCGGGCGCCGCCGACTTCACGCCGGGTGCGCTGGACGTCGACCCGGCGGAGGCCGCCCGGGTCGTCTGGCTGGATGCGTTCACCGCCAACGTGGACCGCACGGTGCACAGCCCCAACCTCCTGACGTGGCCGGCCTCCGGCCACCGCCCGCCCCGCCTGTGGCTGATCGACCACGGCGCCGCCCTGGTCTTCCACCACCGGTGGGCGGACGCCGCGGACGCGGCCGGCAGGGCGTACGACTTCCGGTGGCACGCTCTGGGATCGCCCCACCTCGACCTGGGGGCGGCGGACGCCGACCTCGCGCACCGGGTCACTCCGGAGCTGCTCCGCCGGGTGGTCGCCGCGGTCCCGGACGGCTGGCTGGCCGGTGAGCCGGGGTTCTCCGGACCGGACGAGGTCCGCGAGGCGTACGTCCACCACCTCGCCGCACGGGCCCGGCTGTCCGACCGGTGGCTCCTGAACGACCTCGGGCCGCAACCGGACCGGAGCCCGCAGCGGACGGCAACGCTGCACCGCGCTGCAAAAACGGAGTGCGGTTAAACTCCCGCCATGGGTGAAGGGCTGCGGGAGCGCAAGAAGCGGCAGACGCGGCAGCGCATCTCCGAGACGGCCATCGGCCTGTTCGTGGCGCGGGGCTTCGACCACGTCACCATCGCCGAGGTGGCGGCGGCCGCGGAGGTGTCGGTCAACACCCTCTACAACTACTACGAGTCCAAGGAAGACCTCGTCCTCCCGCCGGACGAGGCATCCCCGCAGCGGCTCGCCGACATGGTGCGCGCCCGGCAGCCGGGTCAGTCCGCCGCGCGGGCCGTGCTCGCCGGGCTCCGCGACGAACTACGGCGCCGCGACCGCAAGATCGGCCTGAGCACGGGATTCGCCCCGGTCTTCGAGATGATGCGGGCCGCCCCCACGCTCACCGCCCGGCTGGAGGACCTCGGCCGGCAGATGACCGATGCGCTCGCCGCGGTCCTGGCCGAGGAGACCGGCGCCCGGCCCGGGGACCAGACGCCGCGCGTGGTGGCCAGCCAGATCGGCTGGTTCCACTCGCTGGTCTACAGCGAGATCGGCCGACGCATCGTGGCGGGCGAGAAACCCACCACCATCGCCAAAGGCGTCCTCGACCTCCTCGACGTGGTCGAGCAGATGCTGGGCGAGCGCGCACTCAACTACGCCACCCGCGAGGACTGAGACGCCCATAGCGTCGGACGCCAGTGGTGCCGGACGCGAGTGGTGCCGGACGCCCGTCGTCCGTAGCTGCGTGACGGGGCGGTCCCCGGGTAACCGACGTGTACGGCGGGCACCGGCCTGCCCCGGAGGAAGGGATCCAGAATGGCCGTCGCCAAGAGCAGCGTACTGGTGCTGGATGCGGCCGAACCCGAGGAACTGGCCGAGTTCTACGCCCGCTTCCTCGGCGGCTCGTCACGCGTCGGCAGTCACCCGGACTACATAGAGATCGTCGAGTCCGCGGGCGTCCGCATCGCCGTCCGGCGGGACCACGGCGCCGCGCCGCCGAGCTGGCCCCGGCCGGACACCTCACAGCAGGCACACCTGCACTTCGTGGTCCCCGAGGACGACATGGACCAGGCGGAGCGTGAGGCCATCAACCTCGGTGCACGTCCCCTGGAGACCCGGGACAACGGCGGGCCCTTCGACATCCGTCGATATGCGGACCCCGCAGGACATCCCTTCGTCCTGGCCGCCCTTGAGGGGCACGGAACCACGTGATGGCAATGCCGGCCCGGGCGGGCACCGGCATCCCGGCGACGACCGCAGTCACGACCTTGCGGACGGCGCCGGCTTGCGGGTCCGTTGAGAAACGGACCCGCACTCGACAGGCGTTGATGCACCCGTCGGTCGTCGGTCAGTCCGTGCGGAGCATGGCGGTGCGCAGCTGGGCCAGGCAGCGGTTGAGCAGGCGGGAGACGTGCATCTGGGAGACACCGAGGATTTCCCCGATCTCGGCCTGGGTCATTTCCTGGCCGAAGCGGAGTTCCAGTATCCGGCGGTCGCGGTCCTCCAGCCCGTCCAGCAGCGGCTTGAGCGTGTGCAGGTCCTCGAAGAGGTACATCTCCTCGTCGTATTCACCGAGCAGGTCCGCGAGCGGCACGTCGTTGTCGTCGTCCCCCACGGTGACGTCGATGGACGAGGCGCTGTAGCCGTTGGCGGCGACCTGCCCCTCGATGACCTCTTCCTCCGGAATATCCAGGTGAGCTGCCAGCTCGGAGACCTTGGGGTCCCGGCCCAGCTCGTTGGCGAGGTGCTCACCGGCGCGGGCGAGGTCGACCCGCAACTCCTGCAGCCGCCGGGGCACCCGTACGTCCCAGGTGGTGTCACGGAAGAAGCGCTTCATCTCACCCGTGATGTACGGGATGGCGAGCGTGGTGAATTCCACGTTGCGCGCCAGGTCGTAGCGGTCGATGGCCTTGATCAGGCCGATCGTGCCGACCTGCACGATGTCCTCGAAATCATCGCCGCGATTGCGGAAGCGCCGGGCGGCATAACGCACCAGCGAGAGGTTCATCTCGATGAGCGTATTGCGCGCGTACTGGTACTCGGGCGTGCCCTCCTCCAGCTTTTCCAACCGCTCGAAGAACAGGTGGGTCAGTTCCCGGGCGTCTCCGGGGGCGAGGTTCTCGGGCGACTCGATCAGGGGCAGCTCGGTGGGCGGAGCGGGTACCGCGGTCGGCCCGTCGACGACACCGACGTCCTGAGTGGTCTCGGCCCTGGCGCTGCTGACACTCATGAGTGGCTCCTTCCCCTTCGTAAGGCCCGGTCAACGGAACTCCTGCCCCGCCGAAGAGCATGCACACACCATGCCGGACCTGAAGGGCGAGCCATGTGCGGTCCCTTCGGGGTCAGACGGCGAAGCAGTCGGGGTCGGCCGCCGCCCAGTCCGCGGCCCACTCCTCCGGCGCAACGGCCAGCAACTCGCCCGGGGAGAGCCACTCGTACAGCTCCTCGTACGAGCGGACGGTGAGCGGGTCGAGGCGGCGACGCAGCATGTGGGGGCGGAGTTCGCCGGGGTGCTGGACACCCATCGAGCCCATGATCTGCAGGGCGCTGTCCACCGTCGCCTTCTGGAACCGGTGTACCCGCGCGGACTTGTCCGCCACGTCCAGCGCCCGGGCCCGGTGCGGGTCCTGGGTGGCCACCCCGACCGGACAGGTGTTGGTGTGGCACCGCTGGGCCTGTATGCAGCCGACGGCCATCATCATGGCGCGTGCCGCGTTGGTGAAGTCGGCACCCTGGATCATGCGCTTGACCATGTCCGCGCCGGTGGCCACCTTGCCGCTCGCGCCGATCTTGATCCGGTCCCGCAGCCCGCAGCCGACCAGGGCGTTGTGCACGGTGATCAGGCCCTCGGTCAGCGGAGCGCCCAGGTGGTCGGCGAATTCCAGGGGAGCGGCCCCGGTGCCGCCCTCGGCGCCGTCGACGATGATGAAGTCCGGGGTGACGCCCTCCTGGAGCATGGCCTTGCAGACCGCGAGGAACTGCCTCCGGGAGCCGACGCAGAGCTTGAAGCCGGTGGGTTTGCCGCCCGCCAGTGCGCGCATCCGCGCGAGGAAGCGGACCAGTTCGCGCGGGGTGGAGAAGGTCCGGTGGTAGGGCGGGGAGGTCACCGTCCGTCCTTCCGGCACCTCCCGGACCCGGGCGATCTCCGCGCTCACCTTGTCGCCGGGCAGTACCCCGCCGATGCCCGGCTTCGCGCCTTGGGACAGCTTCAGCGAGACGCACTTGATGCTGTCGTGCGCCGCCTTGTCGGCGAACTCCGACGGCGAGAAGTCGCCCTTCGCGGTCCGGCAGCCGAAGTACCCGGTCCCGATCTCCCAGACGAGATCGCCACCGTGCCGCAGGTGGTACTCGGACAGACCGCCCTCCCCGGTGTCGTGGGCGAACCCGCCGAGGGCGGCACCGCGGTTCAGGGCGAGGATCGCGTTGGCGGACAGCGAACCGAAACTCATCGCCGAGACGTTCAGCAGCGCCATGTCGTACGGCCGGGTGCAGTCCGGGCCGCCGAGCCGGACCGTCGGCTGCCGGTCGGGAACCGGTTTGGGGGCCATCGACGGCACCATGAACTCGTAGCCGGCGGCATAGACGTCGCGCTCGGTGCCGAACGGCTCCTCCGCCTCGGTCCCCTTGGCCCGCTCGTAGACGATGCTGCGCACATCACGGTCGAAGGGCCGGCCGTCGAAGTTGCGCTCGACGAAGTACTGCTGCAGCTCCGGCCTGATCGCCTCCAGCGCGAACCGCAGATGGCCGATGACCGGGTAGTTGCGCAGCACCGCGTGCCGACGCTGCACCAGGTCCGCGGTGCCGACCCCGCCGAGGGCCAGGAAGAGCAGGGCCGGCGGCCACCACCAGGGCGACGCCAGTACCGCCGCCGCCACGAGTCCGGCGGCGGCCACGAGCAGCGCCGCCACCGAAAGCCACCGGAACAGATGGGCGAAGGGACGCATCCGCGCGCCGCCCGGCCGGCCGCCGGAGCCGGTCCGCGAAACGCTGACGCCAGCGTTGGTGGTCACCATCAGCTCCCGAGAAGTAGGGCGACGGCCCCGCATCGCGACGGATGCCCAACAGCGGGCCGGGCCGTTCGATCAACGCTGGCCGTTTACCCGCCCGCCCCCGCTTCAGTCGGAGTCGTGCAGGTCGTGGGGTTGCCGGTCCACGTACCGCTGGAGCACGTCGCAGGGTGCGGGGCGGGCACCCTCCGGCGCACCGCTGCCTGTCCGGCCATGCGCACGCTCCTCTCGGTGTAGTCGTCGATCTCCAGCGAGCGAGGGGTCGACGCCACCACCGGGCGGGGGCAGACGTCCTCCGCCGGAGGCGCGTCGACGGGCTCCTCGACCGGACCAGGACCGGCCCCCAACTCGGGGCTCATCACAACGGCCGGATGGCCAGGGGTCGTTGTCGCTCCCCCGCCCCACCCCGGCGGGTGGGGATTGCGGGACGAGCGCTCGGAATAGATCGCTTCAAGATCGGGCTGAACAGCGGACACGGCACAGCGGCCGACCGGCCCGACCACGCGAGGGGGATGCGCATGTCGCACGATTCGACGGCACTGGTGCTCGGAGGCGGCGGGCTCGCCGGGATCGGCTGGACCATCGGCGCGCTCGCGGCACTCGAAGAATCCGGGTCCCTCCGCCTGGACACCGTCGACCACGTGATCGGAACGTCCGCCGGCGCCGCCGTCGCGGCCGCCGTGCTCCAGGCCGGGGCGGCGCGCGCCGAGTACGACAGAGTGGTGCGCAAGTGGCGCCGCAATGACGAACTCGCCCCGGCAGTGGCCCTCACCGACGTGATGCCGGAGATCCTCGCCGTCCACGGCAGTGAGGATTCCCTGGCGGCGAAGACCCGACGGTTCATGCAACTGTCCCACGAGCGCTCCGGAACCGAACCGTCCCGACGTCGTGACGCCGTCGCCCAGCGGGTGGCGGAAGACTCCTGGCCCAGCGACCGCTTCAGCGTCACCGCGGTGCGCGGGGACGGCAGCAGAAGTGTCTTCACCAGCACATCGGGGGTCGGCCTCGTCGACGCCCTCACCGCCAGCTGCGCCGTCCCCGGACTGTGGCCGGTGGTCGCCATCGGAGAGGAGAACTACATCGACGGTGCGACCTTCTCCGCCACCAACGCCGAACTCGCCCGGGACGCCGACCGCGTGATCGTGCTCCGGCCGATGCCGGAGCTGCCGGCCTACGCGAGCGAGGAACGCCAGGAGGTCCTCGACCGGGCGGTGGTCATCGAGCCGTCCGAACGAGCACGCGCAGGCTTCGGCGCCGATCCTTTCGACCCGGACGTACGGGGCGTGGCGGCCGTGCTCGGGTACGAGGACGGCCTGGCGGCAGTGCCGTCCGTGCGGCGGCTGCTGGAGAGGTGAGGTTCGGGGCGGCCCGGCCGGGTGGGGGCATGGAGCTCCGGGCCCGTCCTGCACTCCGGCTCAGGCACATGGGCGAGCGCTGCCGCCCTGCTGTCGCTCCACCGTGGACCGACGTGGCCCGGGCCACGTCACGGGCTCAGGGGATGGCGGCGCGGAATTTCTTGGTGAGGTCGGCACCCCGTATGACACCACCTTCCTTGTACTTGAGTCCCCAGGCATCGATCAGCGATCCGTCGCCGAACATGCAGGCGGTGACGGCCTTGTCCGGACGGGTTTCGCCGGGCGGCGCCCAGCCGCCGCCGTCGGTCGGCCTCGGGCCGTACATCGCCGTGCCGTTGAGGGTCTGGCAGTAGGCGATGGACGGATTGCCCGGCTTGCCACCGGGATCCTTCGGTGCATGAAGGTAGGCGAGGGCGGCCAGGGTGGGCTTGTCGGCGGCCAGCGAGTCGGCCGCGATCATGATCCGGGAGCCGTCCTTGGCGCTGAACGTACACATCTCCCGCTCACCGCCCAGCTGGACCATCTGCGTACCGGTCTTGGTGTAGTAGGGCACTTCCTTCTGCGCGGTGCCACCCTGCTGCTCGCACCAGGACACGGCAGTGGGCGCTTTGCCCTTCGGCTCCGCGGCGTGTGCGCCTGCGGCGGTGCAGGTGAGCAGGATGAGAGTGCCGACGGCTACCGCTCGGGAGCGTTGCATGCTGCCTCCTGGGGCAGGGGTGGGGGATGCGACCCCACATCGTTGAGCGGCGCCGATCCGACGGTCAACGGATCGGCGCAACTTCCTTTGGAGCGTGGGAGATTGGCGTGATCCGTGCCTTCCCGCCCTCCCCCGGACAGGGCGGGCTGAGCCCACGATTCACGCCGGCGTGATGAAGCCACCGCGGACGCGACCGTGTGCGAGGCGGCGACGACGGTCGGTGGCCGAAAGTCAGCCTTTTCCAATGGAATCCCGTCATGGTGGGGCCCCTCTCCCCTACCGTGAGCGGGAGAGGGGGTGAACGTCCATGCGCACTCCGAGGCGTGGTGTGACACCGGGGGCCGCGCTCTCGGGAGTGGTGCTCTTCGGGATGGCCGCCGGGCTCTACGCCGGTGTGAGCGGCGGGGCCGACCGGCAGGTACAAGCCCACCGCACGGCGCGCCCGCCGGCAGCCTCCGTGAGCCCGGAGGAACCGTCATCGACGCCCACGCCCACTTCCACTCCCACGCCCCACGCCTCGACGAGCGGGGCTGAGGAGTCGGGGACAGCGGCGGAGTCCGCGCTGGACTCCGGTGGGCCGTGCTTGCACGTGGGCAAGACGCTGAAGCTCCCCCACCTCTACGGGGTCGGCAAGGGCGCGCACGGGCTGAAGAAGCTGAAGGTGTGGTACGAGGAGGTCCGCCTCCCCGCCTACAACACCTGCGGGTACGGATTCGGCTACGGCTCCAACGGCTACCCGACCCCCGGCTTCGGCGGCCGCTATCCCGGCGTTCTCCCCACGCAGGGCTCGGTCAACTATCCGGGCTGGTCGGGCGCCGGGCAGGGCCGCGTCCAGGAGGGTCCCGGCTCGTCCGGCAGGAAGTCGGTGCCGATCGATCCGCCGCGGGTTGAGGTCCCGCACCTCGCGCCGGTGGCCCCGCCGGCCCCGCGGGTGCCCATCATTCCGTAGTGGCGGGGACGAGCCGTCGCATGCGCCACCGCCGGTACCTGCCTGCCGCGCTGCCCGCCGCCGCGGCGAGCCTGCTGGCGATCGTGCAGGGCGTGGCCACCGACACGGTCAAGGACTGGGTCGGCGGTAGCGGGTGGGCGCCCTGGGCGGTGGAGGGCGCCCTGCTGGCGCTGGCCGTCACCTTGCAGGTCCGTGCCTCCACGACGGGCGAACCGGGCGCGACCGCAGCACCTGACGAACTCCCGCGGGACGTGGGCGACTTCACCGGCCGTGAGGAGGAGTTGCTGGAGCTCCAGCGGCTGATCAAGGCCGGCTCGCGAACGCTGCTGATCTCCGCCATCGACGGCACACCCGGCGTGGGCAAGTCCACCCTGCAGATCCATCTCGCGCACCGTGTGGTGGGGCGGTTCCCGGACGCCCGGTTGTACGCCAACCTCCGGGGCGCGGACGACGATCCGGAGCCCGCGGAGCCGCTGGCGGTGCTGGAGCAGTTCCTGCACAGCCTCGGCGAGCGCCGCGTCCCACGCACCGTGGAGGCCGCCGCCGCGCGCTACCGGACCCTGCTCGCGGGCAAGCGAGCGTTGATCCTGCTGGACAACGCCTCCAGTGAGGCACAGGTGCGGCCGTTGCTGCCCGGCAGCGCCTCGTGCACCATAGTGATCACAAGCCGCTCCCGGCTGGCCGGGTTGGAGGCGACGCACTCCCTCACCCTCAACGTCTTCACCGATGCCGAAGCGGTCGAGCTGCTGACCCGCATCGTCGGCGTCGACGCGGTCAACGCCGACCGGCAGAGCACGGATGACGTCGTGAGGTTCTGCGGGCGGCTGCCGCTCGCTCTGCGGATCGCGGGCTCCCGGCTCAAGCACAGCCCGGGCTGGACCATGCGTGACCTTTCCGCCCGGCTTGCCGACGAACGCCAGCGGCTGGCCACCCTGGCCTCCGGCCATCTCGACGTACGCGCCAGCTTCCAGCTCAGCTACCGCGAACTGACCGACACCGAGCAACGGCTCTTCCGGCTCGCTGCCGTCGCGCACACCGTCGATCTCCCGTACGAGGCCGCCGCCCGCACGGTGGGGGTGCCGCTGCCGGAGGCCAGGGCCGCCCTGGACCGGCTGATCCGGCTCCATCTGGTGGAGTCGGACGCCGCGGGACCCGGCCAGATCCACTTCCATGACCTGCTGCGTCTCTTCGCCCACGAGCGCTCGGCCGAGCAGGACGACGACAGCGTGCGCCGGTCTGCCCTCGGGCGGGTCCTGGAGTGGTACGAGGAGCAGTTGACCGCGGGCGCGCCCCGGCGGTCCGGCTGGCTGGATCAGCAGCTGGAGAACCTGCTCGCCCTGGTGGAACAGGCCGCCGGGCTGCCGGCCCCGCTTCGCCCGTATGCCTGGCGGCTCGCCTTCGCCCTCGCGCCGCACCTGGAGGAGCAGGAGGAGCTGGCTGCCTGGCAGGCCACCGCGCAGCACGCGGCCTCCGCCGCGGCGGCCGCCGCAGACGGCACCGCCCACGCCATGGCCCTGGCAAACACGGGCCGGCTGCACGAGGCGCGTGGCGAATACGCCCGCGCCAGGACCCTGCTCACCCGCGCCGTACGCCAACTGCGGTCCACCGGTGGGCATCTTCCGCTCGCGCAGGCGCTGTACCGACTCGCCCGGGTCCTGCGGCAGTTGGGGGAACTGGAAGCAGCCCACCGTGCCGCAGCCGAGGCGCACCGGCTGCACCGCGGCCCGGCCGGCCAGGCCACCTGTGGTCCTCATGAGCGCACCTGCCTCATCGAACTGGGCGACATCGCCACCGCACGGGCCCAGCACGACCGCGCCGCCGCGCACTACACCGCGGCCCTCGACGGCGACCGCGCCGCGCACATTCTGGTCCGGCTCGGCACCGCCCACCGGGCGCTGCGGCGTTACGACGACGCCCACGCCGCCTTTGCCGAGGCGGCGCAGCGCTACCAGGACGACGGGGACCGGGCCGGTCACGCCACCGTGCTGGAACAGTCCGGCATCACCCACGACGCCGCGGGCGACTCCGCCCGGGCCGTCACCGCCTATCGGCGCAGCCAGGAGCTGTACCGCGTGCTGCGACAGCCCGCCGACGAGTGCCGACTGAACTGCAACCAGGCAATCAGCCTCTACCGCACGGGCCGCACCGAAGAGGCCGTCGCCGCGCTACGGGACGGTATCCGCCGCGCCCGCAGGGCGGGTGCGGCGGATGTGGAGAGCGGGGCACAACTCAACCTCGGCGAGATCCTGCTCGCCGAGGGCGACACCAGGGGCGCGGTCCGGTTGCTGCAGCAGGCTCACGAGAGCTGCCGACGCACCGCGGACACCGCGGGCCGGGCCCGTGCGCTCCACGCCCTCGCCCGGGCCCATGCCCGCTCGGGTGACGCGTCCGGCGCCCTCTCCACGCTCCACGCGGCCGTCCGCTGCGCCCGGCAGGCACACGACGCATCGCTCACCGCCGGAGTCCTCATCGACCTCGGTCTCGCCCACCGCGACCGCGGCGAGTGGCGCCGCGCCCAGGACCACCTGGAAGACGCGGTGCGCACGGCACGCAGCGCGCGCGCACCCGATCCCGGCCTGCTCGGGCGCGCGCTGATGCAGCTCGGCGGCATCGAGTCCAGTCAGGGCCACACCGGTCCGGCCGCCCGGCACTTCGCCCGAGCGCGCGACCACTTCCGCGCTGCCGGCGAACAGGAACTGCAGGCCACCACGCTGATGTACCTCGGCCGGCTCCACCGCGAAGCCGACGGCCGCCACGATGCCAGCGCCGCCGCCTACGACACCGCCGCGCGGCTCTGGGGCGCGCTCGACGACCGAGTTCAGGAAGCCCGGGCCCTGGTGTGCGTAGCCCTCGCCCACGCCCGACTCGGCCGCCTCACCGCCGCGCAGGCCCCACTGACCCGAGCCGCGACGCTGACGGACGCGCACGACGCCAGTACGGTCGAACGCGTCCGGAACTGGGTCAACAGCGGCGGCCTGCCGCCGTATCCAGATCTGCCGTGGTAGTCGCCCCCTTCATTGAACGGCCGCTTGGCGGGTGGTCCTGATGGGGACATGGGGCTACTCGGTCCGGTCGGTCAAGACAGGATCTCGACGTACCCGTCGGTGCCGTGTACGCGGATCCGCTGCCCGTCCCGGATCAGCCGGGTGGCCTGCTCCACGCCCACGACGGCCGGCAGGCCGTACTCCCGGGCGATCACCGCGCCATGGGTCATCATGCCGCCCACCTCCGTCACCAGGCCCGCGATTCCGACGAACAGCGGCGACCAGCTGGGGTCCGTGAAGGTCGTGACCAGGATGTCGCCCGCTTCGAGATCGGCTTGCGTCATGTCGAGGATGACGCGGGCCCTGCCCTCGATGGTCCCGGCGGAAACCGGTAGGCCGATCAGGGCACCGGCCGGCACGTCGTCGCGCCGGTACGCCCCGGTGACACCCTCGCCGTCCGATGTCAGCACCCGGGGCGGTGTGAGCGCGTGGTACGACCGGAACGCGTCCTTGCGCTGCTGGATGAGCCGGTCGTCCACCTGGTGCGAGCGCACGACGTCGTGGAACTCCTGGAACGTGAGGTAGAAGACGTCCTCCTGCTCAGCAAGCACGTCGGCCTGCACGAGGCGCTCGGCCTCCTCCAGCAGGGCCTGCTTGTAGACGAAGTAGCGGCTGACGATGCCGTACTTCGGGTACTCCCGGTACCCGATGAAGGTCCGGACCCGGTCGATCATCCGCTTGGTCTCGACGGCCTTCTGCTCCCCGTCCGGCAGGGCCCGCAGGCGTGACAGCACGTCCTGTTCCTTCTGCTGCGCCTCCTGGCGCCCTTGCTCGAAGCGCCGCCCGGCGGCGCCCGCCTCGAAGATCCTCACGTTGTCGAGGATCACGGGCACCAGCGTGGTCGGGCGCTCGCGCCAGCGCGGCCTCGTGATGTCGATCTCGCCGACGCAGCGCATGCCGTACCGGTCGAGGTAGGCCTCGATGGCATCGCGTGCTTCGGTCCCACCCGGGAGCTTCGCCAGCTCGTCGAGGAAGTTGTCGTCCTCGACGCCCTGCAGGAAGGCCACCACCTCAGCATGCGGGCGGATCACGTCTGCGACGTCGAGCAGCGCCAGTCCCATCTCCGACGTGACGTTGTCGGGGGCGGACAGCGTGAGCGTGTCAGCCGCGTTCTTCTCGCCGAGCCACTCCTGCAGCTTGTCGTTGAGCCACCATGTGGCCTCCATGCCCGCCATGATCGCCTGGAAGTTCAGCGGATCACTGAGGACGCGCTTGTGCTCCTCGAAGGCCTCCAACAGGAAGTCGAAAAGCGCCGGTCCGGACTTCGTGCGGATGTCGCGCTGCAGGGTGGCGATGGATGCCTGGCTGCGCTCGATCAGCTCGGTGACGATGCTCGGATCGGTCTCGATGGGGGCGGGCGCACCGCCGGCCGGCGGCCCGGCAGGGCCCGTGTCCGGGAGCGACGGGACGAAATCGTCGCGGTCCAGGACGGTCTCCAGCGCATCCCTGAACAGCGGATCGGATTTCCCCAAGAGGTCCAGGAGGCCGGCGCGGCCCACGGGCGAGACGAGGCGCGCGGTGGCGTCGACGAACAGCCTCCCGCCGGCCTCGTGCATCGGCGTCATGGCCGTCAGCTGCCACATGGAGATCCCCAGGGGCTTCATGGGGTCGGTCATCATCTGCTGATGGCCGACGGAGAGGTAGACGTGCTTCTCCTGGTCGCCGATCTCGGGAATGGGGAACAGCGTGGTGATCGGCCGGCTCTGAACGATCCGGAAGCCCTCATCGACCAGGCACCACTCGATGTCCTGCGGGCGGCCGAAGTGCGCTTCGATCCGCCGTCCGAGCCGCACGAGCTCCAGGACCTGCGCGTCCGTCAGCGCCGGCTGCCCCTGCTGCTGCGGGTCGATCGCCACTTCCCGCGTGCCGCCGGCCGGCAGGGCGTGAAGGGCACGCTGTTTGGCGGCGATCGTCCTGGCGACGACTTCGCCGTCCCGCACCTTGAAGACGTCCGGGTTCACCAGGCCGGAGACCAGGGCCTCGCCGAGGCCGAAGCCGGCGTCCACGGTGGCGACCTTGCGGTTGCCTGTGACGGGGTCGGCCGTGAACAGGATGCCGGCCGCATGCGGGAACACCATCTGCTGCACGACCACGGCCATGTGGACCGTACGGTGGTCGATGCCGTTCCGCTGGCGGTAGGTCACGGCCCGCTCGGTGAACAGCGAGGCCCAGCACCGGCTGACGTGCTGGAGGATCGCCGTCGGACCCACGATGTTCAGATACGTGTCCTGCTGGCCGGCGAAGGAGGCGGTCGGCAGGTCCTCTGCCGTCGCGCTGGATCGGACCGCGTAGGCGTCCTGCTCGCCGAGCTGGGCGAGCGCGCGGGTGATCGCCGCCGCGAGGTCGTCCGGGAGGGCGATCGCTTCGATGGTCCGGCGGATCTGCGCGCTGAGCGTGCGGATCGCCTCCCGGTCGTCCGGGTTCAAGCGCGACAGCTGATCGAGCCGCTCGTCGATCGACGGCGCTTCCGCCATGATCCGCCGGAAGGCGTCCGTCGTCACGCAAAAACCGGCCGGCACGCGGATGCCGTCGATCCGCGACAGCCCGCCCAGGTGCGCGCCCTTGCCGCCGACGACCGCGACCTGCGTCTCGTCAACCTCGTGAAGATGGCACACGTACTGCTCAGTCATCTCAACTGCCTTCCCTCAACACATGCACGTCGTGCTGCCCCCCCCATTTCCGCAGGTTGTGGCATCGGGCGATGATTCTGCGCCGTGACCCGGGTCTTGCGGCAAGCCCCCCAACGCGCTATATGTTGAGAGTGGCAAGGAGAGAGCTCTCCTTGCCTTTGTCTTTTGCCGTTGGCCCAGGCAGATGTCCCATCGGGGCCGGCGCCCAGGCGAACCGCACTCGGCGGAGACTGCCTGGCCGATGTCGGTCTACTGCGGGCAGAGCCGGACGCGTTGGCACCGGTGGCCTCTGATCCGACCGTCCCGCGCCTGATCGACACGCTGGCCGCAGCCGGGCCCAAAGCCCTGGCCGCGATCCGTAGGGTCTCCTGCTCTCGCCACCGGAAATGGTGGTTTTGATGGTGGGCACCGCCGTCCCCGGGGAATCCGATCTCCGTGCGCCTGCGCGTATTCCAACGGGCGGAACGCCGACTGGGCAACGGATTGCCGTTCTGAGGGAAATGCTCGCAGCATGGGGCGCGGGCAATTCCGCGACGGGTACCGATGAATCGGCAAGGGCGTGGTGAGGGAAGCCGATGAGGGCTGCGGGGTTGACCTATGGGCCACCGTATCCATAAGCAGAGATGACCAGAAAGAAGCACACACGCCGCTTCCTTGGCCTGCAGTTGGCGAACCGCTTACCCGCGCCAACCCTCCGTGGAGTGGGCCGCATCTCTCCCCGTAGTGACGAACACGGTGCACGCGCCGGACGCGCGCTGGTGCGTCTGTTCGGGGGCGCAGCCATGGACGAGGCAGGCTTCGTCGGTCCCGCTGGGGCGAGGCGTCGCACGGCCGGGGGGCCACTGCCGAGTGGGCTGGTCGGGCTGGGGCGGCGGGGGAACGGTCATGGAAAGGGGCGTTGGCGGTTGCGCGGGTGTGTTTGACCGGCGCGGGGCGTCCGGCGGGTGCGAAGGGGTGGAGGAACGTCACCCGGCGGCTCCCGGCGCTCAGTCCTGCGCCCGCACTACTGTGCGCGATGCTGTGGTGGTGACTTGACTGGAGTCATGACGGATCATTCCCGGTTGTTGGGTAATGACCTTTGCAGTCCCATAACACTGGATATGCCAACGTAAAGCGTCTTCCGCATGTGCTTGGAGGCACACCATGGCCGCTCGACCTGTGTTCGCGCGTCAGAGCAATCAGCGGCTGCGGTCGCTCATCCAGGAGGCCGCGGTGTCCAACTCCGCTCTCGCCCGCCAGGTGAACGTGCTGGGACGCGAGCAGGGGCTCGACCTCCGGTACGACAAGACGTCTGTCAGCCGGTGGTTGAGGGGTCAGCAGCCGCGCGGCCGCGTCCCTGCCATCATCGCCGAGGCGCTGAGCAGCAGGCTCGGACGGACAGTCTCCACCGACCAGATCGGAATGGCCAACGGTAACAGCGTGACCTGCGGGGTCGGGTTGCATTTCGCCTCCGATGTGAAGGACGCGCTGGGACAGGTGCGCGAGTTGTGGCAGATGGACGCGGAGTCGAGTGAGGCGTTGTCCGGTACGACCATGGGCACCGCGGCGTTGGTCGAACCCACGCGGGACTGGCTGATCAGTGCCGTCGACCCGGAAGTGGCGCAGAGCCGCCGGCTGGGGCCGCGCGCGGGGTTGGACGAGGTCGAGATGGTGCGGATGACGACCCGGGGGCTGGCGGAACTCGACCACAGGGTGGGGGGCGGCTATGTGCGGCCGGTGGTGGTGTCGTGTCTGAACAGCGTGCTGTCGGGGCTGTTCGCCGGGAGCTACAGCGAGACCACCGGACGCCAGCTGTTCGCTGTTGCGGCCCGGTTGACCGAGCTCGCCGGGTACACCGCGATGGACACCGGCCGGCCCGGCCTGGCGCAGCGGTACTACATCCAGGCGCTGCGGCTCGCGCAGGCGGCGGACGAGAGGTGCTACGGCGGCTATGTGCTGGCGGCCGGGCTGAGCCGGCTCGCCGTGGACGCGGGCTGTGCCCGGGAAGCGGTGCAGCTCGCGCGGGCCGCCCAGGAAGGGACGCGGGGGCAGGCGCCACCGGCCGCGCAGGCGCTGTTCTACGTGGCCGAGGCCCGCGGATACGCTCTGCTCGGCGATTCGCGGACGTGCGGGATGCTCAGGGACAAGGCCCTGGAGGCGATGGCACATGCGGATCCGGTTGACGCGCCGGAATGGCTGGCGCACTTCGACCGGGCCTATCTGGCCGACGAGTTGGCGCACTGCCACCGGGATCTGCAGCAGCCCCGGCAGGCCGCTCGCCGGGCCGCCGAGGCGCTCGCCCGGCACCCGAGGACGCGGGTGCGCCGCCGGACGATCGATCTGCTGCTGCTGGCGTCGGCACAGGTGCAGGCCGGTGAGGTGGAGGAGGCGTGCCGGGTGGCCGAAGAGGCCGTGGGTCTGCTGCGGCAACTGCGGTCGGCACTGGGCAGGAAGTATCTGGAGCAGTTCCTCGCGGGGCTCCGCCCCTACCGAGATACCAGACCCGCCAGTGAGTTCGCCGTGCTGGTGCAGGAGTGCGAGGCACATCTGCCCCCGCAGCGTGCGTCCAGCGACTGACGGGCGCCGGAAGTGGCGCCGGCAGCCAGGCAGATCGTCCCGCTTCGGAGGGGAGAGAGGGAAGCGAACCTGTCTGGCCGTCGACCGTCGAGGCTGCCGCGGCCGGTGCGCGGAGTACGGGGAGCGGGCAGCGGGAGGCGCTGGTCATGTGCGGTCACGGCTGTGGGAGGCGGCCGACGGGTGCGCACGTGGACAGTGGCACCGTCGCCCAGACCGTGCAGCCGTCGCCGGTCTCCGTCCGGCGGCCCCACTGCAGGCAGGACTTGGCGACCAGTTCCAGACCGCGGCCGCTTTCCTGGCCGTGGTCCGGGTACCGTCGGCGCGTCACCCACGGGGTCCCGCCGCCGTCGTGGACCTCGATGTGTACCTGGCCCGCGGACCGGCGCAGTTGGCACGTGATGCGGAGGGCGCCGGAGTGCTGGATCGCGTTGGTGACGAGTTCGGACAGGGTGAGCAGGATGAGGTAGCGGGTGTCGTCACCCTGGATCCGCTGCCCGTCGAGCCAGGCGCGGGCCAGGGCGCGGCAGACCGGCACCGAGCGCTCCAGTGCCGGCAGGCTGAATGCGGTCTGCTTGCCGGCACGCCAGTGTTCGGGCGACATGACCGTGGCCTTCGCGTCGGGCCAGTTCTCGACCTGGTGGGCCGTCAGTTCAATGTCGGCCTCTTCGATGATGGGTAACATGACTACCCCTTTCCTAGGTTCCTTTCGGACCCCCGTACCCATGGGAGAACCCTCAGGCGGAATAACGCCCGGGATTCCTCAGCTGCTTTTCCACATTCATTGAAACAGCACCACGGGCATTACGGAAGGCGCATCGTGAAGCGCGAAAAGGGGTGCGGAGACATGGGGAGGCGAAATACTATCACCGCAAGAAAACGTTGTGCGGGAATGGCGGTAATGGAGAGCAATTGGTGCCGTAACTGAATAATCGCCGCCGGACAGCACCGCGTTCGGCGGACACCTTCGAGGTGTCCGCCGAACGGGAGAGAGCGTTCCGGGCCGCGTTACGTGGCGGTCAGTTCCAGTCCCAGAAGGTCCGCGACGCCCACGGCGAGATCGGCCAAGGTGGGGTGCTGCCACACGAAGTTCCGTGACACCGAGACGGCGAAGGTCCGCTCGATGCGCACCCGCAGCTCCATGGCCAGAAGCGAGTCGAACCCCAGGGACTTCAGCGGGATCTGCGGGTCGACGGTGCCGTCGCCCAGGCGCAGCACCGCCCGGACGTGGTCCGCCAGACGCTCCTCCAGTGCTGCCCTGCGCGCCAGGCCGGTGGGCAGAGCGCTGAGCCAGTCCCGCAACTCCCCGGTGTCGTCGGGGACTTCGGCAGCCTTGGCGGGCCGTTCGGTCGAGACCGCGCTGAAGAAGGGGAGATGGCGGCCCGTGGGCGGGAGCCAGGTCTCCGACGGCCCGGGGAGCACACCGGTCTGCACGCGCCGCCGGGACAGCAGGGCGTGCAGTGCGGCCATGCCCTGATCGGTGGGGATGGTGTGGTAGCCGCGCCGGCCGAAGTCGGTGGCGACACCGGTCTGGCCCCACGGGCCCCAGTTCACCGCCAGGGTGGGCAGGCCGCGGGCGGAGCGCCAGGCCGCGAAGCCGTCGAGCCAGGAGTTCGCCGCGGCGTAGGCACCCTGGCCGGCGTTGCCGAGCAGGGAGGCCATCGAGGAGAACGCCGCGAACCAGTCCAGCGGGCACCCTTCCGTGGCGTGGTGCAGCCGCCAGGCACCCGCGGCCTTCGGCAGCCAGATCCGTTCCAACTGTTCGTCGGTGACGTTGGTGAGGGCCGCGTCGTCCAGGACCATGGCGCAATGCACCACCCCGTGCAGGGGGAAGCCCCCGGTCGCCGCGGTCGTCACCAGCCGCTCGGCGGTGCCCGGTTCGGCGATGTCGCCGAGTACCACCGACACCTTGGTGGTGTCCTTGCCCAGGTCGGCGATCTGCCGTGCGGCGTCCGGGGAGGGGGCGGAACGCCCGTTGAGGACGAGGTGACCGGCCCCGTTCGCGGCGAGCCAGCGTGCGGTGGCCAGTCCCAGACCGCGCAGTCCGCCGGTGACGATGTAGGCGCTGCCCTTCCGGACCGGCAGCCCCATCTCGGGCAGCGCGGCGCGGGCCTGGCCGGCGTGCGGCACGGCCAGCACGATCTTGCCGATGTGGTCGGCGGCGGCCATCGTGCGGAAGGCCGTCGTGGCTTCGGACAGCGGGTATTCGGTGCAGTGCAGTGGTGTGAGCCGGCCGGCCGTGAACTCGTCGAGGACCTCCTGCCACACCCGGGCGAACGCGTTGGGACGGTGACGGCACAGCTCGATCAGGTCCACGGTGCGCAGGGTGACGTTGTGGCGCAGGGGCAGCATCCCCAGCGGTGCGTCGGAGAGGATGTCGCGCACCCCGAGCTCCACGAACCGGCCGAACGGGCGGAGCGTCTCCAGTCCGGTGCGGATCGCCGCGCCGGAGAGCGAGTTGAGCACGACGTCGACGCCGTCGCCGGTCGCCTCACGGACGCGCTCCCCGAACTCCAGGGAGCGGGAGTCCATGACGTGCCGGATGCCCATGCCGCGGAGGTAGCGGCGTTTGTCCGTGCTGCCGGCCGTGGCCAGTACGTCGGCCCCCAGTGCCCGGGCCACCGCGATCGCCGCCAGCCCGGTCCCGCCGGTGGCCGAGTGGATCAGCACCCGCTCCCCGGCCGCGAGGCGGGCGACATGCCGCAGGGCGTACCAGGCCGTCACGAAGGCGACCGGCAGACCCGCCGCGGTGACCGGCCCGAGGCCGGCGGGGATCGGCGCCACCCCCTCGGCCGGGACGGTCAGGAACGAGCCGAACGCCCCGCCCCGCAGGTCGATGGCGACCACCTCGTCCCCGACCTGCACATGGTCCACCCCGGCGCCCACCGCGCTGACGACACCGGAGCATTCGAACCCGATGCGGTAGCGGACGTCCTCGTCGCCGGGGAGCAGACCCAACGCGGTCAGCACGTCCCGGAAATTCAGGCCGGCCGCGGTGACCCGCACCTCGACCTCACCGCGCTGCGGCGGGCGCCGCCGGATCACGGCGTACTCCAGGCTCGACAGATCGCCCAGCCGGGCCGCACGCAGCCGGAACCCGTCGACGCCGTACTGCACGGCGCACGGGGTCAGCGGACGTTCCTGCTCGGCCGGGGCGCGCCGCAGCCGGGCCACCCACCGGTCGCCGGCGCGCAGCGCGACCTCGTCGTCGCCGGCGTCGGCCAGCAACTCCTCCGCCACGTCCGCGGGGTCGGCGTTCCGGGAGTCGGCGTCCACCAGGGTCGGGCGCAGTTCCGGGTGCTCCAGGGCACCGACCCGCACCAGTCCCCGGAGGCTGCTCTGCCCGACGTCGACGGTGTCGTCCGGCAGTACGTCCCGGGCCCCCTGGGTGAGGACGTACAGCCGCGGAGACGACGCGCTCGCGGCGACGGCCTGCAGGACGGCGAGCAGTCTGCGGGTGCGCCGCAACGAATCCTCGGTCGGCTCGGCACCGCTCTGCCGGCCGCACACCAGCACCACGCCGCGCGGCGGTTGGAGTCCGGCGGCCAGGCGTTCGCTGAGGGAGTTGCGGAGGGTGTCGAGGGGCGTGTCGTCCAGCGGACGGTCCCAGACGCTGGTACGGGCGCAGCGGGTACGCAGTGCGGCGGCCAGGACGCGGGCCGAGCCGTCCGCCTCCCCCACGAGGAACCAGCTTCCCGGCGCCTGGCCGGCATCGGTCGTGGTCCGGGGCGCGGAGTGCCAGCCGATTTCCAGCAGCCAGTCGTCGGCCGCCGGCGCGCTGTGTGCGGCCCGCCGTGTGAAGCGCAGGCCGTTGACGGCGAGCACGACCGCACCGTTGCCGTCCAGGAGCCGGACGTCGGCGACCACGCTGTCCGGCGCGTTCTCGCTGATGTGCGCGTGGCAGTACTCGGCCTGCGCGGCATCGCCCAGGACGCGCACCGCCTGCACGGCCACGGGCAGCACCGGTGCGCTGTCGTCCTCGTGCATCAGCGGTGCCACCGCGAGCTGGGCGCATACGTCGAGCAGGACGGGATGGACCGCGAGACCGGGTGCGGGGTCCTTCGCCCGGGCCGGGAGGGTGACCTTGGCGAGATAGCTGCCGTGATGGCGTTCGGTGCGCAGTTCGGTGATGCCGGTGAAGGCCGGACCGTGTTCCAGGCCGCGCCGGCGCAGATTGCGGTACAGGTCGCCCGGGTCCAACCGGACCGGATGGCGCACCGTGAGGGCCTCGATGGGCCGCGGCCGGGTGTCCGGTCGTACGGTCAGCCGGTGCAGCACCGCGTCGGCCTGCCGCTCCCAGTCGCCGTCCTCGCCGCGCGCGAGGATCTCGCAGTGTGCCCGGTCGGGCGCGGCCATCGTCACGACGGTGCTGAGGTCGGTCTGCCGGTCCAGTCGCAGCAGTTGCTCGAAGTGGACGTCGGTGATGTCGACTTGGTGCGGCGCGGTCCCGAAGGCCTCGGCGGCCGCCGCGAGCGCGATGCTGCAGTGGGCCGCGCCGGGCATGACCGGGGAGCCGTGGACTTGGTGATCGGCGAGCCAGGGCAGTGCGTCGGTGCCGGTGTCGGCGCGCCAGCAGTGCCGCACGGGTTCGCCCGGCACTTCGGAGTGCCGGCCGGGCAGGGGGGAGTCGACCGGGCCGGCCGGTGCGGAGCGGTGTGCGGCCTCGGCCCAGTGGTGGCGCCGGTCGAAGGTGAGGGTGGGAGCGTCGACGAGGGCTCCGCCGTCGTACAGGCGCCGCCAGTTCACCGGGACTCCGGCGC
This sequence comes from Streptomyces bugieae, assembly GCF_036352915.1. Taxonomy (NCBI): domain Bacteria; kingdom Bacillati; phylum Actinomycetota; class Actinomycetes; order Kitasatosporales; family Streptomycetaceae; genus Streptomyces; species Streptomyces bugieae. The sequence continues at coordinate 288,103 of NZ_JAZBJP010000002.1, forward strand.
AGTGCAGTGCGGCGAGCTGGGTCCGCAGCGTGGTCGGTTCGTCCTCCTCGCGGCGGAGCGTGGGCAGCACGGCCGGGGAGGTGACCAGCCCGGACAGGCTCCGCTCGACGGAGTGGGTGACGACGGGATGGGGTGAGAGCTCGACGTAGACCTGGTGCCGGTCGGCCGCCGCGGCGGCCACCGCCTCGGCGAACCGCACGGGGCGGCGCAGGTTGTCGCACCAGTAGTCGGCGTCGAAGGACGGGGTGGCGCCTGCCTCCACCACGGTCGAGTAGAACCGCACCGTGGGCGGCCGCGGCGTCAGCCCGGCCAGCGCCGAGCGCAGTGCGGGGAGGACCGGGTCTACCAGCGGGCAGTGGGAGGCGACGTCCACGGCGATCGGGAAGACCGGGACCCCCCGGGCCTCCCAGGCGGCGGCCAGCCGGCTCACCTCCGCGGTGCGTCCGGCCACCACGGTCGTGTCCGGCGCGGACAGCACGGCGACCGACACGGTCTCGGCCGCGCCGTCCGCGAGTTCCTCGCGGACCGCATCGGCGCTCAGTCCCACGCTCACCATGCCGCCGGTGCCCGCGATGTCACTGAGCAGGCCGGAGCGGCGGCAGATCACCCGGACCCCGTCGCCGAGCGTCAGGGCACCGGCCACCACCGCCGCCGCGACCTCGCCCATGGAGTGGCCGATGACCGCGGCGGGTTCGACGCCGTACGAGCGCCAGGTCGCGGCGAGCGCGATCTGCAGCGCGAACAGCACCGGCTGCACCTCGCCACAGCCCTTGACGGGCTTGCCCTTCCGGATGACGTCGACCACGGAGACCTTGCTCTGTGCCCGGATGAGTTCGCCGACCTCGCTCAACGCCTCCCGGAAGGCGGGTTCGGTCTTCAGCAGGCCGCGTCCCATTCCGGGCCACTGGGATCCGTGGCCGGAGAACACCCAGACCGGTTGCCGCGCCACCGCCGCGCCCACCGCCGCCCCGGTCACCACCGCGGGGTGGCGCTGGCCGTCGGCGAACGCGCGGAGGGCGCCGAGGAGTTCGCGGCGCCCCGAGGCCACGACGCCCAGCCGGCCGCGGCCGGCGCAGCGCCGCAGGGCGAGGGTGTGCGCGAGGTCCCGCAGCGGTACGTTCGCGCCCTCACCGGACACCCACTCCGCGAGTCTTCCGGCCGCGGCGGGCAGTACGTCCGGGGAGCCGGCCGGGACGAGGAAGACATCGGGTGCGGAGGGGGCCGGCTCTTCGTGACGGCGGGGCGCCGAAGTGTGCGGGGCCTGCTCCAACAGTACGTGGGCGTTGGTGCCCGAGAAGCCGAAGGAGGACACCGCCGCCAGCCGGGTCGGTGTCGGCAGGGGCCAGGCGGTCAGCTCGGTCGGCACGAAGAAGCGGGTGTCGGCCGCCGAGATGGCCGGGTTCCACTGCCGGAAGTGCAGGTTCGCGGGGATGGCGCCGCGCTGCAGGCACAGCACGGCCTTGATCAGCCCGGTGACGCCGGCGGCCGGCTCCAGATGCCCGACGTTGGTCTTCACCGAGGTCAGGGCGCAGCGGCCCGGGCCGTCCCCGTAGACGTCCGCCAGCCCGGCGAACTCGATGGGGTCACCCACCGGGGTGCCCGTGCCGTGGGTCTCGACCATCCCCACGTCCTGGGGGTCGATCCCGGAGCGCGCGAGGGCTTCCCGGTAGAGGGCCCGCTGGGCGGCGGCCGACGGTGCGGCCAGTCCGTCGGACGAACCGTCCTGGTTCGTCGCGGACCCGCGGATTACGGCCAGTACGCGGTCACCGTCCCGAACGGCGTCGTCGAGGCGTTTGAGCACGACCACGCCACAGCCTTCGCCGCGGACGAATCCGTCGGCTCCGGCGTCGAAGGTACGGCAGCGCCCACTGGCGGAGAGCATGCCCATCCTGGCGAAGGAGCGGGTGATGCGCGGCTGGAAGGTCAGGGTGACGCCGCCGGCCAGCGCCAGGTCACACTCGCCGGCGCACAGGGCCTGGCGCGCCATGTGCACGGCCACCAGCGAGGAGGAGCAGGCGGTGTCCAGGGCCACGCTCGATCCGTGCACTCCCAGGAGGTACGAGACCCGGCCTGCCGCCACGCAGTGGCCGTTGGTGAGGATCGATCCTTCGAGTTCCCGGGGCGTCCCGGTCAGGTGGTCCATGTAGTCGCCGTAGCTGATGCCGGTGAAGACGGCGGTCGGGGTGCCGTGCACCCGTTCCGGCGGGAGGCCGGCGTGTTCCAGCGCCTCCCAGGTGACTTCCAGCAGCAGGCGGTGCTGGGGGTCCAGGACATCGGCCTCCCCGCCCGCGACGCCGAAGAAGGCGGCGTCGAAGCCCGCCACCTCGCGCAGGTAGCCGCCCGGCTGGAAGGCCGGTGTTCCGGGATCTCCGCGGCCGAGCGAGTCCCCCTGGACGAGGCGCCGGCGTTCGGGGGGAAGCTCGCCGACCGCGTCCCGGCCCTCGGACAGCAGCCGCCACAGGGCTGCGGGCGAGGGGGTGTCGCCGGGGAGCCGGCATCCCATGCCGATCACGGCGATGCGCTCGGTGTCGGTCGGGGTCTGCGGCGCGGCGGCCGGAGGAAGCGTGTGGTTGCTCATCGGGTCTCCGTACGTAGGCGTGGTCCGCGGTCACACGACCTGGGTGCTGCCGAGGAGGATGGCGTTCTTGACCCCGCCGACCTGGTAGTTGAAGGTCAGCGCGTAGTCGAAGTCGAGCGGGCGGGGCCGGGTGCCGGGGACCGGGTCGAAGGTCAGCCCGTCGGCGGGTTCCTCGCAGTTGGCGGTGGGGCAGACCTGCCCTCGCTCCAACATCATCAGCGTCAGGGCGACCCCCGTGCAGCCCGCCGGGGCTCCGTTGTGGCCGAAGCAGCCCTCCTGCGACGTCATGAGGGGGGCGTTGTCGGTCCCGTACAGCTCCTTGATGGCGGCGGCCTCGAAGGCGGTGACGACGATGTTGCCGTCGCTGCCGCCGTGGACGTACGGCACGTTGCCCAGGTCCCAGCGGTCGCCGAGGCAGCGGTGGACGGCGGCGACCAGTTCGCCGCCGGTCTCGTCGCAGGCGAGGGGGTTGGCCAGGCCGTCGCGGGCCATGGCGGTGGAGAGCACCTGGCCGTAGATGTGCGCACCGCGCCGGACCGCGTGGTCCCAGCTCTCGATGATCACGGTGGCCGAGCCCTCGCCGTGGTTGATGCAGCTCGCCCGGCGGTCGTAGGGGCGCATGAGGGAGAGGAAGGACGGCACCATCTCCGGCATCCCGGGGGTCCGCACGGACTCGTAGGTCTGCTGGGCGCCGTGCAGCAGTCGCTGGATGTTCTGGATGAGGTGCATGTTGAAGACGTCGACGCCGGTGACGACGGCGATGTCGGCCTCACCCCGGGTGATCATCTGCCGGGCGTTGCCGATCTGCACGGCGGACGAGGCGCAACCGCACGAGACGGTGTAGGTGGGGCCGTTGGAGCGGACGAGCGCGGACTGGACCAGGGCCACGTCCGAGGGGGTCACCGCCTGTTGGGCCGCGACGAACAGCTCCATGGCTTCCGGTGCGCTGGTGGTCGCGGGATCGGCGCGGAGCACCGACAGATAACTGTCGATGTTGGCGTCCACTCCCCCGCGCCCGACCAGAATCGCGGCATCGCTGAGTTCTCCGTCCCGGAAATTCAGTCCGGCGTCCTCGCAGGCGTGCGCCAGCGAGAGCAGGCCGTATTGGTGTGCCGAGGTGTAGTGGCGGGAGAAGAACGGCGGAAGGTCCGGGAAGTGTTCGTCAAACATTTCCTGGGTCAGGCCGACGGCGCCGTAGTAGACCTCGTCGTACTGAAGGCACGACCGGCCGTTTGCGGCCACGTCCCATGCCTCTTCGGCCGTGAAGACCGGTTTCGTCGGGCCGGGCAGACAGAACCCGACCCCGGTCACCACGGCCCGGCGGCCGGTGTCGTGGTCTTCGGGGTACACGGCTTGTTTCATGGCAGGACTCCGTCCCTCACGAGGATCGTCATGTGCCGTCCTCTGTGACTTGGTTTCTTCGTCGGGGCGCGCGATGCCTACTCGGCAATGGACGTGCGGTAATGCCAGCGGTACACGGGCACTTGCTCGCCGTCCAACTCCGCGTATTCACCGTAGAATTCGAAACGCTCGTAGCCGCTGCCGCGTACGAGCCGTACCGGATCCCGGGCTTCTTCACGAGAGTTCTGGGGAAGGGCCGTTCCCCCGGCCTCGTCGACGAGAATCACGATGCTTTTCCGTGGCATGGTCCACTCCGGGGTTCTTTCGCAGGTTTTCTGGTTCGCAGCCGGATTCCGGCCGATGGCGATGCAGAGATGCGGTGGGGGAACCTGCGCGGAGGTCACCGCGTGGGCGGCAGCTGCCGGAGGGGCGACGAAGGCCGTGCCTGTCGTACCGGCGGGGCTGCGCCGGTGAGTGGACGGTCGACAGCGGCGAGAGCGGTGGCCGCTGCGCTCGTGGGGGTCTCGGGGACGGTCACCATGCGGAAGTCGATCGCGTGGTGTCCCTCGCTCGGCGGTGGGGGGCCGATCAGCCGGCGCCGGAAAATCCGACGCCGGCTGACGGATCCAAGACCCTCCGCCGGGGACGCCCATACGGCGCCGGTCTGACCCGTAACCAGGCACTGGGCCGGGCCAACGAGTAGGCCGGATGCCGCTCCCCGGAGAGGGTGGGCGGCCCACCGGTTGGATGCGAATAGTTATCCATGCGCTCAGGGCGGGCTACAATAGCCAACCGATAAGGCCACCCATTCGGAGCAGCGCGTAAAACTGCGAACTCGCACCGACCAACTTGCGCACCGGCATTGATGGGTGCTTTTAATTCACTCATGACCGATGTAGCGCCGCCATGCCTCCTCCAGCGCTGCGGCGAAAAGATGACGTGCGCCACCACCAACTCGCCGCGGCAGATTCGCACTCAGGGAGCCCGGGCACTACGAAGTCGGTTGCCTCAGGACGTTAACCAGGTGGTGGGTACCCCGCCGACCTGTGACGCGGCATAGCACATCTTTCTGAAGTACCCACGGCCGGGCGTCACCTTCACCACGTACGAATAATTTCCGCCATCCCAGCACGGGCCCGCCAACACCCCATCAGACAAGGGTAATTGGAGAATGACGATTGTTTTCCCGCCGCGGTCTTCCCGCGCGGTCGACGGCCGCACCATGTCACTCGCCGAGTACGGGGGATATCGGTGGGCGGCCGCGATGCACGGGCTGGAGCCCCTCACCATGTGTCCGTACGAGGCCGGATGGCGGCTGCGTGTCCTCCCGAGCCTCGGGCACGTCCCCGTAAGGAAGATGACCCGACGGGACGTCAACCGGGCGCTGCACTGCTGGATCGCGGACGAGTACGGGCTGTCGACGGTGAAGAACAGCCTGGCGGTGCTGGTGCGGGTCCTCGAACAGGCCGTGCACGACGGGGTCCTCGACGCCAATCCCGCACGCATCGCCGGCTGGCAGCGGGAATACCAGTGTGCCCAGCGGGAACGCACCACGCCGCGGTCGCTGGCGCTTCCGGACCCGGCTGCGCTCGACCTCCTGGCGGCCAGGCTCGTCCAGCAGTCCTCGGACGGCTACCAGGGCTGGGGCGACATCGTCCGCTTCACGGCATGGACGGGCACCCGGTTCAGTGAGGTGTCCGCCCTGCGCGCCGAGGACATCGACCCGGTGACCTGGACCTGGAACGTGTGCCGGTACACCGTCTTCGTGCCGGACGGCCTGACCGATTCCGCCTGCCCCAACCGGAGCCGGCGAGCGGTGCCACTGCGGCCCGCGGCACGGATGCTGCTGGCCCGGCGGTTGCAGGCGGCACGCGAGGCACCGAAAACCCGGCTGTTCACCGAACCGTCCGGTGGCCGTTTCTCCACCCCGCTGCTGAGGGAGGCGACGAATTGGGACGATGTCGTGGTGGAACTGGGGCACGAGTTCCTGCTGCGCAACGACCTGCGCCCCACCGGGCTGACGTGGATGGCGGATGCCGGGATGACGATGTCCGAGCTGTACGACGTCGCCGGGCGCCCTTCGTCGGACGAGGTCCGGCGCTACCTCCCGCCGAGCGCCGACCCCGTGCGCTAGGACGACCGCGCGGTAACCGACGAAGGCCCGGCCCCCGTCCCTCAAGGAACGGGGGCCGGACTACGGGTTCACCAATCCCCTACCTCACAGGTAGGTGAACCCGCCGGGGACAGTGGCGCTGCCGCCCGGGGTGGTCACCACGACCGGAACGTTCCCGCCGCCGGCGGGTCCGGCCGGAACGAGCCCGAACAGGAACGAGCCGCCGGGGTCGGTGCCCAGGACGATCGCGGGAGTGTCCCCGAACGTCACGTCCGCGTTCTGCAGACCGGAGCCGACGATGGCGAACGGGATGCCGCCGCCGGCCGGACCGGCGTTGGGGATGATCGCGGCCGCCACCGGGGCGGGCGGATCGGTCGGTTCCACGTAGACGTAGGTCACCGGGTTGGTGGTGCCCACGGCGTTCGTGGCGGTGACCTGCACGGCACCTGGGTCCTGCGGCGGGGCCTGCACCGTGACGGTCAGCCCGAAGGGGTCCTGCCCGGTGATGGTCGCCGACTCTTCCCCGAACTGCACGTCGGTGGTACCGGCCAGCCCCAGTCCGAACAGCGTCACGGTGTTACCGCCGTCGACGGGCCCCGAGTTGGGCAGCAGGGCGATCAGCGCCGGGCCGAGCTGCGGGAGCTGGGGAAGCTGGAGCTGCGGGAGCTGCGGGAGCTGCGGGAGCTGGAGAGCCTGGAGCTGCGCCTGGGCCGCCTGCGGGTTCGGTTGGTTCGAGCATGTGCACATGGAAGTCCTCCTGCTGTCTGCGGGGTGTCGCCCGGCTCGGCTCGCGACGGTGCGGTGCACGAGCCCGGAGTTCGGGCACTGGCAGCAGCCGGCCGTACCGGAGGAGGACACCGGCGGCGCGCAGAGGGCCTGTTCACGCTCACGAGGTGCGAGGGCCGTCACGCTGCCGGGCTTCCTTCACAGCCCTGCGTGCAGAGGGCTGGCGGGTGGGCCGACCACTGAAGCCCGAGGGGGATGGACGGCCCACCGACCAGGCATCCCCCAGTAACCCAGAAGGGTTTTCAGCGGGCAATGTCCTTGACATCGACCCACTCGTTCAGCGCAGCGCGCATTCCCGCGGAATGACAACGCGACGGGAAACGCGGTGGGGGCCCGGGCATGCGGCCCGGGCCCCCACCTGTGTGCGGAACGATCAGCTCGCGTTGGCCAGAGCGGCGGTGAGAGCCGCGGCTGTCGACTGCTCCGCGTTCAGGGCGGCGGCCGAGGCCCCCAGCACGTTGAACACCGTCGCGGAGAGGTTACTGGTCGTGGCGGTGAGGACGTTGGCCGTCACCGTCGAAGGCTGCCCGAGGCAGTCGACCGCTGCCGAGAGCAGCGAGGTGGTGGTGGCCAGGTTCTGGGTGCGGGCAGCGTTGGTGTTGTTGGCCTGGTCCGCCGCGATGGCCGCGTTGTTGGAGTTCTGGGCGGCCTGGAGGTCGGTCACGCAGGCCGAGACAGCGGCCTTGGCGGGCGCGGCCGAGGCGATGGGGGCGACGCCCAGGGCGAGAGCTATCGCGACGGCGGACGTGCCGGTGACGGCAGCGATACGGACACGGTTCATGGGAAACTCCCTACAGATGACGTCCTCGCCGAGTGGCGAGGAGGTTGGTTCCGGAGGAGCACCGGGTCCCTTCCAAGGGACTGCGGGAAAGCAGGCAACGGCCGCCAAGGGCTTGCCTGTTGGGAGCGCGAGCGGGCAGGTGTCGAACGCCGACTTTCCCGGGGAAGGGATGGGCGACCCACCGGTTCGGATGAAGCCAGTAAACCAACGTGGACCGGCCCAGGTAACGGAACCGACCTCAAGGCACCCGTTTGGCCTAAGCCTCAACGCCGGCGAGCAGGAAGCCTGTTCAGTAGCTGCGCTCGACGCGTGTTCAGTAGTTGCGCTCGACGGCTGCCAGGACCTGGCCGGCGCCGTCCTCCGCCGCGATCAGCGCGGAGAGGCGCTGCGCGCGGTCGCGGTACCACGGATCGCGCACGGCGTGCCGCACGGCCTCCGCCAGCCTCTCCGCGGAGAGTCGACGCACCGGCAGCACACCGGGACTCACGCCGAGGGCCCTCAGGCGGGACGCCCAGAACGGCTGGTCCAGCATCACGGGCACCGGAACCGCCGGCACTCCTGCCCGCAGGCCCGCCGCCGTGGTACCTGCTCCGGCGTGGTGTATCACCGCGGACACCTGCGGAAACAGCCGTGCGTGCGGAACGGCACCGATCGTCAGCACATCGTCCCCGTTGAGGGACAGGCCGGCCCGGCCGGTCTGCACCACACCGCGCACTCCGGCGAGCCGCAAGGCACGTGCCACCAGGCGCCCGAGGTCCTCGGAGTCTCCGAGCTCCATGCTGCCGAAGCCCACGTAGACCGGCGGCGGGCCGGACCGCAGGAACTCGGACAGTCCGGGATCCGGCGTCCAGTCAGGGTCCTCGGCCGGCCACCAGTACCCCACCACGTCCATGCCCGGCCGCCAGTCGCAAGGCCGCGGTACGACCCGGGGACTGAAGCCGTGGTATATGGGCGATGCCGCCCGCCTCCGCTCGACGGCGTGCGCCGTCACGTGCAGCCTCCGCCGCAGATGGCGCGCCCCCCGTGCGTAGAGGCGGACCAGCAATGACTGGGCGCAGTGGCCGGCGACCCGGTTGCCCAGCGGTCCCAACGACGCGAGTCCCGAAACGACCGGGGGGAACTCCCGGGTGGGGGCCAGCGGCTGCAGGAAGACTCCCATACTGGGCAGCCCCACTCCTGCCGCTGCCACCAGCGCCAAGGGGGCCAGACCACTGGAGAACAGCAGGATCTCCGCACCGGACTCGCAGGCATCCGCCAGTGCATCAGCCATCACCGGCCCCAACTCCCTTAATAATCGGGCCTGTTCGAGCACGGAGAGTCCGGCCTTCGCCGATGAGTGCCGCGTGCCGGTGCCGGTTGTGGCCCCCTGGTCGAGCGGCAAGGGAAGAAAGTCGAGTCCACAGCGGCGGACCAGGGCGGCGGAGCGTTCGTGCGTCGCCAGCACCACCTCGTGCCCGGCTGCCGTAAGACGCGTTCCCAGTCCGGTGTACGGGGCCACGTCCCCGTGCGAACCCGCGGAAGCGATGAGTACATGCATGGCCAACTCCCTTCATTGGCAGGCGTGTTGAGCCTGATCAGTTACGGCGTGCGATCACCCGGTAGGCATTGGACAGCCGAGTGCGGCGGATGAGCGGCGCCAGCAGGAGGTCCACTGCGAAGAGGACGATCAGATTGGGTGCGGTCTGCAGCAGCACCGCCCTGCGGAACCAGCGGCTGAGCGGGCCCGGTCTCCTGGGTCTCCAGGGCAGGTCCTCGGCCGGCAGAACGGACTTGAGGAGGTTGGCCGCCGCGGAGGTGAGGTCGGTGGGTACGTGCGGCTCGCGCCGGTCGACGGCCACCACCGTGAATCCGTGCTCGGTCAACGCCTCGCAGAGGTTCGCCAGCGGAAGGAGATGCAGGTGCTGCGGCTGCAGCCACGGACCCCACCAGCGGCCGAGCAGACGGGCGGAGAGGGACTGGGGGTCGGGGACCTCGATCAGGAGGTGGCCGCCCGCGCGCAGCGCCCGGTGCGCCGCAGCCAGTTCGCTGCGCGGCGCCGGAGTGTGTTCGAGGTAGTGGTACATGCTCACCGCGTCGTACCGTCCGGCGAGCCGGTGGCTCAGTTCGGTGAAGGAGCCTCGGTACGCCCGTGTGATGCGGCCCTCGCGTTCGGCGCTCAGCACGCCCTCGCCCTGGTCGAGCCCATGGAATTCGGTGTACGGATGGACCCTTCGGGCCGTCGCGCAGAAGTGGCCTTGGCCGGTTCCCACGTCCAGCCACAGTGCCGGGCGACCATGGGGCAGCACCGCGCGGGCACGGGCCCGGTAGAGCATCTTCGCGAGGGGCGAGGAGGCCAGTCGCGCCATCGTCGCCTGCCCCAGGCCGTCGTAACAGTCACGGTAGTAGAACTCCAGTCCCTCCGCGCTGAGCCTGGGGTTCTGGAAGACGTGCCCGCAGTTGCCGCACTGATCGAGTACGAAGGTCCCCGGCTTCTGCTGGAGGTGATCGGTGCTGCGCAGGCGCCGGCGCAGGCGGTCGGAGGTGCACCAGGGGCACACGGTTCGGCGGGGTTCGAAGAACCGCTCCAGGCCCTGGTCCAGCTCGCTGCGGTAGCCGGCTCTGAGGGCGGCGACCCTCTCGCTTCGCTCGTTCGTCTTCCTCATGCGTCACCTCTTGCATGACGGGCTCAGATGGTGGGGGGAGGTACTCGGGAATAGGTCAGGGCGGTGCTGGTACCGCCTGGGGTGGTGACGGTGACGCCGACCGGCCCTGGTGGTCCGGGCGGGGCCACCGCGGTGAGCGCGGTGTCGGAGACCACGGTGAACGCGGCGGTCCCGGTGCCGAAGTGCACCGATGTCGTCCGGGCGAAGCCACTGCCGGTCAGCGTGACGATGTCACCACCGGACAGGGGCCCGGCTGCCGGGCTCAGCGCCGTCAGTACGGGCGCCGCGAGGTACTCATAGCTGACACCTGCGCTGGTCCCGCCGGGCGTGGTGACGGTCACCTGGACGGAGCCGGCAGCGGAGGCCGGCGGTGCGACCGCGGTGATCAGGGTGTCCGAGACGACCGTGAAGGAAGCTGCCGCAGCTCCGAACCTCACCGCCGTCGCGTTGAGGAACTGACTGCCCGTCAAGGTCACGCTGGTGCCGCCGCTCAGCGTGCCTGACGCCGGCGTGATGCTGCTGAGGACCGGAGCGCCGAGGTAGAAGTACGTGGCGCCCGGCGCACTCGTTCCGCCGGGACCGGTGACGACGACCTGGACCGCACCGGCCGCTCCGGCGGGAACGACGGCGCTGATCCGGGTCGGGGAGTCGACCGTGAAACTCGTGGCCGGTGCGGAGCCGAAGGTGACCGCGGCCGCTCCGGAGAAGTTGACGCCGGTCAGGATCACCGTGTTCCCACCGGAGACCGGGCCCTGATTCGGGCTCACACTGCTCACGACGGGCACCGACGCATACGTGTACGCCACCCCGTTGCTCGTCCCACCGGGCGTGCTCACCGTGATCTGCACGGTCCCCGAACCCGCCGGGGCCACCGCCATGACCTGTGCGTCGGAGACCACCGTGAACGAGGGCGCAACCACCGCACCGAACCGCACTGCCGTCGTACCGGACAGTCCCGATCCCATCAGCGTCACCGTCGTCCCGCCCGCGGCCGGACCGGAGGGCGGGGTCACGGAACTCAGCACCGGCCCGGTCACCTGCGTGTACGCGTACGTGACGAACTGGGAGCTGATGCCCGCGGGGGTGGTGACGGTCACCTGAACCGTTCCGGTCCCGGCGGGCGCGACGGCGGTGATCCGGGTATCGGAGTTGACCGTGAAGGACGTCGCCGAGTTCGCCCCGAAGCGCACATTGGTGGCTCCGGTGAAGTTCGCGCCGGTCACCGTCACGCTCGTGCCTCCCGCCACGGACCCTGAACCGGGTGAGACGGAGAGCACCGAGGGCGGGGGCACGGCCAGGGCGGAGAACACCTTCGACAGGTTGCGGGATGCGTTCAAGGGTCCGCTCCTTCGAGAACGTGACGATCGGTGCCAGTGCCTGGCCCGGCGCGAGGACGGATGCTCCGGTGTCTGTAGCGGGGGGAATGCGCGGGGGCCGGCCCGGTGAGGGTTGGGGGGATTCCGGGTGGGCCCCCGCGCGCCTGGCCGGGGGGACCAGGCTCAGCGACCCGTACGTCAGATACCGGGCCCTGCGGTGTAGGTGAAGGCGCCCGCGGCAGTTGCCGATCCGCCTGTGGTGACCACCGTCACGTCCACGGCGCCCGCGGCACCGGGCGGGGTGACGGCCGAAATGGTGGTGTCATTGATGACGTCGAACGGTGCCAGGGTCCCCCCGAACGACACCGACTGCGTGGTGGTCAGCTGGGTGCCGGTGATGGTCACCCCGGTCCCGCCGGAGGTCGGTCCGGCCGTCGGCGCCAGGGAGGTCACGGTGGGACTGTCGACGTAGGTGTACGACAGGCCGTTGTTGGTGCCGCCCGCTGTGGTCACGCTGACGCCGACCGGCCCGGCCGCCGCCCCGGCGGGCACGGTGACGGTGAGCTGGCTGTCGTTGACCACGGTCGGCGTGGCGGAGGCCGCGCCGAAGGCGACGGAGGTGGCAGTGGACAGCCCGTTGCCGCGAATGGTGACGGTGTCGCCGCCCGCGGTGGGACCGGAGACCGGACTCAGGCTCGACTTGAACGGCGCGCCCACGTAGAAGAACGGCAGCGGGTTGCTGGTGCCGCCGGGAGTGGTCACCGTGACGTTGACCGTGCCGGTCCCGGAGGGGGAGATCACCGTGACCGAGGTGGGGGTGTTGGCCGTGATCGTGGCCAGCTTCGTGCCGAAGTGGACGGCGGTGGCGCCGCCGAGGTTGGTACCGGTGATGGTGACGGTTGTCCCGCCGCCGGTGGAGCCTTGGTTGGGGGTGATGGGCATGGTTGCCTCTTCTCATCATGGAGGGACGCGTGGATGGCCCGCGGGACCGGGCGAGCTGCTGTGCACTGCGGGGTGCGCGCCCGATGCCACGCCGAGCCGGTGAAGTCGTCTGACTGTCCGGTGGTGTCGTCCGGCCGTGCCGTCAGTCCGTGCAGCCCGCGACGCTCCCCGCGGGGGCGCAGTTGTTGGGCGTGTTCCGGCTGACGTCGCTGACCAGCAGGCTCACCACGCCGGAGTTGCGGTAGATGCCGCCACCGGCGGCGGTGGCGGAGTTTCCGGTGACGCTGCTGGCCGTCAGGGACACCACCCCGTTGTCGACGTAGATGCCGCCGCCGGCCACGGCGTTGTTGCCGGTGACCGAACTGGACACCAGGGTCACCGCACCGCCTCGGTCGGTGATGCCGCCCCCAGGATGGGGAGCGACCGCGTTACCGCCCCGGACGGTGATCGCGGCCAGTGTGAGCTGGCCGTTGGTTCCCGGAACGTTCGCGGCACCCTGGACTTCGAGCACCCGGAAGGCCGGCGCTGACGGGTCGCGGGCGATGACCGTGCCCAGCCCCGCCATGGTGATCGGGGTGGTGATGGGCGGCAGCCCGATCGGCCCGTCCGACGCACTGCCGTGAGCAGTGGTGAGCGAGTACGTGCAGAACGGAGTCAGGGCCAGGGTGTCTCCGCCTGCCGCGTTCGCCGCGTTGACGGCGGCCACCAACGCACTCTCGCTGCACAGCACAGGGATCTGGGCACGGGCGGTGGCCGGTACGGCCATCAGGCCCGCGGTCAGAGAACAGACCACGAGTGCCGACCGAAGAACACGGGCAGTTGGCATGATGCCCCCAGGCGGTCATGCGAGCCGCTGCTCCCACCCTGCTGACAAGGAGCGCAGGTGGACGAGGCAGGTCCTCTGCCGAGGGAACCGGTAGGGCATCGCCGTCGTGGGACCGGTGCGGGGCGGGGGCTCCAAACCGGCAAGCGAACGGAGACCGCCGTCACTTGCTCCCCCGGAGAAGATGGGCGGCTCACCGGATTGGACGCACCAAGTAACCCACCGGAGTGACGGGTCGGGCAATGTCTCCGGAGGAGCGTCATCCGAATGGCCCCGCGCGAAGGTTGCGTTGCCCGGCGCGTGACGTGAGCGGGCTCTGAGCCGGCGCGATCCACAGGCAGGAGCCGCTTCCCATGTCGCTCGGTCCGGGCTGTGACCGGAAACCGGCCACGCCCGGTGGCCCCCAGGTGGTACCACTGGACGCAATCTGCGCCTGACGGCGGTGGTCCGCCAAGGGGAACAAGGGGGTTGAGGTGTCCTCCGGCTTACGGGCGATCGCCCGACTGGTCACGGCGATCGCGGCCATCACGGCCTACGTCGCGTTGCACTTGGCGGTCACGGCATGCCTGGACCTGCGGGCCCGTGACCGTTTCCACGAGGCCCCGGCGCAGGCCGCCGCCTTCCTCGCCGCGCTGGACCGCCAGGCCGACGGAGAACGTTCCGCACGCGCCCACATCCGCCGGATCGACGCGTGGTTCGACCAGAACGCCCCCGTGCGGGGAAGCCGGTCCACGGTCTCCTCCGCCGCCGACTACGCCGAGGAGGGCAGGGTTTCCCTGGCCCGCAAGCAGGTCTCAGGGCTGGCGGAGGAGATCGAAGAGGATCAGGCACGGCTCGATCGGGAACTCAGCTCGTCGACTGACCTCGCACTGTATTTCGCGGCCCCCGCCGGGGTGCTTCTCGTGCCGGTGCTCCGGCTGCGGCACCGTCGCCGGTCGGGCGCCGCGGAGATCGTTGACGTGGTCAGCCGGTTCGTCCCGCCCCAACCGTGGTGGCGGCGACCGGTGTTCCTGATGGCCAGCTGGGTCGGATACGGGCTGTTCGCGTCGGGCTCCCTCGCCGTCGCCACGTCGGAACAGCGGGGCTACACCATGCCGCTGGAGACACAGGTGCTCCTGCTGCTCGGCGGCCTGGCCGCGCTGGGCGCCGGTGTCCTGATCCTGCGCTACTGCCGTCCGCGCTCGGCGCGCAGTGCGGCCCAGGCGTTGCTGGCCGACGGTCGTAGGCCCGTGCTCTACCTGCGCAGCTTCGCCGACGACGACACCGCGGCCTCGGTCGACGACGGGGCGCCGGTCAACATCCATTCGCGGGAGGAGCAGCTCGCGGGGGCGTTGAGCGCCTTCGGCCCCGTCATTGCGGTGGGCAAACCCGGGGAGCCGCTGCCGCGCCTGGGAGCGGCGCGGTTCTATCTGCCGCAGGACGACTGGCAGCCGGTGGTCCTGCGGCTGATGGAACTGTCCCAACTCATCGTGCTGGGACTGGGGTTGGGCGAGGGGCTCTGGTGGGAGGTCGAGCAGGCCCGAGCCACGCAGCCCGCACGGAAGCTGGTCCTGCTGGCGCCCGCCGGGCTGCCGGACGTGGCTGCCCGGCTGGACGAGCATCTGCCGACGCCGGCCCGACTGGACGAGGTGATCGCGGGCGACTCCTGGATCTCCGCCGTCATCGCCTTCGATCCCGATGGGACGCCCCGGGTGCACCCGGTGGGGCCCGTGTCCGACACGGCCCGACGCGGCGCGCTCGCGTCCCTCGTGGCCCGCGTGCGAGAAGCCGGCCGGTCGCCGATGATCCCCCTGAGCACGCCCGCGCACCAAGTGGTCCGCGCCGTGAAGGCCGCTCTGGCGTCGGTGGGGGTGCGTCGCCGGACGTTGGCCTGGCGGGGCGTTTTCGCCGTGCAGGCGGCATTGTGGAAGGGGTTCGCACTGGTCGTGTCCGTGGCCCTGCTGTCCTGGCTGGTGTCCCGGGCACGGCAGCTCTTCGCTCTCTGACACCGCCGTCCCCTGGCAGACGCCCACTGGGCCCTGACGGCGCCACAGCCAAGGTTGTGCCACCTGGCATCGTCTCGGGCACCGATTCACACGATTCACCCGAGGCCCCCTGGTGCGCCCCCGAAAAAGGAGAAACGGGGGACGTGTCAGGACACCGCGGAGTAGCATCCCGTCCAAGGATTGTTCTGCGGCTGCGCGGGATTCGGGGGAATCATGGACGGTCCACAGCAGGCTGTGCCGACGAGTGCGAGCCCGGCCGGTCCGGAGCGGTTCAGGAAGGTGACCGGCACGGCTACCGCCGCGGCGACACTGATCTTGCTGGTGCTCGTGGGTGAAGTCCTGGGCTCGACCTCCGACTGGCGCAACTACACGGTCGTCCACGACTACAAGGCCGGGGCGGCGACGATCGCGGATCTCGAGGCGGCCGATTCCTACGGGCAGCTGGTGTCGATCCCGACGCTCGTGGTGTGGATCTCCGCCGGTGTGGTGTTCCTGGTCTGGTTGTGGCGGGCGCGGGTCAACGCCGAGCTGTTGGGTGGTGCCGCCGCACAGCGTCGTTCCCGGGGCTGGGTGGTGGGCGGCTGGTTCACGCCGGTGGCCAACCTGTGGGTTCCGTACCAGGTCATGTCAGATATCTGGCGGGCCAGCGCAGCCCGGCGGCCGGTTCCCAATGGCCTGGTCATGGCCTGGTGGGCGCCGCTCGTGGTGAGCACGATCATCGGCCGGGCCGTCGCCAAGATCTACCTGTCGGAGGAGATCACCGAGGAGAGTCTGCTGAGCGCCGCGAAACTGTCCACCCTGAGCACGGTGCTCGATGCGGTCGCCGGTGTGCTGGTGGTTCTCCTCATCAGGCGCATCACCGCGTGGCAGACCCAACGGCTCGTGCAGCACGCAGGGTGAATCACGGTGCCCCAGTCAGGCCGCACGCGCACCCGCTGCGGCCCGATTGGCCTCGACATGACGCAGGTAGGTCATGCGAGCAGTCTCCCCAAGCACAGCAGGCAATGCAGCAGAACGAAGATCCACGGGATCATCCGCTCGCTGAAGCCGAGTTCGGCGTAGCGCACCCGTCTGGGGATCTCGGGTGTGCGCGTCAGCTGTCTCCACTCATCGGTGAAGACCTGGACCGGCAGCTGCGTCTCGATCGCGTTGATGACCGCGAACTTCGCTCGGTTCAGGTCACGGTAGCTCCGCAGCTGCAGCCACCAGGTCATCGAGATCGCCACCCCCGCCAGGGCGATGACCGGCGCAACCCACACCGGTTCTGCTCGCAGGTTCGGCAGCGCGACGCCGACCACGCTGACGAAGGCCGTCTGGATGGTGAGGAAGAAGGCGTTCGCCTGGCCCCGCCGCGCGGACACCCGGTCGGCCATCTCCACGGCCAGCTTGTACAGCTCCAAAACCGACAGCGAGGGCTCGCGAACCACTTCGGGGGTGTCGCCGGCCGAGGACGCCTCCGGGAGGGAGGGCGGTGCACTGCGCGGATCAGGCATCACGCCCACCATGATGACGCCCCGGCAGATCCGGGGAGCCGGTCATGGCTGTCGATACGCTTTTTGACGTATGACGCGGCGCCGGATGCGGGGAGTCACCGCGTCCTGGAGAAGTGAGCCGGGCCGGACGGCCCGGCTCGTCAGGCGTTCCCGCAGGGCTGGAGAGTCAGGCGAGCCCGATGCTGCGGGGAAGCGTCAATGCCGAGTCCGCGTGGAGCGTGATGCGCACCGGTGCGGAGGCGGTGGTGTCCAACGGCGACTCCCCGGTGCCGAGGTTGCGGACGTAGCGCGGATGGGCGCCTCCGCTGATCTGCCAGCGTATGCGGTGTCCGACGGCGAAGCGGTGGGCGGTGGCGCTCATCGGCACGGTGACCTGCGAGGGCACCTGTTCGGCTGTCCGGAGCCGGCCCAGCCCGTCACAGATGTTCACGGAGCGGCCCTGTGGGTCCACATCGCACAGGCGGGTGAAGACGTCGGCGTGGCCGGTGTCCGTGGAGATGGTCAGCCGTGCGGAGACCGGGCCGAGGATCTCCACGGGCTCGGTGAGCGGGGGGCCGGTGAACGTCAGTACGTCGTCGCGCGCCTCCAAGGTGCGGTTGTCGCGAGCGCCGGCGGTGCGGGAGAGCAGCGGGCCGCCGATGGACGGGGTGGGGTCGCCCGGGTCGTAGCGGAAGGACGTCAGTGGTGCGGAGTCCGTGGGAGCCTGCTCGGTGAGATGCCCCTGCGCGGTGGGGAACCACGGCGTGACGGCCGGGGCCGGCGGCCAGTCATCGATGTCCCGCCAACCGTCGTCGCCGCCGACGTGTACGCGCACCCGTGTGGAACCGAGGCCGGAAGGATCGCCGTTCAGGTGCGCGCGCAGCCAGGCGAGGCTCTCGGCGAACACCTCGGGCCAGCCCTGTTGCACCGCGGAGGTATGCGTCCAGGGGCCGACGAGCAGGGCGGTCTCGCATCCGGCCCGGCGCAGTCGGTCGTACTGGTCGAGGGTCTGGTCGAGCAGTACGTCGTGCCACCCGCCGACCAGACTTGTGGGCACCTTCAGCCGATCCAACGCCTCGGCCACCGAAGTACCGCGCCAGAACGCGTCGTTGGCGTCCGGATGCGTCATCACGTCGTCCAGCCAGGGAATGTCACCGAGGGCGGCCACGTAGGAGCGGCGCAGCGGCTGCCCGGTGGTGATGTCGCGCAGGCGCCGGTGCAGACGCAGGCCCGCCTTCAGCAGCGGTACCGCCCCTTGGTGCTGATACGTCATGCCTGCGCCGACGGCCAGGGCGGTCTCCAGGTGGAGCACACCGTCCGTGTAGAAGAGGGCGCATGGGTCGTGCAACCCCATCTGCACCACCATCGCCTTCAGCTCCGGTGGCGGGTCCGCGGCCAGGGCCCACTGCACGTATCCCAGGTAGCTGGGGCCGACCGTCCCCAGTGTTCCGTTGAACCAGGGTTGTTCGCGCAGCCAGGACACGGTGGCCCGGCCGTCAGCGGCCTCGTTGCGCCACGGATCGAGCGCACCGCCTGATCCGCCGGTGCCGCGGCAGCTCTGCAGGACCACGTGGAAACCCTGTTCGGCGAAGAGCATGCCGTACATGGGGGACCACGGCAGGCCCCTGCCGTACGGCGAGCGCACCAGGAGGGTGGGGAAGTCGCCCTCGGCACGCGGGAAGTAGTGATCGGTGATCAGCGGACTGCCGTCGGCGGCCGGCACCACCAGTCCCGGCTCCCACCCGGCGTCATGCAGCTTGGCCGGGAGACGGCGCCACGTCGCCCTCATCATCCGTGAGGACAGTGGCGGCTTCGCAGTTGGCGGTACCCAGGACGGCCTGGCCTTGGTTCCGGGCATGCGTGATGACATGGTTCCCCCTCCTCTATTACGTACACTGTACGAGGATAGGGGATACGGGGATGCCCTTCGCAAGGGCATCCGCAAGAGCCGCCGCGGGGGCATCCACACGTCAGGGGAAGGAGCGTGAGCGTTCACGAAGCGGGAGGCTGGTCTTCCTCAGTCGTTGAGCAGCCGCCATGCGGTGAGCGCGAGCCTGGCGCGCATCAGCCCGGTGGGTTCGGTGAGTTCGATGCCCAGTGTCCTGCCGAGCTGTTCGAGTCGGCGGGCGACGCTGCTGTGGTGCAGGTGGAGGAGGTCCGCGGCCCGGCGCAGGGAGCCGGTGGCGCAGTAGGTTTCCAGGGTTTCCAGATCTTCCGGGTGGTCGGCCAGGCGGGCGAGGGCGACCACGTCGGCGTTGTTGCGTGCGGCGTCCTGAGGTACCTCGGCGAGCAGCGCCAGCGCGCCCAGGTCGGCGTAGTGGACGACCGGCTGGCGTGGGGTGGTGAAGCGCAGGGCGGTGCGGGCTTCCCTCCAGGACCGGTCCGGGGTTTCGGCGGCGCCGAGGCCCGCGCGCACGTCTGCCGGCAAGCGGGTCGGATCGACGGCGGTGGCCAGGATGACGCCCACCTGGGCGACGGGTGCCGCCTTCACCGGGCGGCCCGGGCAGAGGAGACTGCCGATCCGGTCGAGCGGGAGCTGGGACCGTACGGCGACGACGCGTACCGGCAGGTCGGCGGCGAACCCCAGGAGTCGTAGTGCCCGGGCACGGGCCGCCTCGTCGCTGTCGGCGCTGATGGCCAGTTCGACGAGGGCCGGGTCGGCCATGGTGGTCCGGGCCGGGCCGTACCGCTCGGCGACGGCCGCCACGGCGATGGCGAGCCGGTCCAGCAGCAGCTCGTCGAGATCGAGTGAGGCAGGCGAGGCGGGCGGGCCAGGACGTTCCAGCCACACCGTGCCGATCTCCTCCTCATCGAGCGTGACCGGCGCCGAGGTGGACGCGGGGGCCGGCGGGGCGGCCGCCTGCCTGCCGTCGGGTGCCATGCGGATCACCCGCCCCGTGCTGTGGAGTTGGATCCCCACCACACACTCGGCCAGGCCCGCCGAGGCCCGGGCGAGCGCCGGGAGGTCCACGCGTCGGCGCATCAGCGTGTCGTAGAACGCGACGACGCGGATCGCGCCCTCGACGTACGAATCCATTCCTGACAGCCGTACGGCCAGTGCCTCCATGACAGGAGGATAGGGCTCCGCGGCGGGGAGGGAGGCGCCGATCGGCGCGCGATCGGGCGGGTATGCCCGACAGTTGGCGGGTGATCTCGGGGATCGCTCCCGCGAGGATGGTCGGCATGGATCCCGAACTCGAAGCCTTCATACCGTTGTTCCCCGACGTCAACCTGATCGACCCGGTCACCGAGCGCAAGAACTTCGCCGACCTGGCGGCCAAACTGCCGCCACCGGACACCGCGGGAATGGAGATCGAGGACCGCACGGTCCCCGCCGAACCGGACGTGCCGGTACGGATCTACCGCCCGCACCAGGCGCAGGGTGCGCTCGTGTGGCTGCACGGCGGTGGATACGTCTACGGGGACCTCAACACCGAGCATCCGTGGGCCACCCGGATCGCAGAGGAATCCGGGGCGACGGTGATCTCGGTCGGCTACCGGCTGGCTCCCGAGCACCGGTTCCCGGCCGCCCTGGACGACGCCTACGCCGTACTGATCTGGACGGCCGAACACGCGGCCGAGCTCGGTATCGACCCCGAGCGGATCGCGGTCGGAGGGCACAGCGCCGGCGGAGGGCTCGCGGCCGCGCTGGCCTTGCGGGCCCGCGACCGGCAGGGGCCGCCAATCCGCTTCCAACTGCTCAACCAGCCCGAGCTCGACGACCGGCAGGAATCCTGGTCGGCGCGGCACTTCACCGAAACGCCCTGGATGAATCGCGCCAAGGTCACCGCGTCGTGGCGGCACTACCTGGGCTCCCAGTCCGCCACGCCGTACGCGGCCCCGGCACGGGCCGCCGACCTGTCCGGTCTGCCACCCACCTACATGGCCACCGCGGAACTCTGCCCGAACCGCGACGAGGACATCGCCTACGCGCTGCGCCTGCTCCAGGCCGGCGTCTCGGTCGAGCTGCACCAGTGGCCCGGCACCTTCCACGGCTCGCAGGCGATCCTGTCCGCCGAGATCTCGCAGCGGCAGATCGCCGAACTCGCCGCCGCCCTGCGCCGCGGCGTGGCCGAGTGAGGCTCAAACACTCCTGACCGACCGGGGCGGTCGCGCCCTGATCGAGTGCGCCGTGGACGAGCCCTGACCGAGCGGGCTGGACCCCGGCCGAGCCCTGGCTGAGCTCTGTCTGATCCGTATGTGCGCTCTGCCTGGGCCCTGATTGTCGAACGCACCGGGAGAGTCCCCGGTGCGCCCAAGAACCATGAGAGGACGAGTGTCGTGAAGAACCGACTGGCCGCAAACGGAGACGTGGGCGCGCCGAGCGTGGGTGCAGGCACGGTCGCGGCGGCCCCCGCGCCCGACGAGACGGGAGCCGTGCCGGCCGGCAGCACGAGCCCGTCCACCGGCTTCGATCCCGCGGAGCTGCAGTCCGCCCTGGACGGCATCCACCGTGCGGGGATGCCGGGCATCTACGCCGAGGTACGTGACTCCGGCCAGGTATGGCGCGGCGCGTCCGGCGTCGCCGACGTCGATACCGGTCGCCCCGTCACTCCCGACATGCGCCACCGCGTCGGCAGCGTCACCAAGACCTTCACCGCCGCCGCGATCCTGCAGCAGGTCGAAGAGGGCCGGATCGAGCTCGATGCGCCGATCGGCCACTATCTGCGGCGGCTGGTACCGGGAGAGCGCGGCGAAAGCATCACGGTCCGGATGCTGCTCAACAACACCAGCGGCATCCCCGATTACCTCCCCTCCGCCTTCCCGTCCTTCCGCGGCTTCCCTTCGCTGTCCGACGTCTCACCCGAGAGCCTGGACGACAACCGGTTCCGGACGTTCCACCCGACCGAACTGATCGAAATGGGGCTCACGGCGCCTCCCGTCGGCGAGCCCGGAAGCCCGACCGGGACATACTCCAACACCAACTACCTGCTCCTCGGCCAACTCCTGCAGCAGGTCACCGGCGCCCCGGCGGAGGAGTACATCACCCGGAAGATCATCGAGCCCGCCGGGCTCCACCACACCGAATTCCCCACCGGCCCGCACATCGAGGGACCGCACTCGCGGATGTACGAGTCGCTGTTCGGCCTGATCGACCCGCCACGCGACTACAGCGTCTACGACGCCTCCTGGGTGAGCACCGGAGCCGCGCTGGTATCGACCATGGAGGACCTCAACGACTTCTACGGCCAACTGCTCAACGGCGAGATCGTCAACCATTCATCGCTGACGCAGATGCAGCGCACCGTGCCGGTCCGCGCCCTGGACGGGACGATGATCAACTACGGCCTCGGCCTGCACAAGGTCACGTTCCCGGGTTGCGGCACCTTCTGGGGCCACGACGGCACCGTCTGGGGCGCCTCCACACTCTCCCTGACCAGCGCAGACGGAAAGCGGCAGATGTCCCTCGCGATGAACCTCGCGAGGTGGAACAAGATCGACTCTTCGGGGAAGCCGCAACGCCATCCCATCGACGACGCGCTGTCGACCCTGTACCGGCGAGCGGTGTGCGGCGACGGAACCCACCAGGCCAAGCCCGGGCAGCCGACGTGACCTGCCCTTTCCACCATCCGATGAAAGAACACCGCAGGAAGGACCTCCCGGCATGACTCTCACCCCCATCGATCTCTTCTCCTCCTTCATCCACCTTCGCCAAGACGGCCAGGTGCGCGCTGAGCAGCCTGTGTTCGACGCCGAGCGGGAGGGCTGGCAGTTGATGGCCTTCCGTGTGCAGACCGACGCCGAGGTGCACGCCGACCACTGGGAAGTCCACTCCGACGCGGACGAACTCGTGTCCTGCCTCACCGGGGGAATACGCCTCGTCCTCCGCCCGGATCAGCCGGGAGACAAGGAAGAGGAGATCAAGCTGACGGCTGGCACCGCAGCCATCGTGCCGCGCGGACGATGGCACCGCATGGCACTGGACGCCCCCAGCGACATCCTGTCCGTCACCCTGCCGCGGGGCAGCCGCCTGGAGAAGCGCACCGAAGCCTAGGCCGGGGCCGGGCCACCCGTGGGCGGGGCCATCCCACCGGCATGACGCTGTCCGTTCGTCGCGGACGCGGTCCGTGCGTAGCGGACGAAAGGAGGCAAAGACAAAGGCAAGGAGTTACCCACTCCTTGCCACTCTCAACATATAGCGCATAGGGGGCCTTGCGGCAAGGCCCCCTTCGTGCCGCACAATCACCGGCCGAAGCCCACACCTACCAACAACGGGTGTCGCACAGTGCGGGTGTTGTCGTCGACGTATGGGGCGGTCGAGGCCACCGGGTTCGTCACACCAGCTCCAGACACGTTCCAGACACATTGCCGCGCGCAAGGGTCGCGAGCCGGCGACCTCAGATCGGAGCCAATGCCGTGAACCCGCTGACCACCAGCGTGTTTGACCTTCCCGACCACCTCTCCCCCAAGGCCGACCCGTCGCTGATCGCCGGCGACGAGCAGCACTTCGCGGCCATCGCGGAGAGCCTCCAGCAGACCATCGCCGAACTGTCGGACCGCCTCGACGCCGAGCGCAAGGCGCCCGGTGGCATGGGCCGGCAGGCGATGGACCGGGACGCGGAGATCCACCGGCTCACCGCCCGCCTGCGCGCACTGCGTCGCTTCGGTCTGGACCTGTGCCTCGGGCACATGGTCAGCGCGGACAACCCCGAGCCCGTGTACATAGGACGACTCGGCCTCACCGACAGCGCGGGGCGTCGGCTGCTGGTCGACTGGCGCTCCCCCGCCGCCGAACCGTTCTTCGGAGCCACCCACGCCAACCCGATGGGACTGGCAAGCCGCCGCAGGTACCGCTGGACCGGTGGCCGGATCAGCGACTACTGGGACGAGGTGTTCACCGCCGACGGGCTTGAACGGCACGCCGCGCTGGACGACCAGTCGGCCTTCATCGCCAGCCTGGGCGGCAACCGCTCGGCACGGATGCGAGACGTGCTCGGCACCATCCAGGCCGACCAGGACGCCATCATCCGTGCGGGATCCCGCGGCGCTCTCGTCGTCGACGGCGGTCCGGGTACGGGCAAGACCGTCGTCGCCCTGCACCGCTCCGCCTACCTTCTCTACTCCGACCCTCGCCTCAGTCACCACCGCCGGGGCGGTGTGCTGTTCGTCGGACCGCACCGGCCCTACCTGGCCTACGTCGCCGATGTCCTGCCCAGCCTCGGAGAGGAGGGGGTGCAGACGGCCACCCTGCGGGACCTTGTCGACGAGGGAGCCACAGCAGCCGTAGAGGCCGATCCGGACGTGGCCCGCCTGAAGTCGTCCGCAGGCATGGTGAGGGCGATCGAGACGGCCGTGAGGTTCTACGAGGAGCCGCCCGCCGAGGGGATGACGGTCACGACTGACTGGGCCGACATCTGGCTGAGCGCCGACGACTGGGCCGAGGCGTTCGACGCACCAGAGCCAGGCACTCCGCACAACGAGGGGCGCGAGCAGGTCTGGGACGAACTGGTCGCGATCCTGCTGGACAAGCTCAACGCCGACGTCTCGCCCGACCTCTTCCGGAGGTCGCTGGCGCACGACGAAGAGCTGGTCACCACCCTCAACCGCGCATGGCCGCTGCTCGAAGCCGCCGACCTCGTCGGCGACCTGTGGTCGGTCCCCGCCTACCTGCGGCTGTGCGCTCCCTGGCTCAGCCGCGACGAGATCCGCACACTGCAGCGCAAGGAAGCCCCCCAGGCCTGGACGGTGTCCGACCTGCCGCTCCTGGACGCGGCACGGCAGCGGCTCGGCGACCCGGAGGCCGCCCGGCGCAAGCGCCGGCACGAGGCCGTCCTCGCCGCCCAGCGCGAGCGCATGACGCAGGTCGTCGACAACCTCATCGAGGCCGCAGCCAGCTCCGGGGCCGACGGTGACGACGGCGAAGGTCTGGTGACGATGCTGCGCGGCGCGGACGCCCAGGTCAGCCTGGTCGACGAGTCCGAACTGCCCACCGCCGACCTGGACCGGCTCGCCGGTCCCTTCGCGCACATCGTCGTGGACGAGGCCCAGGAACTGACCGACGCCGAATGGCAGATGCTGCTGCTGCGCTGCCCGTCCCGGAGCTTCACCATCGTCGGGGACCGCGCCCAGGCCAGGCACGGGTTCACAGAGACCTGGCAGGAACGGCTCGAACGGATCGGTCTCGACCGGATCAACCTGGCCTCCCTGAGCATCAACTACCGCACGCCGGAAGAAGTCATGACGGAAGCCGAGCCGGTCATCCGGGCCGTGCTCCCGGACGCCAATGTGCCGACCTCCATCCGCAGCAACGGCATCCCCGTCACCCACGGATCCGCCTCCGACCTGGACTCCCTCCTCACCACCTGGCTCGCCGCACACCCCGACGGAATCGCCTGCGTCATCGGCGATCCCACGTTCCCGACGACCTCCCGCGTCCGGTCGCTGACTCCGGAGCTGTCGAAGGGGCTCGAGTTCGACCTGGTCGTCCTCGTCGATCCGGAGGAATTCGGCGAGGGCATCGAAGGAGCGGTGGACCGCTATGTGGC
The DNA here is from genome assembly GCF_036352915.1 of Streptomyces bugieae. Lineage (NCBI taxonomy): Bacteria > Bacillati > Actinomycetota > Actinomycetes > Kitasatosporales > Streptomycetaceae > Streptomyces > Streptomyces bugieae. The sequence goes on from NZ_JAZBJP010000002.1 coordinate 313,368, forward strand.
GATGACCCGAGCGACCCAGCAACTCATCATCCTCACGAGGCACTGAGCCGTATCGACCGGTGGCCAATGGTCGGCTTTAAGTGAGTTGCCGCACTCGGCGCAGAGGGACAAGGCCGGAAACTCGGCCAGTCGTGAACAGCTCTGCAGTCATCACGACCTATTGGACCAAGACTCGGGTGACCTCGTGCGGGTGATCGTAGGGCCGCAATTCCCATTGATCGCCTCCTGTCCCCGTGCGCGTTCGCACTGATCAGGTCGCCCGTGTGAGGGCCGGCACCGTCAATACCAGTCCTGACACGGTGGCGAGCAAGGTCGGTGATTGACCGCAAAATACCGGGGAAACCGCTCGTAGTCGGAGATCCTGCCGACAGCGCTCACCACACTGCCCACTCGAAAGACCGCGCCTCACCTCGTGCCTTGTGACTGTTGGGGAGGTACGGTGACTTGCGATCGCGCTCATCGCTGCGAAGTTAGGACACACATGACTGACTCCGTTCCCATGACTGACTCCGTTCTCCTCCAGACCATCGAAAACCTCAAAAGCACCCTGCCGGGACTTGAGGAGCAGGAAAGGCTGTTGCGCGAGCAACTCGAAGGCGTGGTCCAACGGGCCAGCTCCACCCGCGAGGCCCTGGAGCACCTGCGCGTCCTGACCGGCGCCGCTGCCCCGGTCGGCCAGTCTGCGCCCGCCACTGCCTCGCCGGGGCTTACGCCCGAGGAGCCGGCCGCGGTCGAACCGGCAGGCGACGCCGGCGAGGACTCGCCCGAGCCGAACGTGACTGTCGCGCCTGAGTCGGCCGGCGAGCCGGAGCGAGCGGCGTCCGTCGTGCCACAGCCACGTGCCGCAGCGTCTTCGCGCGCCAAGTCCAACACCGCCAAGTCCAGCGCCACCAAGCCCAGCGCCACCAAGGCCAGCACCGACAAGAAGCGCGCCACCAAGAAGACGGCGGCAAAGAAGGCGACGCCGAACAAGGCGACGAAGAAGACCGCCGCGCCCGCAACGCCGAAGGCGAAGAAGGCGGCTTCCAAGCGGGCCGCCACCGCCCAGCCGGCTGACGAGGGCGCGGGCAAGCTCATCGATGCCGCGCTCGCCGTGCTCAAGAATTCCGGCGCGCCGATGCGTGCGCGTGAGATCAACGCGGCGCTGGGACGGGAGGCCACCCCGGGCCAGATCGAATCCGTTCGCAACACCCTCGATCGGGTCGCGAAGCAGCAGAAGCTGGTGACGCGTCCGGGGCGGGGCACGTACGCGGCAGTCTGACCTCACCTACCTGCCAGGCAGGCACGTCACACACCTGCCAGGCAGGCGGGGCGCCTTCGTCGAGCACGGCGCCGTCGCCCCGCATGCGGGTGGGACCGGAGGTGGGAAGCCCCGGCGACAAGATGATGGGCTGTGGAGACGTTCGAGCACTCCCAAGAGTGAGCGCCGCTCGCCCTGGCCACTGTTTCGCCCACCCGGAAACCCATTGAGTGGGCGATCTTGAGCGTGGTATCACTTCGTGGTTCCTCACATGGTCACGGGATACGTAAGGGGTCGGCGGCGTGCCACTCGGAGAACTGGTCACACTGCGGGCGATGGGCCCGGCGGATGCCGACGCGCTGTGGCGCTGGAATCACGACCCCGAGGTCATGCGGTGGATGGACGACACCTATCCGCACTCGGTCGAACAGGTCCGCAAGTGGCAAGCGGAACGCCCCCGCAACGCCTACGGCGACTTGCTCCTCGGCATCGAGGCTCTCGCCGACGGCACGCTCATCGGCCTGGTCATGCTGCAGGACGCCGAGCCGGAGAAAGGCATCGCGAAACTCGACATCTACCTGGGCGAGAAGTCGTACTGGGGCAAGGGTTACGCCACCGATGCGATGCGGACGATCTGCCGCTACGGCTTCGAGGACATGCGTCTGCACAAGGTGACGCTGACCGTGGTCACGGAGAACCATGCCGCGCGCAGGGTTTACGAGAAGGTCGGCTTCGTCGAGGAGGGCCGTCTTCGTCAGGTCTTCCGCCGGGACGGCAAGTGGTACGACATGTTCACGATGGGCCTGCTGGCGAGCGAACTCCGCTGAGCCGAGGGCTGGTGGCCACCGCGTGCCGGCCACCAGCCCACCAACCCCCGGAGTCGTCAGTACGTCACGGTGATCCGCCGCGCCGGGCCGTCCACGCGCACCAGGCCGCCGTACGGGATCACCAGTTGCGGGTCGGTGTGCCCGAAGTCCACGTCGAAGACCGCCATGCTGTGCGGGGCGTACGTAGCCAGCGCGCGCAGCACCGCCTCGCGCTGTTCAACGGCGTAACGCCGCTTGCTCTCCGCATTGTTCGGCTGGTCGAAGGACCAGGCTTTGGCGCGGGCCATCAGCAGAGCGGGAAAGCGGGCCAGGAGGCCACGTTCGCCCATGTTGCGCAAGATCCGGAAGACCTCTTCCCCGCTGGGCAACTCCTCGGAGGTCTCCAGGAAGAGCACACTGCCTTCATAGGCGGCACAGTCACGTTCGATCTCGCGGTCCGCCATCAACAGCCAGGACAGGATCTCCACGTTGCCGCCCCAGGACCGCCCCTCGACGACCCGCTCGGGCTGATGCCAGACCCAGCCCTCGGCGGGCTGCGCATCCGGCTCCACGTCGAAGGTAGCCGGATCCGCCCAGTCACGGGAGGTGTCGCCGTAGCGCTGTACGGGACGGAGTTCGTACGGACCGGAGGTGAAGAGTGCCGCCCGCACCGAGTCGGCGGTGATCGGGTGGAGGGCGTAGGGGCGACCGAGCTCGGTCATCACAGCGGCCCCGTGGTAGCCGACGATGCCCAGATTGCGCAGAGCGATCAGCAGGTTGGTGTTGTCGCTGTAGCCGAAGAACGGCTTGGGGTGGGCGCGGATCAACTCCCGGTCGAGCAGTGGGAGCACGGTGATCTGGTCGTCACCTCCGATGGTGGCCATCACCGCCTTGATGGTCGGATCGGCAAACGCGGCATGGATGTCGTCGGCACGTTCCTGGGGCGTGGCACCCATCTTCCGCGTGGCAGGGTATTCCACCGGTTCCAGACCGAAGTCCTCGCGCAGCCGCTTGAGCCCCAACTCGTAGGGAAGCGGCAGGGCTCCCGGCAGGCCGGAGGACGGCGAGATGATCGCTATGCGGTCGCCGGGCGCGGGCTTGGGCGGATATGTGGGTGAGCTCATGCAGGTGAGCGTAGGACCGGCGCTTTCGCTCGCTCACCTCCATTTCCGGCGAGCCCCTCCTTCGGGCCATCGGTCGGTCCACGAAATCGGTTTGCCGGAGCAGCACGATCGGCCAAGCTGGGACCATGCCTCGCAGAATCATGTTCGTGCAGCTCAAAACGGGCTATGACACCGATCGCGGACCCTCGTGGATCGGGTGGGTGGACTTCTCCAAGACGTGGAAAACGGCCTATTTCCAGGGGCGGACCCTGCGGCGGGCCACCGGCCTCGGCCTGTCCGACGCGAACTTCTACGACGTCGAAACCCATGAGGACTTCTGGGTCTCTGGACCGAAGCGCGACCGGAGCGACACGCGCTACGGACCGGACGGGCCGACCATAGAGGACGATGCCGCAGACGCTTACCGGGCCTTTCTCCAGGGGGCGCCGCTGCCCGGCCGGGAGGACGGATAGACCCGCTCGTGCGTCAAGCGCCCGACGGCTCGGCTTGCGAGCGTCCCAGGATGAGGAACTCGTTCCCTTCGGGGTCGGCAAGCAGCTGTCGGCGTGACTCGCCCGTGGCGATGTCCGTCCTTTCGATGTCCGCCCTGTTCATGTCCACGGGTGAGGCACCGGCGGTCAGCAGGCGCTTCGCCTCGGCCGCGGGATCGCTGCCGGCGCTGGCCATGAGGGCCGACTGAAGGCGGTTCGGGCCCTCCTTGGGAGCCACTGGTGGGCCCATGACCAGCGTGGGTCCGTCGCCGGCTGCCGAGGTGAGACTGATACCCCAGTCACCCTCGTCCACGATGGACCAGCCGCTCGCCTCCGCCCAGAACCGGCCCTGGCTGCCCGGATCGGCGGCGTCCTGGCATATCTGGGCAAGCCGACCGTGCGAACCCGCCCTGGGCAGGACACAGAATTCGTTGCCCTCCGGATCAGCGAGCACCTCCCACGGCACCGCGCCCTGGCCGATGTCCAGGCGGGTGGCGCCCAGGGCGAGCAGGCGCCGCACTTCGTCCGCGTCGCCCGCGAGATCCAGGTGTACCCGGTTCTTCGCGGTCTTCGGCCGCAGCGAGCGGACGAACAGCAGGCCGACATCGCCCGCGCCGCGTGGGCGGACGCTCGTACCGTCAGCGATCGAGCCCTCGGCGATCGAGCCACCGGCGGTCGGTTCCCATTCCAGGGCCTGTGCCCAGAAGCGGGCCAGGCGCCGTGGGTCCGACGCCTCGACGACGACCGTGGTCAGCTTCGTTGATATGCCGAGGTCCTTTCCCTCCAGACCGTCAGTTGTGATTCGGTGAAGGGTAGTTGCAGGGCGATGCCCTCGATCGGGCTTTTCCGATCCAGGAGGTCCAGGCCCGTGAGGCGCATGCCTACGCCCCGTCCGCGTACCGGCCGAGGTGGTGCTCGCAGGCCTCCTGGGCCGCGGTGGACAGCAGGTCGTACGAGCGGGTGAACAGCCGGTAGAGGGACGGGCCGTGGCGCCGGGCCAGGTCGGTGTGGTGCGTCAGCACGTCGAGTTCGTTGGCGGCGGTGATCTCCAGGAAGGCACGCAGGTCCGGTTCCGGCGGGGTGTGTTCCTGTCCTGTGCAGCGGTCGCGGAAGAGCACCGGGCGATCACTCCCGAACCGTGGATAGACGACGCCTCGGTCGCAACTGGCGTACAGGTAAACCAGCGCTTCTGCCCGTTCGCCGATCAGTTGGGACAAGGCTGGGCGCTCGGTGACGTCCAGCAGGGTTGGGGCGAACCCGTCCGTCCCGTACGCCGCGTGGCACAGCCCCGCGATCTGTACGGTGGTGTCGGCGCCCCAGTCACCCAGTAGTTGCGCGACGCGCCTCAGGTGGTGCAGGAGCGTTCCACCGGGGTGGGGCATTCGGTCGGCACCCCGTGCGCGCAGGAAGTCCTCGATCTCCGGCCACGCCGTCGCACGCCCCGGGCCGCCGGCCGAAGGGCCGTCGTCCAACGGGTCGATGCGCTGCATTACGCCGCCTCGATTGCTGTGCGGGCCACCTCTGCCACCAGGCGGGCCAGGGTCGGGGTCTCGACGCCGTGGGCGGCTCCGGCCCGCAGCACGGCTCCGCCGATGGCATCGAGTTCGAGCGGGCGTCCGGCCTCGGCATCGCGCTGCATCGAGGACTTCATCGTCTGCGGGGCACCGTCGAAGAACGACAGCAGGGTGTCGACAGTCATCGGCGCGCCTGCGGCCCGCGCCACGGCGGTGATCTCGTCCAGCACGGCGACCAGTTCCGGCCTCCGCTCGCTACGGACGGCTCCGAGGTCGGCTCGGTAGCGGGTGGTCAGCAGGGCGAACGGGGCGAGGAAGGCAAGCTTGTCCCAGATCATCGCGGTCTCGTCGGTGCGCAGCGTCACCCCAAGACCGGCCTGCCGCAGACAGTCCGCGAGCCGGTCGAGCGGTGCCGCGAAACCGGCGGGCGGTGCGGCGAAACCGGCGGGCGGTGCGGCGAGTTCGAGGCGGGCGAAGGGGCTGGTGTGGACGATGTGGCCAGGTGCCGTGCGGGTGGCCTCAACCTTGATCGTCCCTGCGACGACCCTGGCCGCGGGATAGCGCCGGCGGAGTACCGGGAGGTGGTCGAGGCCGTTGAGCAACGGGACCACCAGCGCGTCGCCGAGGATGTCGGCGGGGACCCGCCCAAGTGCCTCGTCCAGGGCGGTCTGCTTGACCGTGACGAAGACGGCGTCCACCGGCTCGCGCAGACACGTGTCGGCTTCCACCGCTGCGGTGAAGTGGCCGTACTGGGTGCTCTCGACGCGCAGGCCGTCGCGGCGCAGGGTGGCCGCGGTCCGCTCGCCGGCCAGGCAACGGACGCGGTGTCCGGCACGGGCGAGCAGGGCGCCGATCAGACCGCCGACGCCGCCGGGTCCGAGGACGGCCACCCTTGGGTTGCTTGTGCTCATGTGTGCTCCTCCAGTTGGCGACGGCGGCTCGGGGTCGGCGCGCTGCGGGTCGGCACCCGCCGTACTCCCGCGCGTCCGGATCGCATGGGAAGCAGTGGGCGGGTTGCCGCCCTGGGCCCTGGAACGATGATCAAGCCTGACCGAAACCCAAGTCAATCCCGGGGTTTGCTGTGTCATGCCCAAGCAACAGCTTGGAGGTTGCCATGACTCCAGGAGCGGGTGGGAGCGGCCACCGCGGTGGGATCGGTAGCGGCAGGTCCGAGCGGAGTTGCGGGTCTGTGCCGCGTCCGCCGAGCCAGGCGAGCAGGGCGTGGCCGGGGCCGGAAACGGTGGGGCCGGTCGAGGAGAGGTTCCAGGTCCGGTCGAGGTCTACGGCCTCGATCCGGGCGAGGGGGAAGTGCTGGGCCGCCAGTGCGGCGAGGGCGTCGTTGAGTGCCCAGGTGACGTAGTCGGCGGGCCAGTCGGCAGTGGTGTAGCCGAGGTTGAGATCGACGTGGTGGGTTTCGAGTTCGCGTCGGCAGCGGTGCAGGGTGAACCACGCCGGGTGGTGCCAGCCTGCCAGTGCGGTGACCGGCGTGGTCCAGCGGTCGACGGGCATGGCTGCCGCCTCGTCGAAGAGGAGGTCCAGGCTGCGGTTCAGATCGGCGACGAGGTGGGTGGCGGCGCGCCCGGCGCCTTCGCGCAGCGCGCGGTCCAGCGTGGCGGCGTCGGCCCGTGGTCCGGGCTCGGAGCCGGTGCGGGCGAGCGTCAGCAGCCACCGGTAGGCGTCGGCGCTGCGGGCGAGGTGGGTGACGACGTGGCCGCGACTCCAGTCGGGCAGCGCCGATGGTTCGCGCGCCTGCGGGTCGGTCAGCGCGTCGAGGGTGGTGCCGAGGCGTGCGGCGGAACTGCGGACGCTGTCGAGGACGAGCGCGATCTCAGCCGGCGCGATAGCGATGATGTCGGACACGGGCCCGTACACTACGGCCCGCCTGTGAGCATGTCACCCACGGCGGCGAAGCCCTCGGCGCGGGGCCTGTCGAGGGTCGAGCGCCACCCGGGAGGGATGGGCCTGCCTGCCGCTTCCGGTGGGTGATCCGGCTGGACGTGAGCGGCAGACAGGCAGACTGCGCGAGGTCAACTCTGCCTTGTGGGCGGAAGGTTGACAGACGCAGGCGACGGGATCGTGTCCCGGGTCGAGCCGTCGCGTTCGGGACGGACGTCAGAGGGCTATCCATTCCTTCGCGGTCGTGACCTCGTCGAGGATCTCGGGGAGCGGCTCGGTGCCGAGGCCCGGGCCGGTGGGGACGTCGAGGTGGCCGTCGGTGAGGACGAAGGGGGGCGTGATGTCGGTGGCGAAGTAGCGGTGGGAGCCGGAGGTGTCGCCGGGGAGGGTGAAGCCGGGCAGGGCGGCGAGGGCGATGTTGGCGGCGCGGCCGATGCCGGTTTCGAGCATGCCGCCGCACCAGACGGGGATGCCGTGGGCGCGGGCGAGGTCGTGGATGCGGCGGGCCTCCAGGTAGCCGCCGACCCGGGCCGGTTTGATGTTGATGACGGAGCAGGCGCCGAGGGAGATCGCCGCCGCGGCGTCGGCGGCGGACTCGATGGATTCGTCCAGGCAGATCGGGGTGCGCAGGATTTTGGCGAGCTGGGCGTGCTGGACCATGTCGTTGTTGGCGAGGGGCTGTTCGATCAGCAGCAGGTCGAAGGCGTCGAGTTTGGCGAGCTGCTGCGCGTCCACGAGGGTGTAGGCGGCGTTGGCGTCGACCTGGAGCAGGAGGTCGTCGCCGAAGCGTTCACGGACGGCACGGACCGGTTCGACGTCCCAGCCGGGTTCGATCTTCAGCTTGATGCGGACGTAGCCCTCGGCGACGTAGCGGTCGACGGCGTCGAGCAGTTCCGGGACGGAGTTCATGATGCCGACGGAGACGCCGCAGGGCACACGGTCCCGGGCGGCGCCCAGGTAGGAGCCGAACGACTCGCCGGCGAGGCGGAGTTGGGCGTCCAGGACCGCGGTCTCCAGCGCGGACTTCGCCATGTGGTGGCCGGTGAAGGGCTCCAGTGTCCGTCCCACCGCGGCAGCGTCCACGCCGTCCTTCGGCAGGGCGGGGATGAGGAACTTGCGCAGGACGTCCTGTGCGCCGTCGACGTACTCGGAGCAGTAGCGGGGCTCGGACATGGCCGCGCACTCGGCCCAGCCCTCGCCGTCGGAGGTGACGACACGGACCAGCAGTACGTCGCGGCGGGTCTCGACGCCGAAGGACGTGCGGAACGGGGCGACGAGCGGCATCGCGATCCGGCGCAGTTCGATGCCGGAGATCTTCGTCTTCATGGTCAGGTGACTCCTGTTGAGGGGGTGAGGCGTCGAGGTGTTGAGCGGTCGAGCGGCTGAGGGGTTCAGGCGGCGGAGGTGGGGGTGCGGTGGACGACGTAGCTGCGGCGGTCGTGGAAGCCGATGACGCGGGCGCCTTCGGCGAGCAGGCCGCCCAGGGTGTGCCGGACGGCCAGGCGCCAGGCGCGGGCGGCGCCGGCGTCCTGACGCCGGAGGGCCTCGATGTCGTCGGGTAGGTCCACGAGGACGGTGGCGGCGTCGGCCGGGCCGGTTTCGGGGCGGCCGCCGTGGTTCCGTAGGGCGTGCGCCGCGTCGGCGAGCCCTACGGATGCGTAGCCCGGGGCCAGGGTCTCGGTGGGTGCGGTCAGGTCCCAGGCGGTCAGGACGCGGTCGGACTCGTCTCCGCCGTTGATGGCGTCTTCCATGGCGCCGTAGAAGGAGGTCAGGTACTCCTCGGGGCGGGCGCCGAGTTTGACGAGGTTGAAGTGGGCGTTGCGGCGGATGAGCGGGTCGTAGGTCCAGGTGATGCGCTTCAGTCCGCGGGCGAGCGCCCACTGGCGCTGGTGCAGTTTGAGGGCCAGGCCGATGCCGCGGCCCATGGCGGCTCCGGTGATGTGGGAGTGCAGGGTGGTGGCTATGGGGTCGCCGAAGAAGGCGACGGAAGCGCCGATCAGCCGGCCGTCCTCGTACGCTCCGGCCACGTAGTTGCCGGCGTGCGACAGGGCGCGCATGACCTCCGCGGAGACGGGTGGGCTGGTGGTGTCCCGGCCCCAGATGCGGGCGTAGAGGCGGCTGGCGGTGGCGAACTCCTCCATGGCGTGGAGTTCGCGGATCTCGGGTCCGTTCATCGCAGTGCTCCGACGAGGCGGGCCAGGAGCCGGGCGCGGACCGGCATGGTGGCGGTGATGACGTGTTCGTGGTCGGCGTGCGCGCCGTCGCCGACGGCGCCGAGTCCGTCGAGGGTGGGGCAGCCGACTCCGGCGGTGTAGTTGCCGTCGGATGCTCCGCCGACGGCCGCTTGCCGCAGCGGGCCGAGGCCGAGCTGTGCGGCCTGTTCGGTGGCCAGGGCGAACAGGTCCCGGGAGGCGTCGGCGTCCAGGGGCGGACGGTTGGGGCCGCCGTCGATCTGCAGACGGGTGCCGCTGAGCTGGGGTTGCAGGGTCCGGATGAGCTGGTCGACGGCTTCCTGTGCCGCGGCGGTGGGAACGCGGACGTCCAGGTGCAACTCGGCCCGGGCGGGCACGGTGTTGCTCGCGGTGCCGGCCGACATCAGGGTCGGGGTGAGGGTGGTCCCGGGCCCGGTGCGCGCGGTGACGCTGTCGGCGAGGTGTTGCAGGGCGAGGAGCTGGTGGGCGAGTTCGGTGGCCGCGTTCACGCCCTTCTCGGGTTCCAGTCCGGAGTGGGCGGCCCGGCCGTGCACCGTGATGTCGTAGGCGGAGACGCCCTTGCGGCTGGTCTTCAACTCGCCCCCGGGGGCCGAAGGTTCGAGGACGAGGGTGGCGGCGCACTGACGCGCGAGGTCCTCGATGAGCGGGCGGGAGGTGCCCGAGCCGACCTCCTCGTCGCCGGTGACCAGTACGCAGAGGCCGTCGAGGGACGGGAGCGAGGCCAGGGCGTGGAACATCTGCACCAGGCCGGCCTTCATGTCGAAGACGCCGGGGCCGCGGGCGATGCCCTGCTCGACCGACCAGGGGTGGGTCTTGAGGGAGCCGATCGGCCAGACGGTGTCGTGGTGGCCCAGGAGCAGCAGGCGCGGCGTGCCGAAGGTCCACTGGACGTGGGTGACACCGTCGATCACCATCGTCCGCGCGGGGGCACCGAGCAGTCGGCTGCCCTGCGCGGCGACGACCTGGGCGCTGCGGGCCAAGGCCGCGTGGTCGGCGGAGTAGGACTCGCAGGTCACGAGTTCTTCGAGGTCGGCGAGCATGGCGTCGAGGCCCGCCGGGTGCTCCGCCGGCGCGGAGAGGGATGCAGGGTCAACCGGCACGTGAGTCCTCCAGGGGTGGGATGACCGCCACGCTAGGCACGCCGGCCAGGGCCGGGTTGGTAGCCCGGTGACAAACTGAGCAGCCGGTTCGTGCCCGGAACCGAAGTCGTGGGGAACGGCGGTGCCCGGCGGGTCGGACGGCCCGCGGGAGCGGCCGCCTGCCTGGGGTGGCCACCGGCCGTCGGCACCATTCCGGGAGGTGCGCCGGGTGCCGCCGATATCCTGCGTGACATGGTCAACTCGTATGCAGGCCTTGACGACGTGGGGGTCGCGACAGCAGCGGCCCGTGCCGGCGCGGACGTCGTGCGCAGCATGTACGGCCAGCGGCTCATCCGCATCGACAAGGGCGCCGGGGACTTCGCGACCGCCGCCGATGTGGCGGCCGAGAAGGCGATCCTCGAGGTCATCCGTGCTGCCCGGCCCGACGACGCCGTCCTCGGCGAAGAGGGCGGGCAGCAGGGTGCCACGGAGTCCGCGCGCCAGTGGCTGGTGGATCCCTTGTGCGGCACGCTGAACTACGCCGTCGGCACCATGCTGGTGGCCGTCAACGTGGCGCTGCACGACGGGGCGGCCGCGGTGGCCGACCCGTTCGGTGGCGAGGTCTTCTGCACCGACGGTGAGACCGCCTGGGTGCGCAACGACGGTGCCGATGCCCAGCTGGCACCGACGCCCGCCAGTCAACTCGTGGACGTCAATCTGGACCCGCCGTTTCCCAGCGCGCCCGGTTTCCGGGCCGTGGACCTGCTGGCCCACCCGGGGTTCATCGAACGGTTCCGGCCCCGCGTCGCCTCCTCGACGCTGGCGCTGGCCTGGGTCGCCGCCGGCAAGCGCGCGGCATACGTGACCGACGGCGGCGACCTGTCGGGGAGTGTGCATTTCGCCGCCGGCATCGCCCTGTGCCGGGCCGCCGGCTGCGTGGTCACCGCGATCGACGGCACCCCGGTCGGGCAGACCGGCCGCGGCCTGGTCGTGGCCGCCGACCGCGAAACCCATCAACTTCTGATGTCGATGGTCCGTGGCCGCTGATCCATAGCTCGGCACCGGGGCTTAGGGGCCATCGTCGGACCGGCATCAACTCTCCTGCCGAATAAGGAAGTTAGGTGCCCATCAGGATGATCGCAGATGGTCGACGGCAGCCCTGGCGGACCGGCCGATCGCACGGTTCGAGGGGCTGTCGGTCTGCCTGGGACGGGGTGCGCAGGAAGCGGGCGTACTCCAGCGCGATGGGAATCCTGAAAACGGAGGCCAGGACGACCCACGAGTCGGCGCCGTAGCCGAGCCGGGCGTGGGCTCTGACGCCCTGCCCCCGGCATCAGCTGTCATTCCGCCGACGCGGTGGGGGCCGATCCGGTCGGAGTGGGGTCCGTGCCACCGGCGCGTGCCCCTCCGCCGTCCCCGGGGCCCATCAGGCGGAGTTGCAGCATCGCGGCAAACCGGGCGGACGGGTCCTGCAGGTCCAGCTGCCCCACCTCGGCCACCCGGCGGATGCGGTAGCGGAACGTGTTGGGATGGACGAACACGCTCGCAGAGGCGGCGATGACGTCCCCGAAGGCGTCCAGCCACGCCCGCAGCGTTTCGACGAGGTGGGCGTTGTGCTTGGCGTCGTAGGCCGCCAGCCGGGCGAGCGGGCCGGAGAGCTCGTCGCGGTTGGCGATCGCTAGGTCCCGCATCTCGAGGAGGAGGGCGTCGACGTACACGTCGGCGATCGCGGCGACGCGCTGGGCGCTCTCGCCGCTGAGCAGCACGCGGAGCGCCCGGTCGGCATTGGCCCGCGAGCGCGGGAGGGCGGCGGGCTCCTGGGCGACCGAGCCGATCCCGATGACGACCCCGGCCCGGTCACCGGTGCGCTCCAGGAAGTTCGTCGCCACCTGCACGGCGCGTTCCCGGGCGTGCGCCGAATCCCCGCTCACCGGGAAGAGCGCGTACGCCACGTCTCCCAACAGCGCCACCGCGGAACGGGGCCGGACGGCCGTGAGGTGGACGGCCAGGGCGCTGGTGAGGCGCTGGCGCTCGGCGGCGAGGTGGGCGTGGTCCTCACCGGCGCCGCGGGCCAGCCCCATCGCCATGACCAGGGTGGGTTCGGTCACCAGGCCCAGCCGGCCGAGCGCGTTGACCGCCCCTCCCCCGCCCTCCAGAGCGGTGGTGACGAGGTCGGCGCGCAGCCGGTTCTCGGCGTCGGTGCCCGCGCGGAACCGGAGGATGTGGAGCGCGGCGAGCTTGGCCGCCTCCCGGAACGCCTGGTCGCGCTCGGGGGTGAGCGGTTTCCGCAGCGCCGCCCACACCGACCCCAGGATCTCGTCCCCCGCACGCACCGCGATCGCCACACGCGGCAGCGCGACCTCGTCACCGATGGTCGGCGGAGGAACATACACCGGGCCCTCGCTGCGGTACAGCTCCTTGAAGATGCCGGCCTCCTCATGGACGCGGAGGTAGCGCTCGGGCACCTGCCGGGCCAGGATGCTCTCGACTCGGGCGGTATCCGCCTCGTCCTGCCGACCGGAGAAGGCCAGGATCCGCGAGCGGCGGTCCTCGATGGTGATCGGGGCGTCGAGCAGGGTGGCGATCGCGTTCGCCAGGGCGAAGAGGTCACCGGACGGCACGCCGCCGAGCGTGTGCGCCCCCGCTTCGCCGACGTCCCCTTCGGACAGCAGCGTGCGCAGCATCGCCGCCAGCTGGGCCCAGGACGCTCCGCGGGTCAGGGCCAGCAGCGCCACACCCGTCTCGGCCACGACCTGTTCCAGCTCCTCCGCGCCCTCGACCGGGCCCCGGACGACCAGGGCCGCGGCCCGATGGTCGGCGAGGTCCCGCAGGAGCCGGGACGTCTGCTCGGCGCCATGGACACCGACGCCGAGCACGATGGCACGCTGCGGATAGTGCTGCTCGTCATGCGGATCGTGGATGCCGACGCCGCCGATCTCCCCGGCCGCCCCGGCGTCGCCGTGCACCAGGTCCAGAAGAGTGGAGCCGAGGTCCTCGAGCACCCGGCTCAAGCCTCGGGCGGGGCGCGTCGACATGTGCCTGATCATCTCCGCAGGTTAGGGCCGTTGCCGGCCCCCGGCTTGGTGCGTGCGGACGAGGATAAGGGAGGAGGTCCGTATCCGGGAACGAACGCGGATGATCACGAACCTGGTCGATCGAACGGATCGGCTCGCCACAGCCGGGAAAGCGCCGTGTCGACCAGCGCCTCGATCATGTCCAGCACCTCGACTCCCGCGGCTTTCGCCAGCTGGTCGACGTGGGCGTGCGCGGTGTTGCACGGAACGGCGGCGCAGCCGGCCCCGGCCCTCTGCAGCCAGCGGGCGCCCTCGACCAGCGCCGGCACCGGCGAGGGCCCCTCGCCCAACAACGCCGCGGAGCGGGACGCACCCGCCTCCTCCCCGCACCACCTCGTGTCGCGCGGGACCTCCGTAACCGGTGGAGGCCAACCGCCCGAGAGACAGACCTGGCGGGCACGACGGGCACGACGCCGACGATCCATGATCACTCAAGGGAAACGGCCCCATGCATTCATGGCGGCCATGCATTCATGGCCGCCGGAGGAATCACCGATGACAGGGACAACTGACACGGGCGACTGACAAGGACAACGTTCCGGGCCGGACCGGAACGACACGGCAAGCGCGGCCGCAGGCCGGTCGGCACTCTCAACCTTGCGATGCGAAGGACGGACTGATGGGTTCTCTTCATCCGGGCGGATTTGATCTGGACGGACGTGTGGCTCTGGTGACCGGCGCGACCAGTGGCATCGGGTCCGCCACCGCGGCGCTGCTGGCCGAGCGGGGTGCGCGCGTGGTGGTCGCAGGCCGGGACCGGGCCCGCGGCGAGCGTCTGGTCACCGCCATCCGTGACCGCAACGGCACGGCCGACTTCGTCGCCGCCGACCTGAGCCGGCCTGAGTCGGTGCGGCAACTTGCCCGGGACGCCGCGGAGTTGGGCGGCGAACGGGTGGACATCCTGGTCAACAATGCGGGCATCTACCCCTTGGGGCCGACGGAGCAGGCGCAGCAGAGTGACGTGGACGCCGTCTACGACCTGAACGTGAAGGCCCCGTTCTACCTGGTGGCGGCACTCGCGCCCGGGATGGCCGAGCGGGGTGGCGGGGTGATCGTCAACCTGAGCACGATGGTGGCCGAGTACGGGGCCGCAGGGGCGGCGTTGTACGGGTCGAGCAAGGCAGCCGTAGAGCTGATGACCAAGGCATGGGCGGCCGAGTACGGCCCGCGCGGTGTGCGGGTCAATTGCGTCCGGCCCGGTCCGACCCGCACGGAGGGTACCGCCGACATGGGCGGGGACCTCGCCGCCCTGGCCGCTCAGGCCCCCGCCGGCCGCACGGCAGCACCGGAGGAGGTCGCGGAGGCGATCGCCTACCTGGCCAGCGACGCGGCGAGCTTCATCCACGGCGCGGTGCTGCCCGTGGACGGCGGCCGCACCGCCGTCTGAACCCGGTCGCCCGGCACCGCGCAGGACGCAAGGTGCCGGAGGGTGCCGGAAGGGGCCGGGGGGTGCCGGCGCGAAGAACACCAACGCTCTGACCGATCGTGCCCTTCGGGCCGCGAATCAGCGCAGCTCGCTTGCCGGCCAGGCACGCGGGTACGGCACGCGCAGCGACGTGGCCGCCACCGGGGTGTGGTCGGCGGCGGCGTGGAGGCGTCCTTCGCGCAGGACGACGGCACCGCTGCGGAGCATCGTGCCGACCAGCTCGGTGGCGAGCGCCTCGGGCGTGCGGTCCAGGAGCCGTGCCGCGTCGGTCAGCCACGCCCGTCCGTACAGATAGGGCTCGACCTCGTCGGCCGGGATACCGCCACGGATCATCAGGGCGAAGGCGAGGATGCGCCGGGCGCCGTACCAGACCGCCCCGTCCGGGTCGTCGACGAGGCGCTGGGCGCGGCGCAGCGCGGCGCCGAACGCGGCAGCGGGGTCGGCGGGGATCGGGCCGTGCGAGGGAAGGATCACCCGGGGTGCCAGGTCGGCCATCCGCTGGAGGGAGGCGAGCGCCGTCATGGCCGCGTCGGGCCCGTCGAGCGCGAGGTTCACCCAGCCGACGTCGTAGTCCGACAGCGCGTCCCCGGCCACGAGGAGCCGCTCGTCCGGCTGCCACAGGGCGAGGTGACCGGGGGTGTGCCCGGGGGTGCGGACCACTTCCCAGTCGGTGTCGCCGAGCTGGAGGACCTGCCCGTCGTCGAGCGAGATGTCGACGGTGTACGGGGCGACGGGCTGGTCGAGGTATTCCGCCGCGCAGCAGCCCGGGTCCCGGCGGGAGATCGCCTCCGCCTCGGGCTTCCCGGCCGCGACGGCGGCGCCCCTCGTCTGGAGGAGGGCGTTGCCGCCGACGTGGTCACAGTGCCAGTGGGTGTTGACCACCATGGCGACCTCCCCGGCGTGTGCACGGGCCCAGGCGGCCGTCTCTTCGGCATGCGCCACGAACCCGCTGTCGACCAGGGCCGGTTGGCGCCCCGGGAGCAGCAGCAGGTTGGCGTCCGGGAACGGCCTCTGCCGCCATATCACCCAGGACGGCAACGACGGCTGCGGGCTCACCGCTCGGTCCGGTTCACTCGGATCAGCGTCTGCTGCCCGTTGGCGACGAGATTCCGTCGGTCGTCCTGGACGCCGAACACCTCCAGCCGGCACACGGTCAGGGTGCGTCCGGACTTCAGGACCGTCCCGACCGCCTCGATGTGGTCGCCGACGGCGGGCGACAAGAGGTTGATCTTGTACTCGACGGTGAGCACGTCGGTGTCCTCGGGGAACAGTGTGAAGGCCGCGTAGCCGCCGGCGCTGTCCGCGATGGCGCTGGTGGCTCCGGCGTGGAAGTAGCCGTGCTGCTGGGTCACTTCGGGGCGGCTCGGGAGCACGATGTGCACGCGACCGGGGCCGATATGCGCTATCCGTGCACCGAGGTGGCTCATCAGCCCCTGGCGGTCGAAGCTGTCCTGGATGCGCTTCTGCACCTCGGGAGTGGCCTCTTCCAGCTGCGTCTGCTCTTCCACGTGTTCTCCTTCGACGGACATCACGGCGTCGCGACGGACATCAGGGCGTCGCGACACATCACTGCGGTTCCACGGACATCACGGTGTGCGTACGAGGGTGGGGCGGATGCCTCAGCCGGCGAGGCGTTCCACCAGCAGGAGCCCACCGATGACGATCATCATGGCACCGGAGACCCGGGTGACCGCGCGGGCCGCCGAAGGACGGGTCGTCAGGACGGTGCGGGCCAGGACGCCGACGGTGAGGTAGACGAGGGCGCAGGCGGTCATGTGCAGCACGCCGAGCAGCCCGGTCTGCGCGGCGACGGGCCAGCCGCCCGCGGGGTTGATGAACTGCGGGAACAGCGAGAAGTACAGCAACAGTGCCTTGGGGTTCAGGCCGCTGGTCCCGACACCCTTGAGCATGATCCGCCCGCGCGAGGCGACCGACGCCGGGGAGGCGGTCGTCTCCGTAGCCGTGGCCAGGGCTGCCGGCCGCGACAGTACGCCCCAGCCCAGCCAGATCAGGTAAGCGGCACCGGCGACGGTCAGTGCGGTGAGCACGGTGGCCGAGCTCGCCACGATCACCACCAGTCCGGCCACGGCGAGCAGCGTGTATCCCGCGTATCCGGCTATCAGCCCGGCGACCGCGGGCACGACCGACCGGTCCCGCAGCCCCGCCGAGATCGCATAGGCCCAGTCCGCGCCCGGAGTGAACACCAGCAGCAGATCCACCGCCAGAAATGCCGCCACCGTCGTCGTGTGCATCGATCGGTCTTCCCTCTCACGTTCCTTGTTCTGAGAGGGAAGGCTAGGTCGGACATGCCCGAAAGTGTTTCCGTTCTTTCCCCATGATCGCGGCCGGTGGGGGAGAATCTTCTCCATGGATGCCCTTGACCGGAAGATTCTTACCGAGCTACAGCAGGACGGCCGTCTGACCATCACCGAGCTGGCCGCCCGCGTGCAGCTGAGCGTCTCGCCCTGCCACCGCCGCCTGCGCGACCTCGAACGCGAGGGCGCCATCCGCGGCTACCGAGCCGTCGTCGACCCGGCCGCCATCGGCCTGAACTTCGAGGCCCTCGTCTTCGCCACCCTGCGCTGGGAGGACCGCGACACCGTCACCGCCTTCGAAGAGGCCGTGACCGCCATCCCGCACGTCCTCCAGGCCCAACGCCTCTTCGGCGAACCCGACTACCTCCTGCGCGTCGCCACCACCGACCTGGCCGCCTACCAGCAGCTCTACGACCAGCAGCTGGCCAAGCTGCCGGGCGTCCAGCGGCTGACCTCCACCCTCGTGATGAAGCACGTGGTCGACGACCGACCACTGCCCGAGTAAGCGACCACGGCGCGAGGAACCGACCACTTACGTGAGTTGCCGCCGCGCTCCGGATCGCATCCTGCGGCGGCGGCCGTCACGTATCCCGTGCGGAGTGGACGGGACGTCTGACTCAGATCACTGAAGGTGCGATTCCAGGGCGGCGTAGACCTTCCGCCAGGCATCGGCGCCGGCCTTCGGCTCGTAGTCTTCAGGGCGGTCCGCGCAGGCGAAGCCGTGCCGGGCTCCCGGGTACGTCACCAGCTCGTGCGGCACCTTGGCCGCGGTGAGCCGCTGCTCGGCCTGCTCCCACTCCTCGGCCGGGATGATGTGGTCCAACTCGCCGCGGAAGCCCAGCAGGAAGGCGCCGCCCGCGGCGATCCGCTCGCTGGTCTCCAGCGGAGGCACCGGCCCCACCAGCGGGAAGCCGCTGTTCAGCAGCCACCCCGGGTAGAAGACGGCGGCCAGCTCGAAGCTCAGCTCGGTCGCGGCCCGCAGCGCGATGTGCCCGCCCATGCTCAACCCGAGGAAGGCCACGCCCCGCTCCCCGGCTGCCGCGCGCGCCGCCGTCAGTGCCGCCGAGGCGTCAGCCACCAGTTCGTCCCGGTCCAGCGCGCGCATCAGCACCAGACCTTCCTCGCGCTCCTCGGCCGAGTACCCGAGCGCGGTGCGACGGGCATTGCGCCAGTAGTAGTCGGGCGCCAGCGCCACGTAGCCGGCCGACGCCAACTCCGCGCAGGTGTCGCGGACATAGGCGTTCACTCCGTACAGCTCGGAGCAGACCACCACCGCGCCCCGCACCTCGCCCGCCGGGCGGTGCACATACGCCTCGATGCCACCGTCTTCGCCGAGTCTTTCCCACTGACCAGTCATCGGTCCCCCGTGTCCAGATCGCTGAATGTCGCCGCAATACTAGGCTCACGCAACGCCCGTCACACTGGACACGGGAAAACCAAGCAAGTTCGCGACCGTCGATCTCGACCGGCGGGAGCTCAGTCCCCGCTTCCCGAGTCAGTTCCGCTGCCGCCGGCGTTCCTGCTTCACCTCGCGGTCGATGGCCCAGGCGTCGGCGACCGGCCCGATGTGGCCGAGCTTGTCGGGGTTGCTCACCGAGCGGATGGTCTGGATCTGCCCGTCGAGCACGTCGAGCGCCAGGGTGTTGAGCACCTTGCCGTCCCGGTCGCGGAAGACCGCGCCCGGCTGGCCGTTGATCTCGTGCGGCGCGAACGTCACGTCGATCAGGGCCATCCACGGGAAGACGGAGGCAAGCAGCCGGGCCACGTTCTCGGCGCCGATGACGGCCCTGGCCAGCTGCGGGGCCTTGCCGCCGCCGTCGCCGACCATCGACACGTCGGCGGCGAGCAGTTCCTGCAGGCCGCCGACGTCGCCTTCACGAAGGGCGTCGAAGAACCGCGACGCCAGCTCCTCCCGCTCTCTGCGGACCGCTTCGAAGCGCGGCCGCCCGGCTTCCATATGCCGGCGCGCCCGCACCAGCAGCTGCCGGCACGCCGCCTCCGACCGCTCCACTGTTGCCGCAACCTCGTCGAACCCGAAGCCGAACACCTCCCGCAGCACGAACACCGCCCGCTCCAGCGGGCTGAGCCGCTCCAGCAGCATCAGCGCCGCCATCGACACCGAGTCGGCCAACTCCACCGACCGCGCCGGATCCTGGTACGGATCGCTCAGCAGCGGCTCGGGGAACCACGGGCCCACGTACTCCTCCCGCCGCACCCGCGCGGAACGCAGCACATCGATCGAGATCCGGGTCACCGTGGCCGACAGGTAGGCCTTGGTCGACGTGGGCCGGGTCGTCGAGCCGTCGAAGCGCAGCCACGTCTCCTGCACCGCGTCCTCGGCCTCCCCCACGCTGCCCAGAACCCGATACGCGATCGAGAACAGCAGCGGCCGCAGCTCCTCGAACTCCTCGACCTTGCTCACGCCGAATCCCCTCCCCCTGAACCCCGCCCGGCCGTACTCGCCGACGCAGACATCTTCTGGTGATCATCCGGACCGCGGGTGGGCCAGAGTAGCGCCCTCCGGGCCGGGTGGGCCCGGAGCCCGCAGCCGGGCTCGGGACCCGGCCCGGGCCCCGAGCCAGTTGCTGATGCCGTTCAGTGGAACTGCCCGGCCTCGTAGTCGCCGGCCGGCTGCTGGGAGATGACGTTCAGCCGGTTCGCCATGTTCATGAAGGAGATGGTGAGGACCAGGGCGGTGAGCTGCTCCTCGTCGTAGTGCTTGGCGGCGTTCGCCCACACCTCGTCGCTGACCCCACCGGCCGCGTCCGCAACCCGGGTTCCCTCCTCCGCCAGCTCCAGCGCGGCACGCTCGGCCTCGGTGAAGACCGTGGCCTCCCGCCACGCCGCGACCAGGTGCAGGCGCACCGAGGTCTCGCCGGCAGCGGCGGCCTCCTTGGTGTGCATGTCGATGCAGACGGCACAGCCGTTGATCTGGCTCACGCGCAGCGCCACCAGTTCCTGCGTCGCGGCCGGCAGCGGCGATTCCTTGAGCATCTTGCCCGCCGACATGACGTGCTTGAGGGCCTTGCCGGCGATCGGGCTGGCGAAGAAGTTCAGACGCGCTTCCATGGTGTGCTCCTCGGGTGGTCGTCAGTGACTACACCCCTGAGACGAGGTAGCCCGACCCCCTGTGACACGACCGAATGTGACCTGCCTCTCCTCCTGTCCAGGCACGTCGGCTGACGAAGTGCCGGTCCGCCCATCAGGGCGTGCGCCGCGGCGGTCGGGCGGCGCGCGAAGGCCTCCCGGTGAGCGGTGCGGTGAAACGGGCGGCCAGCGGGGCGGCCAGGACGATGAGGGCCACCGTCATCGCAACCGGTCCCGTGCCGAAGGATCCGGTCACCGCGTTGGCGACGGCCAGCTCCGGCGTGGTCGTCGGACACACATACCCCTCGGTCGAGCAGGCGGCCAGGACGCTCTGAAGGCCCATTCCCCAGGTCCAGACACCTGCCAGCAGCCACCCGCCGATCAGGCACGCGGGGACAACGGCCAACTTCAGGAACCGCGGGATGCGTTGCGCCTGTGGATCGCCCCGGAACCACTGGGCCCCGACCACCGTGAGCCAGCCGCACAGCAGTACCGCGGCGCCGGCCAGCGCGGCCAGGAACGACGGGGCCAGCGGCGTGCCGGAGAGGCCGAAGCCGGCAACCCTGGTGTAGAGCGCGAGCCGGCTCCCGGCCACTATCCCGCCGGCCACGATCAGGCCGGTGAGCGCCAACCGGCCGAGCCGGGCCGGCGCCGGGCCGCCCGCGTACCACTGGTGACGCCACAGGGTGAACCCCACGAACAGGGTCAGCCCCACGCCGACGACGAAACCGCAAAGAACCACGGTGAAGTTCTTCTGCCCGTAGACCCGCAGCAGCAGGTCCTGGAGCATCGGCAGCAGCACACCGGCGACGGTCGCACCGAGAAACACCCGCCCCGGCGAGGAGGCCAGCACGCGCACCGGTGTCCTGGCCACATCCAGCCGGTCGATGCCCATGGGGTGATGGCGCAGCCAGGACCGCAGCCGTGCCGCACCCGTCCCGTCCGCCCTGCCGTTCTCTGCCCCCAGGGCGGCGAGCAGTCCCTCCCGGTCGGTCATTCCGGCATGCAGGTCGGCATGGTGCTCGCGGATCCGCAGGTAGGCGCGGACGATCAGCTCGCCGAGCAGTGTGAGCAGGAGGACCCGGACCAGGGCGACCACCAGGTCTCCCGGTGTGGAGTAGTGGTTGAGCATGCTCAGGGTCACGGCGAAGGCGATGAAGGCCCCGGCGAACAGGTTGGAGGGACGGAACACCGTCACCATGTTGTACGTCTGCAGATCCCTGCCGCGCAGATGCGCCAGCTCGTGCCGGACCACGGCCTCGAAGATCCGCCGGCCGTGATCGCCCTTCTCGCGGAGCACCAGCAGTTCCGGGCCGAGCATCAGCAGAGGCCGACGTCGCTGGCCGGTGACATACGCTCCCGACGTCAGCCGCCGGTCCACCATGACGACCGGCTCCCGGCTCAGCCGGGCTTCCCGGACCAGGCCCTCCACCGCCTCGACGGCGCCGTGGAACGGGGTCTCGGCCAATGGCGTGGATCGCCGACGCCGGCGCCGGCTGGTGTGCAGACCGAACACGATGCCAGGCGTGAGCAGCATCAGAAGGTGGTTGAACGTACCGCTGACCATCGCGCCAAGGTCCCTCGGACAGTTCAGGAACTCACCCGTGCACGGCCCTGTCACGGGTGCCTCGACCGTGGCCATCCACAGTGCGAAGAACAGATCCTGGGCCAGGACCGTGACCCCCAGCAGGATCAGCATCAATGACATATCGGAGGGGAACGCCTCGATGTCGAGCGAGGCGGAATGTCGCGGAGAGGCAGACGAATTCACGATGCCGGCTCCTGATCCCCGCCGGGTCTCAGCAGCGCCAGTTCACCCACCACGCCATCGGCGCGTTGCAACGGAGTGTCCCGCAATGTGGACGTACGAGCGCGGGGTCGTGAGAGCAGCGGGAAGGCGGCCGGTTCGTCGGGCGCCGCCCGTGCCACCACACGCCGGGCGAACTCCTCGCGCGAGACGGTGATGGTGTCGGTCCGTGAGTTCGCCGTGTGTCCGGAGTGCTGAGGCACCGCATTGTCCTCTCTCCGCTCAACCCTGCCTGGAGGCCAAACTCCTACCGCATGGCTGAAGTTGTGCGCAAAGCTCGCGCACAGGGTTCCGGCAGTACGGTATGGGCGGCCCTGGTGGACCTCGCCGGGCCTCGCCGGGATCTTGTGCCGCCGGCCGGGCACGAACCGGTCCGGTTGTGCCACACCTACGGTGTGATGAGCCAGCCAACAGGTCGACGTCCGCCCGCTTTCGCGCAGGCCGGGCGAGGGGCAATGGGGTAATGGGCAAATGCGCAAGGGAGTGCGCTCGTTCGAAGTTTGCCGTCGCGCCGTCACGTCCTCCTGCCGCACGGGCGAAAACGAGCGTAGAGCATGGTGCACGAGCCGCACCGACGCACCAACTCTCAAGCGCACTAGGCTACTTGAGGCGCACACGCACACACCGATACGCAACCCGTCGGACACGCCCTGGTCATAGCGACACGACCACCCCTACCGCATGGTGGCCACTCAACCGCCCGCGCGAGATCCACGTCTCGGTGGCTACGATCCCGGGCGCGGTCGATACGCGCAGGCACCGTGGGGCGGACAACGTGGCGGGGCCCGGGAGTCGTATCCAGCTCCCGGGCCCCTGGGGATGCCACCCAATTGCGCACGCCGGCGGCGTTTAAGAGGACGGATCAGTCATCAGGCCGTCGTGTTCTTCCGTTGAAACTACCGCACCGTGAAGAGGTGCAGGCGAGAGTCGAACTCGCACCCGACGGCGTTCGTCCGTCCCCGGTCGATCCGGCGATCGGCGGCAATGCTGAAGCTGGAGCGAGAGTCTGAGATTGAGACGGTGTGCCTCTGCCATGTTGGGCTACCCCGGCCCGTGGTGCCGGGGGAAGGACTCGAACCTTCACTGCGAACCGCTTCTTCAGGCTGAACTTCAGTTTCAGCTTGCGCTCATGACACGGACCGGTCCTCAATCCGGCCCGTGCCTGTTGCGCACCCCCGCGCTCGCACGCGGGGGCGATCATGGATGCTACCCGCGGCCGTCGCCAGCCGACCAGGAATCGGCTTGCGCCAGCCGACCAGGTAGCGGCTTACCTCGGCCGAGGAGGTAGCGGCCGGCGTCAGCCGAAGAGGTAGCCGAACACCGCGTCGCCGACGCGCTGGTCGGTGACCTCGGTGCCGTTGGCCTCCTCGCGGGCGAACTTGACCGCCTGCTGGAGCTTCTCGACCCGCTCCAGCAGTTCGTTCACCCGGCGCGCCGGGAGTGCTCCGGAGAACTTCACCGTCGTCCAGTATCCGATCGGCACGTCCTCGTAGTACACCTCGACCTGCGCCGGGTGCTTGTCGGTCGCCTCCGCCTTGACGTGGTTGCGCGGCACCTTCTTCGTGCGGATCGTGCGGACCGGGTCCGTCTTCCACCAGTCCGTGGACGGGTCGAGGGACCAGGACTCGGCGGCGTCGAGCACCGGGAGCTTCTTGACGAAGGTGTGCAGGTCCGTGAGCTGCTTCTCCAGGAAGAGCAGGTAGCTGACCGGAACCTCGGCGAGGATCGTCCGCCCGTCGACCGTGACGTCGGCACGGGCCGCGCAGTTGGCCCAGTCCTTGGTGGCCGTCACGTCGAACAGCCGGGTCAGCGACGCACCCATCTCGCGCAGCACGTCCTCGGACTTGACCTGCACCCGCGTGGACTCGGGCGGCAGCTGCTCGCCCTCTTCGTCCTTCGGCTGATAGGTACGCGAGATACCGGCCAGCAGTGCGGGCTTCTGCACCCTGTGGTGAGCCGCGGTGATGTCCTGGAGCGACTTGCTCTTGACGCCCTTTTCCACGGCGATGATCTGGTTCAGCTTCGCCACTTCGTCCCCCTTCGAACAGCAGAAACATATCCCACAGACCTCGAACTCTCGAACGCTTTTCGACCCGCGGGCACCACGCCCGACAGGAGTCGATACATCGATACTTGGAATCCCCAAGTTGGTACTTGGAAAACCCAAGTACCGCCGCTACGCTGCCTCCCCATGGTCAGTAGCAGCAGGAATGACGGATACGAACTCTCCACGGACCCCGACCGTCTCGACGTCGGGCTGATATACCGCTGGCTCTCGACCGACGCGTACTGGGCGCAGGGCCGCAGCCGGGAAACGGTCGAGGAGTCGGTGCGCAACTCCCTCAACTTCGCCATCCATGACGCCGCCGGCCCTCAGGTCGCGTACGCGCGCGTCGTCACCGACCGGGCAACCTTCGCCTGGCTCTGCGATGTCTACGTCGCTCCCGCGCACCGGGGCAAAGGCCTCGGCACCTGGCTTGCCGGCGCCGTCCGCGACCACCTTGCCCGGTACCCGCTCAAGCGCGTCCTGCTCTCCACGCTCGACGCTCACGGGGTCTACGCGCAGGTTGGCTTCGCCCCCGTACCGAACCCCCAACAACTGATGATCTTGAACCCGGCGCGGCGCCATGAAGCGGCGACCGGCCACAGCCCCAACTGATCGTGATGCGATCCGAACCGAGCCGGCCGCCGCTCCGCGAGACGAGACAAGGCAAGGCAAGGCAAGGCAAGGCGAACCAGGCCGGAGAAGAGCGAGGGAGTCAGCTGTGCGTGTGGTGATCTTGTGTGGCGGGGAGAGCTCGGAGCGCGACGTCTCCCTGGCCTCGGGGCGATCGGTCGCCGGGGCCTTGCTGGAGCGGGGGCACGAGGTGGTGCTGGTCGACCCGGCGGCCGCGGTGCCGGTCCTTGCCGGTCCGCTGCAACCCGGTTCCGGTGACGCGGTCGACGGGTTCGCGGTGGGTAAGGAGCCGCCGTCCTCCGCAGACGTGCCTGAGCTGAGGCGGCGGATGCATGCCGCCTTGACCGGCGGTCCGGTCCTGGAGCTGCTGCGCGACGCGGAGTTGGTGTTCCTGGCGTTTCACGGCGGCTGGGGCGAGGACGGGCATGTGCAGGCACTGCTGGAGATGGCGGGCGTACGGTTCACGGGCGCCGGCAGCGCGGCATGTGCGGCGGCCTGGCACAAGGGGCGTGCACAGGCGGTACTGGGGGCGGCGGATGTCCCGGTGAGCGAGCGGGTGCTGTGGCGGCCCGCGCCAGGCGACGTGCCGCCGGGCGTGCAGCGGCTGGTGGCGGCGGGACCGGTGGTGGTCAAGCCGGTCGCGGACGGTTCGAGCGTGTCGGTCCACTACGTCGACTCGCTCCCGCAGCTGGCGCGGATCGTAGCCGAGACCCGCTCCGGTGAGGCGGAGCTCATGGTGGAGCCGTTCCTTCCCGGGCGGGAGTTCACCGTGGCCGTGGTCGGCGGCCAGGCGCTCCCCGTGGTCGAGATCGAGCTGACGACATCGGTGTTCGACTACACGGCCAAGTACCAGCCCGGCGCGGTCGGCGAAGTGTGTCCGGCAGCGGTACCGGACGAATTCTCCTCCCTCCTCCAGGAGTTGGCCCTGCGCGCGCATCACGCTCTCGGGTTCGGCGGCAACTCGTACTCACGTACCGACCTTCGCTGCGACGCCGGCGGCAAGCCCGTGTGCATCGAGGTGAACGCGCTCCCGGGCCTGACATCGACGAGCCTGCTGCCCCTCGCGGCGACAGGGGCGGGCTGGACCTACCCGGACCTGATCCAGCGCATCATGGATCTCTCCGCGCTGTCGACGCTCTCGACGCGCTGAGCAGGGACGCCTCCGCACCGGGCCGCCGCACGCCTGGCCTGCACCGGCGACCGCGGTCGCAGCCGGGACCTCATGGACCCGCCGTACACGATGGTCAGCCCTTGTTCAGGTGTATCCACCGGGGCCAGAAGCGGGCCGCAGCCTGGACCTCTCGGACGACCGGGCCGACGGCCTTGGTCGACTGGCTGTAGCCCTGGAAGAGCCCGTTGAGCATGGCGTCGTTCTCGGTCGGATTGTTGCGGTCGCTGTCCACCAGGTCCACGCAGCGCCGCCCTGCGTCGACGGTCGCATCGAGCCAGGACGACCAGGGGCCCTGCAGGTCGTGGTCCGGGATCGCCAGACGGCGCGCGGCGGTCGCGTCCTTGGTGAGCGCGGCACAGGTCCTGCGGAGCCGTTTCGAGTCGAAGCGGACCATGTCGCGCGGGCGGGAGTTCGCCGCCTGCACCATTTCGTCGAGTTGCTTGCGGAAACCGCCGTAGTCCTTGGTCAGTTGAAGGATGCTGCGTTGCCCGCTCACCTTGAACCAGGCCAGCAGTTGGAACGTCCGGATCCGTTCGGATGCCCGGGGCAGCGGTGGTGGGGACATGGCGGACGGTGTCTGTGCGGCCGCGGACTGTTGACTGGCAACCGCCGTCGGGCCGAAGGCGGCGACCGCGATCAGCAGGACCAGGCCGCTCAGGACGGCGAGGGAGCGGGTACGGGAAGGGGGCACGGGCGTCGAGGGCGTCGCCGTGGCCGGCCGGGGTTGCCCCGCCGAGGTCCACAGGCGCACTGCGCCGACCGCGCCTCTGACGACCGCGGCCAACAGCGCCGCGCCGACGACGGAGGACAGCACCAGACCGGCCAGGGACTGGGAGAACAACCAGCTCGCGGAGGGCAGCCAGTGGCAACTGTGGCCCATGGTCCGCAGCGGCCCCAGACAACCGTCCACGGAGCCGAGCGCGAACTGCCCTACCACCGCGACGGATTGGGCCACTCCCGCCGCGACGAGTGCACGAAGCAGCCGTCGGTGCCGGGCACCCACCGCCACCACCGCACCGGTCAGCACCACCCCCGCCCAGATCGCGGTGGCCGCCCACCACAGGTACAGCAGCGAGAAGGCGCCGTTGGGTGCTCCGAGCGGCGGCTGCCAGGTGTGCATACGAGCCATGACGACGGCCACCCCCGCCAGACAGGCGACGCCGCCGAGGAGCCCGGCCGTCACCGCCGACCGCAGGCCGCCGGCCGGGCCGTACACCCGGGCCCGCCAGCGCCAGAGAGCCAGGGGATACCCCCACAGGACCGCCGTCGCGCCGAGGAACAGTGCGTTCGTGCCCAGCATCGCCGCCTGCGGCATGGTCGCGGTGAACCAGTCGAGCTCCGCCGTGTGCTCGCTCCACGGCCCGGGAAACGCCTGGATCACCTGCTGCTGCAGGCCGCCGTGCGTGAGGATGTCTCCGGCCAGATACAGAAAGCCGAACCGCAGCCACCAGTTCAAGCCGGCCGCGGCCAGCAGGCAGGAGGCCAGCAGGGGCAGCCAGATCGCGGTACGCAACGAGGCACCGCCCAGCGTCCGCAGCCGCAGCCGTGCGCAGGCGACGGTCCACAGCGTGAACAGCACCGCACTGGCCAGGAGTACCAGCAGGACCTCGGGATGCTCGGGCAGCCACCCGGCGCCGCTGGTGATACCGGTCATCAGCTCACCGCAGGCCAGGCCGAGCCCCAGTGCGAGGCCGGAACGCAGACCGTCGGGCCCGCGTAGACCACGGTGCTCGGCATAGGCGAGCGACCGCCACGCGGCGACGGTGACGAGTACCGCGGTGGGCACGGCGGTTGCCCAGGTCGCTGTCGTGGTGCCCCACAGGGCGGACAGGGTGTGGGCGGAGACGAGGGCGGACCAGCCGGTCAGGAACATCTGCTCCGTGCCCAGGGAGAACAGCGCCGCCGGATCGGCCAGCGACCGCCTGCGCACGGACCAGGAGGGATGGGTGCTCCACAGCGCGGTCAGCCAACTCCACGCCCCCAAGAGGTAGTGGGGAAGCATACGAGAAGGGCGGCGGTCCCGGGCGCGGTGCCACACCTGGTGGTCGGCTCCCAGGGCGACGGCGTCCGCGTCGGCGTACAGCTCACGGTGGCGAAGGGTGTCGGCACGGGCCAGCACCACGAGGAACACCATGAACAAAGCGCTGGCCACGGCTCGCAGCAGCCCGGCTCGCCCGGCGGGCCAGAACACCGCGTCCGCCCCGTAGAACGCACCGAAGAACTGCGCGGCGACGAAGCTGCCCCCGTACAGCACCGTGTACGGCACGACGACCAGTGCCACAAAGACCCGCCACAGCGCCGTGACGGCATAGGCGACGTCCACGTCCCGGTTGCGGAGGTGGGCCAGTTCGTGCAGCACGACGGCGTGGAATCCGGCCCGGCTGTCGGCGCCGCCGCGCCGCGCGGGCAGCAGTCCGCCGTGCAGACAGACCGTGTGCCGCCCGGCCCGGCCGAACGCTTCGGCACCGGCGTCCAAGGAGGCCGGGGCCACCACGAAGGCCGGTACGGTACGCAGCCGCGCCGTGGCCACCAGACGCATCAGCTCGGCCCGCAACTCCCCGCTGGGATCCGCCTCATCGACGGTGATCACGCGTCCGCGCCTGGCTTTCCAGCGTGGCAGCCACAGGTAGAGCACGGCGGCCGACAGAAGCACCAGTACGGCGCCGGCAACACCGGGCAGGTCGGTGAGCGCGGCACTGGCGGGCACACAGTCCTTGAGTTCCTCCACCCCTCGGAGGTCGAGCCGCATCGCGTCGACCATCCGGCCGTTCGGATCGAAGCCCGCCGCGAACTTGCACAGGATCGCCTTGTCCTCCCAAGGCGCCAGCGCGAACATCCCGTTGACCATCTGGAGGGTCGCGACCACCATCACGAACACCAAAAGGGCGAAACGCAGGGTGGTACCCATCGGCAGGACCCGGGGGTCGATCCTGCCGTGCCGGGCGTCACCCGGGTCCGGTGGGGCGCCGCCTGGTACGGGCGGTGCGCTGCCGGCGCTCAGGACGCCTCCCCAACGTCGGACACCACACCCTGCACGTCCCCACTCACCGGCGCCACCTCCGCACGTCGCGTTCCCTGCAGCAACTACGTACAAAAGCAATGTAGTTGGCGGGCGCGGTGCTCGTCTGCCGTCCTGGAAGGTGCCGGGGACCAGGCCACCCGCAGTGACGCGCGGCACCAAGCTGAAGGCCGACCCGGGCGCGCTCGGGCTGGAGAGCCTGCTGGGCGAGGTGAACAAGCTGCAGCGGGTGCGGAAGCTGGAGCTGCCGCCCGAGTTGTTCGGGGACGTGTCGGAGAAGCTGCTGTCTGCCTGGCGGGCGCGGGCCGCCAAGGAGTACCCGTCCGACCTGATCGTGGCGGCCGGGCCGGTGCGGAGCACGTTGAAGGCGCTGGCGGCGGAGGCTGCGGCGAACGAGGCCCGGTACAAGGCGCGCATCCGCACGGTGTTGCGGTCGTCGCACTCCAACCACTGGCGGCGGATGCTCTCGCCGCTGCTGTCGGTGCTGGACCTGAAGTGCGACAACACCGCCTACCGGCCGGTGATGGACGCGATCGACCTGCTCAGCGGTACCTGGACCAGCCGATCGCCAAGGAGGGCGCGTTCTTCGACGAGGCCGAGCGCATCCCGCTGGAGGGGGTGGTGCCCGAGCAG
The DNA here is from genome assembly GCF_036352915.1 of Streptomyces bugieae. Classification (NCBI taxonomy): domain Bacteria; kingdom Bacillati; phylum Actinomycetota; class Actinomycetes; order Kitasatosporales; family Streptomycetaceae; genus Streptomyces; species Streptomyces bugieae. The sequence continues at coordinate 342,919 of NZ_JAZBJP010000002.1, forward strand.
TGGCAGGCGGCGGTGGTGGGCGACCGCGGCAAGGACAACCGGGACGTGCACTACGGCGCGATCCGCCAGCCGCTGGACCCGGACGAGTTCATCGACGCCTTGCAGAAGAGGCTCCGGGCGGCCCTGTTCTACGGCAAGGACGGCGACCTCACCGGCGCCGACCGCGAGAGCCAGGAGATCTCGATGCTCGCCCTGCACCTGCTGCAGGCCGTCCTGGTCCACGTCAACACCCTGCCCCCTACGGCCGGTTCGAGCTGGACATGAGCAACCGGCTCGGCCTCCACCCGGCCGTGGTCCTCCCGTGCCAGCGAACGGACGAACCGCAGCCGGCGCCCGCCGGCGAGAGCGCCGGGCAGCGGTAGGACAGCGATTCGGCGCCGAAGCCGTCTGCTGTGGCTTCGGTCCCCGAATTCCCTGGTCACGGCCGGGCGGTAAGGAGAGCCGGGGCGTGTGGGCCTCCGGCTGCGTGCCCGGCGGCCTCATGATGCTCGGCGACAAGTCCCGCAAGCCGCAGTAGCAGGGCTGATCCTTTCAGCTTTCCCTTTGAGGGAACCCGCGGACCGAGGTCGCGGTGGGTGTCCTCGACACGCTCTTCAGGGCGTGGGTGCGGTCAGATACCGCTGGATCGTGGGTCCGAGCCAGTCCACGATCTCCTCGCGGCCGAGCGCCATGCTCGCCGGGAACCGCAGGACGTAGCGCGTCAGCGCGAGCCCCAGCACGGTCGAGGCGCACAGTGCCGCCCGCGCCTGCGCCTGCTCCGGCTCGGGGCCCACCTGGCGGGCCAACGGGATCAACTGCTCGCGTAGCACGCTCTGCATGCGTTCGGCGGCGGCCGGATCGGTGGCGGCGACCCGCATCAGTGCGGTGAGCTCCCCGTTCTCCTCCCACAAGGTGAGGAAGTGGCTTACCAGCGTGCGGCCGATCGCCTCGCGCGGTTCGACGGGCAGGTCGGGCAGTCCGGGGTCGATCGCGACGGCAGCTGCGAACAGGCCCGCCTTGCTGTCGTAGTAGCGCATCACCATCGACGGGTCGATCTTCGCATCGCGCGCGATGGCCCGGATGGTCGCCCTCTCGTAGCCGTCCGACGCGAACCGCTCACGGGCCGCGCTGAGGATCGCGGCGCGGGTTGCGTCGGAACGCCGTACGGCCTGTTGGTTCTCCGTGGTGCCGGTCATGCCTACGACTGTAGGCCAACGACTGTTGACAGTCCAGGACCGCGCCCTTACGTTTGCCAACACGCGTTGCCAACGTTTGTTGCCAACACATGTTGGTAGATCGCGACACCCCTGAGCGGACAACCGATAGCGAGAGGACGTACCGAAATGGCCAAGCTCCAGAGTCTCGACCCGCACACGCCGATGTTCGCGCAGTTCCAGGAGAAGACCGGGCCCATCGTCCTGGCCAACACCTTCGTCGTACCGAAGGAAAGGTCCGAGGCGTTCCTGGCCCTCTTCCGACGGCAGGCCGAGTTCATGAAGGCGCAGCCGGGTTTCGTCTCCCTGCAGATGCACAGGGGAACGGCGGGCAGTCAGCTACTGATGAACGTCGCGGTCTGGGAGTCGACCGAGGCTCTCGCCACCGCGCTCGGCAGCCCGGAGTTCCAGCGCATGGCAGCCGACTTCCCTGACGACATCGTGTCGTACCCGCACATCTTCGAGCAGATCGACGTATGACACGGCGGCTGCAACCAGGAGAGGGCAGCCGGAGAAGCCCTGTCCTCTCCTGGGCGATCAGGCATCCCCGCCAGGCCGCGGGCCGCCAGGGCCGCCGACCAACCCACCACGCGTAGCCCCATCCCTGACGAGGAGCCCCTATGGCCGTGGAACTGCATCACACCATTGTCCCCGCCCGTGACCGCAGGCCTCGGCGCAGTTCCTGGCCGACATCCTCGGCCTGAGTGTCGATCCGCCGGTGGCGCACTTCACGCCGGTCACGCTGGCCAACCAGGTCAGCCTGGACTACGACCAGCTGGACGACTTCGAGCCACGCCACTACGCGTTCATGGTCAGCGAGCAGGGCCGGTGGTGGCGGGATCGCGTTCGTAGTCGCGGGCGGGGCGGCGACGCGCGGTCAGCCACGTCAGTGTCCGTTCCGCCCTCCAGCTGCAGGGCAGCACTGCGAAGCACTTCTGGTTGAGGGTTTACGGATGACGCTGACGGTCGTGCCCAGGGTCTGGGCGGCCCGGTCGACCAGACCCTGGGCACGACCGGCATCGGCGAAGACGGACCGGCAGGCCGACGCGGTCAGAGATGCCCCGAGTGAAGCGATCTTGTCCGCCCCACCCGCACCGGTCCGCGTCATCTGGCACGTCATCAGCCGCCCCAGCTACGCCCGCCGCTGAGCCCTGCCCCACCCCGGTCTGAACGTCAAAGGAGAAGCACCATGTCGCTGAAGAAAGTCAACACCGTCCTGGCCACCGCCTGCGCCCTCTTCGTCCTCTACCTCGGACTGTCCTTCATCCTGACCCCCGAGACGTCCACTCAAGGCGTTGGCCTGCCGAACTGGCCCGCCGGCAACGGCGACGGCGACGGCTTCCTCATCATGAAGGGCACCCGCGAACTCGCGATGGGCCTGGTCATCGGCATCCTGCTGGTGACGGGCCACCGCCGCGCCCTGGGCTGGGTCCTGCTGATGGAGGCCGTCGCCCCGTTCGGCGACATGATCAACGTCTTGGCCCACCACGGCTCCATCGCCGCCGCGTTCGGCATCCACGGCCTGACCTCGGCGCTGATCGCGATCAACGGCCTGCTGATCCTCCGCGAGACCGGCAAGGCCCACAAGGCCCCCGCCCCGGCACCTGCCGCGCAGCCTGCCTGACAGCTGCATGCCCCGAAGGGGTGGCCCGGCCATGTGGCCGGGCCACCCCCCAACTTGTCCGCGACCGCCGGGAAACACCAGGCAGACGATCTCCTTCCAGTTGATCATCCCCAAGGGCAAACGCAAGGGCCAGAACCCCGGCCTGGCCAGCATCTACCGGGCGCTCGCCGAGCACCCGCCGGGAAGCCGCCCGGCTTGCCTGACGGAACGAGGAGACTCATGCCCGGAGCCATCAAGCGAAGAAGTGGCGGTTCCGGCGCACGAAATCGGCAAACCCGAGGGGTTCGCGGCCGGTGAGGTCGGCGACGGTTGACGTGACGGTCTCGGCACCGCCGTCGCGAAAAGCGCGGGCGACTTCGATCAGGGCGTCGGCGTAGAACTCCGGCATCCCACGGCTCAGCATGGCCGTACGCGCCGCGTCGTCGGGCAGGCCGACATAGCGCACCGGTTTGCCCAGGACATCGGAGAACACCTCCGCGGCTTCGGCGTAGGTCAGTGCCTGGGGCCCGGTGAGGTCATAGACGCGGCCGTCGTGACCGTCCGTGGTGAGAACCCGGGCAGCGACAGCGGCGATATCGCCGACGTCGATGAAGCTTATGGGGGCGGTGATCAGCGGCAGGCTGAATTCCCCGGCCTCGCGGAGGGACGGCTGGTTCAGGAAGTTCTGCAGATAGAAGTTGGGGCGCAGCATCGTCCAGGGGAGCCCGGACGCGACCAGTGCCTGTTCGACGGGTCGATGCAGCCGGGCGATCGGCGAGAGCCCTTCGTCGGCCCGCCAGACCGACAGCTTGACCACCCGAACTCCCGCCGCACGAGCGGCTTCCACCATGTTGAGTTCGTGCGTCGTCTGGGCCGGGCTCATCGCGCCGAGCAGGAAGACGGTCTCGATGCCCTTGAGTGCCGGCCCCAGCGTGTCCGGCTCGGCCAGGTCGAGCGTCACCGCCTCGCCGCCCGACGCGATCACCCGGGCCGTGGTGTCCGGATCACGGTAAGCCGCACGCACGGCCACACCGTCGGCAGAGAGACGAGCGAGAAGCGCCGTTCCCACATTCCCGCTCGCACCAGTCACCAGAATCATCGTTGCCCCCTCAAAGCGGTAGCCGTGCGTACGCCAAGAGTGGAACACACCCCGCTCGCCCTCCCGGGCAAAAATGCGCACTTCGGGCGCGACATGGCATCCGTCGTCCCCGATGCGGACCCCCGTCCGACCCCAGTCCCCGCCGTATATAGGCTCACGTCCGTATCGAGCCTGACGGGGGAGAAAACGAGTGGAGAGGCTGCGGCAGGACGATCCTGCGCGGATCGGGGAATTCACGACGTTGGCGCGTCTCGACGCCGACGGCAGTCGGGGCGTTCCCGAGCGTCGCTATCTGGCCCGTAGCGCCGACGGCGGGCACACCGTGCTGGCCTTCCTGCCGTCGCCCGGCGGGGACCCGGCGCGGTGGGCGGCCGAGGCGCAGCAGGCGGCCCGGCTGACCCAGCCCGGCTTCTGGCCGGTCGGCCAGCTCGGGGGGACGCCGGCCTTTCCGTGGCACTCCTCCCCGTACCGGCCCGCGCTGCCGCTGCCCGCCGTCCTCGCCGCGTACGGCGGTCCGCTGCCGGAAGCACTGGTCCGTACGCTCGGCGGCACACTGGCCGAAGCGCTGGCCTCGGCCCATGTCCTGGGCATCGTGCACGGCGGGGTCTGCCCGGCGGGCGTGCTGCTGACCGCCTGCGGGCCGCTGCTGAGCTGCTTCGGGGCGACCCGCGCGACCCCGCCGGCAGGCGCCTCCCCCGCGCAGGCGACCGGGCTGGAGACCGGCTGCCTCGCCCCCGAACTGGCGGCGGGCGGGCCGGTGGACCGGGCCGCGGACGTCTACGCCCTGGGTGCCGTGCTGGCGTACGCGGCGACCGGGCACACCGTGCCCGAGCGGCAGGAGATCCCCGCCGGCCTGCGGGACGTCATCACGGTGTGCCGCTCGCGCGATCCGCAAGGCCGCCCCGAACCGGCAAGGGTGCTGGCGGAGTTGCTGCCGGGCGCGGCGTACGGCGCGCTGACCGGCTCCACCGAGCCGGTGCCGCTGCCCGGCCGGGTCGTCGAGGCGTTGTCCCGTCAGTCGGCGGAGGTCCTCGCCGCCGCACTCCCCACCCAAGGGCACTGAAGTCATGATCTCCCCCCTTCTGCACGACGACCCGCACACCGTCGGACCGTTCCGGATCCTCGCCCGCCTCGGCGGAGGCGGCATGGGCACCGTCTACCTGGCCCGTTCCGCGGGCGGACGCACGGTCGCGGTGAAGACGCTGCACACCCGTCTCGCCGCGGACACCACGCTGCGGACCCGCTTCCGGCTGGAGACCGACGCGGCCCGCGTCATCGGCTCCGATCACGGTGCGGTGGTCGTCGACGCCGACCCCCAGGCACCGACCCCGTGGCTGGCGACGGAGTACGTCCTCGGCCCACCGCTGGACGCGGCCGTCGAGGCGAGCGGGCCGCTGCCGGAGCCGGCCGTACGCGCCCTCGGGGCGGCCCTCGCCGCCGGGCTGGAGCAGCTCCACCGGTCGGAGGTGGTGCACCGCGATCTGAAGCCGTCCAACATCCTGGTGACGGCGCAGGGCCCGCGGATCATCGACTTCGGCATCGCCCGGGCCTTCGGCGACGAGCACCTGACGAGCGTCGGCAGCGCCGTGGGAACGCCGGCGTTCATGTCGCCCGAGCAGGCGGCGGGGCTGGAACACGCGGCGGCGGGCGATGTGTTCGCGCTGGCCGGGGTGCTGGTCTTCGCCGCCACCGGCGTCGGCCCGTTCGGCGGTGGGGCCCCCACCGACCTGCTGTACCGGGTCCGGTTCGGCGAGCCGGACCTCGGCGGGGTTCCCGAGTCGCTGCGCCCCCTGCTCGTCCGCTGCCTGGCCAAGGATCCCGCGCACCGCCCGTCCACCACCGAGCTGCGGACCGCGCTGGGCGGTGCCGGGGTCACCCCGGGGGACCGCGGCGGCTTCGCGGACCTGCTGCCCGACGCGGTACTGCGGGAGATCGCCCGCCGCAGCGACCAGGTGTGGCACCAGCCGCCGCACCGCCTGCCGCCGCCGGTGCCCACCGAGGCGCCGCGGTCCGAGACCGCCGCCGCGCCGGGCGTCTCGCGGCGGCGGCTGCTGACCGTGGCCGGGGGCGCCCTCCTGGGCGGCGGCCTCCTCGGCGGCGGGGGCTGGGCCCTGTTCGCGGGCACCGGAGACGACGGGGGCGGCGGCACGAAGAAGGACGCCGTCGACCGGCCGAAGCCTCCGGCCCAGCTGTGGAGCACCACCATTCGGTGCCCCGACGCCGGGGGCGAGGTCATGCGGGCGGGCCGGAATCTGGTCGTGCGCGCGGGGATCGTGCTGTGCGGCATCAACGCCGAGTCGGGCAAGGGTACTTGGCAGGCGAACATCGCCGAGACCTGGCGGTCGGCCACGGATGGGACCCGGGTGTACGCCCTGCGGGGGTACACCGAGGACGCGGCGGCGCTGGCGGTCTGCGAGGTCTCGCAGGCCAACGGCGAACTGGGCAAGCCCCTGGTGGAACTCTCCGCGTTCACCGGCAAGTCCCAGTACAACCAGCTGCTGTGCGTGGCCGACGGCATCGCGTACCTGGTGGCCCGCGCTGCCTCCGGTGGACGCTGGTACCTGGTCGCGGCCGATCTGAAATCGGGCAAGGAGCGCTGGCGCAGCCCGGTGGAGGGCCCACAGTCCCAGGGATTCCCGCCGGTGCTGTCCGGTGCCGTGGCGGGTTCCCAGGTGGTGCTGTGCGGGGCCCCGAGCGAGGGCTCGAAGTTCATCGGCCTCTCCGCGCACGACAAGGATCACGGCCGCAAACTGTGGGAGATGTCCGAGACGTTCGCGGGCACCAACCCGCCGTCCCAGCTGGTCCTCGACGACCGGAACCTCTACCTGGGCGCCGAGAACCTCACCGCCCGCCGACTGTCCGACGGCGGACTCGAATGGCTCTTGGACAACAAGCCCGATGACGGCGCGGGCGAGGAACGGCGGTACGGCGCGCCGACCCTCCACGACGGAGTCCTCTACTGCGCCAAGGCGGACGAGGGACTGATCGCCGTCGACGCCCTCTCCGGCACGCTGAACTGGCAGGAGAAGGGGCTGTCCGGCAGGAAGAACAACCGGGACGTGGCCCCGGCGATCGGCAAGCGGTACGCGTACTGCGTCGACGACAAGGGCCTCCGCGCCATCGACCTGCGCGCCCGTAGGGCCGTCTGGACGTACGAGGCCGAACCCCTCGTCCTGACCGCCGACGCCAAGGGCGGCCACCTGTACGTCCGCCAGGAGAAGCGGACCCTCGCCCTCCCCCTCGCCTGACGTCCCGCCCGTTCCCGATTCTGGAGACGACCGCCTGTGAAACCCCTCGGCCAGGGAGATCCGCTGCGCCTGGGCCCCTACCGCCTGCACGGCGTCCTCGGCGAGGGCGGCATGGGCAAGGTGTACTTCGGAGTGGACGCCTCCGGACGCCCCGCCGCAGTGAAGGTCCTGCTGCCGGAGCTCGCCCACGACGGGCACCTGGCCGACCGTTTCCTCCGGGAGGCGCGGACCGCGCAGGCGGTGACCAGTGAGGGCGTGGCGCGCGTACTGGCCGCCGAACTGGAGGGCGGCAGGCCGTGGATCGCCACGGAGTTCCTGGCCGGCCCGACGCTGGACGACGCCGTCGACCGCTTCGGGCCGCTCGACGACGCCGCCGTACGGGAGCTGGCGCGGTCACTGGCCCGCACGCTCCAGGACGTGCACGCCACGGGGCTGGTCCACCGGGACGTCAAACCCCCCAACGTCGTCCTCACCTCGCGCGGCCCCCGTCTGATCGACTTCGGCATCGCCCGCCCGGAGCACGGCCTGACCCTCACCCGCACCGGACAGATCCCGGTCACCCCCGGGTACGGGGCGCCGGAGCAGGTCCTCGGGCAGCGCGTCGGACCGGCGGCCGACGTCTTCTCCCTCGGCGCCGTCCTCGCCTTCGCCGCGGGCGGCCGGCCGGCGTACACGGGCGCCGAGGTCACGGCCGTCCTGTACGAGGTCGTGCACGGCAGCCCCGACCTGGAGGCCGTTCCGGCGGGCCTGCGGTACCTGATCACGCCCTGCTTCTCGAAGGACCCGGCGGCTCGCCCACTGCCCACCCAGGTCGCGGAAGCCGCAGCGGCGCCGCGCCAGCCCGAACGCCTGTGGAAATCGGGCCGGTTGGGCGACGAGATCCGGCAACGGGAGGTCGCCGCACGCCGCCTGACGGCTCGTTCGCTCGCCCCCTCCCCCACTTCCGGTGGTGCCACCGGCGGCACCACCGGTCTCCCCCGGCGGCGGCTGCTCGCCGCGGCCGTCGGCGGTGGGGCGCTGCTGGCAGCGGGCGGCGGCACCGCCTGGTGGCTCGGCCGCGATGACGGTGAGGACACCCCGTCCGACCCCTTCGACATCCCTCCCGCCGCCAAGGTGCGGGCCGCGCCGCTCGGCTCCGCCGAAGGCACCCCGAAACTGCTGTGGGGGCCCCTCCAGGACGTGGCCGCCACCGGATCGCCGGCTCCGCTGCCGGTACGCGATGTGGTGGTGTTCGCGGCCGCCGGGGGCGGGATCGCGGCGCGCCAGGTCACCGACGGCCGGGAACGGTGGCGGATCGGCGACGCCAAGGCGAACGCCGGCTACCTGTCGATCGGCGACCGGCTGGTGGCCACCGCCGACGGCAAGGGGACACTGCGCACCTGGGTCGCCGCCACCGGGTCCCCCCGTTGGACGGTGGACGCGGAGGTGAGTGCCCTGCTGGCCGCGGACGCCCACGCCGTCTACCTGCTCACCTCCGACGGCCGGCTGCGCTGCGTGGGGACCGGCGACGGGAAGGTGCGGTGGACCCGGCAGCCACCGCTGCCGCTGTCCGGCAGCCACCCCGCCGCGGCACTCGGCGCCGGCCATCTGGTGCTCTGCACGGAGACGGGGGACGTGGCCGCGGTCCGTACCGGGGACGGGGCCCGCGCCTGGGTCCGCAAGGGCCAGGCAGAGGCAGCGCTGCGGCCCGCCATCGACGGATCCACCGTCTATCTCGGCGGCCGCAGCCTGGCGGCGGTGGAGGTGGCTCACGGTCGTCAGCTCTGGGCCCTGAACCCGCTGCGGCCGCCCAGACGGGGCGTCTACGGGTGGGGCCCGCCCACCGTGGCCGGCGGAGTGGTCTACGCACTGAACTGCGATGCGCTGTCCTCACTGCACGCCGACGGCAGCCAGGCCGCCGCCCCGGTGATGATCGCCGGCGTCGTCCCGCCGTGGCGGCCACCGGTCGTCCAGGGGAACAGCGTCTGGATCGTGGAGAGCGACGAAACCGGGGTCAGCGGCCTGCCCCGCTCCGGAGACGGGCCGACCCAGACGTACGCCCTCGCCTCCAGCCAGGCCCGCTCCACCGCCGCCAGCGGAAACCGCCTGTTCGTCCTCAACCGCACGACACTGCTGGCGCTGCCGGTGTACTAGGCCCGCCGACTCCACCATGCATGCGACAGGAGACGCGCGTCACATCCATTCGTGTCACACCTGCGGGAGCTGTCCCGTCCAAGAGGTGTCACCGGCAACAACGACCCAGGAGTGCACCATGGAAGCTCGGTTGAACCTCTTCGCCAGCCCGATCGCGGCCAAGTTCGGGAAGCACATCGTCGCCGCGGGCAAGGTGCTCGCGGACTCCACCCTGCCGGCCGCGACGCAGGAACTGGTGAAGCTCCGCGCCAGTCAGATCAACGGCTGCGGCTTCTGCACCGACATGCACACCAAGGACGCCGCGCACGCCGGGGAGACCGCGACGCGCCTCAACCTGGTCGCGGCCTGGCGTGAGGCCACGGTGTTCACCGACGCCGAGCGCGCTGCCCTGGAGCTGACGGAGCAGGGCACCCGCATCGCCGACGCGGCCGGCGGTGTCACGGACGAGGTCTGGGCGCGTGCCGCCAAGCACTACGACGAGGAGGAGCTCGCCGCGCTGGTGTGCGCCATCGCCCTCATCAACGCCTTCAACCGCCTGAACGTCATCGTCCAGCAGCCCGCCGGCGACTACCGGCCCGGCCAGTTCGCCTAGTCAACGTTGCCTGGCCGCCGGAACCTCCGGAGTCCCTGCCACGGCAACAGCACACGCCCCGGAGTGGCGAGCCGCTCGCCCGCCCCACAGTCAAAGACGGTGGTCTGCCGCCTTTGACTGTGGGCTGGGACCCCGGTCAGGATTGGTCGAGCTTGTGCCACGGCGTGATGTCGAGCCGTGCCGCTTCGGAGTCCAGTTTCTGGGCGGCCAGACGGATATTGAGCATCGCCGCCTTGCCGGATTCCGCCCGCGCCCCCGCGATCACGGCACTACGGTCCGCCAACACAGCCTTGGCCCACGTCTCGGCGGCGTCGGCGAAGTTCTGCGTGTCCGCCGGCGCTCGTTCCGCCAGGGTCGCGAGCCGGTCATGATCGGCCTGCGCGACGCGCTGCACGTTCTCGGTCTCCTCACGTGCCTCGCCCCCTTTGGCCGCCGCCTCCTTCTGCATGGCGCCTTGCAAGTCCCTGACCGCATCGGCGATATCGGTCGATGACTGATCGACCTCCGTGTCACCTCCACACCCCACCAAGAGCACCGAGCCGAGCCCACAGGCAAGCAGTGCTAACGCTGCCCTCTTCACAGTTCCCCCAAAACTCAACACGTAGAGTCATTGCGAGGTCACAGCATAGGGGCTGTCCCGCCTGGGCAAGCCGTAAACGGGAGCAGAAATCGTCACCGCGCCCGATCTTCACAAGCGCTCCGGATGCCCGGCCCGAGCACTCCAACAACCGGTCAGTGATGGGTACTTGTTCCTGTCACATGCCATGGAGAACTGACTGGTCCGCCGCCTGGGCGACGTGCCGAGCTTGGGCGAGACGGGCACGGCTGCACGGTTCCCCGTTCAGGATCGGGGGCCGGTCCGGGTCGAGGGCCGGGGGATGCGCCCCTCGACCCCCGACCTGGTACGTAGCGCCTCGTCAGATCTCCGCCTGGTGGGCTCAGTTCTTGACGGGGCTGATGGACATCAGTCCGGTGAAGAACGTGACGGGCACGGTGTCGGTCTTGTTGGTGGTCGTCCCCGTGCTGGTCGAGGAGGTCTCGGACGAGCTGAGTCCCGCGCCGAACGAAATGACCTTGTCGAAGCTGGCGTTGATCTGGCCCGACACCACCTTCTCCAGGCCCTGTTGCCGAATCTGCTGCTCGCTCAGCGTCACCGAGGTGAACTTGACGTCGCGTTGGATCGAGAAGACATGACTGCGCTGCTTCGGATCCAGCCCGGCGAGCGTCAGCTTGCCGACCAGATGCGTGGTGATCAGGATGCCGGGCGGCGTTCCGAGGGTGGACGGGTTACCCGCCATGGCGGAGGAGTAGATCGAGGGGTAGGTCACCCAGTGGGTGGACGAGCCGTCGACCACGATGTCCAGCGGTTTGTCCGGGGCGACCCTGCCGTTGAGGATGACGCTGGGCGCCGCGGGCTCGACGTTGTCCTGGCTGAGCACCGGCTTGCCGTCCTGGAAGATCGCGATGGCGAACCTGCCGCGCTCCCAGTCCGCCTCGCTGGGGCCGAAACTGACCGGGGCGAAGCTGAAGACGAACGACCGGTTGTCCGAGCCGATGGGCACGGGCGGCCGTGGTGTGGGGTGCGGCGCCGGAGCGGGGGGCTTCGGTGTGCCTGGGCCGCCGTCGCCGGAGCCGGGTTGTGTGCCGGGTCCCGTCGTCCCGGGGGTGCCGCCGGGATTGGCGGGCGTCCCGCCACTCCCTGGGGGTGTGCGGCCTCCGGTGCCGTTGCCTCCGCCCGGCGTACCGCCGCCCGGGGTCCCGGTGCCGCCGCCGGTCGGGGCGCCGGGGCCGGTTCCCGTGCCGGGAGTGCCTGTTCCCGGGCCGCCGCCCGTTCCCGTACCCGGTGTCGAGCCGGTGCCGGGCGTACCCGGTGTGCCGGGCGTGCCGGGGGTCTTGCCGGCGAGACCGGCCGCGTCGCTCGCCAGTGAGGTCAGCAGGGCGGCGATCTCCTTCTGCATCGACTCGTCGCGGAAGATGTCACCCTTGCCGAGGAGTTGGAGGGCTGCCGCCAAGCCCACGGGATCGGGGGCCTGCGGCGGCTGGACGATGGTGACCGCCGAGGTGGGCAGCCCCGAGGGCGTCGTGGCGACGACCACCTCCCGGCTCGCCGTGGACACCGGAGCGATCTGCGGGGCACTGTCCGGATCGGGTGACTTCTGCCAGTCCCAGAACCGGGTGTTGTCGATGACCTCCGCGGAATTGCAGTGGCCGAGTTTGGCCTCGGCGAAGACTCCGCGGGTGGGCAGGCTGACCAACTGCTCGCTGCGGGCGGGGTCCACCTCCGGAAGCCGTACCTGCCCCTCCCCCGCGCCGTCGAACAGCGCGGGGTCGAGCGGGAAGGCCGTGGCGTCCCCGAGCACTTCCAGTGCGCGGTTCTCGACGGCCTGGAACAGCGGGCGCGTGGTGCCGCCGACGGTGAGGGTGCTGCCCGCCAGTTCGGTCCAGCGGGCGTTGGGGTCCTCGCCGAGCCGGATCAGTCGGTAGTAGTGCTCGCGGTTCTGCACCAGGTGTCTGCGCAGCCGGATCCGCAGCAGGTTCTCGTCATCGCTGAGCCGTTGGAACGGGGTCGGCGCGGGCACGGGTTCCGGTGCCTGCCGGGCCGCCAGCGCCCAGGTCGTGGACGGCTTCTGGAACAGCTTGCCGCTGGGCTCGTCGACCAGGAGGTGGGTGTTGCCCGCGGTGTCCACGGCCGTGACGACCAGGTGCTCCACGGCGACGTCGTCGTTCCGGCCTTCGGTGTGGGGCGGGATGAGGGTCACCGAAATCGTCCGCAGATCACGCCAGTTGACGCGCTCGTCGGCCCTGGGCACACCGGCGAGATCCACCACGGCGTGGGTGTGCTGGAAGTCGCCGGGGTTCTGCAGATGGGTTGGATCGGGGTCCCAGTCACTGTGCTGCGGACGGATCAGACCGGTGACTTTCTGGCCGCCGTCCGGCGCTCGCTGGGTCAGGGTGACGGTCGTGGGCACCCGGTCCTGGAAACTGGACAGGTCACCGATGGTGAAGCGGAACTGGAAGAGGATGAATTCCACGCTGCCCGGATCGGGCGGCACCGGCACCTCGGGCTGGAGTTCCCGCCAGGCGGCGTACTTCTCCACCGCGTCGAATCCGCCGGCCAGTTGCGGATCGAGCAGCCCGGCCTGCAGCAGGCGGCGGTAGCGGACGATGACCAGCTCGTCATCGAGGTCCGGGGATGCGGCCGGCAGCAGGACGGCCGGGCGCACCCTGCCGCGCTCGACGAGCACCCGGAAGTGCCGCAACACCTCGTAGTAGAGCAGGGTCATGGCATGCGCGTGATTGTGGTTGCGTACGGTCCGGGTCTGCGCGGTGGAGTTCTCCGCCTGGCGCGACTGCACCACCACCGTGCTGCGCATGTCGCGTACGGAGGTGGAGTGCTGGCGGATCTGGTCGTGCAGGTTCTGCACGGTGTCCGTCGACACGCTCCGGTCCCCGGATGTCGTGGCGTACCCGCCGCCGATCGCGGCGGAGCCGCCGAACATGCCCATCGACGCCGCGCCCGCCGCACCGGTCATCACCGAGCCGCCGCGCTGCCACTCGTTGACGGCGCCCTTGACCACCTCGTCGACGGTCCGGTCACGGGTGAGGGCATGCTCAAGGTCGTCCGTGAGGGCGATGTCCTCCAGCCGACTGTCCGTCGAGGTGCGCGACCAGTCCACGACCGCGAGCTGCACCTGCTCGCCCGGCGCCAGCGGGAGGCTGTAGGTGACCTGCCCGAGCCCATGCCCCACCGGGAGCCAGGTGACGTCGTAACTGATGACGAGGGCGACGGGCACCGGAAAGCCGGCGAGGTGATGGGAGCTGTGGGAAGGGTGGGAGCCGTCGGATCGGTCGGAGGGGGCGGAGTGGTCCGACGTTCCGCTTCCGTCCCCGGCCGGGGCCGTGTACTGAGCGCCGTAATCCAGGCTCGCCATGAGATCCGGGACGGTCACGATCTGGTGCACCTGGTACTGCTGGGTGGCCACATTGGACGGCAGCAGGGTCTCGCAGCCGTCCTGACCGATGAGTTCGGCCGGTACGTACGCGAACGAGCCCGGCGAGAGGTACCAGTCGAGGAGCGAGGGCGACTGCATCGCGGGAAAGCCGCTGGTCGAGCCGGTGAAGACGCCGCCGCGATCCACGCCGAGCCGCAGGACCAGGGCCTGCGCCCGCTCGTCGGCCTCGGCCAGGACGTCCACCGCGCTCTGCAGCGGACCGCCGAGGTACAGCCACACGTGGGCGACCCGCACCTCGGCGGTGGAGCCGTCGGGTCGCTCCTCCAGTTGCAGGACCTGCCGCCACAGCGGCGCCAGGTCCCACGAGAGGTACCCGGCGTGGTCACTGCCGAGCAGCCCCAGCGGGATGCGGACCGATTGCCCTGCGCGGGCGGCAGCCCCCACCTCACCGCCGGAGCCCTCCTCGGAAACGGTCAACTGGGCTTCGAGGAAGGCCAGCGCCCCGGAAACGGGGCCGCCGGTCCTGTTGTCGGAGAGAAACACACAGCAGCGGTCAGGGCCACCGGTGTCGTCGGTCGGAAGTGCGATGTCCATGGTTCCCCCCATCGACTTCGCGCCTGAAAAAGAGCCGCGGCCGCAACGGCGGGCGGTCAGGCGACGAGAGGAAGCTAACCCGCGGAGGCTCGATCAAATCTCGCACCTTTTGTGGAGTATTCGGACAGAGCGTGCAGGCCGTGACCGGACTGCGCACGGGCAAGGCTGAGGAGCGGGCAATGTCCGGGTAACGCCAACTGGCGCCCGGGCGGGCGCTATTCGCCTGCCGAGAGGTAGGGCTGGAAGGCTTCCCGGATGACGCCGGGCATCTCCCTCTTGCCGCCGGCCACGGCGTCGGTGAACACATGCCGCACCTCGCCGTCCGCGATGAGCCGTTCGCCGACCTTGAATCTCGGGCACACGATCATGCTCGTCGTTCCGAGATGGGTGACGGGCATCTCGATGTCGAGCACCTCATCGAAACGTGCCCCCTGGCGATAGCGAATCCGCGCTTCTGCCACCACCAGATCGGCACCCCCCGCCAGCATGGACGCATAGCCCCCCGCGGCTTCGCGCCACAACTCCGTGACGGCGACGTCGTAATAGAAGAGGTAGTGGCCGTTGAACACCACGTTCTGCTGGTCGCATTCGCTGTAGCGCACCCGCAGCCGGTGCGTGAAGAGCTTGGTCATGGGCGAGATCGTAGCCACCTCTCGCACGGTTGATCGAGATGCGGATGCGAAGGAGAGGCAGCCCCAGAGGCACGGGATCCACCCACAGGCAAGCCGGACTTGACCTTCACACTTATGGGAAGGTTTCAGCATCCCCTCATGCGAAGCACTGAGCTGCCCACAGACACCGCCATATCCTCGGCCCACCTTCCTGACGGGACATCAACTCTCCACAAAAAACTGCCGATGGGGGCGCTGCTCGCGCTGGCCATCGCGGTGTTCATCACCAGCCTCACCGAGACCCTGCCGGCCGGGCTGCTGCCCGCGATGAGCGCCGGCCTGCACACGAGCGAGTCGGCCACCGGCCAGACGGTGACCATCTACGCGCTGGGCACGGTGCTCACGGCCATCCCGCTGTCCGCGGCCACCGCCGGCTGGCGGCGCAAGCGCCTGCTGCTGACGGCCATGGCCGGCTTCGCCGTCGCCAACACCGTCACCGCATGGTCGGCGAACTACCCACTGACCCTCGTCGCCCGGTTCGTCGCCGGTGTCGCCGCCGGGCTGGCCTGGGCCCTGCTGGCCGGCTACGCCCGCCGGATGGTCGCCCCCCACCAGGAGGGCCGCGCCATCGCGATCGCCATGGCGGGCATCCCCGTCGCGCTGTCCCTGGGCGTCCCGGCCGGCACCTTCCTGGGCCAAGTGGTCTCCTGGCAGGCCGCCTTCCTCGCCATGACCGCCCTGACCCTGGTGTTGCTGGTCTGGATCGCCGTCGCGGTGCCCGACTACCCGGGCCAGAAGGCCGGCGGCAAGCTCCCGATGCGCCGGACCCTGCGCGTCCCGGGTGTGGCCCCGGTGCTGTTCGTCACCCTCGTCTTCGTCCTGGCGCACACCATTCTCTACGCCTACATCGCCACCTTCCTCCGCCACATCGGCCTCGGCGACCAGACCGACGCGGCTCTGCTGGTCTTCGGCATCGCCTCGCTGGCGAGCATCTGGATCGTCGGCACCTTCATCCACGGCCACTTGCGCACCTTGACCCTCGCCGGCGCCGTGCTGGTCGGCGTCGCCGCCGCGGTCCTGGGCGCCTTCTCCGGCAGCCACGCACTGGTGTACGTCGCCGCCGCCCTGTGGGGCCTGGGCTGGGGCGGCATTCCCACCCTGTTGCAGACTGCCGCGGGCCAAGCCGGTGGAGAGGCGGCCGACGCGGCCCAGGCCATGCTGGTGACCCTGTGGAACGCCGCCATGGCCGCCGGCGGCATCATCGGCGGCCTCCTCCTGCAGGCCGTCGGGGCCGACGCCTTCCCCTGGACCGTCCTGACCCTGCTCGTCCCCGTCCTCGTCGTCGTACTGGCCGCCCGGGCACACGGGTTCCCCGCCCGGCGCGCCGGCAGCAGCTGACGGCACAGCGCCCCGACGGCAAGGGGAACGCCGGGGCAGCAACCGGTTCGACCCACGCCCCGAAAAGAACGGCCGGGAGTCGTCGGCCGGACTATGGTCGGCCCCATGACCTTGTCGATAGGAGAACGCGAACAGTTTCTGGCGGAACCTCACATCGGTGCGCTGTCAGTGGTCGAGCGGCCGGACCGCGCACCGCTGACGGTCCCCATCTGGTACCAGTACACGCCGGGCGGCGAGCTGTGGGTGCGCACCGGGCCTGATTCCCGGAAGGCACGAGCGATTCGGGCTGCGGGGCGTTTCAGCCTCATGGTGCAGCGGACCGAGCCGACGGTGCGCTACGTGTCGGTGGAGGGGCCGGTGATCAGGACGGAACCGGACAGCCGCGAGCGGTCCTGGGAGATGGCCGCGCGGTACCTCCCCCAGGACAAGGTCGCCGACTTCGTGGAATTCGACCAGGCCCAGCTCGGTGCGCACGTCGTCATCTATCTGCAGCCGGAACACTGGGTGTCCGCCGACCTGGGGTCCTTCTAACCACAACGGCAACGGCAACGGCAACGGCAACGGCAACGGCAACAAGTACCGCAACGCTGTGCGCGTGTGCTCACCTCCCGCCATCGGATACGCCCCTGATCCGCGGAGACGGCCGTGATCCGGGTGTGATCAATGCCCCGTAATCTCCACGTGCACAGGGGATTCACAGGATGCGTGACCAAGGCGGGGGAACACATGACATATCGGCACGCGGCGATACCGGCACTGGCCGGCGGGGTGGTGCTCACGGCGCTTCTCTGGTGGGCGGGGACGAGCGCGCACGCGCTGCACCTGCCGGGCGCCACCAACGTCATCGGCGGCCCGGCCACCGCCGATCTGGAGCACTGGCTCGCCCCCTGGTCGTACGACCCCCCGTCCTCGACCCAGCTCAGCGGCGAGGCGTCCGGCGGGATGGGGGGCGAAGCCCTGGTCGACAGTGCCCGCTACCTCTCGCTCTACACGACCGCGCTGCAGATCCGGTTCGGCGCGGTCTTCGCCTTCTTCCTGCTCGGGGCGCTGCTCCTGGTCCGCAGGCTGCCGCCGGTGCGCGGCGGCCGCGGCCGGACGGCGGCCGCACTGCTCGCGACGTGGGCGTGGGGCGTGGTGGCCGGGACCCTGGCGGTGGCCGTCTCCGCGCCCTGGATGATTGCCGCGGGCGGGCACGGCAGTTTCCGCTTCCTGCCCCGGCTCGCAGGCGTGATCGGCTCCGGGCGGCAGATCCTGGTGCTGGCCGCGCTGGTCGCGGCGGTGGTGACCGTGGTCGCAGCGCGGGTCACGGCCAAGGAAACCGCTCCGCTGCCGCCGGCGGAAGTCCCGGCCCGCGCGGCCCGCCTGGCCGCCACCGTCGGGACCGCGGTGATCGCCGTGTCCCTGATGGTCCTCTCGTACCAGTCGGTCGCCGCCGCCCTCCAGACGGTGTCCCCGAACATCGGGCTGCTCTCCGAACCGGGCGACCTCCTGCGGCAGTGGCTGCTGTTCGGTGCCTGGACGGACCCGGCGGGGACGCCGCTCGGCGACTGGCTCCTGTATCGCGCCGCCGACGTACTGCTGCTCGTCGTGGTGTGGTGGGCCCTGCGGCGGCTGCCCGCACTGCTCACCCGCGCCACCGTCCCGGCGATGGCGGTCGGCGCGGTGTGCGCGACCGTGCTCGGCCTGCTGGCGAGCCAGCTGCTGCGGATGGCGACGGACGGGACGGGTCTGCAATGGGGGCTGCTGCACCTGGCCGCCGGCCTCGGCGAGGGCATCCCGGCCGCACTGACCTGGGGCCTGCTGGCGGGCATCGCGGCTGCCGTGACGCTACGGCTCGCCGGTGGCCGGCCGAAGACCACCGACGCCACGGCCCCCGCCCAGGCCCCCGGCCAAGACCCCGACCAGGACATCGCCGAGGCCTAGCACCAGGAGGGAACTTTCGCGGGGGCGGCCGCCTCCTGGCGGATGAGGCGGCTTCTCGCATCCGACGAAGGGACTCCCTCATGATCCCGAATATGTGGATCCCGCAGCCCGCGCAGCCCCCCGGAACACCGCGAGAAGGGATTCCGGTACGGCGTCCGCGGTGTCGCGCGGGGCGATCGGGCCGCACAGCCGCGTGACGTACGGCGTCACCAGCTTGAGCAGGTCGTCCATGACGAGGGCGTCGCCGCGCTGCGCGGCCCGTACGAGCGGCGCCGCCGCGTCCCGGGGCCGCCCGCAGCCATCGCGGGCACCGTACCGCGACGGCTGCGGGCGGCCGGAGTGCGTGCGGGCCCACGGGTTCCCGGTGCCCGTATTCCTGGATCATGCGGCAGCCGGAGGGCGTGCGGAAGCATGGACGAGGTCCGTTTGCCTCGTTTTGGGGTTTGTGACTCCTGAATGCGAACGTCGCCCCCTTTCGCGCCGTACCCACCCGATCTTCCTCCTGTTTGGGTTGTTCCTGCGCACGGCCACCCTGCTCACCACCGGCCGTTCTGCTCACTTCTGTTCACGTCCCGGGAGGGAAAGTGTCCGTACCGGACAGCGTCACCGGTCCCGCTGCCGAAGAGCCCGATCTCGAACCACCCGCAGACAGTGCGCTCACCAGCCTCAGCACACAGGCCGCGCGCCAGTTGGCGACCACCACCAAGTCCGAGCCCCAGATGCAGGCCATCACCTCGCGGTGGCTGGTGAAGATGCTGCCGTGGGTGGACGTCAAGGGCGGCACCTACCGGGTCAACCGGCGTCTGCAACTCCGGGTCGGCCGGGGCCGTGTCCAGTTCGAGCAGAACGGCGCCGACGACATCAGGGTGATCCCCCAGACCCTCACCGAGCTGCCCGTCCTGCGCGGTTACGACGACATCGAGGTCCTCAAGGAGATCGCCGGCCGTTTCCGCGTCCGGGAGGTCCGGGCCGGCCAGACCCTCTTCGAGGCAGGACAGCCGGCCACCGAGGCGTACCTCGTCGTGCACGGCCGGTTCTCCCGCTACACCGCCGGCAAGTACGGCGAGGAGGAAGTCCTCGGCGTCGTCACGGACGGTGACCAGATGGGCGACGAGGCGATCGGCCGGCCCGACCCTCGGTGGCAGAGCTCGGTCCGGGCCGAAACCGCGGGCGTGCTGCTGGCGCTTCCCTGGGACGTGATCCGGGAGTTCACCGACCGGGTGCCGTCGCTCGCCGCACATCTGGCGGCGTACGCGGAGCGGCAGCAGCTCCCCGCGAACCGCAAGGGAGAGGCGGATGTGCCGGTGCAGGCGGGGCACGTCGGGGAGCCGACGCTGTCCGGCGGTTTCGTCGACTACGACCTCGCCCCGCGCGAGTACGAACTCTCCCTGACCCAGACCGTCCTCCGGGTGCACAGCCGGGTCGCCGATCTCTACAACGACCCGATGGACCAGACGCAGCAGCAGATCCGGCTCACCGTGGAGGAGATCCGCGAGCGCCAGGAGTGGGAGCTGGTCAACAACCGGGAGTTCGGACTGCTGCACAACACCGACTACGGCCAGCGCATCAGCACCCACACCGGCCCGCCCACCCCCGACGACATGGACGACCTGTTGGCCATGCGTCGCAAGACCCGGCTGTTCCTGGCCCATCCGAAGGCGATCGCCGCCTTCTTCCGGCAGTGCAACAGGCGCGGTCTGGTACCGGGTACGGCGGATGTCAACGGGCATCAGGTTCCCGCCTGGCGCGGCGTCCCGATCTTTCCGTGCGGCAAGATCCCGATCAGCGATACGAACACCAGCAGCATCATCGCGCTGCGCACCGGAGAGGCGGACCAGGGCGTCGTCGGCCTGTACCAGACCGGCATCCCCGAGGAGTTCCAGCCCGGCCTCAACGTGCGTTTCATGGGCATCGACCAGGCCGCGGTCATCCGTTACCTCATCACCGCCTACTACTCGGTGGCCATCCTCGTGCCCGACGCAGCCGGAGTCCTGGAGAACGTCCAGATCGGCCGGAGCACCGACTGACCAGGTGGAGTACGAACCATGAGCACGTCCCCCAACACCTCCGCCGGGTTCGCGTTGCCCGGTCCGCCGAGCCTCGCCCGCTCCTCGCAGGCCCGACGCGGCGGAGCCGTCCCCGGGCTGCGGTACCGGCCCGCCGTCCCCGCCGACCCGGACAAGGTCAAGGAGGTCGACCGCAGACTGGAGGCATGGGCCCGCCGGCTGGACCTCTTCCCCGCGCAGTGGACGGGGGACTTCACGCAGTTCCAGTTCGGGCGGGCCGTCGTCCTGCAGCATCCCGGTGCGGCCGATCTCGAACGCCTCACCGCCGCAGGCGAGTTGCTGCTGGCCGAGAACCTCGTCGACAGCTGCTACTGCGAGGAGGACGAAGGCCGGGGCGGCGCACGCCGCGGCCTGGGCGGCCGACTGATCATGGCCCAGTCGGCCCTCGACCCGTTCCACGGCACCGCCGAAACGGAGGAGGAGTGGCGCGGCGGCGTGCAGGCCGACGGCCCGCTGCGCTCGTACCACTGCGCCCTCAAGGACTACGCGGCCTTCGCCACCCCCAGTCAGACCGGCCGGTTCGTCCATGACATGGCGCGGTTGCACCTCGGCTATCTCGCCGAGGCGTCCTGGGCCGAGACGCGGCACGTACCGGAGGTCTGGGAGTACCTGGTGATGCGGCAGTTCAACAACTTCCGCCCCTGCCTGTCCATCGTGGACGCCGTGGACGGCTACGAACTCCCCGAACCGCTCTACGCCCGCCCCGAGGTCCAGCGGGTCACCGCTCTGGCCTGCAACGCCACGACCATCGTCAACGACCTGTACTCCTTCACCAAGGAACTGGCCAGTGACCCGACCCATCTGAACCTGCCGCAGGTCGTGGCCGCCAACGACAAACGCGGTCTCAAGGCCGCCTACCTCAAGAGCGTCGGGATCCACAACCAGATCATGGAGGCGTTCGAGACCGAGTCGGCCCCGCTGGCCGCCCTCTCCCCTCTCCTCGAAAGGTACGTCCGGAGCCTGGCCGACTGGGTCTCCGGCAACCACGAGTGGCACGCCACGAACACCGACCGCTACCACCTGCCGAATTACTGGTAGACCGATCCGCGCACCACCGCAAGGAGCTCCGTTGACCATCGCTCACGCCGACACCGCACGCACACCGGTGCCGACCCAGTCCACGTACCAGTCCCGTGTCGCGGACTACTGGAACGCCGAGGAAAACCCGGTCAACCTCGAACTCGGCAAGATCGACGACCTGTACCACCACCACTACGGCATCGGGGACGCCGACCGGTCCGTACTGGAGGAACCGGACCCCGACCGCCGCCGCGAGCGGATCACCGGCGAACTGCACCGGCTGGAACACGCCCAGGCCGAACTCCTCGCCTCCCACCTCGGCGGCCTCTCCCCCACCGACCGTGTCTTCGACGCCGGCTGCGGTCGCGGCGGCGGCAGCGTGGTCGCGCACCTGCGCTACGGGTGCCACACCGACGGGGCCACCATCTCCGCCAAACAGGCCGACTTCGCCAACGAGCAGGCCCGCAAGCGCGGTATCGACGCGAAGGTGCGCTACCACCACCGCAACATGCTCGACACCGGCTTCACCTCCGGCGCGTACGCGGCGTCCTGGAACAACGAGTCGAGCATGTACGTCGAACTGGACCTGCTGTTCGCGGAGCACGCACGACTGCTGCGGCGCGGTGGCCGCTACGTCGTGATCACCGGCTGCTACAACGACGCGTATGGTCGCGCCTCCCGCGAGGTGTCCCTCATCAACGCCCACTACATCTGCGACATCCACCCCCGTTCGGCGTACTTCCGCGCCATGGCCCGCAACAGGCTCGTCCCCGTGCACGTCCAGGACCTCACGGCGGCCGCACTCCCCTACTGGGAACTGCGCCGCCAGGCCGACCACTTGGTCACCGGCATCGAGGACACCTTCCTGAACGCCTACCGCAACGGCAGCTTCCAGTACCTGCTGATCGCGGCCGACCGGGTGTGACTCTCCGGGGGCTGCGCCGCACGCGGTGCAGCCCCCGTGCGGGAAGGCGCTCTTCTCGGCCGTCTCGTTCGTCTAGTAGCCGAGTGCGGCGAACCAGTCGCCCCGGCCGTGCCGGGTGAGGTCGAGGAAGTGCCACACCGGGCAGAGCAGGTCGATCCCGCGCTGGTCGATGTCCTCGGCCATCCGGGGGTGCGCCGAATAGAAGTGGCGCACGTCCCCGTTGCCGTCCCGGGTGAAGACCGACACCGTCGAGTCCTGGTTGCCCTCGGCGTCCTCGCTGCCGAGGTCGTACTTGAAGGTGCTGGAACCGGCGCTCAGCAGCCGCAGGTTCGTCCACTGCCGGTCGCGGGCGTGCGCGCGGAAGGTGGGGGTGGCGCATCAGCTCGATCTCGGCCTGCCGCAGCTCCTCACGCGCGTCGGTGTAGGTCTCCGACTCCCCGGTCAGATGGGTGTGGCGCATCGGCTACCTCCTCCGCGACCGGCAGGGAGCTACCGGCCCAGGGCACCATTCTCCGCTCCGGCACGGGGGCGCGCGAGGCGGTGCCGGCCGCACCCGGGCTCACTGTCGGCACGCTTCCGTACCAGCATCTTCACTTTGAGTGACCGCTTCGCGCGGCACGCCACATCCCCTTTGCATGATCATGCGAGATGCTGCATACTCTTTCCATGTCCAAGGTCCTCACCTCCCTCCCCGCCGGCGAGCGCGTCGGCATCGCCTTCTCGGGCGGCCTCGACACCTCCGTCGCAGTCGCGTGGATGCGTGACAAGGGCGCCGTCCCGTGCACCTACACCGCCGACATCGGCCAGTACGACGAGCCCGACATCGCCTCGGTGCCGGGCCGCGCGAAGACCTACGGTGCCGAGATCGCGCGCCTGGTCGACTGCCGCGCGGCGCTGGTCGAGGAGGGTCTGGCCGCGCTGACCTGCGGCGCGTTCCACATCCGCTCGGGCGGACGGGCGT
Source organism: Streptomyces bugieae (assembly GCF_036352915.1). Classification (NCBI taxonomy): domain Bacteria; kingdom Bacillati; phylum Actinomycetota; class Actinomycetes; order Kitasatosporales; family Streptomycetaceae; genus Streptomyces; species Streptomyces bugieae. The sequence continues at coordinate 366,238 of NZ_JAZBJP010000002.1, forward strand.
ACTTCAACACCACGCCGCTCGGCCGCGCCGTCACCGGCACCCTCCTGGTCCGGGCGATGCTCGAGGACGACGTTCAGATCTGGGGCGACGGCTCGACCTTCAAGGGCAACGACATCGAGCGGTTCTACCGGTACGGTCTGCTCGCCAACCCCCACCTGCGGATCTACAAGCCCTGGCTGGACGCGAACTTCGTGACCGAGCTCGGCGGCCGCAAGGAAATGTCGGAGTGGCTGCTCGCCCACGACCTGCCGTACCGCGACAGCACCGAGAAGGCGTACTCCACCGACGCCAACATCTGGGGCGCCACCCACGAGGCCAAGACCCTGGAGCACCTCGACACGGGCGTGGAGACGGTCGAGCCCATCATGGGCGCCCGCTTCTGGGACCCGTCGGTCGAGATCCTCACCGAGGACGTGACGATCGGCTTCGACCAGGGCCGCCCGGTGACGATCAACGGCAAGGAGTTCGCCACCGCCGTCGACCTGGTGATGGAGGCCAACGCCATCGGCGGCCGCCACGGCATGGGCATGTCCGACCAGATCGAGAACCGGATCATCGAGGCCAAGAGCCGCGGCATCTACGAGGCGCCCGGCATGGCCCTGCTGCACGCCGCATACGAGCGTCTGGTCAACGCGATCCACAACGAGGACACCCTCGCCCAGTACCACAACGAGGGACGGCGGCTCGGTCGCCTCATGTACGAGGGCCGGTGGCTGGACCCGCAGGCGCTGATGGTGCGCGAGTCCCTGCAGCGCTGGGTCGGCGCGGCCGTCACCGGCGAGGTGACGCTGCGGCTGCGGCGCGGTGAGGACTACTCGATCCTCGACACGACCGGCCCGGCGTTCAGCTACCACCCGGACAAGCTGTCCATGGAGCGCACCGAGGACTCGGCGTTCGGCCCGGTGGACCGGATCGGCCAGCTCACCATGCGCAACCTCGACATCGCCGACTCCCGCGCCAAGCTGGAGCAGTACGCCGGGCTCGGCCTGATCGGCACCGCCAACCCCGCCGTCGGCGCCGCGCAGGCGGCCGCGACCGGGCTGATCGGCTCCCTGCCGGAGGGTGGCGCCGAGGCCATCGCCTCCCGCGGCGAGGTCTCCGGCGACGACGAGTGGCTGGACCGCGCCGCCATGGAGTCCGGCACGGACTGAACGGACGGAAACGGACTGACCAGCCCGGACGGCGAGCAGCACGCTCGCCGTCCTCCGGGTGACGCAGCACCGAAGCGGCCGGCTCAGCGCTCATGGCGCCGAGCCGGCCGCTGTTGCATGCGCCAAGGTGGTACGTGGCGGGAGTGCTCGCCGCCCCGGGAGTCATTCCGGGTGCACGCGGATTCCGTACCCGAAAGGCAGCACCATGGGCAGACTGATCGTCACCGCGTTCGTCACCCTGGACGGCGTGATGCAGGCCCCCGGCGGCCCGAACGAGGACGTCGACAGAGGGTTCCCGCACGGCGGCTGGCAGGTCCCGTACGTCGACGAGGACTTCATGGACCTCATGACGGGGATCTTCGAGCGGACCGCCGACCATCTCCTGCTGGGCCGGAAGACCTACGACATCTTCGCCGCCCACTGGCCCCGGGTCACCGACGAGAACAACCCGATCGCCGTAAAGCTCAACTCCATGCCCAAGTACGTCGCCTCGCGCACCCGCGACAGCCTGGAGTGGCACAACTCCCACCTGCTGAAGGGCGAGGCCGCTCAGTCCGTCGCGCAACTCAAGGAACAACTCGACGGCGTGCTCATGACGCAGGGCAGCAGCGACCTGATCCACACCCTGCAGCAGCACGACCTCGTCGACGAGTACCGGCTGCTCGTCAACCCCGTGATCATCGGCACCGGCAAGCGGCTCTTCGGCGAGGGCGCCACGCCCGTCGCCTGGACGCTCACGGAATCCCGCACCACGGGTGCGGGAGTGCAGTACTGCGCCTACGAACGAGCGGGCACACCCGAGTACGGATCCTTCGCGCTGGACGAAGAGGGGTGAGGATCCTCGTCACCCCCACTCCCCACCGCACCCGGCGACCTCTACCATGTAAGGCATGGACAGCATAAGTGGCCCTTACGAGCTGCGTGCGGGTGTGCCCTCCGTCGAGGTCTTCCGCCGCCTGCGGACGGATGCCGGCCTCTCCGACCGGGCCCCCGACGCAGTCGCGCTCGCCCTGCCCCATACCTGGTACGGCGTCGTCCTCCACCACGAGGGCGAGCCCATCGGCATGGGGCGGATCATCGGGGACGGGGGCACCGCGTTCCAGATCGTCGACATCTGCGTGCACCCCGCACACCAGGGGCAAGGTCTCGGCAAGCGCATCATGGCCGCGCTCACCGAGGAGCTGGAAAGCCGGGCGCCCGCCACCGCGTACGTCTCTCTGATCGCGGACGGCCCCGCGCGCCACCTCTACGAGAAGTTCGGTTTCGCCGACACCGCCGCACACGATTCGGTGGGCATGTACCGCTTCATGAACGGGAGTTGACCGGCAGGTGGCCCGGCCGGAAGCACGGTCGGGCCACCACGACCACCCCGCCTACCGAGCCGTCACGATCACATAGCCGACCTTCTTGACGCGGCCGTGGTGGGCGACGACCGTCACCGGATAGCGGCCCGGCTCGAGGTCGGCGCGGATGGTCGCCGTGTTGAGGAAGCGCGGGTCGTCGCCGTCGGCGGACTTGCTGTCGTCGGCGCGGAGGTGGAGTACGTGGGTGAACGCCGGGGAGGTGGCGGTCAGACGCATCTCCTCGCCCGGGTCCGGGTTCACGTCGTGCCACATGACCTCGACCTTTCCCCCGCGGGCGACCCGGAAGCTGTGCCGGTGCGGGCTGTCGGCATAGGTGCCCGGCTGGTACAGATCGGGGCCGTGGGCCTTGCCGAGGTAGTCGGGGTCGCCGGGGCGGGACGCGCGGACGGTCAGGCGCTTCTCCATGATGTGCCGGCCGTGCGGGCCGCGCAGTTCGAAGGTGTACGTGCCGTCCGCCAGGCCGGGCCTGAGCTGCGGCCGGGCCTGGAACGTCCGGGGGTTGTAGAAGTCGAGCTGCCGGTCGTGGGCGAGACGCACGGTCCGCGACAGGGCTGCCGACCGTACGGTGAAGTGGGTGCCCCGCTCACCGGGGTACAGATCGTCGAAGTACAGCCACACCGGCGCCCCGGGGCGGGCCACTTCCGAGACCGGCGTGAGGCTGAGCGACGGGCGCCGGGACCGTACGACCTTGATCTTGTCGCGGGCGACGGTGCGGCCTGCGACGGTGATCGACAGGGGGTACGAGCCGGGCTTGGCCGTCATCGCCAGGGCGGACGTGGACCCGCAGGAGCCGTTCTGCCAGTGCAGCCGTACGGGCCCGCGGAAGGCCGGTGACGTGGCGACCACCGGGGCGTCCCCCGGGCCGCAGGCGACGCCGTCGAGCTGTGTCACGACCAGTTGGCCGGGGCGGGCGTCAAGATTGCCGACCACGGTGAACAAGGGGTGGTGGGCTTTGGCGTCGGACGTGCTCCCGCCCTTGCCGTGGCCCGCGGTCCGGTGTGCGCCGGTCGGGTGCGCGTCGTGCGCGGACGCCTTGGGGCTCCGCGCCGCCTCGGTCGTGCTCGCCGACGTGGCGCACCCGCCCAGCACAAGGCCGGCTGCCATCACGCCCATCAGCCTGGACCAGTTCATCGTCTCCCCCAGTCGGTCGGTCACACGGAGAGATGTCCGCCTGCCGATGTTGGTTGCCTGCGGGCAACGAGCGGGAAACCCGCTGTTGAACGGCAGATCAGTAGCCTAGCTCCGACCGACGCGTCGAAGCTCGGCTGCGAGGTGGTGTTGCAGCGGCCGGCCGACCGCCGCGAGGTCGTGGACGAAGCTCAGGGTGTCCTGGTCCGTCAGGTCGTAGCGGCGGCGGGTGGCGGTGACCTCCTTCGCGGTGGGTGCGAGCGCCACCTGATGGGTGGTCAGGTCGACCGTGCCGTCGCCCGCCCGGCCGACCAGGACCTCCGCGATCCCGGTGGGCTGGGTGATCAACGCCTCCACGCGTCCCTCCGGCTGCAGCCGCCACCAGCCGCTCTCGCGGGCGGCCGGCCGCAGCGGGGCGTCGTCCGTGTCGAGGAGCCAGGCGCGTGCCTCGTAGCGGAGGAAGGGACGTCCGTCGTGGCTGAAGGTGACCTCCTGCGCGTACCCGAACTCCTCGGCGAGCGTCGGATACCCGCCTCGCCCCCGGCCGACCCACGTGCCCAGGAGTCCGATCAGCGGCGCGAGCAGTGCGTGCGGGGCGGGCGCTTCGTCCGGCCCGAACGCGTCGGGGTACGGGTGCTTCGGGGCGGCGGGGTCGGACATGAGGTGCGCTCCTGATGAGTGGGGAGGTCGGTGCCGGTGGAAGCCTAGAGCCGGTGCGCCGGACGCGCGCCGGACGCCGGCGCTCGCCCTCGTGTCCGTGCCCCTAGGGCTCCTCACCGGGGATCGACAGGTACGCCTCGCGCAGCGTGCTCAGCACCGGGTCCTCGACGGCCAGCGGGGCATCGTCGACAGCCGTCAACGCCCGGACGCCGATGCCCGTGTTGGTGGCGAATGCCGCCCGCATGCCCTTGGCCTGGGCCAGGGTGACGGGGGCGATCCGGTGCGCGACCTGTTGTTGCAGAAGCCTCATGGTGATGCCGGGCAGCACCGGGGCCTGCGGCCAGACCACGGTGCCGTCGTCGTCGATGAAGCCGACGTTCCAGGTCGCGCCTTCGCTGACGTAACCGTCGGGCCCGATGAACAGGGCATCGTCGAAGCCGGCGAACTGTGCCGCGCGACGGATGTGCAGGGCGCCGAACAGTCCGCAGTGCTTGACCTGGGGCAGGTCGCGCTCGTACGGGACGCTCATCGCGCGCAGCGGCGGCGGGGGCATCGCCCCGGCCGGGCGTACGGTGACCAGCGCCTGGGGCTGATCGGCGTCCGCGGGGTGACCGACCTCCACCGCGGGGTCGTAGACCGTCACCCGGATCATGCACGGACCGCGCTGTCCCTCCAGTGCCTGGCGGACGAACTGCCGGACGCGCCCGGTGTCCAGGCCGGCGCCCCAGACGGTCCGGCAGTCCCGTACGAGGCGGTCCATGTGCAGGGACAGACCACGGATCCGGTGGTCGGCGTCGGCACGCATGGTCGTGAAGTGTCCGTAGCTCGTCAACGCCAGAGGGAGCACGTCATCGGTGGTCACGGGCTTTCCGTCGAGATGCGCCATGCCCCACAGCATGTCAGGACGGGCTGCGGCCCGGCCCGCGCGTTCAGCCTTCCAGATCGAGCTGGTACTGGAGGACCTCGTGCGTGGGCACATAACCGAGGGCTTCGTTGATGTGTCGCATGTGCGTGTTGCTGTCTGCGGTGTCGGTCAACAGGGCGCCCAACTTCGGGTAGTGGCCGTGGGCATGTCTGATCGACTCCGCCTTCATCCACCGGCCGAGGCCGTGTCCGCGGTGCTCGGGCAGTACGCCGGTTCCGTAGTGCTGGCCGTCACCCTCACCGCTCCCGGGGACGACCAGTTCCGTGAAGCCGGCGATCGAGCCGTCGGACTCGTCGATGGCGGCAACGGTGTGCAGCAGGTCGCCGCGCTCCGCGACGGTCCGGGCGGCGGCTCGGACCCGGTCCACGTCCCAGACCACCGTGCCGTAGTCGGTGTCGTCCATGGGCATGTCGTCCATCGCACGGCGCGAGGCGGCGAAGGTCTGGGCGAGGTCGTCGGGAACGGTTCCCCGCCAGGATGCCAGCCGGTAGCCGGGGTGCGGGCGCGCGACGATCTCGTCCAGGGCAGCGGGATCCACGTCGGCCAGGGGCAAGCGGGTGAACCGCAGGGTGAGGACCTTGCGGAAGCCTCGGGCCGACAGGAAGGCGTCGCCGGGCGATCCGGCGTCGGCCTGTGCGGTGACGCTGCGTCGGGCGTGGTCCCGAGCGGCTGCCACGGCGACGTCGAGCAGCCGGGAACCGACGTTGCCGCGTCGCTCCGCCGGATGGACCTGGACGGCCAGTTCGGCCACGTGGTCCTGTCCGGCGGCGGTGAACAGGCGGAGAAAGGCCGTCCCGACGGGTATGGCGTCGGCGTCGGACGCCAGCCATGCAAGACGCCGGCTGTACTGCCCGTCTTCGGGGTCGGTCAGTGGGGTGATGCGAAGCGACAAGGTGTCTCCGTCGTGAGGGGGTGGGAGGCATAACGTAGCGGCACAACGTGGCCCGCTCATGGGTGTTCCGGGCGGTTCGCACCGCCCGGAACACCCACGAGTCGGGTCAACAGCCGCTTTTACCTGGCGAGTTCGGCCGGCTCGTCCAACCGCGTCAGTTTCTGCGGGTTGGCGACCGCGTGGATCCGGGTGACCCGCCCGTCCTCCACCACGAGGCTCACCGCGGCCAGCCGGCCGTCGATCTCGATCCGGCCCGCGGGCGCGCCGTTGAGCCACACCGGCGACACCGCCCGGCCGGGACGCGCGAGCAGCGACGCCACCAGTTCGGCCCCGTGGAGCGGAGCCCGAGCGGCGGCGGCGAGCCCGCCACCGTCGGCGATCAGGACCACGTCGGGCGCCATGACCTCCATCAGCTCCTGGACCCGTCCGGTACGCAACGCGGCCAGGAACCGCTCCACCACGGCCTGCTGTTCCGACCGGCTCACCCGCACCCGCGGCCGCCGGGCCGCCACATGCTCGCGGGCCCGCCGTGCGATCTGCCGCACCGCGGCCGCGGACTTCCCGACGGCCTCGGCGATCTCGCCGTACGGCAGGTCGAAGACCTCCCGGAGCACGAACACCGCCCGCTCCGCCGGCCCGAGCGTTTCCAGCACGGTCAGCATCGCGATCGAGACGCTCTCCGCGAGTTCGACGTCCTCGGCGACATCAGGGCTGGTCAGCAGCGGTTCCGGCAGCCACTCGCCGACGTATTCCTCGCGGCGGCGGGACAGCGTCCGCAGGCGGTTGAGCGACTGCCGGGTGACGATCCGGACGAGGTACCCCCGCGGATCGTTCACCTGTGTCCGGTCGACGTCGGCCCACCGCAGCCAGGAGTCCTGCAGCACGTCCTCCGCATCGGCCGCCGACCCGAGCATCTCGTAGGCGACCGTGAAGAGGAGGGTGCGATGGGTGACGAACGGGTCCTCGGTCATGCCGTCGTTGCCGCGCCGGAGCGCTCCGGACGACGGGCCAGCGGAACCTCGCAGGCCTCGGAGAAGCCCTGCGAGGCGACCCCGTTGGCATTGTTGTTCCTGGTCGCCATGTTGACGAAGGCGATGTAGGCGGTGAGCTCGACCATCGCCGCCGGGCCGAGCCGGTCCAGCAGACTCGCGTACATCTCGTCGGTGACGGTCGGCGGCGTGTGCGTCATGGCCTCGGCGTACTCAAGGACGTCCCGCTCCAGCGGCGTGAACACGTCCGATTCCCGCCAGCGCGGTACCTGGCTCGCCTTGGCCAGGTCCAGGTTCTGGTTCTGCGCCTGGAAGTAGCCGACGTCGAGGCACCAGCTGCAGCCGACCTGCGCCGCGACGGCCATGTGCGCGAACGACTTGAGGCCCTCATCGGCCGCATCCCACTCAGCCAGCTTGGCCGAGAACTCCAAGTTGGACGTGGCGACCTTGGGGCTGTGCCACACCACCTCGACGGGCTCGGGCACGGCACCGAGTTGCTTGATCATGTTCTCGCGGAGCTCGGTGGGAAGCTCAGCCTTCGGAACGCGTGGCGACATGGTGTTCTCCCTGTAGATGTGTATGTCTGCCGTTACGCCATGAAGACACCGCCGCGCCTTCGGATGTGACAACGGTGGTTGAGCGGTGATCCGGTTTCCGGTGCGCGGGCCGTCCACGGGACGGCGGCGGCGCGCACGCGCGGGAGCTGTGGCCACCCGGCGGCCCGCGGCACGGTTCAACTCATCGGCTACTCAGCCGGAATGGACTCCCGTAGGGCCTTCGCGGTGGCGCGGGGGTCGTAACCCTCGGGTACGCCCTCGACCAGGATGATGTCGCCCTCGATGTGCCGCGAACGCAGCGGTGCGATCTCCTGGTAGGCGGGCGAGTCCCACCAGGCCCGCGCCTCGGCCATGCCGGGAAAGCCGATCACCACGACGTGCCCGGGCCAGCTGCCCTCCGCCACCTCGTGCTGCGACGCGTGCACGAGGAAGCGACCGCCGTGCGGTTCGAAGGTCGCGGTGATCCGCTCGATGTACTCAGCGATCTCCGGGTGCGGTACGGCCTCCCGGAGATGACCTATGACGTAAGCAGGCATGGGAACCTTCCAGTTGATACGACTGACACAGGTCGCGATCATGACACGCAGCCGGCCGACGTCGACGACGTTTTCGGGAAGCTGCCTGGCCAGGAAGGTCGAGCGCCGCGGCCATGACCGCGGCGACAACTCCCCGCTGCATGGGCCCGGTTCGGTGAGGTACGCGCGGTCCGGCTCGCCGCCGTGGGTGCGAAGGCGTGACGTCCGCCGACCGTTCCCAACGCTCACGCGTGGTTGCAGTCCGGGCACAGCCCGCGGTAGGTCATCTCGACCTCGGAGACGGTGAAGCCGAAGCGTTCGGAGTCGGGCAGGTCGGCCAGCGGGTCGCCGGCGGGGTGGACGTCCCTGATGGCGCCGCAGTGGGAGCAGATCAGGTGCTGGTGGGGGCGGTGGGCGTTGGGGTCGTAGCGCTTGGCGCGGCCGTCGGTGGCCACCTCGGTCACCTCGCCGAGCGAGACGAGCTCGCCGAGGGTGTTGTAGACGGTTGCGCGGGAGATCTCCGGCAGCCGGACCGTGGCGCGGGCGAGCACCTCGTCCGCGGTGAGGTGGACGTGTTCGCCGTCGAGTACCTCGGCGACCACCCGGCGCTGGGCAGTCATCCGCCAGCCTCGTTGGCGGAGCCGGTCCAGCAGGTCGCTCATGACCACCAGCCTTACTGTGCGTCTTCCGGACTGCGTCTCTTCGGACCGTGCGTCTTGGACTGTGCGTCTTGGACTGCGCGTCTTGGCCTGTGCGTCTTCCGGCGAATGAATCCGTACGGGTCTGGCTGTTGTATTGACTTGGACTTGGTCCATCGTAGGATCGGTTCCGGCGACAGCCAAGGGACAGGACAACAGCAGGGAAAGCCCGTGACGGTTGATGGGACGGGTCCGCTCACCACCGCCTCCGGTGCCCTGGCCGCGGACAGCCAGGACAGCGGGCCGGCGGGTGCCGGCGGCCCGGTGCTGGTGGAGGTACAGGTCCTGCCGGAGCAGGTCGCCTCCTTCAAGCGGGAGTGCGCCGTGCGCGAGGCCGGTGCCGGTGCGGGTTCCGTGCCCGGGCAGAGGCCGTCCCGGCGTCGGGCCGGTCGGCCGGCCGGTCCGGTGCGGGGCATCTGTGCGCGACGGCCGCCACCACGGCGGTTTCCGGTCCAGCGGTGTCGTCGATGATCTCCACCACACGGTCGATGTGGTGTGGTGACCGACCGTGTCCGACGACCACGGCCTCTCCTTCGTTGAGGCCGGGTCGCCTTCCGGGGCCCGCGGCCCCGGCTGTTTTCCCGTCCGTAGTTCCTGAGCACCGTGATCTGCCCAGTTCGGAAGGATTCCCATGTCTGAGAACCACGACGCAATCGTCACGGACCCGAAGTCCGAGGAGGCAGGCGGCTGCCCGGTTGCGCACGGGCGCGCCCTGCACCCGACCCAGGGCGGTGGCAACGCCCAGTGGTGGCCGGAGCGGCTCAATCTGAAGATCCTCGCCAAGAATCCCGCCGTGGCCAATCCGCTCGGTGAGGACTTCGACTACGCCGAGGCGTTCCAGGGCCTCGACCTCCCGGCCGTGAAACAGGACATCGCCGAGTTGCTGACGGACTCCAAGGACTGGTGGCCGGCCGACTTCGGTCACTACGGCCCGTTCATGATCCGGATGGCCTGGCACAGCGCGGGCACCTACCGCATCAGCGACGGCCGCGGCGGCGCCGGCGCCGGTCAGCAGCGCTTCGCGCCGCTCAACAGCTGGCCGGACAACGGCAACCTCGACAAGGCCCGCCGTCTGCTGTGGCCGGTCAAGAAGAAGTACGGCAAGAGCCTGTCCTGGGCCGACCTCATGATCCTCGCCGGCAACGTCGCCCTGGAGTCCATGGGCTTTACGACCTTCGGCTTCGCCGGCGGCCGCGCGGACGTCTGGGAGTCCGAGGAGGACGTGTACTGGGGTCCCGAGAAGGTCTGGCTCGACGACCAGCGCTACACCGGCGACCGTGAGCTGGAGAACCCGCTCGGCGCGGTCCAGATGGGTCTGATCTACGTCAACCCGGAGGGGCCGAACGGCACCCCGGACCCGATCGCCGCGGCCCGCGACATCCGTGAGACGTTCCGCCGGATGGCGATGAACGACGAGGAGACCGTCGCGCTGATCGCCGGCGGTCACACCTTCGGCAAGACCCACGGCGCCGGCCCCGCGGAGAACGTCGGCCCCGACCCCGAGGCCGCCCCGATCGAGGCACAGGGCCTGGGCTGGGCGAGCACCTACGGCACCGGCAAGGGCGGCGACGCGATCACCAGTGGCCTGGAGGTCACCTGGACCGCCACGCCGACCCAGTGGGGCAACGGCTTCTTCAAGAACCTCTTCGAGTACGAGTACGAGCTGACCAAGAGCCCGGCCGGTGCCCACCAGTGGGTGGCGAAGAACGCCGAGGCGATCATCCCCGACGCGCACGACCCGTCGAAGAAGAAGCTCCCGACGATGCTCACCACCGACCTGTCGCTGCGCTTCGACCCGGTCTACGAGCAGATCTCGCGGCGCTTCTACGAGAACCCGGACGAGTTCGCGGACGCGTTCGCCCGTGCCTGGTACAAGCTGACCCACCGCGACCTGGGCCCGAAGTCGCTGTACCTCGGTCCGGAGGTCCCGGAGGAGACCCTGCTGTGGCAGGACCCGCTGCCGGAGGCCGAGGGCGAGGTCATCGACGCCGGGGACATCGCGGCCCTCAAGGCCAAGCTCCTCGACTCGGGGCTGACCGTGGCGCAGCTGGTGTCCACCGCGTGGGCGTCGGCCTCGACCTTCCGCACCAGCGACAAGCGCGGCGGCGCCAACGGTGGTCGCATCCGCCTGGAGCCGCAGCGCAGCTGGGAGGCCAACGACCCCGACCAGCTGGCACTGGTGCTGCGCACCGTCGAGGGGATCCAGCAGGAGTTCAACTCCGGCGCCAAAAAGGTCTCGCTGGCCGACCTGATCGTCCTCGGTGGTGCCGCCGCCGTGGAGAAGGCCGCCAAGGACGCCGGTTACGACATCGAGGTGCCCTTCGCGCCGGGCCGTGTGGACGCGACGGAGGAGCACACCGACGCGGAGTCCTTCGCCGCGCTGGAGCCCACCGCCGACGGCTTCCGCAACTACCAGGGCAAGGGCAACCGCCTGCCGGCCGAGTACCTCCTGCTCGACAAGGCGAACCTGCTGGGCCTGAGCGCCCCCGAGCTGACCGTCCTCGTCGGCGGTCTGCGCGTCCTGGGCGCGAACCACCAGCAGACCTCGCACGGCGTCTTCACGGACGCCCCGGGCAAGCTGACGAACGACTTCTTCGTCAACCTGCTCGACCTGGGCACGACGTGGAAGGCGACCTCGGAGGACCAGAACACCTTCGAGGGCCGCGACGACGCGACCGGCGAGGTCAAGTGGACCGGCACCCGTGCCGACCTCGTCTTCGGCTCGAACTCCGAGCTCCGCGCGCTCGCCGAGGTCTACGCGAGCGACGACGCGAAGGAGAAGTTCGTGAACGACTTCGTCGCGGCGTGGGTCAAGGTCTCGAACCTGGACCGGTTCGATCTGGCCTGATCGCGCATCGAGTGACCTGAGGTGACGTCCGGGTCGGCCTGCGGGGCCGGCCCGGACGTCCTGCATTTCGGGGGATTTCGAGGGGTGGTGATCGAGCGCCGGGCGCAAGCGTCTTCCGCCGGGCGGAAGTTCCCGGTGATCCGGTGACGGCTCGGTGGAGGGCGGGCTCCTCTGTTTAAAGCGCAACATTGACCGCGCGTTTATCAGGCCCGACTTAACTCCCCGGTGGCTGTGACGTGCCCAACGGCGCAGTCACGTAAGCAAACGGCAGTCAAATACGGGGGGTACCTTGCAGTTCCGGCACACCGCAATGGCCATCACCGCCACCGCCGCTCTGGGGCTCAGCGCCCTGGCCGGCACGGCGTACGCCAACAATCACTCACCTGCGTTACCGGCGATGACGACGTCGACCCTCTCCCGAAGCGCGCATTCCGGATCCCAGCCGCAGTCCGGCCTGCCGGCCAGTTCCGTCAAGGAGCAGCGCTCGGCGCCCGGCAGCGCCGAGAAATTCTGGACACCCGAGCGCGTCAAGCGTGCCCTTGCCAACCCGGTGGGCCCCGAACGGCGCGGCGCCACTCCCATGAGCCGCCCGGGGAAACAGCCAAACCTGCCTGACGTCGCACTCTCCGCAAACGCCGTACCGCCGCAGCGCTTCTTGGCTTCCGCCCCCGGCGAGGCGAGAATCAACGGCGCGCAGGGGCAAGAGGTCACGCGTTCGCTGCGCGCACCCGAACCCAAGAAGTGGCCGTGGGCCGCCACCGGGGTGCTGCTCTTCGAAACGGGCAACGGCCGCTACGGCCAGTGCACCGCCTCCGTCATCACGCACTCCAACAAGTCCTCCCTCTGGACGGCAGCGCATTGCCTCTATGACTGGGCCAAGAAGCGCTGGCACAAGAACTTCGCCTTCGCGCCCGGATTCGCCAAAACTGCGCCCTACGGCTACTGGGACGTCAAACGCGTCGTCGTCCCGTCCGTCTACATCAGCAAAGGTGACTTCCGCTACTCCGACATGGGTGGCGCAGTCCTCCAGCCCCGCAAGGGCCGCTCCATACAGAACACCGTCGGGGCGTACGGGTATGAGTTCCGGTCCAACTCTCCCGAGAACGACAATGTCGCTTCCCTGGGATACCCCGCCGATGGATATCGTCGTCCCGATTCCTTCTACTCCGGCGGTGCTTACATGCGGTACTGCTACGGCAACACCGTGGACGCATCGAACGGGAACCCGCTGGACCAGCGGCTGGAGATGGACTGCGAGATGGGCCACGGGGCCAGCGGAGGGCCCATGGTCAAAAACCTCACCCACGGCGCCCGAATCGTCGGCGTGAACAGTCACCGCAACGGGGACAGTCACGGCAGGTGGGTGGACAACCACCTGTATTCGTCCGAGCACGGTGCCTACGCCGTGAGCGTGTACAAGTCCCTGTGAACCGCACGTGAGAGGGCCCCGGCGGGCTTCGGCCAGCCGGGGCCCTTCCCTTGCCCGGGTCTAGCGCTTCGGGCAGTCGTAGTCTTCGGGGCCGGCCTCGTGAACAAGGGATTGCGCACCCGCCTCAGCCGCAGAGCCGCCGCCTCGGGGCGGCACTCCCCCTTCTGGGCAAGGCCACTTCCCCGTCTTCTCATGGTGTCGCAAGGCGTCGTGAAACCGCGCCGCGTCCTGCGGCTTCGGCGGCTGCACCTGATGCACCGTCACCTCTGGGCCGCTCTCTCCCAGTGTCTGGAGCGCGAACGGCACCGCGGCCACCGCCACCACGACGACCGCTGATAACTGGACACTCCTGATCACTCGGGCGCGCATCACACTGCCCCCTCCTCGCATGGCGCACCGCCTGTCGGTCACCTCTGCCGCCCTCCATCGTGCCGTCAGCCGCCACACGCGTCGACCCCTTCGAGGAAGCGTTCGAGGAAGCGGAGACCAGGGTGGCGGGCGCTGACTCTCAGAGGGCCCGGCCGCGGCCGATGGCGCGGCCCCGGTACGCGGGCCCCTTCCCGGAACCCGCGTGAACGGGCGTCTTCGTGAACGAGCGTCGCTATGAACGGGCGCCGTTATGAACGCCGTGCTTCGCGCACGTGACAGCGAATTCGGTATGTGAGACGCCTTCGAAGGAGTCGTTGACGTGGCTGGATTTCGCTGTCAACCTCTCGGGTGTGAGCCAGTCCGAGGAATTCGCCGCGCGCCTGCACGTCGATCTGCGACGTCAGGCCAGCGCCATCTGTGCCGCTGGTCGCTAGCCCCGTCGACCGGGGCTCTCTCCTGACTCGTGCCACGCATCCCAGGGCGTGCCTTGCCGTGCCCTGCCCGTGCCGTGCCGTGCCGTGCCGTGCCGTGCCGTGCCGTGCCGTGCAACGCAATGCCATGACACGCCCTGTCACTCGCGTGTCTCCGCGCATGGCCGATTTTGCGCCCTGCACGGCGGGTTGACCGCACGGAATTCGTGACGAGGTTTCTTTCCCACCTGACCGGTGTTTGTGCTGCGCGCTCGCGCACATCGCCACGCACTCAAGGCGTTTTCTCCTCCCGAACAGGAATTTCCCATGACCACGCTGAACGCATCGACCAGACGACAGTTCCTCACGCTGCTCGGAATATCGGCGGCCGCGGTGAGTTGCGGCACGGCGGCGACCGGTGCGTCCTCCGGTCGGGGACAGACCAAGACGCTCCGCTATCAGGGCTGGGCCGGCCAGGTCACCCTGCCGGAACTGGCCGCGGACCTCGGGTATCTGCAGGACGTCAAGCTGAAGTGGATCGGCAACACCACCAGCGGCCCGCAGGACATCCAGTCCGCGGCCACCGGTCAGATCGACTTCGGCGGGGCGTTCAACGGCGCGGTCGTCAAACTGGCCGCGAACAACGCTCCCATCAAGGCCGTCATCAGCTATTACGGCTCCGACAAGGAGGCGTACAACGGGTACTACGTGCTCGACGACAGCCCGATCCGTTCGGCCCGTGATCTGATCGGCAAGAAGGTCGGGATGAACACCCTCGGCGCCCATGCCGAGGCGTTGCTCGACATCTACCTGGAGCGGGGCGGCCTGTCCCGAGGGCAGGCAAACAAGGTCGAACCGCTGGTGGTGCCGCCCGTCAACACCGAGCAGAGCCTGCGTCAGCACCAGATCGAGGTGGCCGTGCTCGGCGGCATTCTGCGGGACAAGGCCCTGGCGAAGGGCGGAATTCGCCAGTTGTTCAGTGACTACGGACTGCTCGGCGCTTTCAGTGCCGGCACGTATGTGATGACGGACCGCTTTCTCAAGGAGAACCCGGACACGGCCCGGATCTTCGTCACCGGGGTGGCGCGTGCCATCGAGTGGTCCCGCTCCACTCCGCACAAGGAAGTCGTCGCCCGCATGACGGACATCGTGAAGAAGCGCGGGCGCAATGAGGACGTCGCTCCTCTGCGGTACTGGAAGTCGTGGGGCGTCGCCGAGACGGCCGGCCGTATCACCGGCAAGGAACTCCAGCTCTGGGTCGATTGGCTGGCCAAGCGCGGCGACATCCAGAAGGGCCAGGTGTCGGTGTCCGAGCTCTACACGAATGAGTTCAACGCCTATAAGGCGGGCGGCGCCGGGACTCCTTCGCCGTCTCCTTCCCCTTCGAAGAGCGGGAGTTGACCGATGGCGGAATCGCTCACACCCAAGATCGCCTTTGAGGGCGTACGGAAGGATTTCACCGTCAAGGACCGGACGAGGAAGGGCCGGGCGGGCGAGGAGCGCGCAGGCGCCCGGCAGGCGACCCGGTTCACCGCCCTCGACGGGATCGATCTGGAGATAGCGGCGGGTGAGTTCGTCGTCCTGGTCGGGCCGAGTGGCTGCGGGAAGTCGACCTTGCTGGATCTGCTCGGCGGTCTGGGCAGTCCCACCGGCGGGCGGATCCTGCTGGACGGTCGGCCCGTCACCGGTCCGGGCCTGGACCGCGGCATCGTCTTCCAGCAGTACGCCCTGCTGCCCTGGCGCACGGCGCAAGGCAATGTCGAGTTCGGCCTGGAGGCCACCGGGGTGCCACGGCGCGAACGCGCCGCACGGGCGCGGGAGTTCCTGGACCTGGTCGGTCTGTCCGGCTTCGAGCATCGTCATCCGCACGAGTTGTCGGGCGGCATGCGGCAGCGCGTCGCGATCGCCCGCAGTCTCGCCTACGACCCCGATGTGCTGCTGATGGACGAGCCGTTCGCCGCGCTGGACGCCCAGACCAGGGAGTCGCTGCAGGACGAACTGCTGCGGATCTGGGAGCGCACCGGAAAGACGGTCGTCTTCATCACGCACGGGATCGAGGAGGCGGTCTATCTGGGGCAGCGGGTCGCCGTGATGACCTCACGGCCCGGCCGGATCAAGCAGGTCGTCCCGATCGCCTTGGAGGCGCGCACCGAGACGGACGACCTGCGGTCGAGTCCCGAGTTCGCGCGGTACCGGCACGAGATCTGGTCGCTGCTGCACGACGAGGTGGCCAGGGCCCAGCAGTTGGAGAAGGAGGAGGTCTCGGTATGAGCCCCGCACTCGGCACGAACGCCGCAACCAGCACCAGCACCAACGGCGTCGCCCGTACCCTCGGCGGCACGACAGCCGGCACGGCTGCCCCCACCGGCACGACCCGCACGACCACCACGACCACCACGACCGGTAGGACCACCACGACCGGTACGAGCACCCGGGCCCCCTCCCTCCCCGCGCCCGTACGCTCCCCTGAACCACCACCGGGCGCACCACGCCGCCCCCGCTCGCCGGCGAGCTTCCGCCGGGCGGTGCGCCGACTGCCGTCCCTCCTGCTGAGGGGCGCCGTCAAATCCGCGGCGGTCGTCGCCCTGCTGCTCCTGTGGGAGTCCGCACCTCGGCTCAATCTGGTCGACCGGACGTTCCTGCCCCCGTTCAGCGAGGTCGTCGGGGCCTGGTGGGATCTGGCGGCCGACGGCCGGCTGGCCGACCACACGGGCGCCAGCCTGGCACGCTCGTTCAGCGGATTCGGGCTGGCCGTGGCGGTCGCCGTGCCCCTCGGTCTGCTGATCGGCTGGTACCGGCCGGTCGCCGACCTGCTCGGTCCGCTGCTGGAGGTGTTCCGCAACACGGCCGCGCTGGCCCTGCTGCCGGTGTTCGTCCTGCTGCTGGGGATCGGCGAGACCTCGAAGATCTCCATCGTGGTCTACGCGTGCACCTGGCCGATCCTGCTCAACACCATCAGCGCCGTGCGCAACGTCGACCCGACCCTGCTCCGGCTGGCCAGGTCGATGGATCTGTCCGCGCCACGACTGTTCCAGAAGGTCATCCTGCCGTCCTCGGTACCGGTCATGTTCACCGGTATCCGGCTGGCCGGAGCGGCGTCGATCCTGGTGCTGGTCGCCGCCGAGATGATCGGCGCCAAGGCCGGTCTGGGCTATCTGATCAACTCCTCGCAGTACAACTTCGCGATCCCGCAGATGTACGCGGGAATCCTCACCATCTCCGCCATCGGCGTGGCCTTCAACCAGGTCCTGGTGACCGTGGAACGTCGGCTCAGCTCCTGGCGCGTCCCCGCCGCCGGCTGACCCGGCCCCCTTCCGGCACCCACCCGCACCGAGGAGCCCTCATGTCTCCCGCCACCCGTCCCACCACCCACCGCCGGCTGCATCTCAACGCCTTCCTGATGAACGCCGGCCACCACGACGCCGCCTGGCGGCACCCGCGTACGCAGCCGGAACGCGTCACGGACCTGCGCTACTTCCAGCAGCTCGCGCAGACCGCCGAGCGCGGCCGGCTCGACTCGATCTTCTTCGCCGACGGCCTGGCCCTGTGGGGGAAGGTCCGTCACAACGCCCTCGGCGGCTTCGAACCGCTCACCCTGCTGTCCGCCCTGGCCACGGTCACCGAGCACATCGGGCTGATCGCCACGGTGTCGACCACCTTCAACGAGCCGTTCCACACCGCCCGGAAGTTCGCCTCCCTGGACCACATCAGCGGCGGCCGGGCCGGCTGGAACATCGTCACCTCGGGCACCGTGAACGAGGCCCGCAACTTCGGGCAGGACCAGCACCTGGAACACCGGCTGCGCTACGAGCGGGCGCGGGAGTTCGTCGAGGTCGCGACCAAGCTGTGGGACAGCTGGGAGGACGACGCGATCCTGCTCGACCGTGAGCGCGGCGTCTACGCCGACACCGACCGGGTGCGGGAGATCGGCCACCGCGGGGCGTACTTCGGGGTGCAGGGCCCGCTGAACGTACCGCGCAGTCCCCAGGGTCACCCGTTGCTGGTGCAGGCCGGTTCGTCGGAGGACGGGCGGGAGTTCGCGGCCGAGTACGCCGAGGCCGTGTTCACGGCCCAGCAGACCCTCGCCGACGCCCAGTCGTTCTACAAGGACCTCAAGTCACGGCTGGCACAGCACGGCCGGTCCGAGGAGGACCTGAAGGTCCTGCCCGGCATCTGCCCGGTCATCGGCTCGACCGAGGCCGAGGCGCGGGCGCTGGACCACGAGCTGACGGAGCTTCAGGTGCCCGAGTACGGACTCGCCCAGCTGTCCGGGATGCTCGGCACCGATCTGACCGGGCTGCCGCTGGACGGGCCGCTGCCCGAACTGCCCGAGGAACGGGACATCAACGGCAACAAGAGCCGCTTCACGCTCGTCGCCGAACTCGCCCGCCGCGACGGCCTCACCCTGCGCCAACTCATCGCCCGCCTCGGCGGCGGACGCGGCCACCGGGTCGTCGTCGGCACGCCGGAGCAGATCGCCGACCAGCTCCAGGAGTGGTTCACCCAAGGCGCCGCCGACGGCTTCAACATCATGCCACCCCATCTGCCGGGCGGCCTGGAGGACTTCGTCGATCACGTCGTGCCCGTCCTCCAGCGACGCGGTCTGTTCCGTACCGAGTACACCGGACGCACCCTGCGCGAGCACTACGGCCTGCCCCGCCCCGCCAACCGGCTGACCGCGACCGCCTCAGGAACGACCGGGGCGGCATGAGCGGACCCGGCCTCACCACCGGATTCCCCACCCATCACCACCTGAACGGAGAACCGCGAACATGACCACCAACAGCAACGCCACCGGCTTCGACATCCGCAGGATCGGGGGACGCATCGGCGCCGAGATCACCGGCGTGGACCTCGCCACCGACCTCGATCCCGCCCTCATCACCGAGATCAACTCCGCGCTCCTGGAACACAAGGCGTTGGTCTTCCGCAACCAGCAGCTCGACGACGCCGGCCAGCTCCGCTTCGCCTCCCTCTTCGGTGAGCTCACCACCGCGCACCCCACCGTCCCGTCCGTTGACGGGCAGCCGAACATCCTGCCCGTCAACGGCGACGAGGGCATCCGCGCCAACCGGTGGCACACCGATGTCACCTTCGTCCGTACGCCCCCGAAGGCGTCCACGCTGCGCAGCATCGTGGTCCCGCCCTACGGTGGCAACACGCTCATCGCCAACACGGCCGCCGCGTACCAGGACCTGCCCGAGCCCCTGCGCGAGCTGGCCGACAAGCTGTGGGCGGTCCACACCAACGACTACGACTACGCGGCCCCGAAGAGCGACAAGGCCGCCGAGCACCGCCGGCAGTTCGTCTCCCGGAAGTACCGCACCGCACACCCCCTGGTGCGCGTCCACCCCGAGTCCGGGGAGCGGGGACTGTTCATCGGCGGCTTCGCGCAGAGCATCGTGGGCCTCGGACCCTCCGATTCCCGCGACCTGCTGCGCCTGTTCCAGTCCTACGTCACCCGACCCGAGAACATCGTGCGCGTGGCCTGGACGCCCGGCGACCTCGTCCTGTTCGACAACCGCATCACCCAGCACTACGCCCCCGACGACTACGGCGACCTGCCGCGCCTGCTGCACCGGGTGACCGTCGCCGGTGATGTCCCGGCCGGCATCGACGGCAGGCTCAGCCACACCATCGAAGGCGACGACGCCACCCACTACACACCCGCCGCGGCCTGAGCCCCTCCGCCGGGGCGCACACCGCGACATGCGGTGTGCGCCCCGGTGTCCGCACCGGAGTCACCCCCGCGTCGAAGGCAATGGCGGCAGTTCCTGGTGCCGGACGGTGAAGGCGCCCTTGATGACCGGCGCGAAGGGAGCGGGAGCCATGCAGGTGCCGGTGGGCGACTCCAGGTCCTTCTGGTCCTTGGCGCGGGGTTCGAAGTTCACGATGTCCCAGCCGAAGCCGACGCGGTCCGGTGCGGCGCCGCGCCCCTGCTGGATGCTGAGACCGAACCGCTTGCCGCGCTTCTCGACGTTCGACTCCTCCACGACCGCGGTGAGCGTCGCCGTGCCGCCCCCGGTGACCAGGCAGTCGACCCTCGCCTTCGACCAGCCGGTGACGTGGTGGGCCGGTGAGTAGTGCTTGATGGTCACGGTGCCCTTGGCGTCGGTGGGCAGCCCGGGCAGCGGCAACCCCGGCATGTGGTGGGTGAAGGGCGCTGCCTGGGCATCGACGGTGAAGCGGATGTCGTCGTGGGGCGAGTAGAGGTACGCGATGCGTCCTGCCCCGTGGACGCTCGCGACCTTGCCTGGCTTCTTCACGGGCGTCCGGGCAGCGTGCGCGTCGCCTGGCGCGGTCCCCGCCGCGATGATCCCGGCGAGCACGGCGGCGGCACCAACGGCACCGAGAGAGACGAAGCGCATGGTGAACTCCCGTTCATGGAGGACAAGTTGAATGACTGGTGGTCGGACCGGCCGGCCTGGTTGGCCTGGTCGGCCCGGTCGGCCTGGGTGACCCGGTCGGCCTCTGCCGAACGAGAGACAGCCTCGCCCGCACCCACCGTCCCCGCCCATCGGCCGACCGGCAGATAACTGCAGACCGTCCGCGGCGCGTTCTCTGCCGTTCGGCAGAGACGACAGGCCGTACGCGCACAGAACGCGGCGGGAACACATGCCGAACGCGGGCCGGATGATCACGCCTCGTACGCTGATCACCATGGGGGAGACGACACCAGCCGTGCCGCAGCTCATACTTGGCTGTCTGCCGGCGTTCACGGCGGCAGCCACCATGGCCTGGGCCCTGGCCCGCCGCCGCACCGCCGCGCACACCCGACTGGCCCGCCCCACGGCGGCCTGCGCACTGCTGTCCCTGGCGAGCACCGTGGCCGTCACCACGCATCCCGGCTCGTACCTGAAGCTCGCGGGAGCGGCCCTGCTGCTGCCCCTCATCGCGGCGGTCGCCCGCTGGTCGCCCCGGCGGGATGCGCGGATCGCGGTCCCCCTCGCAGCCCTCGCGGTGGCCGCCTGGCCCGTGCCGCTGGTCAACGGCGGTTTCCTGGAACGTGCGGGCGCGGCGTCGTTCTGGCTGCTCCCGGCGCTCGCCGCGGCGGCCCTCGGCGCCTCTCCGCGCCGTGTGGAGCAACGCCGGCGTACCGCGGTCACAGAGGCCCGGCGCGCCCAGCGGCTACAGCTCTCCCGTGATCTTCACGACTTCGTGGCGCACGACGTCAGCGGCATCGTCGTACAGGCCCAGGCGGCCCGCTTCCTGGCCCCGACCGATCCCGGCCAGGCGGTGCGGGCCCTGGAGCGGATCGAGAAGGCGGGCCTGAACGCCCTGGAGGCGATGGACCGCACGATGCACATGCTGGACGGCGACCAGGAACCGGCGAGCACCTCGCACCACCCACCCGGAGTCGCCCAACTCCCCACTCTGCTGGACGACTTCTCCGCGGTGAGCGGTACCAGCGGTACGGAAGTCCGCCTCCATCTGCCGCCGGGCGCGGCGGACGCCTTCGCTCTCGCCGCGCCGGAGGCGGGGGCGCTCGCCTACCGCATCGTGGCCGAGGCGCTCACCAACATCCATCGGCACGCCCCCCGAACACCCCGCGTGGAAGTCCACTTCTCGCCCGTCGCCGCGGGCGTGGAACTCCGCGTGATCAACGAACCGCCACGCACGCCCACCAGCCACCGTCACCGCCCCACCGCCCTGCGCCGGCGCGGCGGGCGCGGGATCGCCGCCCTCACCCAAGACGTCCAGGCACGGGGCGGCAGCCTCACCGCCGGACCGCACGGCGAGGGCGGCTGGTGCCTGACGGCAGTCCTGCCGCTGCCGGCCGCCCTCGCCAAGGAGCCCAGGGAGTCCAAGCAGTCCAGGGAGTCCAGGGAGCCGAGAGCAGCGGAGCAGCCCGAGAAGCCGGAAGAGCCGGAAGAGCCGGAGGAGCCGGAAGAGCCGGAAGAGCCGGAAGAGCCGAAGTGACCAGCCCCGCCCCCGGCCCATCCGCCTCCAGCCACATCACCCGCATACTCCTCGCCGACGACCAGGCCGACGTGCGCAGCGGTTTCCGGCTGATCCTCGATTCGCAGCCGGACATGACCGTCGTCGGCGAGGCGGCGGACGGCGCCACGGCCCTGGACCTGGCCCACGACCTCCGCCCCGACCTGGTCATCGCCGACATCCGCATGCCGGTCCTGGACGGCTTGGAGCTGACCCGCCGCCTGACCGGCCCGGCCACGTCCGACCCGCCCCGCGTGCTGGTGGTCACCACCTTCGACCACGACGACTACGTCCGTACGGCTCTGCGCGACGGCGCCTGCGGCTTCCTCCTCAAACGCTCGGGCCCCGGCCTGCTGATCGAGGGCGTGCGAGCCGCCATGGCCGGTGACCTCCTCATCAGCCCCCAACTCACCGTCCGCCTCCTGCAGTCCCTGGCGACCCCCGCCCCTCCCCCGGCGCGCGAACCCTCACCCCTCACCTCGCGCGAGGAGGAGATCGCCCGCCTGGTGGCGGAGGGCCTGACGAACGCCGAGATCGCCGCGCGCCTCTTCATCTCCGCGGGCACGGCGAAGACCCACCTCGCCAACATCCAGGCCAAGTTGAAGGTACGGAACCGCGTGGGCATCGCGGCCTGGTCCTGGGAGACGCGCAATCCCCCGCACACCAGGTCGTAGGGCCGTCACAGCACCCGGGGCAGACCCGTCACCGACATCACGAGCGAGTACAGCGAGGTGGTCGCCGTGATGAACAGCCGGTTGTTCTTGGGGCCGCCGAAGGCGATGTTGGAGACCGGCTCGGGCACGCGGAGCCTTCCAATGAGGGTGCCGTCGGGGTCGTAGCAGTGCACGCCGTCGTCGAACGCGGCGGCCCACAGTCGCCCCTGGTCGTCGAAGCGGATGTTGTCGAAGCCGCCGTCGGTGCGCTCCGCGAAGACCTTGCCGTCCGAGAGGGTGCCGTCCTCCCGCACGTCGAAGACGCGGATGTGCCGGGCCCGGGTGTCGGCGACGTACAACTGCCGTTCGTCCGGCGAGAAGACCAGGCCGTTCGGTCCGCCGAAACCGTCCGCGACGCGGTGGACCCGGCCCGTGAAGGGGTCGATCCGGTAGACGTCGCAGGTGCCGATCTCGCTCTCGGCGCGGTGCCCCTCGTAGTCACTGGTGATCCCGAAGTCCGGGTCGGTGAACCAGACGGAGCCGTCGGAGCGTACGACGGCGTCGTTCGGGCTGTTGAGGCGCTTGCCCTCGAAGCGGTCGGCGAGCACGGTGACCCGGCCGTCGGGTTCGGTGCGGGTGACCCGGCGGTTGCCCTGCTCGCAGCTCACCAGCCGGCCCTCGCGGTCCAGGGTGTTGCCGTTGACGTGCCCGGCCGGGGAGCGGAAGACCCCGATCGCACCGGTCGACTCGTCCCAGCGCAGCAGCCGGTCGTTGGGAATGTCGCTCCAGATCAACTGCCGCCAGGCGGGCAGATAGAGCGGCCCCTCGGCCCAGCGGCAGTCCGCGTACAGCCGCTCCAGCCGTGCGTCGCCGTTGGCGCACCTCCCGGCGCGGAAGCGCTCGTCCAGAACCTCGTACGGAGTGGTGAACATATCGCCGGACATGGTCATCCCTTCGACGGCATCAATCGAACCTCATTCGCCGCGATACTACTGCGCCCGAACCGGATATGGTGGCGACATGGGGAAAGTTCATCAGGGGATCGTGGACGACACCGACCGGGCGCTGATCGCGGAGCTTCAGCGCGATGCCACCCAGGCCTACGCCGCGCTCGGCAAGGCGGTCGGTCTGTCGGCCGGCGCGGCTCATGACCGCGTGCGCAAGCTCCGCGAGCGTGGCGTCATCCGCCGGACCACCGTGGACGTCGATCCGGCCGCCCTCGGGCAGGGCGTGCTCGCCTTCGTCATGGTCGACTCGTCGGCCTGGATGGGGGACGCGGCCGATGCCTTCGCCGCCATCCCCGAGATCCAGGAAGCGCACATCATCGCGGGCGCCGCCTCCGTCCTCGTCAAGGTGCGCACGGCCACCACGGAGCAGTTGCAGCACGTCCTGCGGCGGCTCTACGCGATCGAGGGCGTGAGCGGGACCCAGGCGACGGTCGCGCTGGAAACCTTCTTCGAGAGGCCGGTCAACACCGAATGAGCAACGCGTACTCACCCCTTCCCGAGCTCAACGCGCTCAAGGGACTGGAAGATCGGCTCGCGGGGCAGTACTTCGCTCCGGGATTCGAGCTGTTCGCCTACGACGATGACGACCGCGACTGGTTCTGCGGGATGGCGGGCCCGGAGTACCTGGAGCGGTTGATCCACTTCGCCTACGCCAACGCCTCCGGTTCGTACTACGCACTCTGGCGGTGCGACGACCGGGCCGACCTCGCCACCCTGCCCGTGATCTTCTTCGGTGACGAGGGCGACCTCGGTGTGGTCGCCTGCGGTCTACGGGAGTTGTTCCGCTTGCTGGCGTGCGAGCCGGACGATCCGGAGGACGAGTGCCCCGGGCGTCAGGAGTACGTGGCCTGGCTGAGCCGGAACTTCGGCCTCACGGCCCCTCAACACGCCGGGGAGGTCACGGGGCCGGCCGAGAAGCAGTTCGGCCGGCGGTTCGCCGACTGGGTACGGCTCGCGACGGACGGCGAGATCGACATCTAGTGCCGCGTCAGGCAACGTTCGCCCTGTCAGTGGGGATGGTTACCCTCGGACCGATCAACCGTGTGACATAAGCAGGAGGTTGCAGGCCTGATGACCGTGTCGTTTGGTGACTCGATGCTGGAGCTGTTGTCGGCGGCAGGTCCGGATCCGGACCACGCCGAGGCGATGATGCTCTACGGTCGGCTGGTCGGAAGTTGGAAGATCAACAACCGGTACCGGTTCGGTGATGGTCAGTGGCGCACAGCAGGGGGCGAGTGGCGTTTCGGCTGGGCCCTGGGTGGGAGGGTGGTGCAGGATGTGCTCTTCTGCCCGGAGTTCCACGACCGGTACCCCGGCACCACCATCCGTATGTACGACGTCACCACCGGGCTGTGGCAGATCACGTGGATCTCACCGAAGCTTCCTTCGTACTTCTCCCAGGTCGGTCGGCCTGACGGCGCCGGTGGGATGATCCAGGAGGGCACCGACTCCCAGGGCAGGCGCTCGCGGTGGACGTTCACGGACGTCACGCCGACCTCTTTCCACTGGCAAGGGTTCAGCGCCGCCCCTGATGGCGAGTTCGAGTTGTTTCAGGAGATGCACGCGACACGCCGATAGTGCGGCATCCGCCACGCAGGTGGCGTGGTCTCGGCAGGCTGCCCTGGTGGCAGAACGAGTACGCGTCCGTGAGATCGATGACGACGAGGGGCAGCGCCTGCTGCGGATCGTCCGCAGCGGCACCGGGGCAGTGGTGACCTGGTGGCGAGCCCAGATGGTGCTGCTGTCCGCGCAGGTGATGCCCGTGGCGGCTACGCGAGGTCGTCGTCAGGGCGAACGTTGCCTGACGCGGCACTAGTACGCCCCATCCCTGCGAGCTGCTGTGCCGCCGTGGGCGAGGAGGTCCAGGCCCAGGGGTGTGCACCAGTGCCACACGGCCTTGCCGTCCCGTTGGGAGACGATCAGTCCGGCCTCGCGGAGGATCTTGGTCTGCATCGATGCGGCGGCCGGGCTGACGGCGAGTTCGCGGGCGAGATCGGTCGTGGTGTGCTGCTGGACGAGTAGTCGTAGGGCCTGCGCCCGGGTACTGCCGACGAGGGCGGTGAGCGGGTCACCGGACGGCGAGGTGTCCCGCAGCGGCAGCGGAGTGAGGGCCGGGTAGATCAACAGGAGCCGTCCGTCGGGCTGGGGCGCGACCAGGAGGTGGTCGGCCCAGAACAGCGACGGCCGCAGGATGATCCCGCGCCCGCACAGGGTGAGGTCGAGGTCGCGCGGGAACTCCGCCTCCAGGGTCGTACCGCGCCAGCGGGTGGACGGCGCCAGACCGGTCAGGGCGGCACGCAGTCCCTGCTGGGCGAGGATGCGGGAGCGCCAGGCCGTCTCGGCGTGGAAGCCGGCCAGGATGCGGGGCCATGCCTCGGCTATCACGCTGGAGTGGGCGGCGCGGACGGCCGTCCCGAGGACCTGCCAGGCCTCCCGGTCGTGGTCGGCGAGCTGCCGCACCCACGGGGTGAGCGGGCGGTCGATCGCGCACATCCGGCGCAGTTCGGTGCCGACCTGGGGAGCGGGCGTGGAGAAGATCTGATCCATGCCCTCTTCGAGGTCGGGGCTGGGCGGGTCCAGGAACAGCGGCCCGGCGCCGAGCGGGGAGACCAACTGCAGGACGGGCCGCGCCGGCCGCGGGAGGGTGCGGGCCACCCGTTGCCGCCACGGCCTGAACACCGGGTGCGGATCGCGACGTTGCAGCATCTCGAAGGCCAAGCCGAGCTCCACCAGCGGCGCCGGCCGGTCGGCGACCGTCACCCTGAGCAGATCGTCGACCGTGCAGTGGACTCGCAACACGACAGCCCCCCGTGGATGCCTGTGAACGCGTCGGCCGTCGCTCGAACGATTCAGCCGTCGCTGAAAGCATCGCGGCAGTTCGGCGGAACGGGGAGCCTCATACCCGCCAACCAACAGACCCCCGCGGCTGCGCCGTGCGGCCCGGGGGTGTCGAGAAGGGGGAACACATGCGACCGAATGTGGTGGTGAGGACACTCGTCAGCGCTCTTGCCGTGGTCGGGATCGGCGCCGGGAGCCTGGCCGGCGCGAACGTCGGCTTCGCGGCATCCGCGCCGGCTCCGCAGCCGGCGGTGAGCGCCTCGGCAGTCGTCCCGCTCGCGGTGGTGAACCTCGGCCTGAGCACCGGCCAGGCCAAGAAGCTGCAGGTCGTGCTGAAGCAATACTGGGGGTACAGCGGCGCGATCGACGGGAAGTTGGGCACCGACAGCTGGAAGGCGATGCAGCGCTTCCTCAAGAAGTACTGGCATTACACCGGCCCGATCGACGGGAAGGTGGGACGCGAGACGATCAAGGCCCTGCAGCGCTGGCTCAAGAGCAACTGGGGCTACGCCGGTGGGATCGACGGAGTCGTCGGAGCGGGGACCCGGGCCGCGTTCGCGCGGTATGCCAACTCCCTCTGAGGTCCCGGTCCGACGCTCGCTGCCGGGTGTCCGGATCCCTTGAGCCGTGCCGCCCGGGCGGGTCTCCCCAGGGAGGTCCCGCCCGGGTCGGCGTCCGGCCTCACCCGGGGCCGGCCTCGACCTCCAGGTGGCGGCGGCCGCCCGGGCCGCGGACTTCCAGGGCCTCGAAGCCCCAGTCGCACAGTACCGCCCGGCACCGCAGGAGGCTCTCCCGCTCCTGGTAGCGGGCACCACTGCCGCGCGGCCCGACCCACCGCACCACCACCAGCCCCACCCGCTCCCCTTCCCCCGCACGGTAGCCGGTCCGCACCGGTTCGCCGTCCTCGCCGACGGCTGACGGCGCGATCCCGTCGGCCTCCAGGAGCAGACTCACCGTGCGCAGCAGCCGGCGCCGCTCCC
Source organism: Streptomyces bugieae (assembly GCF_036352915.1). NCBI lineage: Bacteria > Bacillati > Actinomycetota > Actinomycetes > Kitasatosporales > Streptomycetaceae > Streptomyces > Streptomyces bugieae. Next base: position 393,589 of record NZ_JAZBJP010000002.1, read on the forward strand.
ACTCGGCCGGACGCGCCTCTGGCTCGGGACCGGAGTTGGTCAGCCGGCGGATGCTCCGGATGCCGTCGAGCGCCACGCGCAACTCGGCTGCCCGTGCACCGGTCCTCCCCGCCTCCACGGCGTCGGGGTGTTCGGCACCCGTGCGTACGCGCAGGCCGTCCGCCTGGCTGTCCCGGTCGTTCATCGCTCGCCACCTGGCCCGGTTCGGTCGGTTCTCCTCGGCACGAACGCTACGCAGGGCGGGGCCGGTGCGCAGGGCGGTCGTCCGGGATGCGGCCCGCCCTGTCCCGGATACGGGCCTCGGGCCGGGAGGCGGCCCACCCTGTCCCGGATACGGGCCCCGGGCCGGGATGCGGCTGCCCTGTCCCGGATACGGGCGCGCACCCGGATATTCGATCGCACGCGCGAATCATTCCCGGCACAATGCGCGCATGCCGACCACCGCGGAGCAGTTGCTCTCCGCACTCGAACCGCTGCCGTTCCCCGCCCGCCTCTCCCGCACCGCGAGGACGGCCCATCGGCTGGCGGAGGAGGGCCGACTCGCCCCGCTGCTCGCCGAATTGGACACGCGGGGGCCGTACGAGCGGCGGCTCGCCGCGCTGGCCGCCCTCGCCGGGGAGGATGCCGACTTCCTCGCCGGGCGGCTCGCCGATCCCGACCCGGTCGTCGCCGGTTACGCCCTGCGCGCCGCCCGTCTGCTGCCCGTACCGGACGAGGCGGTGGAGGCCGCGTACGACGGGGCGCCGGCCGTGCTGCGGCACCGGCTGGCACGCCTGCTCGCCGCCGGCGGACGCACCGCGCTCGCCGAACGGCTGGCGGTGCGGCTGCGCGCGGACTGGGGCGACGCCGAGGCCGCGCGGCTGCTGCCGGCCTGTTCCACCCCGTTCGTCGCGCGACACCTCCCCGAGCTCGCGCACGCCGTCGGCGGCTGGACGGGACTCGCGCGCCGGCATCCCGACCCGGTGCTGGACCATGCCGAAGCCGCCCTGGCCGAACGGGCCGGCGAAGGGCAGCGGGAGGACTGGTGGCGTCTGCACGCCGCGGCGGTCGCCGTGCTCGCGCCGCTCCGCCCCGAGCGGGTGCTGACGCTGCTGGAACGGTACGGGCCCGAGAGCCTGCCGCGCGCACTGCACACCGGCCTCGGCCCACTGGTCGACGCCGACGCCGAGCGGGTGGTCCGCTGGCTGACCTCCCCCGACCGGCATCCGCAGCGCCATGAGCCGGTACCGCCGCCGGGAGTGCTGCGCAGGCTGGTGCGGGCCGCGCCGGCGTCGCTGCCCGTACTCGGCCGCCTCTGGCTGGGCCGCAGCGGGCACTTCACCGCCTTGGTCAAGGCCATGGCCCCCGGACGGCGCCCCGCCTTCCTCGACGCCGTCACCGCCGGCGGCACACCCGGGGATCCTGCCCTGGCCGTCCTCGATCTGCTGCCCCGCGAACGGCGCTGGGCGGAGGTGCGGCGGGCGGCAGCCGAGTTCACGGGCAGCACCAACTGGTGGGAGAACCTGGACACCCTCGCCCACGGCCCGCTCGACGAGGCGCGGCCCGCACTGCTCGCCGGGCTCCGCCGGTCCAGTGCGGAGGACCGGGCCGCCGCCTGGCCGCTCCTGGTGGAATGCGTCGCCCGGGACGGGGGCCGCCAGGCGCTCACCGAGTTGCTGACCGCGATGCGGCGCCTGCGCAATGAACGGGATCCGGTGCGCGCCGCGGCGCTGGAGGCGCTGGAGGCCGTACCCGCCCGGCTGTTCCACTCCGATGACGCCGCGCTGCTGGACTCGATCGCCGTCGACGCCCTGGAGGCGCGGGACAGTTCCGCCTACAGCCGGGCGGCGGTGCGGGCGCTCGCCGCACGCCTGCTGGTCGAGCACGCCACCGACGCCGACTCGGCCCTGCCCGATTGGGCGCTGCGCACCCTGGAGGGCCTGGTGGGCCGGGTCGGCGTCCCCGACTTCGGCCCGCTGCACCGGGTCCTGCGCCGCGGCCAGGAGCACCAGCTGTTCGACGCACTGCGCCCGTGGCTGGCGGCGGCCGCCCAACGCGCGGACTTCCGGCTGCTGTTGGCGCTGGCCGATGCGCTGGGACCGCGGGCCCGGCGGCTGCCCGGGCTGCAGGACATGCTGGTCACGGCCCTGGAACGGGGCGACGACGAGACGTTCGCGGCGGCCGCGGAGCGGTGGCTTGCCGCACCGGCCACCCGCGACGAGCGGGTGGCCCGGATCGTCGCGCTCGAACCCTCGGCGGTCGTCCTCCCACCCGTACGACGGGTCCTGGCCCGACGGCGTACGGACCTGCTCGACGCACTGCTCGACGACGCCCCGCCCTGCGGCCGCTTCCTGGTGCGCGGTGCCCGGCGCCCGCTGCCGGATCTCGGCGACAGCGACCGCTGGCTGCCCCGCCAGCAGCGGGCCGCGGCACGGCTCGCCGGGCAGGCCGCCGCGGACCGCTCCCTGCCGCTGGACGAGCGCGCCGCCGCGGTCCGGGCCGCCGCGCGGATCCCCGAACTGGGACGTGCGCTGGCGATGCGGCACGCCGACGACGGGGACGTGGTCGTCGCCGAGGCGGCGCTCGGCGCGCTGCCCTGGACCGACCGGCCCCACGAGGTCCTGCCGGTGCTGCTGGAGCAGGCCGGCAGTGACCGGGCACGGGTCGCGGTCCACGCGGCGACCCGCGCCGCCCGCTTCGCCACCCCTTCCGAACTCGCCCTGGAGCTGGGCGAGTTGCTGGACGGGGAGCGGGTGGCGAAGGTGACCTCCCGCAAGGAGGCGGTACGGCTCGCGGCCCGTTTCCTGCCACCGCGACAAGCGGTGTCCCTGCTGGCACGGGCCTTCGACGCCCCCGACCGCCACCCTGACGTACGGGCCGCCGTCGTCCGCGCCCTGCCGCCGCTGCTCGACGTGCCCGCCGCCTGGCGCGTCCTCCACGACGCCGCACGCGACGACGCCCCGCCCGTGCTCGACGCCCTCCTACGGGTCACTCCCTGGGAGCTGGCCCACAGCCATCGCACGGGGTACGCCGCCGTGGTCGGCGCCGCGTACGACGCGTGTCTGGCGGCCGTCGACGGCTACGCGACCTACGGCACACTGCACGCCCTGGGCGCGTGGTCCCGCTACGCCCCCGAGGTCGCCGGCCGGCTCTCCGGAACGGTCTGCGATCTGGGCAACCGGGCCCACTGGCGATACGCGGCCTGGGTCCTGCGCGAGGTGGCCGCATCGGAACTTCCGCACCCCGTGGGCGGTGCGGATCCGGGCAGCGTGCTCCACGGCGCGGTGGCGAAGCTGCTCGCCGCGATGCACACGCCCGACGGCGGCTGCGACGCCCTGCCGGACCGCGACCTGCCGGCCCTGCAGCGGCTCCGCACCCTGGTGACCCCGAGCTCGAACCAGTCCGAGCGGCCCGAGATGCTCGCGGCGCTCGCCGGGCAACTGGCGTCGGAACCCCTGCTCGTGGCCGAACGCGCCGATCTGCTCCACAGACTGGTCGACCGCACCACCGAACCGGCCGCGCTCCTCCCCCGCCTGCGGGACCTGGCGGCCGCCCTTCAGGACGCCGGCGTCGGCGTCACCCTGCACACCGCCGGCCGGCTCCACGCCTCCCGGACAGCCGGCGCAGACCCGCAGCGCATCAGCGCTCTGCTGGCCGCGGCCGATGAGCTGGCCCGCGACGGCGGCGCCATCCCCGGCCTGCTGGCGGCCGAACTGGCAACCGGAACCGGCGGCAGGCTCGGCTGGCCCGAGGAATGGCGGACCCTCCTGCGCTTCCTGCGCAGGCATCCGCACCCTGACGTACGCCATCAAGCACACCGGACGGTGACGGAAACGGAATGACAGGGGTGCGGCGGCCGTCGCCACGCGTGCCGCCGCCCGCCGGCCCTACCGCGGCGATTCCGTCCAGGTGACCGGCAGTTCGTGGACGCCGTAGATGTTCATGTCGGTCCTGAGTTTCACCTCGTCGGCCGGGATGGCGAGTTCGAGGGTCGGGAAGCGGCGCAGCAGTCCGTCGAAACCGGCGCGCATCTCGATGCGGGCCAGTTGCTGACCGAGGCACTGGTGGACGCCGTGGCCGAAGGACAGATGACCGCGGGCCTTGCGGTGGACGTCCAGGGTGTCGGGGTTCTCGAAGCGCTCGGGGTCGTGGTTGGCGGCCAGCAGCGAGACGACGACGGTCGACCCCTTGCCGATCGTTTCACCGCCGAGTTCGAGGTCCTCCGTGGCGTAGCGGTAGAAGATGTCGGCGACGGACAGGTAGCGCATGAGTTCCTCGACGGCGCCGGGCATCAGGTCCGGGTCGGCGCGCAGTTCGGCCCTCTGCTCGGGGTGTTGCAGGAGCGCGAAGGTGCCCAGTGACAGCATGTTGGCGGTCGTCTCGTGGCCCGCGAGCAGCAGCAGGAAGGCGATGCCGGTCAGCTCCTCGATGCTGAGGTCGTCATCGCGGGCCAGGTCGGACAGGATGTCCTCGCCGGGCTCGGCGCGTTTACCCGTGACGAGTTCGGCCAGGTACGTGGTGATCGCGCCGTACGCGGCCATCTTCTCGTCGAGCGGCACCTCCTTTTCCATGAACGTGGCGGTGTTGACCTGGAAGGTCTCCCGGTCCGCGTAGGGGACACCGAGCAGTTCGCAGATCACCAGCGAGGGCACCGGCAGCGCGAACTCCTTGACCAGGTCGACCGGCGGGGCGAGGCGCGCCATCTCGTCCAGTTGCCGCTCGGTGATGTCGACGATGTGCTCTTCGAGCTGCTTCATGCGCTTGACGGTGAAGGCGCCGGTGAGCTTGCGCCGCAGCCGGGTGTGGTCCGGCGGGTCCATGGCGACGAACAGGCCCGGCACCTGCGGGGACGGTTCGGTCGCGACGGGCATGCCGGGGGTCTCGTACGGCACGTGGAGGACGCCGAGGTCCTGGCGGGAGCTGAACCGGGTGTCGGCCATGAGCTGGCGGACCGCTTCGTAGCCGGTGACGAGCCAGCCCTGGTGCCCGTCGGGGAAAATCAGGGGACTGACCGGGCGGGCCTCGCGCAGCCGGGTGATCTGACGGGGCGGGTCGAAGGGGCCCGCGTCGCGCTCCATGGGGAGGCCGTGCGGGACGGGAACCGGCTCGCTCATCGGTTTTCCTTTCGTGGCGGTTGTTCCGGCCACGATCGCCGACGGTCCTGACATCCGACTGACACGGCTCTGACACCGATCATGCGGGAGGCGCGGTCGGCCAGGGGCACCGATGTCCCTCAGCCCGTCAGCAACTGAAGGCCCCCGCAAGGCCCGTGGCAAAATCAGCGGGTGCAGATCGGGATGCTGGGGCCCTTGGAGGTGCGCACGGACGACGGCGGCTCGGTCGACGTGCCGGGCGCGCGGTTGCGCGGACTGCTGATCGCCCTCGCGCTCACGCCGGGTCACGTGGTCCCGAAGGCGTCGCTCGTCGACTGGATCTGGGGGGAGCACCCGCCCGCCGAGGCGACGAACGCCCTGCAGCGCCTGGTTTCCCGGCTGCGGAAGGTGCTGCCGGACGGGGTGGTCGAGGGGCAGCCGGACGGTTACCGGTTGAGGGTGGAGCCCGACGCCGTCGACGCCGTGCGGTTCGAACGCCTCGTCCTCGCGGGCCAGGCCCGCACCGAGGACAGTTCGCAGCGGGTGCGACTGCTGCGGGAGGCCCTCGAACTGTGGCGCGGGGCGGCCCTGCAGGACGTCGGTCTGCAGGACAGCGCCGCGTTCGAGGCGGCGGTCGGCCGGCTGTCGGGGTTGCGCCTGACCGCCACTGAGGAGCGGGTCGACACGGAGGTGGCCCTCGGGCGCGGTGCGGAGCTGGTCACCGAGCTGACCGACCTGGTGGCCGCGCACCCGCTGCGGGAACGGCTGGTCGCCGCGCTGATGCGGGCCCTCGTCGCGGCCGGTCGCGACAGCGAGGCGCTGCTGGTGTACCAGCGCGCGCGGGACGACCTGGCCGACGCGCTGGGCGTCGACCCCTCGCCGGAGCTGTCCGCGTTGCATGTCGCGCTGCTGCGGGGCGAGTTGGGGCGGTGTGCGGAGACCCCGAAGACCAATCTGCGCGCCGAGCTGACCACCTTCGTCGGCAGGGGCGCCGATGTCGCCGCGGTCCGGGGGCTCATCGGCGAGCACCGGCTCACCACCGTGATCGGGCCGGGCGGCTCGGGGAAGACCAGGCTGGCCACGGAGACCGCACGCACACTGCTCGGCGATCTGCCGGACGGGGCCTGGCTGGTGGAGCTCGCCGCCAACGGCGCGGACGGGGACGTGGCCGACGTGGCACAGTCGGCGCTCGCCGGGCTCGGCCTCCGGGACGCCCTGCTCGGCGGGGCCCCGACCGCGGAGTTGACCGACCGGCTCATCGCCGCGATCCGCGAGCGGGAGGCGCTGCTGATCCTGGACAACTGCGAGCACGTCATCGAGTCCGCGGCGGTGTTCGCCCACCGGGTGCTCGGGGAGTGCCGGCGGCTGCGGATCGTGGCGACGAGCCGGGAACCGCTCGGCATCACCGGGGAAGCACTGTGGCCGGTCGAGCCGCTGGCCCTCCCGGAGGGGGACGCGGGCCCCGGTGAGATCGCCTCCTCACCCGCCGTCCAGCTGCTGCGGGACCGGGCCGGGGCGGTGCGCCGGGACCGCGCGGTCGACGCCGGCACACTGGGGACGATGGTGCGCGTCTGCCGGGCGCTGGACGGGATGCCGCTGGCGATCGAACTGGCCGCGGCCCGGTTGCGCACCATGTCCCTCGACCAGCTGGCCCACCGGCTCGACGACCGGTTCCGCCTGCTGACCGGCGGCAGCCGCACCGCGTTGCCGCGGCACAAGACGCTGCGCGCGGTGGTCGACTGGAGCTGGGAGCTGCTCACCGACGCCGAGCGGATGGTCCTGCGCAGGCTCTCGGTGTTCTCTGGCGGGGCGAGTCTGGAAGCGGCCGAACGGGTCTGCGCGGGCGACGCGGTGGCGCAGGAGCAGGTGCTCGAACTGCTCACCGCGCTGACCGAGAAGTCGCTGCTGGTCGCCGAGGGCGACCGTGCCCCGCGCTACCGCATGCTCGGCACGATCAAGGAGTACGCCGGGCACCGGCTCGCGGAGGCGGGGGAATCGGACCCGGCGCGCCAGGCGCATCTCGCCTACTTCACCGAGCTCACCGAGACCGCGGAGCCGCATCTGCGCCGCGCCGAGCAACTGGAGTGGCTGGCCGTGCTCGAGGCCGAGCACGACAACATCGGTGCGGCGATGCGCGGAGCGCTCACGGCGGGCGAGGCCCAGGCGGCGATGCGGCTCGCGGCGGGCGCGGGCTGGTACTGGTGGCTCGGCGGGCACCGGGCCGAGGGCATCGAGCTGATCACCGCGGCCACCAGGACGCCCGGCGAGGTGACCGACGAGGTCCGGGCCATGGCGTACGCCCTGGCCGTGTTGTTCGTGAGCGATGGGCGGGGCGACGAGCGTGCGGCGGAGGCGTGGATCCGCGAGGCGCACCGGTTCGGCCGGCGCAGTCGGCGTCGCTCCCCGCTGCTGGGGCTCGTCGACGCGCTGGAACGCCTGCTGCGGGAGCCCGGTGCGTTCCTGCCGGCGTTCGAACCGCTGCTGGACAACGAGGATCCCTGGGTGCGCGCGCTGGCCCGGCTGCAGCTGGGCAAGATGCGGATCGTGCTCGGCCAGGGCGGTCGCGACGCGGATGCGTACCTGGAGGGGGCGCTGGCCGAGTTCCGGGCGCTCGGGGAGCGGTTCGGGATCTCGTTCGCGCTGAGCGAGTTGGCGGGCCGGATCGCCGTGCGCGGCGAATTCGCCGGTGCGTGCGCGTACTTCGAGGAGGCGATCGCGGTCGTCACCGAGGTCGGTGCCGCCGAAGACGTCATCCGCATGCGGTCGCAGCAGGCACGGCTGTACCGCCTGCTGGGCGACGAGGACGCCTGCGCGGGCGCCATGGCCGAGGCGCGGCGCTACGCGGAGCGGGTCACCTGGCCGGACGCGCTGGCCGAGCTGGCCCTCGCGAAGGCCGAACTCGCCCGATGGGACGGCGACGCCGGGGAGGCGCACAGGCAACTCGGCGTCGTGACGGCCGTATTGGGCGACGGAGCGGAGCGGCCGGACTTCCGCGCGGTGCGGCACGATCTGCTCGGCTATCTCGCCGACGACCTCGGCACGGCCCGGACGCACCGTGCGGCGGCCTGCGAGGCGGCGTCCGAGGCGGGATACCCCCTGGTGATCGCGCATGTGCTCGTCGGGGTCGCGGACCTGGCGCTGCGCCGCGACGAGCCCGAGCAGGCCGCGCGGCTGCTCGCGGCGAGCGCGGGCATGCGGGGGCTGCCGGACCGCTCCCACCCGGACGTGGCCCGGATCGAGCAGACCGCGCGCCACCGCCTCGGCGACGCGGGGTTCGCCGAGGCGGCGCGGGAGGGGACGCGGACCGGCTGGTCTCAGCTGGTCGAGGTCGCGTTGGCTCGCTGAACGCGGCGACCGCCCGCACGTGCCCTCACAGGCTGGTGTCGCGGTGGGTCGGGCGGCCGTCCAGGACGGTGAGCAGCACGGGGAGGTCGGGCAGGTCGGTGGCGGGGGTGGTGAGCGGGTCGTCGGCGAGGACGGTGAGGTCGGCGCGGTGGCCGACGGCGAGCCGCCCGGCCTCGTGCTCCTCGCCCGCGGCGCGGGCGGCGTTGACGGTCATTCCCTGGAGGGCCTCCAGGGGCGTGAGTGCCTGGTCGGGGCCGTGCGGGGGCCGGGTGAGGTCGCGGCTGGGGCGGCGGTGGCGGGCGCCCGCCAGGACGCCCAGTGGCGGGTAGGGGGCGATGGGCCAGTCCGAGCCGAGGACGACGGTGGCTCCGGCGTCGGTCAGGTCCCGGCAGCGCCAGGCACGGGAGGCACGCTCCTCGCCCAGGCGGCGTGACCAGTTGTCGGTGTGGTCGGCGCCCGGGTGAAGTCGCAGCAGTGGGTGGGCTGCATGGACGCGATGACGCCGAGCTGGGCGAAGCGGCGCAGGGTGTCGTCGGGGACGGTCTCGATGTGCTCGATCCGGTGCCGCACCCCGCGGCGGCCGTCGGCCTGGGCCTTCTCGACGGCGTCGAGGGCGTGCCGGACGGCCGCGTCGCCGATGGCGTGGGTGGCGGTGGGCACTCCGGCCGCGTGGAGCTCGCCGATGACGCGGGTGTAGGCGTCGGGGTCCGGCCAGAAGGCGTGGGTGGACTCGCCGTGGCAGTCGGGGCGTTCCAGCCAGGCGGTGCCGTTGTCGATGGTGCCGTCCATGAAGAGCTTGACACCCGCGGTCCGCCACAGCGTGCCGCCGGCGCCCTGCCCGTCGATGAGCGCGCGCAGCCCGGCGGCGTCGGTACCGGGCTGGCACCACGGCGCGACCCGCAGGCGCAGCGGCAGTTCGCCGGCCGCGTCGAGTTCGGCGTAGAAGGCGAGGCTGTCGCCGTTCGCGTCCATGGCGTGGCCGCCGGTGAGGCCGGCCGCGGCCATGGCGCGCAGGGTGGTGGCGAGGCGGGCGCGCCGTTCCTCGCGGGTGGGCTGCGGGGCGACGCGTTCCACGAGCTCGCAGGCGGCGTCCTCCAGCAGCAGGCCGGTGGGCCGGCCCGCGTCGTCGCAGACGACCTCGGCGGCCTGGTCGAAGCGCCGCGGGCCGTCGACCCCGGCGAGTTCGAGGGCCCGCTCGCTGGCCAGCGCGGAGTGGGCGTCGAAGAGCAGGAGGAAGGCCGGTACGCCGTCGAGCACGGGGGCGAGGGCGGCGGATTCCACCGGCCGGTCCCCGAAGGCGTTGGGGTCCAGGCCCCAGCCGTGCAGCCAGGCGCCGGGGGCGAGGCGGCGCACCTCGCGCGCCAGCGCCTCGCGTACCGACTCCAGGTCGGTACAGCCCGACAGGTCCAGTCCGTGGGTGAGTTCGGCGCCGGACACGGGGTGGAGGTGCCCGTCGACGAGGCCGGGGGTCACCACGGCGCCCTTGAGGTCGATCACGGTCGTCGAGGGGCCGGCGAGTGCCCGGATGTCGCGGTCGTCGCCCAGGGAGGCGATCCGCCCGTCGGACACGGCCAGCGCGGTGTCCGGCAGGAAGGCACCGCTGACCGGGTCGAGCAGACGGGCGGAGAGCAGGACGAGCGGGGTGCGCACAGCGGCTCCTCAAAACGGGGAGGGCGGGGAGGGTACGGGCAGGGGCTACCGGGCGTGCGGTGGCGGAGCGGTGCGTTTTCGGGGGCTCACGCGCCGGACGCATCGGTGGGGCGGGTGAGGGCGCCGTCGGCCAGGCCGAGTTCCCGTTCGGCCGTGGTGATGGCCATGCGGGTCACGGCCTCGGGGTGGCTGCCGGTTTCGGTGTTGGCGTGGGCTCCGAGTCCGTCGAGCACCACCAGGATCTGAATGGCCGTCAATTGCGGGTCGTCGGTGTGGAATTCACCCTGCTCGACGCCCTCCTGGAGGAGGCCGGAGAGCCGGCCGCGCCATCCGGCCTCCTGCACGGCGACCCGGTCGCGGAGCACCGGGCGGTTGCGGCTGAGGTGGCGTGCGTTGAGCCAGAGGCGGCTGATGGCGTCGTACCGCTCCCCCGTCGTCTGCGCGAAGAACCGGGCCAGATGCCGCAGCGGGCTGCCCTCGGGACGCTCGACGGGCACGAGGCTGTCCAGCTCGCCGGTGGCGGCGTGGCCGAAGGCCTCCGCCACCAGGTCCTCGGCCGACGGGAAGTAGTGGCTGATCAGGCCGGGCCGGACGTCCAGTTCCTCGCCGATTCTGCGGAGGGTGACGCACTCCAGCCCCTCGGTCAGGGCGACGGCTGCCGCCGCGGCGACGATCTCCGCGCGCCGGGCGGCCGGGTCCTCTTCTGGCTGCTGACCGGGCTGCTCGCCGTGTCCGGCCCGGCCGCCGGCGCCCCGAGCGAAGTGATCACGCGGGCGATGTACGGCATCCGCGGAAACCGGGTGAACAACGCGGTGACCGGATGGCTGGTCTCCGTCTGCTACTTCGCCCTCAACCTGGCCGCCGCCGCGACGGCCGCCTTCTCCCTCGTCGAACGGGCCGGCATCCCGACCACCACCGGCGTCAAGATCGCCGTGGTGATCGCCGTCGCCGCCCTCACCCTCACCATCAGCGTCTACGGCCACGCCCTGATCATGAAGCTGTACCTCCCGATCACCCTGGCCCTCACCGCGGTCTTCGCGGTCCTCGCCTGCTACGTGCTCCGGCACACCGATTTCTCGTACTCCCCCACCGAGCCGCTCGCCGGCACGAGCCGGTGGGCCGCCCTCCTCGGCGGCGTCACGCTCATCGCCTCGGGCCCGCTGTCGTACACCACCAGCGCGGACTTCTCCCGCTATCTGCCGCGCACCGCGTCCCCGAAGGCGATCGTGGGGTGGACGGCCTTCGGCGGCTTCCTGCCCAGCGTGGTCGTCTGCTCGCTCGGGGCGTTCGCCGCGACCGCGGTCGACATGACCGATCCGCAGCACGCGCTGGAGAAGATCCTCCCCGGCTGGTTCGTGCCGCTCTTCCTCCTCGCCCTGGTCCTCGGCACCGTCGCCCTCAACGCGCTGACCGCGTACAGCGCCGGACTCGCCCTCCAGGCCGTCGGCCTGCGCATCCGACGCTCCGTCAGCGTGCTCGCCGACGGCACCGTCTCCGTCTCCCTCACCCTGTACGCGCTGCTGGTCTCCAACTTCCTCGACACCGTCAGCAACGTCCTCCAGCTGACCGTCGGCCTCCTCGGCCCCACCATGGCCGTCTACGCCACCGACATCCTGCTGCGCCGCAACCGCTACGACGGCCCCGCGCTCACGGACGAGACCCCCGGCAGCCCCTTCTGGTACACCGGCGGCGTGAACGCGGCGGGTGCCACCGCCCTCATCGGCGGCACCGCCTGCGCCGCCCTCTGCATGAACACCCTCTACACCGGCCCCGTCGCCCGCGCCCTGCACGGCATCAACCTCGCCCTCCCCGTCGGCATCGCCGTCGCCTCGGCCCTCTACTGCTTCGGAGTCAAGCTCGTGCCGCCGCGAGGACGCTAGGCCCTGTCCGATGGGTCAGCACCCCTTCTAGGCCCCACCCCCAGCATTCCCCCGCCTCGCCGCGCGTGGCGGCCGTCGTCCGGGTCCCGGCTGCGGAAGGATCGTCGTGAGCGTCAGCGGTCGCCGGTGGCGAGCGCCGTCGTGGGGCGCTCGGCAGCCGGGCAGGGAAGGACGGGTGTGCGGGACGCGGATGTGGTCATCGTCGGGGCGGGAGCGGCGGGGCTGTCGCTGGCCTACCGCCTGTGCGCACCGGGTGCCGGGGCACGTCGGCCGACCGTGGTGCTGGTGGAGGCGCCGCGGGGGCCGCGTACACCGCCGGAACGGACCTGGTGCTTCTGGGAGCCGCCCGGCGGCGAGTTCGACCCGGCGCTCACCGCCGTGTGGGACGCCTTGCGGGTGTACGGTCCCGACGGCACGGAGACGGTGGGATGGCCCGCGCCGCTGCGGTACAAGATGCTGCGATCGGGCGATTTCGCCGCCGTCGTCGAGGCCCGGCTGGCCGGGGACCCCGCCGTGCGGCGCGTCGAGGCGACGGTGGCGGCGGTGCGCGACACCGCCGACGGCGCCGAGGTGCGGGGGTGTGATGGTGCCGGGCGCCCGGTGGCGCTGCGGTCCCGCTGGGTCTTCGACTCCCGCCCCGGATCCCTGCTCCCGCCCGCCCGGACCACGCTGCGGCAGCACTTCCGGGGCTGGTTCGTCCGTACGCGGAGAGCGGTGTTCGACCCGGCCGTGGCGGACTGGATGGACTTCCGCGTTCCGCAGCCGGCCCACGGCCTGGCCTTCGGGTACGTCCTGCCGCTGGACCCGCACACGGCGCTGGTCGAATACACCCGGTTCTCCCGGCGGCCGCTGGATGTCGCCGGCTACGAAAGGGCGTTGCGCCATTACACCGACGAGGTGCGCAAGCTCGGCCCGTTCGAGATCACGGGCACGGAACAGGGCGTCATCCCGATGACCGACGGCCGGTTTCCGCACCGGGCGGGGCGTTCGGTGTTCCGCATCGGGACCGCCGGCGGCGCCACCCGCCCGTCGACCGGATACACCTTCGCCGCGGTGCAGCGCCAGACCGCGGGCCTCGCCGCCGCGCTCCGGCAACCCGGGTCGCCCCCGCCACCGCCGGTGCACAGCCGCTGGGCCCGGGCGCTGGACGCCGTGCTGCTGCGCGGGCTGGACAGTGGACGGGTGGACGGCGCGGCGGTCTTCACCGACCTGTTCGGCGCGGTGCCCACCGAGCGTCTGCTGCGGTTCCTCGACGGACGCTCCCGGCTCTGGGAGGACCTGACCATCGGGCTGCGCACCCCCGTGCTCCCCATGCTCCGCACCGTCGCCGAACTCCCGCTGCTGCCCCGGAAGACGGCCCCGTGGTGACCGGGGCGGCCGGCCCGGGAGGGGCCGTGAGCGCACGGCGCGGCCGCGACCGCCGCGCGCGGGTGCTGCCGGGGCCACCGGGGAACGACCGGGCGGCGGCCGACGGCCGGCCCGCGGTAGCGGTGATCGGCGGCGGCATCGCCGGTCTGGCGGCCGCGACCGCTCTGGCCGAGCGCGGAGTGCGGGTGACGCTGTACGAGCGCGAAGGCGTCCTCGGGGGCCGGCTGGCGGGGTGGCCGGTGCGGCTCGCCGACGGCTCGGCGGCGACCATGAGCCGGGGATTCCACGCCTTCTTCCCCCAGTACTACAACCTGCGGGGGCTGCTGCGGCGCATCGACCCCGGACTCCGGGTGCTGCGACGGCTCCCGGACTATCCGCTGCAGCACCGCTCGGGCACCCGCGACAGCTTCGCCCGCGTACCGCGCACACCGCCCTGGAGCGCCCTGGGCTTCATGGCCCTCAGCCCGACCTTCGCCTGGCGGGACCTGGCCCGGATGCGCCCCGCCGCGGCCCTGCCGCTGCTCGACGTACGGGTGCCGCAGATCTACCAGCGGCTCGACGACACCAGCGCCTGGGACCTGCTGGACCGCATCGGCTTCCCCGAGGCCGCGCGCCACCTCGCGTTCGAGGTGTTCTCCCGCAGCTTCTTCGCCGACCCTCGCCAACTGTCCGCGGCGGAAATGGCGTTGATGTTCCACATCTACTTCCTCGGGTCGAGCGAGGGGCTGCTGTTCGACGTGCCCGCGGAGCCGTACCCCGAGGCGCTGTGGGCGCCGCTCGCCCGGTACCTGGAAGGGCACGGCGTACGGCTGCGCACCGGCACGCCGGTGGACCGCGTCGAGCCGCAGGCGGGCGGTGGGGTGCACGTGGCGACGGACAGCGGGTCGCACCCGTACGACGCCGTGGTGCTCGCGGTCGACACCGCCGGTCTGCGGCGGATCGTGGCCGCATCCGACGGCCTGGGGGACCCCGCGTGGCGGGCGCGCATCGGACGGCTGCGCACCGCACCGCCCTTCCTGGTGTCCCGGCTGTGGCTGGCGCGGCCGGTGTCCCCCGACCGCGCCGGCTTCCTGGGCACCAGCGGCTTCGGTTCGCTGGACAACATCAGCGTGCTGGAACGCTGGGAGGGGGAGGCCGCCCGCTGGTCCGGCCGCACCGGCGGTTCGGTCCTCGAACTGCATGCCTACGCGGTGCGGCCGGACGCCGACCGGGCGCACGAACAGCGGCGTCTGGTCGAGCAGTTGCACGCCGTCTACCCGGAGACCCGCGGGGCGCGGATCGTCGACCAGCGCCACGAGTGGCGGGCGGACTGTCCGCTGTTCGCGGTGGGCGGCCACGCCGACCGGCCCACCGTCCACACCCCCGACCCCCGGGTGGTGGTCGCCGGCGACCTGGTGCGCACGGCACTGCCGGTGGCGCTGATGGAACGCGCGGCGACCACCGGGTTCCTGGCGGCCAACGCCCTGTTGGCCCGCTGGGGCGTGCGCGGTCACCCCCTGTGGACCGTGCCGGACAAGGGGCGGGTGGCGCCGCTGCGGTGGGCGGCCGGACGCACCGGACACTGACCGCCCCGGCCCGTCGCACCTCGTTCGTCGTGCCTCGGCCCGGTCAGCCCGAACAGCGGCCGTCAGCCCGGATAGCGGCCGCTCCGGCGCAGCTGCCAACGGCGCTCGGCGTACGCGAGATCGTCCCGCCACAGCCGGCCGGCGGCCGCCCGCATCAACGGGCGCACGAGCGGAGCCGCGGCGCGGGCCAACGCGAACCCGGGCCGGTCGGAGGTGGCCAGGACCGCTTCGACCACCGCGGTGCGCGGCCGGCCGCGGTCGTCCGGGGCCAGGGGCGTGGCATGGGTCTCGACCACCGACCCCTTCCCCTCGCCGTCGACGAGGTGCATCACCACCGTGCGCGGCTCCGGCGCCGTGAAGCGTGCCGTCACCGGAACGACCGCACGCCCGGCGACCTTGAAGGAGACCTCGACCAGGAACTCGTCCGGGCCCTCGGTGCCGGCCTCCGTCGGTGCGCCGACCACCCTGAGGTCCACGAACGCGTACGGGTGGAACCACGCCCCGTGCCAGGGGTCCAGCCGGTTGGCCACGACGTCCTCCGGTTCGCACGCCCCGACGGCCGTGTGCACGGCGACGAGCGTGCCGGCCGGTCCGGGCCGGGGCGGGAGCACCGGCCGCGGCAGGGGCCGTTCGCCGCCGGCCGCGTCCAGCCGGACCCAGGCCAGCACTCCGTCGTCGTGGGCGGGGAACGGTTCCCAGCCGGCGAACGCGGCACCGTCCAGGGCGAGGCCGTGCCAGCGGCAGCGGAGCGTGCCGCAGTGCACGGCACCCTCCGCCAGCGGCGCCCCGAGGTGCGGGCACGCCCCCGGCCCGGCCACCAGGCGCCCGGCGGCATCGCGCCAGGCGACCACCTCGACGCCGGCCACCGTCCGGCCGAACGGCTTCCGGGGCGCCACGTCACGGGCCGCGCCGAGCACGAACCAGTTGCCCGCCCGTCGGGCGAGCGCCCGTTTCAGCGCCCCGTCGATGACGGCGGGCCGGGCCTCCCGCCAGGTGGACCGCTGCCGCTCCCACCGTTCGGGCCCGCGCCGCAGCCGCAGCGGGACGCGTGGGCGGTGACGGCCGTCCGGGCTCATGCGCTCTCCTTCTGCGCCGGCTGCGGCGTCCGTTCCCGCGGCGCGGCCGGCGGCCGGGCGGTCAGACGGGCCGCGACGGATCGGGCCAGCCCGCCCAGTGCGGTGGCCGCGCGGCGCCGGCGGGAGACCACCGCGCGCCGGTGCAGCACGGCGTACCCGTCCTCGCGCACCGCGTCGAGGATGGCGCCGTAGAGCACGAAGGCGGTGCGCATGCACGGGCGCGCCACCGGGTCGAGCATGGCGAGGCCGGGGGCGGCCTCCCGGTAGACGCCGCGGGTGAGTTCGGCCGCGGCCGCCAGGGCCTGGGAAATACGGGTGTCCGGGCGTCCGGTGTCCCGGCTCCACCGCAGCAGCGCCCGGTCGACACCGTGCGCCGCCAGCAGATCCGCGGGCAGATAGACGCGCCCCCGGTCGAGGTCCTCCCCGACGTCCCGCACGAAGTTGGTCAGCTGGAAGGCGACGCCGAGCGCGGCGGCGTGCGGGGCGGCTTCGTGGCGCGGGACGACGGTGCCCAGCACGGGCAGTATCTGCAGGCCGATCACCGCCGCCGAACCGTGCATGTAGGACCGCAGGTCCGCGTAGGTCGGATAGTCCGTGACGACCAGGTCCATCCGCATCGCCGTGAGGAAGTCGGCGAAGTGGGCGTGGTCGATGTCGTACGCGGCGACGGTGTGCGCCACCGCCCGGACGACCGGCTCCGGGCTCGGATCGCCGCGCAGACCGTTCTGCAGGTTCCGGTGCAGCGCGGAGAGCGCCCGCGCGCGGTCGGCGGTACTGCTGCCGGTGGCCGGGTGGTCGACGAGGTCATCGGCGTGGCGGGCGAATCCGTACAGGGCGTGCACGGCCGGCCGCCGGTCCGCGGGCAGCAGCCGGGTGGCCAGGAAGTACGTCCGGCCGTGCCGGGCGTTGAGCCGGCGGCAGTGGGCGTAGTCGGCGCGCAGGCGGGGATCGGTGATGCCCGCCGCGGTCAGTTCGCGCTCCGTCATGCCGGTACCGTCCTGTCGCCCGGCCGCGGCGCGCCGGCGCGGGAACGCGGCGGACGGAGGCCCGTCACCCGGGCGGCGGCCAGCTTGCCCGAGATCAGCACGGTGGGGACACCCACGCCGGGGGTGGTGCCGCACCCCGCCAGTACGGCGTTCTCGGTGCCGCGTACGAGGTTGCGCGGGCGGAACGGGCCGGTCTGCGCGAAGGTGTGCGCGGCGGAGAACGGCGTGCCGGCCGCCAGGCCCTGCGCCGCCCAGTCGGCCGGCGTCACCGTGCCCAGGTCCTCGGCGTCGGCGATTCCGCTGAACCCGCGCTGCTCCAGCAGCGACAGCAGACTGTCGCGGTACCGGGGGGCGAGCGCGGGCCAGGCCTCGGCGCCCGGTCCGGTCTCGGTGTTGGGGCACGGCGCCAGCACGTAGTGCAGATGGCGGCCCGGCGGTGCGAGTGCCGGGTCGGAGGCGGTGGGGCGGGTCACCAGCAGCGAGGGATCGCTCATCAGCCGTCCGCGGCGGGTGAGTTCGTCGAAGGTGCGCTCCCAGGCCGCGCCGAAGGAGAGCGTGTGGTGCGCGGTGCCCGGCCAGGTCCGTGCGCCGCCCGCGTGCAGGACCACGGCGGACGGCGCGTGGCGCAGCCGGACCGGACGCCGGGGCCGCCGGCCGAGCAGCCGGTAGGTGACCGGGAGGTCCGGAGTGAGCACCACCGCGTCGCAGGCGATCCGCTCGTGCTCGGTGACCACCGCGGTGATCCGGCCGCCGGTGCGTTCCAGCCGGGTGACGGGCGTGCCGTAGCGGAATGCGGCCCCGGCGGCAGCGGCGGCGTCCGCCATCGCCCGCGGCAGCGCATGCATGCCGCCGCGCGGGAAGTACACCCCGGCGACCGTGTCCATGTAGGCGATGACGGCGTACGCGGCCAGGGCCCGGGCGGGCGGCACCCCCGCGTACAGCGCCTGGAACGAGAAGACCCTGCGCAGCCGCGGGTCGGGCACGAACCGGCCGATGCGGTCGTCGAGCCGGCCGAACCCGCCGAGCGCGGCCAGCCGCGCCAGGTCCGGGTGCAGCAGTTGCAGCGGCGAGTCGAAGTTGCTGTCGATGAAACGGCGGTGCTGGGCCCGGTACACCTGCTCCAGCCACCGCCTGAGCCGCCGGTAGCCGTGCGCCGCGCGGGGTCCGGCGAACCGCTCCACCTCGGCCTCCATGGCCCGGGGGTCGGTGTGCACGTCCAGCTCACTGCCGTCGGCGAACCGGGCGCGGTACGCCGGGTGCAGCTGGTCCAGCACCACCCGGTCCGACAGCCGCTCACCGACGGCGGCGAACGCCTCCTCGATCAGGTCCGGCATGGTCAGCACGGTCGGTCCGGTGTCGATGCGGTAGCCGCCGCGGTCGACCCGCCCGGCCCGTCCGCCCGGCAGCTCGGCCCGCTCGACGACGGTCACCCGGCGGCCCGCCCCGAGCAGATGGAGCGCGGCGGACAATCCGGAGAGCCCGGCCCCGACCACCACGACGTGATCGGTGGGCCCTGGAAGCGTCCTCACCGGACTCCGCCTCCGCCATCGCCCTCACCGTCACCGTCACTGTCAACGCTGTCAGCCCGCGCAGCACAGAGTGGGGCGCAGGGTGCGGTCCCGCCACTACGGCGCATCGCACCTCCTCACGGTCTCGCCGGCCAAGGGGCAGCCGCACCGCGTTCCGGCACGTCACAGCCCCGCCTACGCCCCTGGACGCGCCACGGGGGCGTGGCCGGGGCCAGCCCTCACCTCACCACGACCCGCACCGAAATCGCCGTAACCGCCCCGGACGCCCACCGGCAAACCCCCCGGTCGCTGCGCGGGCAGCACCGTCGGGTCGGGTGGCGGCGGGGCCGGCCTTCCCCTCACCCGCCGCGCGAAGGGCAACGGACATCGGCCTCAGTCCCGCTGCTCCGGCTCGTAGAGCGGCAAGTTCCGCTTCTCGCAGAGCCGTGCCACCCTGCTGGCCAGGTCTTCCGGCACCGGAACCCCCAATCGGCGGGCAGCCCCGAGCCGGTGCCGGACCAGACCCAGGGTCCAGTCCAACTGCTCGTCACTGCGCGCCGCGAATTCCTGGAGCGCCTCCACCATCAGCTGCTGCCGGTCGATGTCCACGACGTCCTCTGTCATGGGCGCTGAACCTACCTGGGCCTTCTGCCCCGGTACACCGCTGAACGCAGAAGTTATCCGACTGCTACCGCGGGGACAGACACCCGCAATGTGGGTCTCGCGGGGAACGATGCGCAGCGGACGCTCGGCGACAAGCCCTCCCGGATTCATCACGTTTCTTGATGAGTGTGGAAGCCGAATGCCCCTTGGTCGCGCCCGCCCCCCACGGTGAACTGGTCCCGCTCATCACCGCCGCCCACGGGCGGGCGAAGCGGACACAACGCGACGAAACGCGATGAGCCGAGCCGCGACACATCGACGAGGAGCGTGAGTGACGATGCCGTACGCCACGGCGAACGGAACCCGGTTGTTCTACACGGACAGCGGGACCGGCATACCGGTGCTGTTCCTGCACGGCTGGGGAACCAGCGGACGGGTGTGGGGCGCCCAGGTCGCCGATCTGGCCGCCGACCACCGGGTGGTGACCGTGGACTGGCGCGGCTGCGGCCGGAGCGACCACCCGGCCACCGGGAACACCACCGCCACCAACGCCGCCGACATCCTGGCCCTGATGGATCGACTGGCCTTGGATCGGCCCTTGTTGGTGGGCAGCTCGCTCGGTGCCACCTTCGCCCTGGAGGCGGCACTCGGGGCACCGGAGCGGGTGGGCGGTGTGGTGTCGATCAGCGGCCCCGGCTACTGGCCCAGCCAGGGCATGGCGGCCCCGCTCCGCGCCCTGCGCGCGGCGCTGGCCGCCGATCGCCCGGCGGCTCTCGCCGACTGGGTCCCGCAATGGTTCGCCCCGACGGCCGACCCGGCCCTGGCAGAACAGACCAGGCGGCAGATCCTGCGATCCGGCGTGTTCATCGACGAGCTGTTCGCGGAGAGCAACCTCCACGACCCGCGCGCGGACATCGGCCGGCTGACGGTCCCGGCCCTCTTCATACACGGCCGACTCGACACCGAGGTCCCGCTGGACGTGTCCCGGACCCTGGCCGCGCTGGCTCCGTACGGGGAGTTCCACGCGATCGAGCAGGCGGGCCACATGCCGCACCAGGAGCAGCCCGCCGCCGTCAACGCCCTGATCCGCACCGCCCTCGCCCGGCAGGCCGCCGGCACGATACCGACGGCCACCCGGTCGAGCTGACGCCCAGAAGTCACCTACCGCGGACGCTACGTGGAACGCCTACGGCCGTTCCCGCGGACGCTACTTGGCGCGAATCTCGAACGGCAGGGTCCGGTAGAAGAACGACGTGTCACCGGTGCCCACCGACACACCCGCGTCGACATCGGCCACGGGAGCGGAGTCCGCGACCGCCAGGCGCAGGCGGTAGACGGCCGTGGCGCCCGGCGCCAGCGGCGTCTTGGCGGTCGGGATCAGCTGGGCGGCCATACCGGGGTCGCAGCCACCGGGCAGCAGCGAGACGCGCTGCCAGCCGTGACCGGGCACGTACTGCTGGAGCACCAGGTCCTTCGGCTCCACGGCACGCCCGCTGCCCTGGCCGTAGGCGAAGTAGCCGGCGTTCAGTGCCGGGTAGGCCCGCTTGGTGGTGTTCTTGACCGCGAGGGTGAACTCCTTCGCCGCGCCACCGGGGACCAGTGCGGTGCCGCGCGACCAGCCCGTGATCGTGGTCGTCGGCCGGTCGACGACGGCACTCCTGGCCGGCGCGCGGTACGTGTGGCCGTGCCCGTCCCTGACCGAGGCGGCCACCGTCAGGCGGCCGGGCCGGTCGATGTCCTGCACGCGCAGGGCCACCGTGGCGGGGTGACCGGCGCTCGCGGCCACCGAGACGGGGAAGGTGAACGTCCCCTTCTCCGGATGTTCGCTACCGACCGGCCGCTGATCCAGATCCACCCACCGGTGGGTCTTGGGGACGTAGCGCTGGATCATGAGGGAGGCGGCGCTGAAGCCGCGGGTGGTGACGTCCAGGCGGACGGTGCCCTTGGAGACCGGCGTCCGCAGGGTCACCCCGGAGGACGTCCACAGCCCGACCGGCGCCTCCGAGGCGAGACTGTACGAGAACTTCTCGGCCGCTCTCCCGGTGGCGCCCGCAACCGGGGGAGCTGTCTCCGTCCGCCCCGCGGAAGCCACTCGCCCCGCGGAAGCTCCCCGCCCCGGGGAAGCCGTCCGTGCCGCTGTGGACGTCATCCGCGTTGCGTGGCCGCTCTCGACTGCCGTCACCGCACCGCCGCAGCTCGCCACGGACGTGGACTGTGTTCCGGCGGCCGCCTGAACGGGCGCGGCCTGCCCGGGAGCCGCCACCCCGACCACCAAAACCAGTCCGGCCGCGGCCGCCACCGTCGTACCGGCCACCGCCCGCCGCGCCCCTACGGGCCGTGGCGCTGTACGTGCTGTCATGTCTCGCCCCCACATCGAACGTGGACGCACCAGCTATGCGTCTCTGAGGGAGAGGAGGCGCGCCGACGGAGCCGGGTTCCCAAAAACTGCGCCACACTCCGGAAATTCACTGACATGGGTGTCGATCAGCCGGATCCGCCCCGCCCTCGCCCACCTACGCGCGCCCTGCCTCGCCACACGGCCTGCATCCATCCAGCCCGTCGCCTCCCGACCATCGAGTCCTCGCGTGAGTACCCGCAGGACGCATCCGTCGCCACCTTCTCCGAGGTACCCCGCCTCCGTCTCACGACGCGGCTCTCCGATGCCGAGACCAATCGGGGGGGGCGACGCCGTCCTGTTGCGGGATGCACAGAAGCCGCAAACCCCACCAAAACCCTCCCCGCCGACCGAGCCGTGAGAGCGATTCGGGCCCAGAAGTACAAGATCGGCGAGGTCTACCGATATCGGCCGCACGCGGGTAATCCTGAAAGGGCGGCCCCGGTCCGGGTCCGTTCCCCCCGAAGGAGCCCCTCCATGGAGAACTGGTACGTCGACGACCGCTGCACCAACTGCGACGTCGCCCGACAGTTCGCACCCGACCTGATCACCGAAGCCGACGGCAAGTCGCAGATCCTGCGCCAGCCCCGCGACGAGGCGGAGAACCGGCGCCTTCACGCCGCCGTCTTCGCCTGCCCCACCCGCTCGATCCGCCCGGCGTCCGGGCTGGCCGACCGCACCCTCGACCCCTTCCCGATGGCCCTGGACGACGGCGTCCTGGTCTGCGGCCACAACTCCCGGGACACCGCCGGCGCCAACTCCTACCTCCTCCTGCGGCCCTCCGGCTCGGTCATGATGATCGACACCCCGCGCTGGAGCCGTGAACTGGCAGCTCGCTACACCGCGTTGGGACCCGTCACCGACGTCCTGCTCACCCACCGCGACCACGTCGCCCACGGCCGCCGCTACGCGGACCACTTCGGCGCCCGGCTGTGGATCCACGAGGGCGACCTCGACGCAGCGCCGGACGCGGACCAGGTGATCCGCGGACTCGAACCCGTCGACATCGGCGAGGGAGTCACCGCTCACCCCCTGCCCGGCCACACCCGGGGCAGCGTGCTCTACCTCGCCGACGACCGGTACTGCTTCAGCGGAGACAGCTTCTACTGGTCCCGCACCACGGGCGATCTGGAGGTCGCCGAGAACGTGACCTGGTACTCCATCGAGGAACTGGCCAACTCCCTTGCCAGGACCGCCCCACAACTGCGCTTCGAATGGGTCCTCCCCGGCCACGGCAACCGCCACCACCTACCCGCCGACGAGATGTCCCGGCGCCTGGAATCACTGACAGAACGCACCCGCCTACTCCGACCCCAGCCCATCGACTTCACCGCCGTCCGCTGGTAAAAGAAGGCCCCACCAAAGGCCCCCCGCCAGAGGACTACGGGGCAAGCGGACCTCCGGGCGGGCCAGCCAGCGCCATGCCCGTCCCGGTGCCTGCGTGTTGTCAGAGTCTGCGGTGCACAGGATGACTGACCGCGGACGCACTCACCCTTCCCTGACCGGTCGAATGACCGTCAGGCTGAAGCGTCCCCCCTCCGCGGCCGCGTGCCGCAAGGCCGTGTTGGCATCGGCAAGGTCAAAAGCGGTGACGTCGAACTGCCGGAGGTCCAGTTGCCCCGAGTTGGCCAGTCGGATGAGTTGGGGGTTGGCGTGGCGGGGGCACAGCCACTGGCCGCGGACGGTGATGTTGTTCCTCATGAGCCACGGATACGGCAGGGCGAGGTCGTCACCTCCCAGCATGCCGACGCCTCCCATGAGCATCACCGTCCCGTGCTCGCGGACAGTCATCACCGCAGCCCGTACCGCGGTCATTGCGGCCGAGGGCGGCAGCAGATCCAGTACGACGTCGATCGGTGCGGGCGCCGCCGCCCGCATCCGCTCGCGGTCCGCCGCCTCATCACCCGACAACCGCACCGTCCTGATGCGGGACCCGAAGCGGCGCTCCAGCTCGCCGAGCATTTTCTCGTTCCGCCCCGGAGCGACAACGCAACCCGCGCCCATGGCCAGCGCGACCGCAACGGCGGCGCTTCCGAAATTTCCGGTGGCACCGCTGATCAGTACGGTCTGGCCGGCCTGCAGTCCGGCGGCGAGCAGCCCGCCGTACGGCACGAGAAGGACCGGTAGTGCACACCACCGGCCCGCGTCCGCCGCATCGATCGCATCGATCACATCGCTCGCACCAGTCGTGCCGGTCGCATCGGTCGTGCCGGTCGCGCCGAGGGGAAAGACGTTCTCGGTCGGGACCAGCAGCTGTTCGGCGAACGAGCCCTGCCCGAAGTGTTGCTGCAGGCGCAGGCCGCCCTCCCCGCGGGCACTCAGGCCCTGGAGTGTGATGTCCGGGGTCAACGCGTCGTCCCGTGCGCGAATGGTGGGATCACACAGCACCCAGTCTCCGACGCGCAGCCGCGTCGAGTCCGGACCCACGGCGCGCACCCGGCCCACCGCCCCGCTTCCGGGTATCACCGGCAGCGTGAGCAGATACCGGCGTTCCCCACGGAACACCTCCGCGGCGTAGGGCAACACACCGGCCGCCACCACATCAACCACGACCTCCCCCGTCCCCACCACGGGATCGGGCACGGTCTCGATCGTCAACGGCGACCCGAACTCCTTCAGAACTGCGGCTCGCATCACGGCCTCGCTTCCCTCGCATCCTCGAAGAAGCCACCTGACGTGGCACCACGCCATCGTGGAAGCGACCTCGGCCCGCAACCAGACCAGGCGTTATCCCCGTACCCGGCCCACCACCCCCGCCGCAGCCGGCGCTCCGATCGCCTCGAACGGTCGTTGGTGGGGCGCCTCTGCTCGTACGCGCCCCGTGGGAGAGGATGCAGGCTACGCACACCAGTCAAGGCCCTGCGGAGGCGCACTATGGGAGAGCCCGAACCCGTCGATCTGATACACCTGGCAGACGCCGACGCCAACAGCAACGGCGACGGCAACGGCAACGGCAACGGCAACGGCAACCGGTGCATCGTTCGTGTCACTGGACGCGATCAGCCCGGCGTTCTGACGGGCCACGACACCCTGCGTGCCGAAGTCCTGGTGTCCACCGGCTTCCTCGACGCACGCCTTGAGCTCTACCTCTTCCAGCGGGATCTGTCCGCTTGGGAAGAGGAGCTCGAACGGCTGGTGCCACGTGGCAACGCCGGACTGGGCGGCGGCCGGGGCCTTGAGCTGGGCATTCAACTCAACGACGACGCGTCCGTCGGAGTGACCATCAACGACCCCGACCGGCTCTCCACGTTCTTCTGGATCCGGCCACAGGACGACTGGATCCAGGACCACCGAGCCCGACTGGACCGAGTGCGGCAGGCCTGGCCGAGCGAGGTCGTCGAGACGGCTCCCATGACCTACGAGTGGAGCCCGAGGCGTAAGAAGTGAACCCTTCAGTCGCCCGTTTGTGGCAGGAGCATGTGGCCGCGGATTTCCCCGTCCGGCTGCGCGGTGTGGAGCTGGCGGGCATCGACATGGTGTTGCTGGACGCGGACATCGCAGGGTGCGTCTCCGCCTGGCGCAATGGCGACGGTTCTCTCGACGCGGAGCGGCACCGGATCCTGCGCCGCTGCATCGCGGACCTCAACACGATCCTGCCCCTGCTCACCGATGAGGACGACCACCGGTATTACGCCCGCCTGCACCGACTGGCCGCGCTCCTTTCGTAGACCAGCCCGCGGCAATGCCGTGCCGTGCAGGCAGTGCGGTGCAGTCAGTGCGGTGCCGTGAGGTGCAGTGCAGTCACGGCCTGCTGCGGCCCCATGCGACTCCCCACGTCGCGAGCCCACCCGGAACATCCAGGTGAAGGCTGCAGGCGCACAATGTGGCGGAAGGGCGGCCGTTGAGGGCGCGCGGGGGCGGTAAGAAGGGGGCAGCGGGGATGGCAGATCAGACAGCCCGGGAATCATCGGGGGCGCAGCGCGGGTGGCGGTTCCTGCTGGCCGTCGGCTTCGGGCTGGTGCTCCTCTTGTTGTCGGCAGGGCTGTTGGCCACCGTGCCGGTCGAGTTGGCGAAGTGGGACGCGTACGCCGCGGCGCCCGCCTGCCCGGCTGGCTCCCGGTCGGATACGTGCACGACGACGGTTCCGGCGACCGTCAAGGGCACGGAGGACGAGCCGAGCGGAAAGAGCGTCCGCTACTGGCTCCGCGTGACCGAACGGGGCACAGACACCGTGCGGCGTGTGCGGATGGCCGGGTCGGAACCGGTCTACGACACCGTGCGCGCCGGTGACGAGGTGAAGTTGACGTACTGGCGGGGTGAGATCCGCACCGTGCGGTTCCGTGCCGCCGCTCAGGAGACCTGGGAGTCTCCGGACGGCAACTGGCGCTACCCGCTGGGCGCCGGTCTCTTTCTGCTGCCCTTCGGGCTGATGGTGTGGTGGCTCACCTGGTGGCACCGCCACCACTCACCCTCCCCGACGCACCGCAGCCTCCGGCAGCTCACCGTCGGTCTGGTGACCGGGACCGTCGTGAGTTGCGCCGGCAGTCTCGGGAGCATGGTCGGCCGCGACGTGCCGGAGGCACTCCTGATCACCGCGGCCGCAGTGCTGCCCGCCGCAGGCCTGGGCGCGCTGTGTGCCTGGGGGCAACAACGTCGTATCAACCGCGCCGCCGCATCCGTCAGCAGCATCGTTCCGGTTCCGCCGACGGACAAGCAGTGCGTACGCGCGGCCGTACTCGGAGACGTTCCCTACCGGGTGGACGGCTTCGACCACCTGGTGCTGGGAGACGGATGGCCGGCGACCACACCGGATCCCGATGGGCGCGTCGCCCGGAAGACGGTTCCGGAGACACTGGTCGTGCGGCACGTCCGAGCACTTCGGCCCGATGACCCCCAGGCCTGGAAGCAGAGGTTCAAGTACGACGCGGCCGTCATCGAATGCCGGGACGGTGACCACGCCGTCCTCATCGCCCTTGCCCGGCGTGACGCCCCTCTCGCCCTCGGCGCACTGAGGGCAATGGGTCAGCCCAGCTCGCCGGTCACATCGCCTGATCTGTAGGATCGGCCGGTTGTGACGGATTCAGCGGGGGAGCAAGCCAGTTGGTGCACGTGCGGAATTACGCCCTCACCAGCGAGGAAGACGAGAACGACTTCTGGGGTTGTGCGCAGGGGGCCCGGGGACTGTTCTCTCCCTTGGAGGAGGAGGGCTGGCGCCAGGTCGAGTGGGTGGGGAGCGCGCCGGAGGGTGGGCTATTGGCTTCCCTGGATCACATCGGCGGGCGTCGGGCGGTAGCGGGCAACGCGTATCTGGATGTGCTGGATGCCGAAGGCGTCAGCATGGGGTCCTACTTCGTGAACGACGTCACCGTGCTTGCCGTCCGGCCTTCACCATTGGGGACGGACCTGGTCGACGTCACCGTGCGCATGTGGTGCGACCAAGCCATGCCTGGTTCGGGTGAGGTCTGGGAACTGATCCGTGCGGGTCGGCTGACCCGTACGGGCCGGTGGCAGGAACGCGATGCCGCCGGTCGACGTGCCTGGCTGTCAGTTGCTCTGTGGTCGCACCGCTACCAACGCCGCGGAAGGCCGGATGCCCCGGCAGGGACGGTATTCACGTTGGACGGCCGGCACATCGTGGACGAGGACAGTTTCTACTGTGCGCTCGGTGAGGCGGTCAACGGCCCAGGTGGATACTTCGGCTGGAACCTCGACGCCGTGGATGACTGCCTCAGAGGACGTTGGGGCGCCACCTCTCCGTTCACCCTGGAGTGGCAGCATTCCAGCGTCGCCCGGACACGGTTGGTGAATCATCCCGCGGTGCAGGATGACACCCCCAGCCTGTTCGCACTTCTCTTGGAAATCTTCGAAGAGCGGGGCGTCGAGGTGCTTCTGAAGTGAGGGCGGGCGTCTGGCGGTAGCGTCGTCGTTCCGCTCAGGCGCTCGGGGGTGCGGCGCTCGTCGCTCGTGGCTCACCGAGCTGCGCCGGGTGCACCGGGTGCGCCGCGGGGCCGGCCGAGGGCGGCCCGACGGGCACCACCTCCGTCACAGCGGAGGGTGATCCGGCACGGGCGAGGCAGCGACCTCGTCGTCAAGGATCTGCTCCCGCGCAGCGGCGGTCATCTTGTTGATGGCGATGGCCTGGGCGAGCAGCTCACCGGCCGGCGGCGGATTCGTGAGCAGGTCGTCGGATTCGCGCCTGGGGAGGGCCTGCCTGATCAGACGCTGCGCCTCGGGAGTCCTGGGCACCGCGTCGGCCTTGAGGAGATTCAGCATCGTCTCCAAGGCCTCGGCCAGTTCGCGGACCGCGTCACGCAGCTCGTCCGTATCGGGGCATTCATCGTTCATGTCACAACGATCCCGGGTCGGCCGCAGATATGCCAGAGCGCCCGCCGGATCCGGCCACGGCGCCCGGGGACTCGCCCCGGGAACACGCGCACGAGTCGCCGGTACGAACCGCTCGCCGAGGACCGCGCACCCCGCGTCAGGATCGGCGACGCCATCTCGGTGGCATGGGACACGTGCCATGATCGCGTGCAGGCGCACCAGACACACCAGACACCCCCCCCCCGCACCCCATCACCCGCAGGCGCGAACCAGCTGAGGTCACCTCCGCACGAAGGACGACGACATGGCAGACGACAACGTGACAACCGCCGCTCGGAAGGCAGCGACTCCAGGCACGGCCGACCGCGAGTCAGCGACTCCAGGCACGGCCGACCCGGCCCACGCGCGCATTCCGGACACCCCGACCCGCGGCAAGGTCATCCTGCTCAACGGCACGTCCAGCTCCGGCAAGTCGAGCATCGCCCAGGCACTTCTCGACATGCTCGACGGCTCGTGGTTCCACATGCCCGTTGACGCCTTTCACGCGATGCGCTGCAAAGGCCCGATATCCGACGAGGACCTCCAGGCCGAGATCGACCGCACCTGCAAGGGCTTTCACCGTGCCGTCGCCGGCATGGCTGCGGGCGGCAACAACCTCGTCGTCGACTATCCGCTCAGCCGCCGCTGGCGGCTGCTGGACCTCCTCGATGTGCTGGTGCCCGAAGACACCCTCCTGATCGCGGTGCGTTGTCCGCTGCCCGAGTTGGAGCGCCGCGAGCGCGCACGCGGCGACCGACAGCTGGGACTGGCCGCCATGCAGTACGACCAGGTGCACTCCCACGAACTGCACGACCTCGACCTGGACAGTGGCCTCCTCTCCCCCGAGGAATGCGCCCGTCGCATCCGTGACTTCCTGCCAGGGCGACTGCGGCCCACCGCTTTCGAGAGGCTTCGGCAGACGCTGCGGAATCCCATCTGACCGGCTGCGCGGAACGCGCCCAGGCAGGTCAACGCCAATCGGCGACGGGGTTCAGTGCTGGTTCACCGGCCAGACCGCCGCCGGGTCGCAGTGGGCCGGGCAAGCCAGCAGGTAGACCTCGTTCCCGAGGAAGAGATTGTAGGTGTCGGCTCCCACACTGTACGGCTGCTCCGGTTGCCCGGGATGGACGTCGAATTCCCACCCTTCCGGCACCTGGCAGACGTACGCCAGGTCCGCGCCGCACGCGCACGTGTAGTACTCGGGGTACTGGGCCCAGGAGGGCGAACCACCCACCTTGAAGAGCTGGGCTCCGGGCCCCTGCGCTTCGGGGGTGTCCGTGAAGGGCTGGAACGTCAACGGCAGCGCACGCACGGACGGTTCGGCCTCCGTGGCCGGCAAGGCAGCATTGCTCTGGAGCAGCACGCGCCAGAACGGACCCGGGTACGGCGGCTGCGGAGCGTCCCAGTACCGGGCCACGAGCCGGCCGTCGGCCGGCTGGGGATTGGACGCGTCATTGTGCGCGCGGCAGTGGAAAACCAGCAGATGGCCTCCGCCGAAATGCTCCAGCTCGGAGGGGATGTCGAACTGGAAGAACAGGGCCATCCGCTCCCCGCAGAAGCACTCGGGCCACTCCTGGCCGTCGTCGAGGAAGGGCCAGCCACCCACCGAGTTCCGCATCGGCCGGTCCAGCGGCTCGTTCCCGACCTCCATCGCCTGGGCCGGCACCGCTGCCTGCGTGCCCCTCACACCATGTTCGACCATCCGCTCACCTTACGGCCTGTCCGGACCCTCACTGCTTGGTGCTGCTCACGGATTCCGACAGCCGTAGCGCCGCTCGCCGTGCAGGGATGCGCGGTGCGCAGCAGGCAGAGCAGAGCCGCGTCGTGGCACTCCCGGACAGGAACGCCACGACGCTCAGCAGAGAAGAACGTGGACGGCGTGGATGGCGTGGGCGGCGTGGACCGGGGCTAGCGGAAGGCGGCGGCGTTCCGCGTGGCCCACTCAGGGAAGCCCTGCGGGGAGCGCCTGAGGATCCGCTCGACGTCGGGACTGACGCGCCGCTCCTCCTCGGTCGGCTCGCCCAGAATCGCCAGTGTGCCCTCGACGACCGGCAGCGGCATGAATTGCGCCATCTGCGCATGAGCCTCCTCGCGGGTCTGCTCCACGAAGCGGATCGGTTCCCCCAGCGCCTCGGCGAGTGCCGCCGCGCGCTCCCGCGGGGTGACCGCCGCCGGCCCGGTGAGGGAATACGTCGCGCCGTCATGCCCCTGCTCACGCAGAACGGCGGTGCCGACCGCGGCGACGTCGTCCGGGTCGATGAAGGGCAGACCCACGTCCCCGAAGGGAGCGGCGGCGGTGCGATGGAGGCGGACCGGCTCCGCCCAGGCAAGGGCGTTGGACGCCATACCGCCAGAGCGCAGGATGGTCCATTCCAGCCCCGAGCCGCGCACCGCCGCCTCGAACCTGCCCGCATGCGCGTAGACCTCCGGCCGGGTCCCCGCGCCCTGACTGGACAACAGAACGAGCCTGCGGGCGCCCGCGGACTTGGCCGCCCCCACGATCCCCTGCGGATCCTCCCCGGCCACCAGCAGGAACACCGCCTCCGCACCCTCAAGCGCGGGCCGCAGGCTCTCGGCGTCCCCCAGGTCTGCGGCGACCACACGCACGCCCTGAGGAACGTCGGCGTCGGTGATGCGGCGGGCCACGGCGGTGACCCGTTCACCCGCCCCAACCAGCATCCGCACCAGCGTCCGTCCCACATTGCCCGTAGCGCCCGTAACGACGATCACGACGACCCCCATAAGTGAGTGACTGAGTAAGTGAGTAAGCGAGCCAGGTAGGCACTCCGCCTCAGCCGTCAGCCCGACGGCGAGCTCGTTAGTTAGTTAGTTGACTGACTCACTGGTGAGAACGTAGCACACCTCCCGGCCTATAGTTAGTCGGGTGACCAACTCACAGAGTGCGAGAGCGAAGAACGCCGGCGCCAAGCGGCAGCGTCTGATGGCTGCCGCCGCCCAAGTGGTGCACCAGCAGGGCGCCGAACGCACCAC
The DNA here is from genome assembly GCF_036352915.1 of Streptomyces bugieae. NCBI lineage: Bacteria > Bacillati > Actinomycetota > Actinomycetes > Kitasatosporales > Streptomycetaceae > Streptomyces > Streptomyces bugieae. Next base: position 424,331 of record NZ_JAZBJP010000002.1, read on the forward strand.
CATCGCCGACATCGCGCGCGCCGCCGACGTCCAAGTGGGCAACGTCTACTACTACTTCAAGACCAAGGACGAACTGGTCGCCGCGGCGCTCTCCGAACACACACGTCAGCTGGAGACCATCACCGGCGAGCTGGACCGGTTGCCCGATCCGCGCGAGCGGCTCAAGGCCCTCGTACGGGGCTGGGTCGGACAGCGTGACCTCGCGGCACGCTACGGGTGCCCCACCGGGACGCTCGCCACCGAGCTGGACAAGCGTGCGGAGGGCGGGCTGGACAGGGAGGCGGGCAAGGTCATCCGGCTGCTGCTCGACTGGGTGGCGGGCCAGTTCCGGGAGATGGGCCTGCCCGATCCCGACGGCCTCGCCCTGACCCTGGTGGGCGGGTACCAAGGGATGTCCCTGCTGACCAACGCACTGCGGGACCCGCAGATCATGGTGAAGGAAGGCGACCGCTTGCTCGCCTGGCTGGACACCCTCTGACGCCCCTCCTCATGAGCCGTCGCCCAGGGCGAGTACGAGCGTGCTGAGCTCGTCCACGTCGGTGGGGGTGAACTCACCTGAGGCGATGCCCCGTTGCACTGCTCCCCGTGAGCGGCGCACCCGCCTCGCCCGGCCGGTTCCGGCTCCATGCGCCACGCTCCGGCGATCATCTGGCGCCTATAGATCCGCCCCCTCACCCTCACCCCGCACCTGCCACCGCTGACCGTATGTGTGCGGACGTGGAGAGGCCCGCCGCCATGAAGGCGACGGGCCACCGACGGGGGCGACGCCGGCCCTCGCCCCTTCTCCCTCAGCTCAGGTCCTTCCTCGGCTCAGGTCCGTCCTCAGCTCAGACCCTTCCTCGGCTCAGGTCCGTCCTCAGCTCAGCGACGAGCCGGACGGGACGACGACGCCGTACAGGTCGGCGATCGTTGCGAGCGCGCCGTTGTGGAGCTGTTCGGCGGAAACGTCGGCCACCGCCGTCCGCAGGGGCCGCGTCGCGCAGGCGTCGGCGATGACGGTGGGCCGGTTGCCGCGCAGGAACGCGCCGGCGGCCGTGAAGACCACGCACATGTGGGTCATGAACCCGGCGATGATGACGTCCTTGTTCCCGGCGGCGTCCACATGGTCACCCAGGTCGGTGTCGTGGAACGCGTTGGGCGTGGGCTTGACGACGACGGGCTCGCCCTCGACGGGCGCCACACGGGGGTGGATCTGGCCGATGTCAGCCCGAATGTCGTACGGAGTTCCCTCGCCACCGTCGTTGATGACGTGGATGATCTTCGCGCCGGCATTCCGGGCTCGGGCCAGCAGTGCGGCCCCGGCGTCGAGGGCGTCCTGCCATCCGGCCAGCTCCATCACCCCACGGGTGTAGGTGTTCTGGTAGTCGATGAGGATCAGCGTCGCGCCGGACAGCGATGCCGGTGTCTGATCGAATCCGTTGAGTTCCCGCAGAGTTGTCGTAGACATTGCCGCACTTTCTCGGGGTGGGTGTCGAAGATTGGGGCCGCCGCGCGAGGGCACAGTCCACGCTACGAATCCGCCCTGCATGGCGGCAATGTCATGTAACTTGCAGATTCAGACATCCCCCATCGACAGACACCACCTCACCTCGTTCGCATTGCCTCGCCTCACCTGACCGTTGCCGACCCGGCGGAGACCCCTTGAGCAGCTCGAACAGCTTGAGCGACAGCAGCAGCATCAAACGACTCATCGTCGTCCTCCTCTTCGACGGCGTTGACCTGCTGGACGTCACCGGTCCCCCGGAGGTCTTCGCGCTGCTGCAACGGGAGACGGGCGACGCGACGGGGTACCACGTCGTGCTGGCCGCGGAAACCATGGACCCCGTCACCACCTCAGCCGGGGTGCGCGTGCTCCCGGACCTCACCTTCCAGGAGGCGTCGGCGAGGAGCATCGACACCCTGATGGTTCCCGGTTCGGTCGAGGTCGACGACCAGGGCCGCGTTCAGGCCCTCGCCGACCCCACAGTGGTCCAGTGGGTGAAAGCGCTCGCCGGCCGGACGCGGCGTATCGCCTCTGTTTGTGTGGGAGCGCATATCCTCGCGGCCGCCGGACTGCTCGACGGAAAGCGCGCCACGACCCATTGGTCGACCGCACGGCAACTCGCCGCCGACCACCCGTCGATCGAGGTCGACGCCGACCCGATCTTCATCCGCGAGCAGAATGTGTGGACCGGCGCCGGCATCACCGCCTGCCTGGATCTCTCACTCGCCCTCGTCGCCGAGGATTTCGGCGAGGCCATCGCGCTTCGCGTCGCCCGCCAGCTCGTGATGTATCTGAAACGCCCCAGCGGACAGAGCCAGTTCAGCGTCCCGATCGAACCCGTCTCCACCACGCGACGCATGGACGATCTCCGCCACTACGTCACGCGCCACCTCGCCGAGCCCCTCACCGTCGGCGTTCTCGCCGACCACGCCCACGTGAGCGAACGGCAGCTGACCCGAATCTTCAAAACCGAACTCGGCATGACACCGGCTGCCTACCTCGAATCGGCCCGCATCGAAGTGGCCCGAAACCGACTCGAGTCCACGGATGACACCCTCGAACGCATCGCATCCGCCTGCGGCTTCCACACGACCGACACCCTGATCCGCGCATTCCGGCGCAAGCTCAACACGACACCGACGGAGTACCGCAATCGCTTCCGGCATGCCGGTGAGCGGCCCTGACAGGCGCGAGGCGCGGCGCTGGGACGCGGGTGTGCACCCTGCCCCGCGCCGGAACCGTTCTGGGCGGGGGCACGGGCCCCACCCAGAACGGCTTGCGGGACCCACCAGTCCCTTGCGTGCCCTACGCACGCACGACGACTCTATGCCGGAGAATTGAACGGGACATCAACGGCTCGGCACGATCGTGATAAAGCGTCGGCCATTCTTGCCCCGGCGCAGAAGGAAACGGTGGCCCGAATGAGCCGACGCGTAAAGGGGCTCGCCTAGGGTGAGGCCCGCATGCTTGGTTCCGCATCCTGAGGGAGGAGACGTCCATGAGTGCATTTCGCCGTAGCGCGTCCCTGTTAGTGGCTGGTTTTGCCGTCCTGCTGACCGTGTCAGCAACTGTCGAACCCGCCGTGGCCGCCGCCCCGGCTCGTCAGCCGCTCTCCTGCTCATTGTCGACGGCCGGCCCATTCGTGCTGTGCAACGCCGAGCGCAATTTCTCCGACACGTGGGACGGGCGTGCGCTGTTCCGCCTGACCTCGGCCACGGCACGCACCGGGGAGGGAACTTACTTCCTGTACGTGCCGGCCACGGCGGCCGTCCAGAGCATCCCCCACAGCGGTCCAGAGGTGCCTTCCGACTGGCGCGCTGTGCTGTTCACCATGCCGAATTCGGAACACCGTGTGGAAGTCCGCTTCGGCGATATCGACCGTCCTGAAGCGGCCGAGCCGGTCGCCTGGGTGGAGGAAATTCCGGCAGGCTGACGGAGTTCGGGCAACATTCGGACAGCAGCGGGCCGGCACCGCCCCCCGGCCCACGGATGCAGAGTCAGTCGACGTGAGAATGGCTCGGCAGTGAGCGTTTCGCTTACTTCCACAGTTGGGCGATGTCAGATGTCGGGCAACTCGCCGAGACATTGAGGCCGACCCACGCCTCGGACACGTCTCGGACACGACTCGGAGACCCCTCGGAGACGCCTGGGACGGCTCAGGCGGCGAACCAGGGCACACGGCAGGCGTGCGGTTCGGTGCCTTCCGGGCACATGGTCGTGAGTACCGTCTTGCGGATCGCGCGCCAGGTCCGCAGGGAGCACGCCACCTGGACGCGCAGCTCGACCGCTTCCCGCGTTCCGCTGTTCTGACCGGGGTGTTCCCAGGCCCACTGGTCCGCCAGCAGGTCGTACGTCTCGGCGGTCGTGAGGCCGCTCCCGGGAAGCGTGTGGAGGACGGCCTCGCCGAGGATCCTGGCGCTGCGGGAACCCACGGCCTCGTCGATGAGTCCCCTGACCCATGCCAGCCCCTGCTCATCCGCGTACAAGCCGAACCTCAGGGTGCGCGTCCTCATCGCCTCAAGCCTTCTCTATTGTCTTCCCGGGTGTCTTCTCGGGTGTCGTGTCCGACCGGGACGGCACGGCGGCCAACGGTAGCCAGTGGCATGTGGCTACTTCACCTGCTTTTTGCTACGAAAGGCGCAGCACATGCTTGAGGACAGCACACTCGCCGAGGTGGTATCGCGGCCCATAGGGCGGGTAATCGGGGGACGGGACACCGTCGTTGACGATGACTGGGGCGGGGTCCGCGCCGTTGTCCGCCTGGACGAGGCGCAGTTCGGCCCGGATGCGCTGGCCGGTTTGGACGCCTTCTCGCATCTGGAAGTCGTCTACCACTTCGATCGGGTCCCGGTCGAAAAGATCGAGACCGGAGCCCGCCACCCCCGCGGCAACACGGACTGGCCCCAGGTCGGCATCTTCGCCCAGCGCGGCAAGAACCGCCCCAACCGCCTGGGCGTCTCCCGCTGCCGGCTCCTCAGCGTCGACGGCCTCGACCTGCACGTCCAGGGCCTGGACGCGGTCGACGGCACGCCCGTCCTCGACATCAAGCCGTATATGGCCGAGTTCGGCCCCCAGGGCACGACGAGCCAACCTGGCTGGGCCACCGACATCATGCGGCGTTACTACTGACGCCCACCCTCACCGCGGTGTCGCGGGCCCGTGTGGGTGGTCAAGAACGTCCACTGCGCGGGGCCCGGGCTGCCTTGTTCCTGAGCTGCCACCGCAGACGCGGGGCTGTGGCGGATGTACCACTCGGTGGACAACAGCCGCTCCCTGCCGGCCGACGAGAGCCCGGCGATCACTCCCGGCATGGCTCCCCGCTCCACCTCGCTGCGATGGGCCAGTACGGCCGCGACCTTCTGCTCCAGCCAGGGGCCGACGTCGATGGCCGCGGTGATCTGTTCGTCCGGAACGCTGTACGCCGCCTTGCGCACACCCACCACCTCCCTGAACGCCGGCACCACCGAGCGCGGGTGGGTGGCCAGGTAGAGCGCGCTCGGCTGCCAGGGTTCACCGGCCTCCGGGTAGAGCTGGTCCAGCCCGGCTGCCTGGACCGCGAGCACGGTCACCCGGTGGGTGTGCACATGGTCCGGGTGGCCGGGCAGCCCACCGTAGGCGTCGTGCGTGACGACGACCTCCGGGCGGAAGTCCCGGAGGTGCGCCACCAACCGCCGCACGGCGTCGTCGAGCGGTGCCGCAAGGAAAGACGCGCTGCCCGGCGCCGACTGCGGGACGCGCGCATCGGCGAAGCCGAGCATCCGCGGCTCGCCGGCGCCCAGGATCCGCAACGCCTCGGCCAACTCCGCGGCACGCTGCGTGCCCGCGGCCCAGGTCGCCGTGACGACTCCGGTACGCGCTCCGGCCGCCGCATGCCGGGCGAGCACTCCGCCCGCGGACAACGACTCGTCGTCAGGATGGGCGAAGACCCCTAGCAGGCTCGGTACGGACATCAACGGGCCACCTTCCGGTACGGGAGAGTCGGATCACGGGTTGCCGCCTGGCCCATCATCCTCGCTCCGCCTCAGGGTGTGAGGATCCGGTCCTGCTCCACCGGGGGCGTTCCGTCGTACCAGGGCAGGGCCTTGCCGAAGCGGACCAACTCGCCGTAGAGGGCGGGATCGACGTCCTCGGCGAACACCAGGTCCAGGACGGCGCGGGCGGCTTCGGAGGGTGACTGGGCCTGGCTGTAGTCGCCGAACCAGGGGCGGGAGGTCGCGGTGTCGACCATGCCGGGGCACACGGAAGCGATCAGGGTTCCGTCGGCGAGGTCGCCTGCGCGGCGTTCGGCGGCGACCGCGCGGACGGCGGCGACCTGAGCCACCTTGGACGGCACGTTCAGCCAGCGCGGCCAGCCCGCCTCCTCCGCCGTCCGGTGGTGGACGGCGCTGCGCCAGGACTCGACGGCGTACTCGACCTGCTCCAGGCTCGCGCCGTCGAAGAGGTGATGCAGTCGCGCATCGAGGTGGCCGAGGGTGCCGAGGCTGCTCGCCACGACCAGCAGCCGGCCGCCCGGGCGTAGGACGGGGCCGAAGGAACGCAGGATCGCATGCGTGGCCGTGTTGGAGACGTCGATGAACTCATCGGCGCGAGCGGCCTGTGATTCCTCGGGCAGCACCCGCGCCACCGCATTGGAGAGCACGACGTCGACGCCGCCGTACTGCCTGCGGAGCTCGCCGGCCAGGGCTTCGACGGCGTCGGTTTCGGTGACGTCCAGGACCCGGCCCTGGACCCGGCTGCGGGTGCCGGGCAGGTGGGCCACCTCGGCGGCGGCATCGGCGACGCGCTGCCGGTTGCGGCCGGTGAGCAGAACCAGGTCGTCGGGGCTCATGCGGGCCGCCAGCCCTTCGGCGAGGGCGCGGCCGAGTCCCTGGTTGGCGCCCGTGACGAGGGCGATGCGAGAAGCGTTCATGCATGCCACGGTAGGAACCGCCGCTCCATGAGTCCAACGAAAGTTAGGCATGGCTAGTATGCGTAGTCATCATGGACTTCACCGATGTGTCACTGACGGCGCTGCGCGTCTTTCGCGCGGTGGCCGAGCAGGGGACGTTCACCGCGGCCGCGGCGTCGCTGGGCTACACCCAGTCGGCGGTGTCCCGGCAGATCGCGGCGATCGAGCGGGTGGCGGGCGCGGAGCTGCTGGAGCGGAGGCGTGACGGCGTACGGCTGACCGCGGCCGGCCGCGTCGTCATGCGTCGGGCGACGGTCGTGCTCGACGAGATCGACGCGACCGCGCGCGAGTTGTCGGGCCTGCCCGGGCAGGCCGGCACGGTCCGGCTCGGCTGGTACCCCAGCGCCGGAGCCGTCCTGCTGCCCCGGGCCCTCACCGCACTGCGCCGCACGGCCCCCGGCATCCACCTCGTCAGCCGGGAGGGCACCACCCCGTCCCTGGTGCGCGCCCTGCGCGCCGGCAGCCTGGACCTGGCCCTGCTGGCGGCGGCGCCGCCGTTCCGCCCGCCGGATGCCGAGTCTCCCCCGCTGGAACTGCAGACCCTCACCGAACGCCCACTGCGTCTGGCCGTGCCGGCCACCCATCCACTCGCCCGCGGCGACTTCGTCGATGTCACCGACCTGCGCGGGCAGCGCTGGATCGCCAGCTCCTCCTCCGGGGAGGACCGGCTGATGGGGGTGTGGCCGGGGCTGGACGAGCGCCCCGAGATCGTCCACACCGCACGTGACTGGCTGGCCAAGCTCGGCCTGGTGGCGGCCGGTTGCGGGCTCACCACCGTGCCCGCCTCCCTCGCCCCCGCCGCACCGCCCGGTGTACGCATCCTGCCGGTCCGCGGCGGGCCCCAGGAACAACGCCGCCTGCTGCTGGCCCGCCTGCCGCAGCCACCCACCGAACAGGTCACCCACGTGGCGAACGCTCTCCGCAGGGCGGCACTCGACGTCGACGAGCCGGACAAGCCCTCGCCATGACCCGGCACTTGATATCGGCGGGTGGCTAACTCGCGTCCGTCCAGGCGGAGTTGCCGTCCCTTCTCGTGCACTATGGGCGCGTGGAGAGCGAAGCTGACCGCCCTGCGAAAGCGAACCGCCACCTTCCCGTCCCCGTCGGCCGCGGCCGGCCCCCTACCGCGGCAGCGGCCGCAAGCCCGCTGACCCTGGGGGTGGAGGAGGAATACCTACTGGTCGATCCGGTGACCCGGGAAGTGAGCCCGCAGGCGCAGAAGGTGGTGGCGCAGGCGTCCTCCGCCGGGCTCGGGGACCGGGTGGGCACGGAGTTGACGTGTTATCAGGTGGAGGCGCGCACCGAACCGCACACCGTCGTACGGGAACTCGGGGAGCAGATCCGGTCGATGCGGGCCGTGGTCGCCGATGCCGCCGGACGTCAGGGACTGCGCCTGGTCTCCAGCGGTGCGCCCGTCCTCGGGCAATCGGTTCCGCCACCCATCACGGAGGGGCCCCGGTACGCCCAGAGCGTCGCGACGTTCCGCGCCCTGGACGACGAGCAGACCGCCTGCGCGTGCCACATCCACGTGGGAATCGCGGACCTGGGCCGGGCGCTCCAGGTCAGCAACCACCTGCGGCCCTGGGTCCCCACCCTCATCTCCCTGATGGCCAACTCGCCGTACTGGAGCGGCAGGGACACCGGCTACGCCAGTTGGCGCGTGATGACCCTGGCCCGCTGGCCGATCTCCGGTCCTCCGCCGTACTTCGAGTCCCCGGCCCATTTCGACGACCTCGTCGGCCGCGCCATCGAGGTGGGAGCGGTCATGGACCGGGGCGGCCTGTACTGGGACATCCGGCCGTCCAGCCATGTGCCGACCCTGGAGGTCCGGGTGGCCGACGCGGCTGCCACCGCTGACGAGACCGTACTGTTCTCCGCCATCGTCAGGGCCATGGTCGCGACCGCACTGAAGGCCGTCGACGCAGGAGAACCGGCACCGCGTCCGCGGCCGGAGCTGCTGCGCGCGGCCTGCTGGCGAGCCGCCCGCGACGGCCTGTCCGGGCAGAGCGTCGACCTGCCCACCAGCCACCTCGTCCCGGCCGGGGCTCGGGTGGACCGGCTCCTGACGTGGATCCGGCCCGCCCTGCGCGCGTACGGCGATCTCGGGTTGGTGCGGTTCGGGTGGTCACGGCTGCGGGCCGTGGGCAATGGCGCCGACCGTCAACGCCTCGCCCATCAGCGCCGGCGCAGCTTGCCGGATGTCGTCGACCACCTGATCGCCGCCGCCTCACCCCCACCGGCCTATCGGTGATCGCGTGCCCCGGCCCACCGGCCGCCGGTCGGGGTTCAGGGCGTGTGGCGGGGCCACGGAACATCGGTGGCGACGGGCGCGGTGTAGTCGACGCCCGGCACGGCGAAGCCGTAGAGGCGCTGGACCTCGCCGTGGAACCAGTCGAGGTCGGCGAGTTGGGCGATGGTGTCGGTGGTGGCGGCCTGCCAGCGTTCGGCGACGGCGGTCTGGACGTCGGGGGCCAGCTCCCAGGTGTCGAGGCGTACCCGGCCGTCGTCGTCCAGGTCGAGCGGACGGGCGCCGGTGAGCCGGTCCCACAGGTCGGTCAGCTGGGCGAGCGGCGGCACCAGTCCCTCGCCGAGGACGCCGCGCAGCAGCCCGACGTACAGGGCGATGCCGGGGATGGCGGTGGAGGACTGGGTGACGGCGGCGCCGTTGACGGAGGTGATCGCACGACCGCCGACGAGCTTTTCCAGGCGCTCGGTCAGGGTGCGGGCGGTGGCTTCCAGATGGGCCTTGGCGGCGCCGATGGTGCCGTGCCGGTAGATCGCGGCCGTCAGGGGGGACCCGATGTAGGACAGGGCCGCGGTGGTGAACCCGTCCGCGAGCAGGCCGCGGTCGGCGAGGTGGTCGATCCACCGCTCCCAGTCGGCGCCGCCCATCACCGCCACGGTCTGCTCGATGTCGTCGCCCGCGGCCGGCTGGGTCTCGACCTCCTTGACCTCGCCCGCGCCCTGGTCGTCGAAGACCAGCGTCTTGGTGCGGTGGGCCTGCCCGATCGGCTTGAGCACGGAGGCGTAGAGGGTCCCGGTGTCGGGGTCGGTGCGGCGGGGCGCGGCGACGGAGTAGATCAGGTGGTCCAGCCGGCCGCCGAACCGCTGCTTGAGGAGGTCCGCGACCTGTTCCTTCATCTCGTCGGCGAAGGCGTCGCCGTTCAGGAAGACCATGTCCCGCCCCGCCTGGGCGGCGAGTTCGGCGGTCGCGGCGGTGCGGTACCAGCCGGCCGTCGCGGTACGCCGTTCGCTCGGGCCCTTCTCGAAGCAGACGCCGATGCCGCGGATCCCGGCCCGCCGGAGGCCGGCGAGGGTGGCGGCGAGCCCGTATCCGGCGGATGAACCGATGACCAGCGCCACCGGGCCGTCCCCCGTCGGCGGCGCCGCGGGGCCGAGCGTGGCCTGCCACATGTCCTCGACCAGGCGCCGGCAGCCGGCCGGGTGGGAGTCGAGGAAGAGGAAGCCGCGATGACGTGGGGTGATGACGCGTTCGGTCACGATGAGTCAGTCCTTAGGTCATTCGGACGTGAAGGTGCGGCGCCGGGCCTGACCGGGCCACCTTGTGGCCGGCGCACCTTGCGGACCTGGGCAAGTCTCCACCGGCACGGACACGGACCGTCACATCGGCGGGCACAGCGATTACGATCTTGGATTGGAGCTTCTCCACTACGTCGCGCGGCTACTTCGCGCAGTTCGCGCAGCCCTCCGCGCATTCATAGGAAGACGGGAGTTGCGCACCGTCCGGTTCCGTCCACCGCCGTGGGGACGCTCACACTTGTTTCTTCGGCTCGGTGTCGACCGGGAGCCCGCTGCCGGGCGTATGCCCGGTGAAGCGAGAGATCCGGGAGTGGCTGTTGACCGTCGAGGAGTTCGAACGTTCTACGCCCAGACGGTCGCGCGGCTCACGGGGCAGTTGTACGTGATGCTCGGCGACCTGCACGAGGCGCAGGACGTGGTGCAGGAGGCGTTCGTGAAGGGCTGGAGCCGGCGTCGGCAGCTCGACCGGGACGGCCAGCCCGAGGCGTGGATCCGCACCGTTGCCTGGCGGCTGGCGGTCAGCCGGTGGCGGTTCCGGCGTCGGTCCGCCGATGCCTGGAAACGCAGGGGTTCCCCACCGCACGTCGAGGGGCCCGGGCCGGAACAGGTGGCGCTGGTGGAGTCGCTGCGTGAGCTGCCGGCGCAGCAGCGCCGGATCCTGACGCTGCACTACCTGTGCGATCTCACGGTCGAGCAGGTCGCCGGTGAGACGGGGCTGTCCGCGAGCACCGTAAAGACCCATCTGACCCGCGGACGGTCGGCCCTCGCTCACCGCCTGCAGGATCCGCGCATCGAGGAGGTCCCCGGTGACTGAGCCCCAGGACCCGTTGCGGTCCCTGTTCCAGCAAGCGGCCCGGGCCGGGCAGGACCACAGCTCCGCGGCACCGGTCGCCCACATCGCCGAACGCGCCAGGCGGGGCCGGCAGCGGCGGATCGCCGGACTGGCCGCGGTGGTCTGCCTGGTGATCGGTGGCGGGGCGGCCGGCGCCGTCGCGCTGCTGCCCGGCCGGCCGGCGCCGCACGTACCGGCGACCAGTCCGTCGCCGAACGGGCCGAAGCCTGCGCCCACCTCCCAGCCTCCGACCGTGCCGACCCCCGGCCGGGGGACGCGGAACGGCACGCCCAGCACCGGGCCGACGGGCGGTCCGCCCGCCCGGCAGCACACCTACCCGGAGCGTACGGCTCCGCCGTCCAGCACGAGCAGCGCGACCGCGACGGGCAGCGCGACCGGATCCGCCACCACGCCGCCCTGACCCGAGCCACCGCATTCCCCGTGACCCGGCGGATCGCCACCGGGCGATCCCGCGCGCCCCCACACACCCCAAGGAGCCCGAAATGCCCGCTGTGCCGCCCGGATTGCGCGCGCGCCCGCCGTCCCCAAGCGGCCCGCGCCGCTGTCCCCGCACCCGCGGCGTCGGCGCGCGGCCACGGCGCCGGACCGTGTGCGGCGGCGTCTCCTCGGACAACCGGCACTGCGTCTCAGCGGCGCCGACCGGGAGATCCTCTGGCTGTACGCGCTGTCCCGAATAGCCGTCTGGATCACTGCCTACTGCGCGCGCTGGCTGTTCCCGTCCACCCCCGACGCCCATGACCCCGGCCCCGTCCTCGCCCCCTTCGAGCGCTGGGACTGGAACCACTTCCTCCATATCGCCCGCGACGGCTACTTCCCGTACGGCGGCGGGCCGTGGCAGAACGGGTGGGACAACCGGGAGGCGTTCTTCCCCGGGTTCCCGATGCTGGTCCGCGCCGTCCATGTCGTCGTACCGGACTGGACGGCGGCCGGACTGCTGATCTCGTTGGTCTCCGGGGCCGTCGCCGTGCTGGCCCTGGCCCGCATCACCCGGCTCCACCTGCCCGATCCCGACGCCGGCCGGCGCGCCGTACTGTTCCTCCTGGTCTCCCCCTGCGCGATCTTCCTGGCCGTCGGCTACACGGAGTCGCTCTTCCTCGCCTTCGCGCTGCCCGCCTGGCTCGCGGCCCGGCAGGGCCGTTGGCCGCTCGCCACCACACTGGCCGCGCTGGCCACGACGGTGCGCATCAGCGGCCTCTTCCTGGCCGCCGCGCTCGCCCTGCAGTTCTTCCTGTGCGTCCGCACCCGCCGGGACCTGCGCCCGCTGCCGTGGCTCGCCCTGCCCGCCCTGCCGGCCGTCCTCTACAGCTGGTACCTGCACTCCCACACCGGCGACTGGATGGCCTGGAAGCACGCCGAAGAACGCGGCTGGTACCGCGTCTTCCACACCCCGTGGGAAGCCTGGTCCCACACCTGGCACCACGCGTTCGGCCACGCCCAGACAACCGGCTACGGCTTCATGTTCCAGGCGGAAATCGCCGCCATGCTCATCGGTCTGCTCCTGCTCGGCCTGATGCTCCGTCAGCATCGTTGGCCCGAGGCCCTCTACCTCGCCCTCAGCCTGTGCGCGCTGGGAACCTCGTACTGGTACATGTCCATCCCCCGCGCCACCCTCCTGTGGTGGCCGCTGTGGATCGCACTGGCCGCCCGCAGCCTGCGCACCCCACGGTTCCACTCCCTCTATCTCGCCCTCGCCACCCCGCTGACCACGGTCTTCGCGCTGACCTTCCTCACCGGACGCTGGGCGGGCTGAGGACGGCCCCGGCTCGGGGCCCCGTCGGCCGGTACCCCGCGCTCCTTGTCCTCACCAGGCAGGCGGCCTGGACCGGTCGCCGCCCTCGTTCTCCTCCGGCCACTCGATGGGGCGGCTGTCCGTCCGGCAGAGGACTCCCGGGTCCGGCGGGTCCCCCGGATCGTCGTACGGCCCGCTCCAGTAGGCCCGCCGGGTACGCGGCAGGGGGATCTCGACCAGCTTCCCGTCGTGGATCATCCACAACCCGAAGCAGTCGTCCTCCTCGTCGTGTATCAGCACCTGCACGGTCTCCGGCCGGGGCCACGGCAAGGACTCCAGATGTCTCAGCAACCCGGTTCTACTGCCCACCCGCACGAACTCGGCACCCCAGCCGAACCCGTAATTGCCGCCGGGCGACATCGCGTAGAAGATGCCCTTCCAGCTACGTGAGTCGTCGTACCGCGTCAGCGGCTCCATGACCTCGTCCGCGTCCTGCGCCAGCACGATCACTTCAGCGATTCTGCTCATGCCCGGGAGCATCACCGCCGGCCCCGGATCCACCAAGCGGGTTTCGCCGCAGGTCAGCGGTGAGGGAACCCGCCGAACCCGCCACCGAACCCACCGCCGGGCCCACCGCCGTGTTCGCCCGGCCCGTCGTGGCCGTCATGGTCGTGCCCGTCGTGCCCGTCGTGCCCGTCGTGCCCGTCGTGCCCGTCATGGTCGTGCCCGTCGTGGTCGCCGCCCGGGCCGCCCGGTCTGCGTGGGAGGGTGACGGTGTCGCAGTAGATCACCGGGCCGGGGGTCGTGGGCGGGGTGGAGCCGTCGGGGCGGATGCCCTCGGTTTCGAGGACCATCAGGCGCAGCGGCACTCCGCGGCGTACGGGCGGTATCGGGATCTGACCCGTGTAGAAGGGCGTTCGGGAGGACTCCGCGTCGATCGAGGTGAGCTGGGTGGTGGTGTCTTCGAGGGTGACCCAGCCGAGGTCCTCGTCGTCGACCAGGCTGTTCCGGCGTTGCAGCGTGGCGGTGACACTCGGCGGCAGGGAGCCGGTGGGGTCCCAGGAGGGGCCGGTGAGGCTGATCGACAGCGGATCGCCGGGCGTGACCCTCAGTTCGCGGTCGGGCAGGGTGCGCACCAGGTCGGCGAGGACGACCTTGGAGATCTCGGCTCCGAGGATCGATTCCGGCTGGTAGCGGACCAGGGCGAGCCGCACGAAGGGCAAGCAGGCGTCCCCGGTGTCCAGGTCCAGGTCGCAGAACCAGCGGCCGACCTTGTTCTCGTCCTCGCCGGGCTTGGGAGTGGCAGCTTCGAACTGCGGGGTGAAGCCGACGACCGTGACCGGGAGGGGGCCCGACGGCGTGGGAAGGGAGAGTGGGCCGGACTGCCGCTCCGCGTTGGTGAACATCTCCGGGGTCGGTGCGAAGACCGGAGCGGAACGGTGGATGGGGTCGCGGCCCATCAGGGTCACCCGGGAGTCCCGTGCGGACGCGGGGTCGCCTCCCGGCGGTTCGCCGATAACGACGCCGAGCAGTTCGCCGTCTCCGGACGAGAACCAGGAGCGGTCCAGGTACACCCGGATTCCGCGACCGCGCCGTTGGTGGACGATGGGACCGGGCGGCCCGCCGACGTGCTCCAGGGTGAGCGTGGGCACGCAGTACAGCAGCCGTGGCGCCATGGGGGGCTTGCTGCTCGGCACCGAGTGCTCCTGCGCCTTCCCCTCTACGGTCAGCACGTTCTGGCCGGGCGTGGCGAACTGCGGTGGGAAGTAGTCCGCGAACTTGCTTCCGGCCACCGGGTGGTAGCGCACCGTCCGGTGTTTGGTGTCGCCGAATTCATGCTTCGCGGGTTGGGGCGGGGCGGTCGGGTCGGGGGGCTTTCCCGGTTGCGCGGCCGCGGCGGCGGCTGCGGCGTCCGCCTTCGCCTTGTCCTCCGCCGCCTGGGTGCTGAAGGTCAGGACCCCGTTCTGGAGGAGGGAAGGTTCGGCACCGGGGACGCCGTTTCGACTCGCCCTCGCCGTCAGCAGATCGAACACCGGGGCGGCCATCTCGCGTTCGCTGCGGCCCCCGGCGCCGGCGTCCGTCACCTCGGTCCACTCGGCGATCAGGTCGATCCGGTCCGTAGTGCCCTCGTCCAGCGCGACGGAGCCGGCGAGGTGCTCGGCCGTCGCTCCGGAGGCACGGGGGATCGCCGACTGCATAAGGGTCAACACTGGTGATTTCAGGGGCTGTTGGACCGCATGGACCAGTGTGAGTTCGTGCCAGGGGGTGAACATCCAGTGCCGGCTGGCTGCGGCCAGGGCCAGCGTGTCATCGGTTCTCCGTGACTCCGCCGCTCTCCTCGCCGCCACGTCCCCTTCCGTCTCGGACGCGAGCCTCGGTACCGACTCCTGCTCCCGGCACCACCCGGCCATGCCCATGATCTTCTCGTCGAAGTCGATCCTGGAGCACACCCGGACGGTCGCCACGACCCCCTTCGGCAGCGATACGGTCAGCACCCGGGACGCCTCGTCGAAGCGGGGCGGGGCGGTGCCTTCGGCCAGCCGCAGCCGCAGGGATCGGGGGCGGTGCCAGACCTCGCCGTCCGAGGGGACCGGGAAGGGCTCCCCGTCGGGCATACCCGGCAGATCCAGGAAGACGGCGCCCCTGTACAGCGGGTCGGGAAGGTAGGGCAGTTCGACCTGCTCACCCGTGTGCAGAACGGTGTTCACCGGGTTGTCGGGGTCCGCCGCCGGCGACTTGATCGGCTCCGCTCGCACGTCCTGCTGGGTCGAGGAGCTGTCGCTCAACGAGCCGCTCTCCCGTGTGGCCAGATCGTAGGCCGCGTCCTGCGCGTTCTGATCCGTGGACCCGATGGCCCCGTCCAGCATCCCATGCCGCTCGATGCACTGCAGCGACGCCTTCGGCGCCACCACATGGCGTTCGTCGGTCCCCCGGTATGGACCGTGTCCTTCCGCGGTGACCAGTGACGACCGGTTGAAGTCCGCGGCATACTGCTCCGCTGTCCTGCCGGCTCCGGTGCCGGCCGCAGCGCTGGTTCCGGTGCCGCCAGTGCCACAGTCGACGGCGAAGCCCCTGTTGCGGCCGAGTTCGGTGAGGGACTTGCAGCCGGGATCGCCGTCGGCGTCGCTACCCGTGAAGCCCTGGGCGCGCTGTTCTTCGGCGTACGCGGCCTTGGTCTCGTTGCCGAAGACTCCGTCCGCGCCGTGCGGAAGGGAGCGTCCGTTGTCCACGAGGGCCTGCTGGACGATGCGCACCTCGTCGTTTTTCTTACCGAACTGGACATTGGCCAGGTGGACCGTGACTCCCGTTCCGGCGCCGGCCGGGGGCGGGTCGGCCCCCGGGCTGCTCCGGATCACCATCCGGAAGGCCGAGGCGCCTTCCTCGAAGGCAAATCTGGGCACTATGGCCGGCGCCAGGACGGGCTCGAACCTCTGGAAGGGCTGGAGTCCGGCCCCGCCGGGGAGCATCAGGGCCGCTGCGTCCTTCGGTGCGGCGGCGGTTTCCGCCTTCAGGACGGCGTCGGCCTCCTCCCTGGTCAGGCCGTTGCCCGCCAGGTCGACCGTGCGCAGCCGTACGCGATAGTGGTGGCCGATCCGCAGCATGGGCAGCGAGCCCGGCTGTGGCTTGGGCGTGATCTCCAGCGGCAGTTGCGTCTGCGCCGTGTTGTTGAGCGGCTTCGGCTGGTTGGGAGGGCGGTGGTCCTTGACGGACCCCTCGTCGATGTCCAGTACCAGGCCCGGCCGGGGCGCGGACAGCGACCATCCATCCCAGGTGACCAACTGCTCGGGCACGTAGAGGTGGTCGGAGTTGTTGGCGTCGCTCGGCGGTGAGGCCAGATGGGCCTGGAAGAAACCTTCGTCCGAAGCCGTGAGCAGGACCGGCCCGCCGTGTGGCTGCCGGTACTCCACGACGCGCTCGTGCAGGGAGAACCACCTCTGTCGTTCGTCGTCCCAGATGTCCATCCGGTGGCCGCGGATCAGGTCCTCGGCGACCAGTTCGGGCGGCGCCTCGGGCTCCTGACCTTCGTGTGGGACGGCGCCCCCCGGAGATTGCGGACCCGGCGAACCCTGCCCGTTCTTCTGCTGCTCGACCACGCGGGCGAAGGCACCGTCATGCTCGACCGCCCGCGTGAAATCCTCCGTGAGGCTGTCCAGACGCCCACCCCTGACCAACGAGATCCCGTGGGTACGCACCGGGGACAGTCCGGTGGCGTCCTTGGCGGGCGAGAGCATCTTGCGCGCGGCGCCGTCGATGTCGGCCTGCTCGAGCGCAAACTTCTCTGCCACCGCCACCAGGCCGCCGGACGGCGGCGGCAGCGGCTCCTCGTCCGTGAGGGCCTTCGCCCCGGCCACGAAGGCACGGCGGTCCGGGAGGAAGACGTAACGAGTGCGAGGGGCCACATCGTGCGAACGATCCCCCAGTGCGGGCTTCCAGTGCGGGGTGACGGTCAGGATCCGCTCGCCCGAGGAGACGGGAAGCAGACTGGTCGGCAGGACGAAGTCAAGGACGAGGCCGAGGGCCCGGAGCAATTTCGGATGGTCACCGAGCGAGGTGAGCATCTGATGGAAGTCGGGATCCTGCTTGGGCGGACGCGGCCGCCGGATCGGCTCTCCATTGGCGAGCGTGGCGACGGGGGGCATGTCGAGCGTGTGGAAGTCGTGCAGCGCGATCAGCTGCGGAGGCATGGGCGGCTCGTCGTCCGCGGCGGGGTCGCCGGTCCCCGTGGCCACGTCCCTGATGCCGGTTGAGGCGTCACTCTCTGCGCGCAGCAGCGCCCTGGTGGAGGGCGCTGTCTCGGGCGACATCTTGGCTGCCGCCACGTACCTTTCCTTGGTGAACGTGCGCACTTCGTTCGCCGAGTAGGTGTGGAATTTGTCCGGGTCGGTGTGGCTTTCGAAGACGTAGGGGTCCACCGGCGTGTTCGTGCCGAAGAGGCTCTTCCACAGGTCGGTGTCGGGAGGCGGGCCCAACGGCTTCAGACCGGTGACGAAGGGCGCCGAGGTTGCGGAAGTACGTTCCCCGGTGCCGAAATCGAAGGTGGCCGCCGCGACCCTCTCCGTCCAGGTAAGGAAATCGGGGAAGTGCGGTCCCAGCGTGGTGCGCGTCGTCGTCGCGTCGGTGGTCACCAATCGTGGGGCGATGAACACCGACACGGTGGCCTGAGTGCCGTCCTTCGAAAGACCGTCGGGGAGAACGGTCCAGCTGCTGTGCTGTTCGAAGCCCATGGTCGTCTCCCGTGGCTCACGCGGCGAACGCCGCGCAGTACTCGCGCCAGTCATGTTCTTTCGAGATGCACTGGGCGAAGGTCGGGTCACCCGGCGCGCCCGAGAAACTCCGCTCCAGTTCGAGCTTGACGGACTTGCTGAAGAAGGCGATCCGCACGCTGACCGTGAGGGTGCCCCGGCCGCGGACCACCGACTGACCGTCGTGCTTTTCGTAGCTGAGCTCCAGATAGAACTCCACGGACACCGTGACAATGCCCAGCACGGTCAGGAATCCGTTGCACCGCAGATATCCGCCCAGCGTGACGTCACCGTCGGCGAACAGGAAGTGGATGCCCGCCATGACCGACACGCCGCCGCTCGCGACCCCCAGGTCCAGTGCTGCGCTGCCGCCGAACTCAAGGGCACCCTCGACCTCCCGCACGCCGCCGGTGTCGACCAGCATGGAGAAGTAGCCGCCACCCCCGAACAAGGAGACCGTGACGTTGAAGGGGTGCTTCTGCTCGGAGACCGAGAAGCGGAAAGAGACCGGCCTGCGGTCGAAGGGAATCTCCACCGCCGCCGCCAGCGCGAGGTTGGACAGCATGAAGCCGCCGAGCGGGATGGCGGGCACGGCGAGTGTGTAGCCCGCGCGGATACCGCTGGGCTGGACGTCCAGGAAAGCGCCGGGACCGAAGACGTCGGCGGGCAAGGCGGTGCGCAGGGTGTTGATGAACTCCAGCTCGTTGCTGAACTTCAGCTCCACACCGGAGGCCGACACCTCGGGTTTCTTACCCGGGCCGGTGCTGAACTTCAGTTCGGCGAACTCCACTCGGGCCATACCGAAGAAGTTCATCGCGAAGTTGGTCAGTTTGCCGTCCACGGTGGCCTGGTCGACGGCGTCCTTGGAGCGGACGGTGCGGGCGTCCAGGACCAGTGAGGCCTTGGACACATCGAGGAGGGCGTCCGGGTCCGGCTTGTTGTCGGGCGGAACCCTCGGCGGATCCAACGGAGGCTTCCACACATACCGCAGTTCCTTGCCCTGGCCGTCGATCAGGTCGCGGATGCGCAGCACGGGGGCCGGCAGCTGGCCCTTCGCGTCCTTGAGTATGGCCGCGATCTCCTCGTCGCCGAGCTGACGCAATGTGTCGAAGTTGTCCTTGACCAGGCCCTTCAGGTACGTACTGAGGTCGATGCCGAGAATTTGGGCCCCGCCGAAGGCCTTCTTGATGGTGTCGATGTCTTTCGCGCCGACGACCGCCCCGGTGCCGTCCGTGGCGAAGACGTCCGGGACGACGCCCGCCCGGCTGGTGATCGTCTTCACCGCGGAGTTGGGGCTGGAGAGTCCGCCGGCCTGCTCGGCCCCGAAGGTGAGGTTGAGCGCCGTCTGCAGATCCAGGTACGCGCCTGCCGGATGTCCCTCCATGGTCTGCTGGAGATACGTGGGGTTGAAAACGACCTGGAGATCACCGCCCTTCGGGGTGAACTGCTCGACGGCGGGGACGCGTACCGCCGCCTCGCGCACACAAGGCTGGCCCACAACGGGGGTGCCACTGCCACCCTGGGGGCCGAGCGCGAAGCTGCCGAGTCCGAAGGTGAGGGTCCCGACCGCGTGGCTGGTGCTGCCGGGGGCGTCGACGGGCGGCTGTGCCATGGCCATCACTTGGCCGTTCATCGAGCGTTGCAGCCGGTCGCCCAGTGTGGGTTCTTTGTGCGTGTCGTACGCCTCCGCCAAGCGCTTCTGTTCGTCGAGCGTTCCGTCCTTCACGAACACCAGCGGCATCGTGAAACTGACCTTACGGCCCTCGCTGTCTGTGCCGATCAGGGTGAACTCGAAGTCCTTGAGGGAGTCACGGAGACGGATCCAGAAGACGTCGGGGTTTTCGTCGTGCGGTGCGATCAGAGGGGTGACGCGATCGGTGATGCGCAGCGAGCGGAAGGGCATTTCGCGTCCTGCGTGCGGGAAGCCGGTTTCGGCTCCGTACTGGACCTCCGGCTGCTTGACGACGATGTACTCGTCCTGCTGCAGGTAGGCGACGATCCCGTCGTCCGGCCGAGCGATGAATACGCGCCTGGTCTCCGTCACGTCCAAGGCTTCATGACCTGTGCACAAGCATCCGTGGTCGACGACGCGGATGTATTGGTCCCGTCCCAGGCCCGTGATGTGGTCGTACGCCACCAGGCTGGGGAGGTGACGCCCGACTTTCTTGTACCGTTCTTTCTCCACCTCGGTATCGGGCGGACTCCCCCATGCACCGTGCAGGTGGACCGAGGAACCCTGAGGCGTGACGATGAACTGCTCGGCGTGCAACGGCGCGCTGGGGACTTTGATGGGCACGTCGCCAGGTGGGACCAGCATGATCTGACTGGTGAGGGTGACGAGGTCCGCCAGGTTCTCGGGACGGATCGGGCTGTTCCCGGGCAGCACCCCCTGGCCCCCGGTCGTCGCGAAGGCCCGCAGCTGGACGTCACCGTCCCGTCGACTGTGCGACTGCAATCGGGCGTGCCACAACGCAGTGCGCCCGTCGGCCTGTTGGGGTTGGGTGCGGCCGATCCAGTCCACTGGTTCGTTGTAGGTGAGCAGCAAACGGGTGGGGAATTCGATGACGCTTCCTGGGATGCCCTGGAAGATCGTCGATCCTGGTGGGTCCGGGCTCTGCGGACCCACCGGCACCATCATCGGCACCAGGCTCGCCCAGTCGAGCAGCGCGTCCAGGGACAGTTCCAGGCTCGGGGTATCGGCCGGCAGCGAGAAGGCCAGGCGGGTCGAGCCGGCGGTGAATGCCTTCATGGGGCCGAGGGCGCTGGCGGGCAGTTGCCCGGGGACCTCCTCCAGCACATGCTGCGGCGGCAGCCCCACGAGGACGAACGCGGGCTCATTCCGGTCCCGCCGCTCCAGGTGGTGACTGACGAAGTGCAGGTTGACCAGTGCGATGTCGACGACGAGCATGTCGGCCGGCCGCACTACTCGGAACGGCCCCTCCGCGACGTCCACCTCGTGCGGTGGAGGGGGCTCCGGGGGCCCATCGGGCCCGGGATGCGGACCAGGACCAGGGCCCGGATGCGGACCGGGGCCAGGGCCAGGGCCCGGATGTGGGCCAGGACCGTGCGGCGGGCCGGGATGCGGGCCGTGCGGCGGGCCGAACCCGCCACCGGGGCCCCCACCACCGAAACCGCCACCCCCGGGGCCTCCGCCGAAGCCGCCACCCCCGGGGCCACCGCCGCCCCCGCCGAACCCACCGCCCCCGAAGCCGCCCCCGAAGCCTCCGCCCCCGAACCCTCCTCCGCCGCCGGCGCGGTCGCCGCGCTCGCCGCCGTGGTCATCGTGCCGGCCCTCCCCCTCATCGGGATGGTTGCGCAGTTCTTCCCCGAGCCTCAGGGAGACAGGACGACGGGTACGGAATGACATGGGGAACGCCTCACCCGAGCTCATGGGAGTGGTGAAGAGTGGTGAAGAGGTCGTGCGACCGGTGAGGTGCGGCAGAGGCGCCTTCACCTCTCTTCCATGCTCACTCCGGTGGTGGAGGCCCGCCACTGGGGAGCGGGAGGGCGGCCGGCGACGCGGCGGTGCCTGGCGCTGACAGCCGTCACTCCTCCTCGACGACCAGGCCGGACAGCTCCGTCGCCGCATCGGCCAGGGCGGCCGGGTACGCGTCCCCGATCAGCGACGAGGTCTCGCCCGGGACCTCGTCGGCCTCCAGGATGGGGTGCGACATCCCGACGTCGAACGGGGACAACACGTCGTCAGCCGCACCGGTGACGGCCGCAATCATGCTCTGGAGCGACGACGAGGGGGACTGTGCGGGGTTGTCGGGCGGGTCGCCCCAATTGCCCAGGAACCACTGCTTGAAGTCATCGAGCGTCACCGAACCGAAGTCCGGCGGGTGCTGGGCGGTGTAGTCCCTCCAGGCGTCGTTGAGACCGGAGGCCAGGCCCTGGAGGGTCTGCTGGGCGGCGGCCGCCGCGTCGGCGTTCTGCTGCACGGCATCGGCCTGACTGTCCGCCGCGTCGACGTGCCGGCGGACCCCCGCGGCGTCCGAGCCCGACTGCGACCTCTCCAACCACGGTGACATCCCGTCGAGTTGTCGGCGAGCGCAGCCGGCGGCGACCGAGTGCGGGCCCGCGGCCGGGGGTCTAGCGTGGAAAGGGAGCCGCCGTGCCGCCCCTGACCCGGACGACGTCCCGGCCCACCACCCTGCCCCTCTCCCCCACCTGCCCCTCTCCCCCAGGC
This sequence comes from Streptomyces bugieae, assembly GCF_036352915.1. NCBI lineage: Bacteria > Bacillati > Actinomycetota > Actinomycetes > Kitasatosporales > Streptomycetaceae > Streptomyces > Streptomyces bugieae. The sequence continues at coordinate 446,316 of NZ_JAZBJP010000002.1, forward strand.
GGATCGCTATGTCCTCCACCGTTCGCATCGCCGGCGCGCTGCCCACGCCGGACGCCGACCCGAGCCTGAGCGTCGTCTTCGCCGGCGGCTGGTCGGTGGGTTACGACTGGGCAGCGGACCACGTGGTCACCGCGGGTGCGCCGGTTCAACCGCTCTTCCCCGCACCGTTCGACCGTGACCTGGACGGCGCGCTGCTCGGCCAACAGGCCTTCAGTGACTTCGAGTACGTCTTCCAGGGCGGCAACTACCAGCGGATCAAGCTGGTCGGGCTGCAGCCGGACGGCGACCCCGCCTCGACGGCGGACAACTGGTTCCTGCCGTCCGACTGGACCACGCTTGACGCCGTCTTCCCCGGCGGTGGGGTCAAGAGCGGCTTCGCCTACTTCTTCCACGGCCCGGACTACGTGCGCTTCGACTGGCCGGCCAACGCCGCCTCGACCGGCTACCCGAAGCCGATCGGACCGAACTGGCACACCAGCGGCGACTTCACCCGCGACCTGGACGGCGAGATCACCGGCCTGCGGGCCTTCAGCACCAAGGCGTACCTGTTCCGGACCGTCACCACCATGGTGAACCGGGACGGCCGACGGACCTCCAGCGGTGGTTTCGTCGTGAATGCGCCGGTCTACTGCCGATACGACTTCAACGGCGAGGTCGTCGACAACACCGTCACCGACCCGGCCGACGTCGTCGGGCAGTGGAACGGTCTCTTCCCGCTGCTCGACGCCGGACCCGCCATCGAGCTCGCGCTGGACTGGATCGGCGCGGCCGAGACGGCGGCCGCCGCGACGCCGCTCGATCCCGCCACCCTGACGGCGTTCGGGCACCACTTCATGACCGGATCCCCGGACACGACCGTGGTCAACACCGTCCGCGACCGGCTCCGGCAGATCCGCGAACGGCTCACCGCGCTTCCGGAGCAGTTCAAGTGGACCGCGAACCTGGGGTTCGCGGCAACGACCACGCCGGGCACACTGACCGAGATCGGGGACGAGTTCTCGACCCTGCACGGGCCCAACGGCCGGGCGGCGGCGCTGATCCACGAGGCGAGCCACTTCCGCTTCGACGCCGGCATCGACGTACCGGAGTGGTCGGGCGAGGTGATCGCCGGAGCGCCGCAGGACCGGGCCGTGATCAACGGCCGCACCATGCCCCGCTACAGCACCATCCCGACCTCCGACGCCCTGGTGAACCCGAGTTCGTACGCCGCGTTCGCGCAGGAGATCGCGCTGGGTGAGGACACCCGGTTCGGTGCCGCCCGGCCCCAGCTCTGAACGCGGCGCTCATGGGGGACCCATGGGGCACTCATCGAGCACCCACCGCCTCACCCGCCGCCGGAGCCGTCCGCAGGGCCACCCGGTACTCGCTCGGCGACATCCCCACCGCCGTCCGGAAGGCGCGGGAGAAGCGGTCCGGCTTGGGGATAGCCCCAGCGGGTGGCGATGGCGTGGATGGTCAGGTGGGACAGGGCGGCGTTGACCAGGTCACGGCGGCAGCGGTCGAGGCGCTGCTGCCGGATGAAGGCCATGGGGGTGGTGGCCTGCTGCTGGAAGACGCGGTGCAGGTAGCGCAGGGAGATCTGATGGGCGGCGGCGATGACCTCCGGGCCCAGTTCGGGATCGCCGAGGCGCTCGACGATGAAGGTGCGCCTCCGGTCGATCGTGCACGGGGAACTCGACATGTCGATGACGGTTGGATGCCTCCCTGCTCCCAGGTCTGGACGGCGCTGCCTCGAGACGGCCGACAGTGTGCAGGGACGCCGGGGACGCCGAGGACCGACAGTGCGTTCCGCGCCAACGAGTGTGCGTCCGAGACCAACGACGTCCGCTGCCGGGCTCGGCGAGGATCGGGACCTGCCCTGCACGACCACTGCCGGTCAGGCCGGTACCGCCGCGGGGGTGCGGTACCGGCCGCAGGGCACCGGGCGCGAGCACGGCCGGACGGCGCGGTCGCGCTCGTGCTCGGGCTTCGGCTGCTGCCGCTGCCTGTCGGGGATCACTCCAACCCCGCCTCCGCGATCCGCAGCAGCAGCTCGTGCAGCGTCTTCCGCTCGGCCGGCTTGAGCGGATCCAGCAGCTCGTTCGTCACCCGCAGTCCCGATGCGTCGGTGTCGCGGAGGAAGGCGCGCCCCTCCTCCGTCAGCACGACGATCCGGCTGCGGCGGTCGTCGGGGGCGGGCCGGCGCTCGACGAAGCCGAGCTTCTCCAGATCGTCGACGAGACCGACGATCGCGCTGGGGTCATAGCCGAGCCGGGCGCTCAGCTCGCGCTGCAGAGCCCCCTCCGTCGTGGCGAGGAAACGCAGCAGCGCGTAGTGCCGCAGGCGCACGCCCGACTCCTGGAGGAAGGCGTTGAAGAGCTGCCCGGAACGCAGCCCCAGCCGGTACAGGAGGTAGCCCGTATCCGCGTGCAGTCCGCGCATCCATGGTTCGTGCGCGTCGATCGGGACGGGGGCCTTGGTGCGCGACTGGCGGGCGATGACGGACTCCCTGGTCAGGGCCCCGGGCAGGGGGCGGGTTGAGGGTGCTGGTCCCAGTGTGACGCATCGCGTCGGTCGGCAACAACTATTGACGTCAACAATCATTGTTCCTACCTTCGATCTCGACGTCGCACCTCGAGCGCCGTGCAGGCGCCCCTACGAAGGGACTCGTACGTGCCCACCATCGATCTCACCGGCAAGGCCGCCGTCATCACCGGCAGCGGCCGGGGCCTCGGACTCGCCTACGCCCGGGCACTGGCCGCCCACGGCGCCTGCGTCGTCGTCAACGACGTGGACGAGGACGTGGCGCAAGCAGCCGTGAAGTCCATCGCCGAAGCGGGTGGCACGGCCGTCGCCGAGGTGGTGTCGGTCGGCACGGCCGAGGCCGCCGACCGTCTGGTGGCGCGCGCCGTGAGCGAGTTCGGACGGCTGGACGTCCTGGTCACCAACGCGGGCATCCTGCGCGACAAGGTCCTGTGGAAGATGACCGACGAGGACTTCGACACGGTGCTCACCACTCACCTCAAGGGCACCTTCACCTGCGCCCGCGCCGCCGCCGTCCGCATGCGCGAGCAGGGCGAGGGCGGCACGCTGGTCCTGGTCGGTTCTCCGGCCGGCCAGCGCGGCAACTTCGGGCAGACGAACTACGCCGCCGCCAAGGCCGGTATCGCCGCGATGGCCCGTACCTGGTCGATGGAGCTGGCCAGGGCGGACATCACCGTCAACGCGATCGTGCCGGTGGCCGCCACCGCGATGACCGAGACCATCCCGGCGTTCGCCCCGTACATCGAGGCCATGAAGAACGGCGAGCCGCTGCCGGACTTCCTGCGGAAGGGCGAGGGCTTCGGCACGCCCGCGGACTGCGCGGCCCTCGTCCCGTTCCTCGCCTCGGAGGCGGCACGCGGCATCAGCGGGCAGGCGATCGGTATCGGCGGCGACCGGCTGACCCTCTGGTCGCATCCACAGGAGATCACGTCGGCCTATGCGGACGGCGGTTGGACCGCTGACGCGCTCGCCGACGCCTGGCCCACCTCGGTCGGGACCGAGCTCCAGACGGTCGGCATCCCCGCACCCCGGATCCCGGAGGCGTGATGGACATCAGCGCACTGGAAGCCATCGACGTCCACACGCACGCGGAGGTGTCCTCGCACGGCCACTCCTCCCTCGACGACGACCTGCACGACGCCTCCGCCACGTACTTCAAGATCGAGGGCAAGCGGAAGCCGACCCTGGAGGAGATGGCCGCGTACTACCGTGAACGGAGGATGGCGGCGGTGGTCTTCACCGTCGACGCCGAGTCCGCGACCGGCACCGAGCCCGTCCCCAACGAGGAGGTCGCCGAGGCGGCCGCCGCCCATCCGGACGTCCTGATCCCGTTCGCCTCCATCGACCCGTTCCGCGGCCGGGCGGGCGTGCGCCAGGCCCGCCGCCTGGTCGAGGAGTTCGGGGTGAAGGGCTTCAAGTTCCACCCGTCGATCCAGGGCTTCTTCCCCAACGACCGTATGGCGTACGGACTTTACGACGTCATCGAGGAGACCGGCACCATCGCCCTCTTCCACACCGGCCAGACCGGCATCGGCGCGGGCGTCCCGGGCGGCGGTGGCATCCGCCTCAAGTACTCCAACCCACTGCACGTGGACGACGTCGCCGCCGACTTCCCCCATCTCAAGATCATCCTGGCCCACCCGTCCTTCCCCTGGCAGGACGAGGCCCTCGCCGTCGCCACCCACAAGCCGGGCGTACACATCGACCTGTCCGGCTGGTCGCCGAAGTACTTCCCGCCGCAGCTCGTGCAGTACGCGAACACCCTGCTCAAGGACAAGGTCCTGTTCGGTTCCGACTTCCCCGTCCTGACTCCCGATCGCTGGCTCGCCGACTTCGCGAAGCTGTCGGTCAAGGACGAGGTGCGGCCGAAGATCCTCAAGGAGAACGCCGCCCGCCTGCTCGGGCTGACCACGCCGTAAGGGGCCATCGATGCGCAACGAGGGACTGGGGTCGTGGCCCGCACGCCGGGCCCGCAAGACCCCGCACCGCACCGCCTTGATCCACGGCGGCGCCGCGACCACGTACGCCGCACTGCACGAGCGCACCACCCGCCTCGCGCACGCGCTGCGCGACCGCGGCATCCGGCGCGGCGACCGGATCGCCTATCTCGGCCCCAACCACCCCTCCTACCTGGAGACCTTGTTCGCCGCGGGCATCCTCGGCGCGGTCTTCGTCCCGCTCAACACCCGTCTCTCCGGGCCCGAACTCGCCTACCAGCTCGCCGACTCCGGCGCCAAGGCCCTCGTCTTCGGCCCCGCGCACGCCGGGCTCGTCGGCGATCTGTCGGGAGTCACGGATGTGCGCACCCACCTCGAAGTCGGCACGGATTACGAGGAGTTGCTCGCCGCGGCCCCCGCGGTGCCGATCGACGAGCCGGTCACCGCCGACGACACCTGCCTCATCATGTACACCTCGGGGACCACCGGCCGCCCCAAAGGCGCGATGCTCACCCACGCCAATCTGACCTGGAACGCGCTCAACGTCCTGGTCGACACCGATCTGACCGCCGACGAACGGGCCCTGGTCTCGGCCCCGTTGTTCCACACCGCCGGCCTGAACATGCTCACCCTTCCGGTACTGCTCAAGGGCGGCACCTGCGTGCTCGTCGAGGCCTTCGACCCGGAGGCCACCTTCGATCTGATCGAACGGCACCGGATCACCTTCATGTTCGGGGTGCCGACCATGTTCGACCAGGTGGCGCGGCATCCGCGTTGGGCGGACGCGGATCTGTCCAGCGTGCGAATCCTCAACTGCGGCGGCTCCCCGGTGCCGACGCCGTTGATCGCCCGCTATCAGGAGCGGGGCCTGACCTTCCTCCAGGGCTACGGCATGACCGAGGCGGCGCCCGGGACGCTGTTCCTGGACGCCGAGCGCGCGGTCGACAAGGCGGGTTCGGCCGGTGTGCCGCACTTCTTCAGCGACGTACGGGTGGTCCGTCCGGACCTCACGCCGGTCGACGTCGGCGAGACCGGTGAGGTCGTCGTCCGTGGGCCACACGTCATGGCCGGCTACTGGGGGCTGCCCGAGGAGACGGCGGGTTCCTTCGCGGACGGCTGGTTCCGCAGCGGGGACGCGGCCCGGGTCGACGAGGACGGGTACGTGTACGTCGTCGACCGCATCAAGGACATGATCATCTCCGGTGGGGAGAACATCTACCCCGCCGAAATCGAGGACCTGCTGCTCGCTCATCCCGGCATCGCCGAATGCGCAGTGATCGGCGTTCCGGACGACAGGTGGGGCGAGGTGCCCCGCGCGGTCGTCGTACCCGCCGACGGCGTCGCACTGGACCCGGACGAGGCGCTGGCCTCGCTGACCGGGCGGCTCGCCAAATACAAGATCCCCAAGTCGGTGGTGGTCGCGGACGAACTCCCGCGCACCGCCTCCGGGAAGCTCCTGAAGTCCCGGGTGCGCGAGCACTACGGCAACTGACCAACTCCCTCAAGGAACAGGCCACTTATGAGCATCACCGTCAACGGCATCGACGAACTGAAGAAGCTCGCGGGCAGCGACCTCGGCACCAGCGAGTGGATCGAGGTCACCCAGGAGCGGATCAACACCTTCGCCGACGCCACCGGCGACCACCAGTGGATCCATGTGGACCCGGAAAAGGCCGCCGCGGGCCCCTTCGGCACCCCGATCGCCCACGGCTACCTCACCCTCTCCCTCTTCATCCCGCTGTTCACCGAGCTGCTGGACGTCCAGGGCGTCACGACGAAGGTCAACTACGGCCTCAACAAGGTGCGTTTCCCCGCACCGGTGAAGGTCGGCTCCCGCATCCGGCTGGCCGGGAGGCTGGCCGAGGTCGAGGACGTGGCCGGCGGAGTGCAGATCACCGTCGACGGCACGATCGAGATCGAGAACGGAACCAAGCCCGCGGCCGTACTGCAGAGCCTGTCCCGCTTCTACGCCTGATCGCGGGTGTAGGGACTTCTGCACCTGACTGGCGGGTAGGGGCTTCTACACCTGGTCGGGCCGTACGGGTACGAGGTCGAGAAGGCGTTCCGAGGCGCCCTGGGCGAGCGGCGTGAGCCGGTCGTACACCGCCCGGAACGTCTTCTCGGCCTGCTCGGCCGGCCAGTCGTCCGGCAGGTGCCGGACCGGCAGGCGCGGGTCGCGGCGGATGACCTGCAGCCACTCGGCCTGCAGCCGTAGCCGCAGGGCGAGCGCGGCGAGATGGGGCTCCTCCCGGCCGGAGGAGGGCGAAGAGGCAAGAGCGGACTCCCCGCTTCCGGAGGCAGCGGAAGCGTCGTCCGGCAGCCGCGTCTCCCACGGCTGCCAGCGCCGTACGAACCCCTCGTAATGCCCGGCCAGTTCGGCCAGGTCCCAGGTCTCCTCGATCATCGCGCCGATGTCCATACCGGTGTCGGCGTGCGCCCGGAAGATCTTCACATGGGCGGCCAGGCCGAGCTCGGCCACCAGCGACGACACGTCCACCTCACCGGGTGCGATCCACAGGCCGCTGAACAGCGGTCCGAAGCCGCTCCAGGCGAGCTTCGCGCGCAGGTCGTGGCGCTGGCGCTGCCAGGACTCGGGCAGCGAGAAACCGAGCAGGGTCCAGGTGCCGTCCCACTCCCGGTTCACCGCACCGGTCTGCCAGATGCGCCGTTCGCCGTCGCGCAACACGGCCGCCGAGTACTCGGTCAGACCGAAGTACATCCGGCGGCCCTCGCGCTGGCGGCGCAGCAGGCCGCGGTTCACCATGCGGGTCAGCGTCGAACGCGTCGCCTGCTCACCGATCCCGGCGCGGGCGAACACGTCGATGACGCTGCCCGAGTACACGCAGACGTCCCGCCCCAGCACCTGGTCCCCCAGGAACGTCAGCATGAGGGACTGGGGCCGCAGCGACTCTTCCGTGTTCACGCGGTCCACCGTAGCCCGCTCCGAATCCTCGCCGATCAGTGCGTGACCTGGCGGTACGAGCCGACTGCGGCCATCGTCTTCGCGCGCCGTTCGCGTTCGCGCGCACGTCTGCGATCAGTGCGCCCTCGTGTCGTGCGCCCTCGTGTCGTGCGCCTTCGTTTCGCGCTCCCGGACACCGACCAGCTCCGGAGCGGTGTAGCGGAGGAACGCGGGGTAGTTGCCCTCCCCCGCCTCCTTCGCGGCCTGGTTGAGCTTCTGCGGCTCGGTGGCCGATCCCCAGCTGCCGCTGTCCAGACGGTGCTCAAGGGCGTTCAGCGCGGCGAGCCAGTTGCCGGGCCGGAAGGTGCAGTGGCCGGTGGCGTGCACGTATGTCTGGCGCAGCATGCTGCCGTCGCCCGCACTGCGCACCGTGCGGGCGTACTCGCTCTCCTGGGGCGCCGGGTTCAGCGGGTCGTCCGTGGTGTGCAGGGTGAGGTGCGGTACGGCGAGGTGGCCGGAGGGCACGGCGGTGCGCTCCATGTTCCGTACGGCGTCCGGGTCCGCCTCGGTGTGGGCGTTGCGCGTGAGCTTGGCCAGGTCCTGGTCCAGGTCGAGGCCCGCCTTCTTGTAGAGGGCGCGGACCTGGGGGAGATCGCGGCTGTGCCGGAGCAGCCGGGCGTAGTCGACGCCGACGTTGGAGTAGACGGGTCCGCCCTGGGCCTTCTCCACCTGATAGCGCGCCCCGAGGGTGAAGGGGAGGGACATCCTGACGAGCCCCTCGGCCTGCTGCTCCTCGCGTGCCTCGTAGTCGTGGACGGTGGGCGGCTGCCGGCCGCTGGACCAGTTGGGCTGGTTGCGCAGGGCCGCGACGAGCGCCGTACGGGCGCGGCCCCGCACTGTCGACTGGGCACGCCGGACGGCGTCGGCGAGGGCCTTCCCGGAAGCGGTGGCCTCCTCGTCGGAGGAAAAGCCGCTGACCTTGATCTGTTTGCCGGAGCCGCCGGAGCCGCCGGAACTGCCGGAACTGCCGGAGACGAGGAGCTGATTGATCGCGTAGTCGCCATCCGTCTGGTACTCGTTGAAGTCGATGCCCCCCGCCAGGATTCCGCAGGCGGAGAGCGCACCGTCGACCCGGCCCCGGCCGCGCTGCGCGACGAGCGCATTGATCAGCCCGCCCATCGACTCCCCCCAGGCAAGGGTGCGCTTCGGCTCGCGCACCGCACCGACCTTCTTCCTCACCGCGCTGAGGGTGTCGAACTGGTCCTTCACGGCGACGTTCAGCGCCCAGAGGGAACTACCGGAATACGAGGAACCGATCAGCGCATAGCCCCGCTTGAGGAGCGCGTCGCGGGTCTTCGGATCGGGGGCGTTCCGCGCCTGGAGCGGTCCGAAGCCGTGCGAGAACAGCATCAGCGTGCCGTTGAAGTCCTGGGGCACGTCAGCGATCCACTGCGCACCGTCCGCGAGCTCACCTGTGTAGTGCTCGGCATGGGCAGCCTGACCCGGGTGGGTGGCGCCATGGGAAGCCTGGGTGGCATCGGCGCCCCCGGCACCCGCCCCGTCGGAGCTCCCGCAGCCGGCGGTCACCGCCAGCGCCGTACAGCAGCCGAGCACTGCGGTCGCCGTTCGGGGGCGGCGGGTGCGATGAGCGCGATGACCGGGGCCTGGCGATGTCATGAGGACTCCGTGGGCGGCTGGCGACGGAGAATCGACAGTAGGCAATCCACTTGCGGCAGTCAATGAACTGCCTAACATCACTTCATCGCCCGCACCATCCCCCTCACCGGGTGTCGCCACCATCACGGGGTGTCGGGCCCTTCGCCCGGGCGTGAGGCCCAGGACGCGGCGTCCTGGGCCTCACAGTGCCCCGGTTCCCAGGGAAGTGACCGTTCCCAGGAGCCAGGAGCTCGACCGCGGGTCAGTCCTCGTTGTTCGTCAGGCTGGCCCGGTAGGTGACCTTGGAGCCGAGGACGTGCTCCTTCTTGTAGACGGCCTTGCCGAAGGACGACACCTGCGGCTCGGCGGACCAGTAGGTCTGGGCGCCGTAGCCCTTGACGCTGACGCGGTTGTGGCTGATCGCTATGGCCGCGTTGACGTTGGAGACCTTGGCCGTGGCGGTGGCCCGCTTCGGGCCGTTGCCGGCGGTCGGGTAGGCGATGCTGATGGTCTCGGAGGTGACCGGGATCTTGAAGATCTCCTCGGTCACGGTGAAGCGGACGGTGGTGGTGCGGCGCTTGTCCTTGCCCACCGAGGTGGCGGCCTTGGTGACGACACGCACCTCGCTGTTGTACGGGTCGATGAGGGTGAGCGGCCGACCGATCCGCCCCTCCACCTGAGCGACGAGAGCCTCGTAGATCTTGCGGTTCTGCAGGTCCTTGACGAAGGTCGCCTTCTGACCGCCGGTCAGTGCACTGAAGCCCTTGAGGGTCTTCTTCGCCTCGGGCGTCTTCAGCTTCTTCAGGTACGCCTGGTACGACGCGACGGTGAGCTTGGCGGGCTTCTTCGCGACGACCTCGGAGGCGTCAGCGGCATGCGCCGTGGGAGCGAGGATCGCCGCGGAGGCGCCGACGGCTATGGCCGCGGTGACAAGGCGGCGGCTGGCGGTGCGGGTGGGCATAAAGGTTCCTCCGTTGCGGAAGTGATGCATGTGGTGGTCGCAACGAACCTACGGAAGCGCCGGGTCGGCCGAAATCGTCTCTGCAGCCAGCGTCCGTTGGGGCATGGGCCATCCGTCCAACTCCCTTTGGTCCAGGGTCATCCACATCAGCGCCCGAACCACACCTCCTCCAGGTCGAATGCGGCCCCCGAGGTGCGACGGACGCGGAACACGGAAACCTGCCGACCCCCGGCACCGGGGCCGACGCCGGGACCGCCCGGGAGTCCCCAGATGGCGAGGACACCGAGATCGGACCAGACACGGTCGCAAGGCTCCTCGTCGAGGTCGAACCCCGCTTCCGCTGCCGCCTCACGGTCGATGCCTATGGCGCGCAACACCTCTTCCGGATCGCCGACGACATCCCATTCGTCATCGCAGTCCCATCCCCCGGCGTAGGACTCCACGCCGCCGGGCAGGTCCACCACGTCTTCGAGGAAGCTGTTTCCGTAGTCCATGTCGACCGACCCGACGATCCGGGCCTCCGGGTGCCGCGCACGCTGCCTTCGGACCTCCTCCGTCATGGCATCCGTAAGGAGGTCACTGCCGAGGGCCGGCTCGATGATGTGGACGACGTTGCCCCAGCATCCGACCGCGACCAGTTCGAGATCGGCGCGCACCTCCGGATAGGGCAGGTCCGCGATGGGGCGGTCCGGCAGCTGCTCCAGGACCTCCTCCACGGTGCCGAGCTCCTCAACGACCTGGCGGGCACGCACCGGGTCATGCGGCACCAGGCCCGGCTCGTCCGACCCGCCCGGAGGAGGGAACGGCGGGAAACTCATGGTCAGTACGGCATGACTGCCCAGCTTCGGCAACACCTCATCCGACCCGTTGTCGGTCCCGTTCCTGCCCCCCTCCCCCGGGTCTTCTCCGGGCCGTTCGTCCTGCATATCACTCATCTCAGTCACCATGATCGGAGCCTAACTCCCGCCACTGACAACGCACTTCGGACGTCTCAGCCGCCTCCCCTGTGCCACTCCCACCCCCCTGGCCACGCCGCAACTCGACCGTGTCGCAGGTCACATCGACCCCATGTCACGAATGGACGGGGAGCTTGCATCTGGTGGTCGTCAGCAGGCGAGCGAAGGAAAGTGAAGGCAGGCGAGAAGATGAACACCCCGCACGAAACAGCAGCCGGTGTGGCGATCACCAGCCGGTCGACCGCGCACCACACCGCCACTTATCAGTCAGGCCCCCCTCAATCAGGCACCCCTCAGAGGGACCCACATCAGTCGGCCACCCACCGCGTCCTCATCCTGGGCGCGGGTTACGCAGGCATGGCCGCCGCGATCCAGCTCGGGGCCAGGGTCGGCCGGCGCGAGGACGTGCAAGTGACCCTGGTGAATGCGCAGGAGCGGTTCACCGAGCGGCTGCGGCTGCACATGACGGCGACCGGGCAGCAGCTCGCCGAGCTGAGCATCCCGGCACTGCTGGAAGGCACCGGCGTGCGCTTCATGCGCGGCTGGGTGACGTCGGTGGACGCGGACGCACGGACCGTACGGGTCGATGACGACCAGGTGCTGCACTACGACACGCTGGTGTACGGGCTGGGGAGCGTGGCCGACACCGCGGCGGTGCCGGGTGTCGAGGAGCACGCGTACACCCTCAACAGCGCCCAGGACGCCGAGGTGCTGGCCGACCGGCTGGCGCAGCTCGGCAGCGGCACGGCGGTGATCGGCGGCAGCGGGCTGACCGGCATCGAGGCGGCCGCGGAGATCGCCGAGCGGCACCCGGAGCTGAAGGTCGTACTGCTGGGCCGGCAGGAGCCCGGTGCGGCGATGCACCCGAAGGCCGGGGCGTATTTGCGGGCCGCGCTGGACCGCCTCGGCGTCCGGGTGCGCACCGGGGTCGAGGTGGTGAAGGTACTGCCCGACGCGGTCGAACTGGCCGGTGGCGAGAGTGTTCCCGCCGATGCGGTGCTGTGGACCAGCGGTACCCGGGTGTCGCCGCTGGCGGCCGCCGCCGGGCTGACGGTCGACGCGCACGGCCGCATCGTCACCGACGCCGCGCTGCGTTCGGTGTCGCACCCGGATGTGTACGCCGTCGGCGACGCGGCGGCGATCCGCCAGGGCTACGGGGTCATGCACGGCACCTGCCAGGGCGGCATGCCGACCGGTGTGCACGCGGCGGTGTCCATCGCCCGCGCACTCAAGGGCAGGCAGCCCAAGCCGTTCCGCTTCGGCTACTACCACACGCCGGTGAGCCTGGGCCGGCACGAGGCGGTCGTGCAGTTCACGCACCCCGACGACAGCCCCCGGCGCCTCTATCTGACCGGCCGTCTGGCGGCCCGGTATAAGGAGACGGTGAGTGCTTCCCCCTGGCCGACCTACGGCCGCATGAAGAAGATGCCCGCCTCGGGCGCGATCTGGCCGCGCGGCGGCCGCTTCACCCGTATACGGGAGGCGCGGTGACCTACCCGCCCGCGGCCCCCGCACCGAACCAGCCCACGGATCCGGACCCGGACCACCTGGTGTACCACCGGCATCGCAACCTGCTGTTCTCGGTGGCCTACCGCATCCTCGGGACGGCGGCCGACGCCGAGGACGCGGTTCAGGACGCCTGGCTCAAGTGGTCTGCCGCCGACCGTTCGCAGGTGGCCGACCCCAAGGCGTACCTGACGCGGATCGTGTCGAATCTGGCGTTGGAGCGGCTGCGGTCCACCCGGCACAAACGGGAGACGTATGTGGGGCCATGGCTGCCGGAGCCCATCCTCACCGTCGGCGACACCGCCGATTCCGTCACGGCCGCCGAGTCGGTGTCGATGGCGATGCTGGTGGTGCTGGAGACGCTGAGCCCCCTGGAACGCGCGGTGTTCGTGTTGAAGGAGGTCTTCGGCTTCAGCCATGCCGAGATCGCGGAGGCGGTGGAGCGTTCCGAAGCCGCCGTACGGCAGGCCGCCCACCGCGCCCGCGAGCACGTACAGGCCCGTCGGCCGCGCTTCGCCGCGGACCGGTCGCGGCAGCGCGAGGTCACCGAGAAGTTCTTCGCGGCCGCGACCGGTGGGGACATCAACACCCTGATGGAGTTGCTGTCTCCGGACGTCACGCTGTGGACCGACGGCGGCGGCAAGGTCCGCCAGGCCCTGCGCCCGGTGGTGGGCGCGCACACGGTGGCCTCCTGGTTCGCCGCCATCGGCACCGTGACGTACCAGGGCATCGCGCCTGACGACATGCACGCCGAATTGGTCGAGATCAACGGCGGCCCGGGGCTGATGTTCAGCGGACCGGACCGCGTGATCGCCACGGTCACCTTCGACATCGACGCCGACGGCCGCATCACCACCCTGCACAACGTCGCCAACCCGGACAAACTCAGGGCCATCACGGAGGGCACCAGGCACGACGTCGCCACCCGGTAAGTCAGGAGCGCGCCGCCCCCTCCTCCCGGGGCACCCTGCACACAACAGGCAGCCGTTCGACCCCAGTTGGCGGGTGGCGAGAGCACCACGCTGCCGTCCCGCACCACCGGGCGCCGCGGCCTAGGCTCGACTCATCGCTCGACCCACCGCGAGTCTGCCGTTGCGGCTACCTGCCGCCGGCAGCACTCGGTGAAGAACAGGAGATGCCGGCCCATGTCCACGAACACCGCAGATCCCGCGATCGCCGAACGGTTCCTCGCCGCTTTCAAGGATCGTGACTGGCAGGCACTGCGTGATCTGTTCGCCGACGAGATCACCTGGTCCATGCCGGGGGCCGGCACCATTTCCGGCACCATCCGCGGGGCGGACCTGGCCGTGGAGCGGGCCCGGCAGATCGCGGATCGGGGGGTGCGGACCGAGTTGCTGCACGTGCTCATCGGCGCACACGGCGCGGCGCTCTCGCTGCGCAACACCGCGACCGCCCCCGACGGCCGCAAGCTCGACGAACACCTTGCGACCGTGCTGACCATCCGGTCCGGACGTATCACCGCCATCGACAGCTACCTCTCGGACATCGACGGCATGAGTGCCTTCTTCGCCGCGGTCTGACCTGGGCGGAGAAGGCACGTCCTGTCGGTCGCCGTCAGGAATCCGGCGGCTCGGCAGGGAAGAGGACGGGGCTCAGGAGGTACGGGACGCGCCCCGGGGCGGGTTCGTTGCCTAGGCAGGGCTGGAGTACCTCGGCCAATTTGCCCAGGAGACCGCTGAGTTCGTCCGGGGAGAGCCAGAGCGTGCCCTGGCGGTAGGAGACCGAGTCGGCGGTCGGGTTCGCGCCCTCCCGGTCGAGATAGGCGTTGAACTCGGCGATGAGGACGACCATGGCGGCGGCGAAACCGCGGCGATGGTCGTCCAAGGACATGGCCGCGGCGCCGTCAGCGTCTATCGAGGGACGGTTCTGGCGCAACCGGTACCGACGCTCGACCGCGCCGCGCACACGGTGTTCCCCGGCGACTTCGAGGAAGCCCGCCTCCGTCAGCAAGGAAACGTGCCGGTAGACGGTCACCTTCGACACCTCGGGCATCCGGGCGCACAGCTCGCCCGTGGTGAGCTCGCGTCCGCCTGACAGGGCGTGAACCACCCGCAGGCGTACCGGATGGAGAAGCAGGTCCGCGGTATCCATCCCCCTACCATTTCACAAGTGATACCGTTATCGAAAATGAAATCGTTCGACGGACGGGGGACCCATGAGGCGGACGACGGGGCGGACGGTGACCGTGAACGGGCGGTCCCTCTATGTGGAGGAGTCGGGGCGGGGCACCCAATGGGTCGTCTTCGAGGCCGGTCAGGGCCTGGGCCGGACCTGCTGGGATCCGGTGGTGCCGCTGCTGGCCGACCGGGCACGACTGCTGGCCTACGACCGCGCCGGCTTCGGGCGGAGCGATCGCGCGACGGGACAGTTGGGGATCGACGACATGGCCGCCGACCTGGTCGCGCTGGTTGACGCGTTGGTACCCGGCTCCGCGCCCCTGGTACTCGTCGCGCACAGCATGGGTGGGCTGGTCGCGCGCCGCGCGGCGGAGAGTCTGGGGCCTCGGCTACGCGGGTTGTTGCTCCTCGACCCGACACCGGAGAGCGCGCCCGTCTACGACACGTTCGACCAGACCGCCCGCAAGGTCGACCGTGCGCTGGGCGTGACGCAGGCGCTGGTCCGCTTCCGCCCGCTGGCCCGTATGGCCAGCGGGAACATCCGCCGGGTCTTCCCCGCGGACACCTACGCGACGATGCTCGCGGAGGACTTCGTCCCGGCCGGCATCGCGCAGACGAGGAAGGAGTTCAAGGCCGTGGCCGCGGCCATTCCCCAGCTCAGCGCCGCGCCGCCCGCCCTCCCGACATGCCCCACGGTCCTGCTCTCGGCGTCCCGCCCCGGGAAGGGCCGCCAACAGCAGCAGGCCGTCATCGCCGAGCACCAGCGCCGTTGGGTCGAGACACTGCCGGACGGCCGGTTCGGAGAAGTCGACTCGGGTCACTTCCTCCAGGCCGAACAGCCGGGGATCGTCGCCGACGAGGTCGGCCACCTCCTCGACCGGGTACCGGACCGGCCCGCCCGGTGACGGTCGCCGGCTCCTGACGGCTTCGCGCCGCTCCACCTGGAGCGCCGTATCGCAGCTACGGCGAGAATCCGGCCATGATTTTTTCCCGTACCGCGGGTGGCGGACTTCACCACCTATGTACGATACGGCGGAAATAGAGCGCGATTGAGCGCCATTGAGCACCATTCCTGTGGGGGGAATTCTTGAAGAGCCATATCGCCGCCGCTGCGGCTGCCGTTGCCCTGGTTCTCGGGGCCGCCGGCACGGCGGAAGCGTCGACGACGCTGCCGCGCACGAACAGCGCGCACAGGTGCGTGCACCACACCACCGGCGTATGCGGGTGGAAGGCCGGAAAAAGGCCGGCGGACCGCTACGAGACCGCGCGCTGCAAGGACAACAGCCACTCCTACTCGCGCCACTCCAGCGGCACCTGCTCACACCACCGCGGTGTGAAGTACTGGTGGAAGTGAGGTAGCCACCAGCCACCGTTACGTGGTGCCGCGTTGCCCCCGTCCGCCCTGTGGACGGGGGCAACGACGTGCCGGGACGGTGAAGTTCCCGCTCTGCTTACGGTGAAGTTCTCGCCCTGCTTGCGGAGAAGGACCTCGGGCGGAACTCGATTGTCAGTGGCCGGCTCTAGGGTGATCCACATGGAAGCCACGGCTTTGGAACAGAGACTGCGCGAGCATCCCGACGACGTTGCGGCGTGGCGCGCTTATGCCGACGCGCTGCACGAACGAGGCGATGTCCGGGGGAAGTTGATCGAATGGGAACGACGTTCCCGAGTGGCGGGCAGCGCCGAGCGCGAGCAACTGGCGTCGGAAATACAGCTGTTGTCGGAGAAGCACCAGGACAGCTGGGACGCGGAGTTGCCGTCGGGGGTATCCGTCGAGGCGCGTCGGCACGGGTTCGCCACGAAGGTCGCCGTCGATTGGTCCGACGAGGCACCCGCGTTGATAGCAGAGGCCCTGCAGGGCCCCTTCGTGACCGCATTGCGGATCAAGGCGGGTGATGACCCGGAAGGCGAGGAGTGGGGGCACGAAGAAGAGCATTGGGACGAGAACGGACCGCTCATGCCGCCGCCCATCGAGGCGGACGGTCTCGCGAGCGTCGACCTCGGCCGGCTCACCGCCCTCGACCTCTCGTACTTCCGCATGGGTGACCCCGGTGCCGAGGCCCTCGCGGCCGCGACCGGGAGCGGCCGGATCGAGACGCTGGACCTGCGGTACTGCGCCATCGGCGACTCCGGTCTGGCGGCCCTCACCGCATCCCCGCAATTCGCGGCGGTGCGGCGCCTGCACCTCCAGTGCAACGCGGTCACCGCGGAGGGCGTGCGCTCGCTGAGCGGTTTGACGAATCTCATCGAGCTCGACCTCCGGTACAACGACATCGGCGAGGACGGCGCTGACGCCCTGCTGTCGGCACCGTTCATCGGCTCGCTCCAGCGCCTCCTGCTGTACCGCGACGACGTCTCCGAGGCGGGCGTGCAGAAGCTCGCCTCCGCCCCTCAGCTCCCGACCACCCTGCGCAGCTACTGGAGGAGCGTGTGAGCGCCGAACTCCGCGACCGATTCTTCGCCCTCTCGACCGGTGAGGCCACCGGCGAAGAGGTCGCCCGCTACCGCGCCGAGGTCGACGCGACCGACACCGAGCCCGCAGCGACGCTCGACGGGCTGTCGGTCTCCTGGCACCCCACCGCGCGCCACAAGTCGGTGCGCTTCGTCGACGCCGAGCGCATCGACGCCGATGTGCGCGAGCTGTTCGCCCGGCCCAGCGAGGGCGCGCCGCACCTGGCCGCCGTCTTCGTCGATCCCCGCGAGCTGTCGTTCCGTACGTTCGAGAACATCGTTCCGCTGGACCACCTGTTTGCGGACGTCCCCCTCGATCTGGAGCTCGCCGAGCCCGTCGAGCTCGGGCAGGACGCGTACGCGCTGTCGTTGCGGCTGCCGGATGCCACCCGCGCCGGCCTGGAACGGCTCGACTCGCTCAACCTCTACGTCCCGCCGCTCAACGCCTCCTCGCGCGGCGGCGAACGCTTCATCTTCCACTCGGCGCTGCTCGCCGAGGCGCTCACCAAGGCAGTGACGGCGTCGATGCCGGAGGCGACGCTCGACGGCTTCTCGCATGTGAATCCGGTGTTCCGTTGCAATCGCTTCGAGCCCGGCGACAGCAACTTCCACCACCACCGCGATACGCCCTACTACGACGCCGCCCGCGGACATGTCTCCCGCTACACCGTCCTGCTCTACCTCACCGGGGGCTCCGCCGATCCCGCCCTGGACCTGGTCGGTGGGCCGGCGGTCTCCGAGATCGAGCCCCTCACCTGCGTGATCTTCGACCAGCGGTACGAGCACGAGGGCGCGCCCTTCCGCGACGGCCGCAAAGTCTTCCTGCGGACCGAACTCGTCTTCAGCGAACCGGACGTCACGCACGATCCCGAGATCGGCGCGCTGTTCAGCAAGGCCTGCTATTGGACCGGCGAAAGCGTCTTCGCTCCCGAGCTCGCCCGCCATGCCGACGCCTACTACAACCAGGTCGCCGCGGCGCATTGGAACGGCCTCACCTCCGGAGAGACCGGCGAGCCCTTCGTCCACAAGCAGTTCCGTGGCGTGCATTTCCTCGCGAACGGCTACGACTTCTGGTTCCCGAAGAGCGACACCCTGTCGCTGGCCGAATGCGCCGCGATCACCCTGCTCGACTACTTCAATTGCAAGCTCGGCGACACGGCGTTCCGCGATCTGTGCGACACGGCGGTGGTCGAGGCGGAAGGCCCGGACGGCACATGGATTCCCGCCTTCCTCAATGCCAAGTACTCCGAGAAACCGGGCTCACCGGGTCCCTCGGACTCGTCGATACCGTCGCCCTCGCCCGTGTCGTCGTTCGACAAGTCGGCCTTCTTCCCGGATGGGGAAGAAACGGACAACGTGTGCTGCCCGTTCCATGACTTCGGCAGGTTCGACGCCACGCGTTTCGATGAGATCGTCGATCTCTACGAGCGCGCTCAGTCCTTCGCCAAGGCGCACATCATGCCGGCGCCGATCCTGATGCTCGGCGAGGACGTGGTCCTCGACCCGGAAAAGTTCGTGATCCGGGGCAACCAGATACACATCCTCAGCAAAGACCCGCTGACGCCCGTGAACTTCGCCGCGTGCTGGAATTCCGGCGGGACTCCCGACAATTACATCGACGTCGCGGCCACGGTCGGTGCGGCGCACTTCCTCGTCCCCCCGATCGTCTTCAGCGAATCGGACGACTGCTACCACCTGCAGTTCGACTTCTTCCGCAACACCTGGATGGTGCGGCACCAGCAGTCGACCGTGCCCGTCCCCATGATCCGCCGGCTCAGCGAGATCGATGCCGAGGAACTCGACGACGAGGAGGCGTTCCCGTGGATGGACGCCGTCGATCCCTCGCTGGTCACCGGCGGCTCCGCTGAACCCGCCGCCCGTACCCCCTGGTGGGCCGACGAGTCCCCGCTCGTCGACGAGCTCTACGAGCACATCAGCGAACGCCATGAGTTCTACGGTGAGGACGACTACTAAAGCGAGGACGCCTACTGGAAGGAACCAGAGGGAGCGGGAGGAGGCGGGGGCGCACCTGCCCCTGCTTCTTCCCACTCCCGACCGCCGCCCAGCCCGAACCGCCCGCCGGCCATGGCCCGGGTTTCATTCCCGCTCGCGCTGCTCCATGAGGGCGCGGAGAAGCCCCGGGAAGGCTTGCTCGAACTCCTCGCTGCGCAGTGCGTTCATGCGGGAAGTACCCGCGTAGTACTGCCTGATGAGACCGGCCTCGCGCAGAACGTGGAAGTGGCGGGTGGCCGTGGACTTGCTGACCGGCAGGTCGATCGTGCCGCAGGCGAGCTCCCGGCGAGCGGCGTACAACTCGCGGACGATCCGCCGGCGTATCGGGTCGACCAGGGCCTCAAGCACCTGCTGCAGGCTGATCTCCCGGATGTCCGGGTGGGACGGGACCCGCTCCGGCCCGCTCCGTCGTGCTACCGCCATCGCGCGTTGACCTCCCACGCTCGTCCTACGAAGTCCAGCAAAGCCTGACACCCATCAACATACGACATCCATCAAAATATGACACCAGTCAAAGTACGATCCATGTCGAAGTTTGACAGCTGTCGTACCTTCCGCTTGAGTGAGGCCCGACACGGCGGCGCGGTTGCGGCAGTTGTCTCGCCGACCACGCACGCGGGTCGCAACTCACGTCCATGAACAGGGGGATGCACGATGACCAGAACAGTGCGGTTCCATGAGCACGGTGGCCCGGAGGTCCTGCGGCTGGAGGACCTGGAGGTCGGCACACCCGGCCCGGGTGAGCTGCTGATCCGGGTCGACGCGATCGGCCTCAACCGTGCCGAGGTGCTGTTCCGCGACGGCAACTACATCGAACCCGTAAGGGAGTTCCCCGCCCGGCTCGGCACCGAGGCCGCAGGCGTGGTCGAGGCCGTCGGCACGCACGTGACCGGATTCGATGTCGGCCAGCAGGTCAGCGTGGTGCCCGCGTTCTCGATGAACGACTACGGCGTCTACGCCGAGCGCGCGCTCGTCCCCGCGTCCGCGGTGGTACACCGCCCCGACGAGCTCGACGCGGTCGGGGGCGCAGCGGTATGGATGCCGTACCTGACCGCGTACGGGGCGCTGGTGGAGGTCGGCGGGATGCGTGCCGGGGACACGGTCGTACTGACCGCGGCCTCCAGCAGTGTCGGGCTCGCCGCGATCCAGATCGCCCACCGCGTCGGGGCGGTGCCCATCGCGACCACCCGCACCGGCGCCAAGAAGGACGCGCTGCTCAAGGCGGGGGCGGCCGACGTGATCGTCACCGACGAGGAGGACGTCACCGCGCGAGTGCTCGACCTGACCGGAGGCCGGGGTGCCGAGTTCGTCTTCGACGCCATCGCCGGCCCCGGCGTCGTGGACCTGGCCAAGGCGGTCGCCCCGGACGGCACGCTCTTCCTGTACGGCGCACTGAGCGGCGATCCGACCCCCTACCCGGGGTTCGAACTCGGCATGCCCGCCCTGAACATGCGCACCTACACCGTCACGCAGGAGACCACCGCCGACCCGGAACGCCTGCGCCGCGCCGTCGCGTTCGTCTCCTCCGGCCTGCGCACCGGCGCGTTCCGCCCCCTCGTGGACCGCACCTTCCCCTTGGACGGCATCGCCGAAGCCCACCGCTACTTGGAAGCGGGCACCCAGGTAGGCAAGATCGTCGTCACCGTCGACCACTGAGCCTTATTGCGCAGATCGGGCGAACGGGCCGGAGCCGCAAGAGGCTGCCTTGCGGCTCCTGACGGCCGCGTCCGGTGGCCCGCATGCGTACCACGCCCACACCCAACGACTGGGCCGCCGCCATTTCTCGTCTATTCAACTTTGACTAGAGCACTCACAGCACTTACCCTCCGTTCGTAGTCAAACTTGATGAGCTCTCGATGCGTGCGTACGCGACGCGTGCCCGAAAGCCTTGAAGAGGAGGAGCCAGCGTGACCGTTCTGCCCCGGACCGGCTATGTCCCGACCGCCGAGGACCGCGCGAGCCTGGACGCCTGGTTCGCGGAGTACGACGCCCAGAGCGCGAAGCGCAACGTCGAGCGGATGGCCGACATGGCGGCCTTCCCCCTCAATCTCGTGAGTGACGACGCGGCCGGAAACGGCCGTTCGGCACAGTGGGACCGCGAGCGGTTCATCGCGACGATGACCCATGTCATGGGGGACGGGGGCGAGGACATCACGTTCGAGTCGACACGCACGCCCGTCTTCCTCTCCCCCGCCATCGCCGTGGTCTTCACGGACTCGACCATGACGGTCCAGGGCGAGACCCGACAGCTGCGGTACGCCGACATCCTGATCAGGCGGGACGGAACGTGGGCGTTCCAAACGATGATCCAGGGCGGCTGGGGCGACAACCTCGGCTGAGTCCCGGGCCGACGGCACGACGGAGCGGGGGCGGGTTCGCGAGGGCACCGAGTGCGGGGCGCACCACGGTCAGACGCCGGTGTGTGCGCCACCTCCAGCCGCTGCCCGTCGTCGTACCCGATGACATGGCTCTGCTCGCGGTGACCCGAACGGAGACGGGGACAGGAACGGGAACGGGAACGAGAACGGGGACGGGGACGGGGACGGGGACAGTGACAGGGGCAAGGACGGGGAGCAGAGGCGTCTGAGGGGTGCCGTCGTGTCAATGACGCGGCGCTGACGGCTCGACGCCTCCACGCCTCGACGCCTCCACGGCCCGTCCGATCGACGGCTCAGCGTCGCGACGGCCTCATGCTTCGGCCGCGAAAGGCCGCACCACGGTGTCCGGGCCAGGAGACATGATGGTCTCGTGACCGTCCTCGAAGCGCACCCGATACGGCGGGCCGCCGTTCGCTCCCAGCACCTCGATGACCTCGGCTGTCCGGTCGCGCTGCCCGACGATGCGCCCGTGGATGAGCAGTCTGTCACCTACGCTGACCTGCATGATCATGCCTTTCTGAAGACCGGTTCCGGCCCGCATGGCATCCCCGTGGCAGCACGCCGCTATGCACGGTGTCACCGGATCGGGCGTAGCGTCACGTTGCCAGGGGTGAGGCTGCAACGTCTGTCTCCCCGTGCGGAGGCCGCTCCGCCGGGAGTGATCACCGGGCAGTGAAGTGCGCGGTGGCGAGGACGTGGCCGTCGGTCGAGGTGAGGCGGGCGCCCGAGAGCGTGGAGGGGTTCACGGAGGCCGGGGTGCCCCAGTAGGCGTAGCCGTTGCGGAGGTTGAAGGTGCCTAGCCGGACGGTCGTGCCGTCGGTGCGCTCCAGTGTGCAGGTGGCCTTTCCGCTGTACCGGATGCCGGCGTCGGCGAGGTCGACGGACATGAAGACCCAGCCGCGTGGTCCGGGATGGGCGTAGATCTCGCCGACCCGTTGTGGAGGGTTCGTACCGGCTGCGGTCATATTCGCCCGCAGCATTCCCGCCCCGGCCTGGACGGACGGCGCAGGGCCGGCGGCCAGGTTCTCGATGGCGGTACCGACGGCCCAGCCGCCGAACCCGAAGCCCAGCGCGAGTACCGCCGCGGCGGACGCGACCCGTAGCCGTACGCCTCTGCGGAGTCCCGTGCGGCGGAGCCCGGAACTGCGCGCGGGCTCGCGTCCGTCCCGCGCGGCCTGGAGCCGGGTCAGCCGTCGCGCCACCCGGGTCTCGAAACCGGCCGGCGGCTCGCGGCCGGGCAGGAGGGACAGCAGCCCGTCGCCGGCGAGGGCGAGCTGCTCGATGTACTCCCGACAGTCCGCGCAACGGTCCAGGTGAGCGGCCGCCTCGGCCCGCTCCCGGCCCGAGAGCACGCCGAGGGCCAGCTCGGCACCGGTCTCGTGCAGCTGTTCGCAGGTCAGGTCCTTGTTCATGGCCGCCTCATTCATGGCCGCTTCGCTTCGGAGACGCGGGATGCGGATCGGCGGGATTCGCAGGTGCGGGATTGGGATGCGTGGGGTGGACCGTGGAGTTCGCGGATCCGGGGCCCGGCGAGGTGAGAGTGGTCCGCAGTTTGCCCATGGCGGTCCGGATCCGGGTCTTGGCGGTACCCAGCGGGATGTGCTCCCGGTCGGCGACCTGCTGAGCGGTCATCCCGTAGATGCCCGCCATCACCAGGGCGCGGGCCTGTTCGCCCGGCAACTGCGCCACCGCGGCCCGCAGGGCGGCCGACGCCTCGTCCGCGAGCGCCCGATCCTCGGGGGTGTCGGTCACCGCGCCGAGGAGCGCGTCGAGGTCCTCGGGGGCCACCGGCTCGGGCCGACGCGACCGGACGGCGTCGATGGCGAGGTTGTGGGCAATGGTCGTCAGCCAGGTCGTCACCGATCCGCGGCGCGAGTCGTAGACCTGCGCGTGCCGCCACGCACGCTCGAAGGTCTGCTGGGCGATGTCCTCGGCGAGCTGCGCATCGCGGGTGACCGCGAGCGCGACGCCGAAGACCGTGTGCTGGAACCGCCGTACGAACGTGACGGCGAGCTCCGGATCACCCGTGGCCAGGCCAGCGAGCAGCGCCTCGTCGGGGATGCGTCCGACCGGGAGCTGCAACCTCTGCATACCCTTGTCTACGGTCCGCCCCGGCCAGGGGATTGCCCGGCGGTTATGGAAGACCACGCATTCATTCTCCCTCCGGGTCACCGCTCCCTTGCCACGGTCACGACATGCCGGCCGTGGCTACTGAGCGTGTACGGATGCGGTGGGGTGGGTGACCTCAGCGGGCGGGGTCGGCGTCTTCGCCACACCGCACCAGGCGACGAAGGCGATGATGAACACCACTTCGGCGACCATGCACAGGACGCCGTAAGGGGGATCCCAGCCTTCTTCCTGGTAGTCGGGCAGCCCGACGGTACGGGACAACGCGAAGCCGAGGACCATGCCACCGCTGACCAACGTGCCGAGCAGCCACGCCGGTACGGGGTTGCGCCGCGCGAGACCTGCCGCGGCAACGAGGAGCGCCACACTGCCGATGGCGAACAGGATTCCCATGTACGGCGTTTCTTCGAGATGTTCGGGGACGAGGAGGAGATGGGCCACCGCGCTGAGGAGCGCGCAGACGGCGGCAACTCCCCTCAGCGAAGCCTCAACTGTGTGAGAAGACATCGGTGCCTCCCGGAGCTCGCCGGGTCGGAGGCATCGGACGCACCCGGCACTCGGCGAACCGTGTCCGGAGACTGGTAGTTGGTGACTGGTAGTTGGTGACTGGTGACTGGTAATTCGTGTTCGGTAACTCGTGTCTGATGTCTGGTGTACGTAACGAGCCCGGTGAATGGTTCATGATCGTCGGCGATGCGTCGACCGGCGGTCCGCGGCGGCCGTACGGCAGCAAGCCCTCCAGCGCTGCCGTGACTTGGGCCATGGAGGGCCGGTCACCCGGTTCGGGGGCCAGACAGCTGTCGATCGCCGCGGTGAGGGTGTGGGGCAGTCGCCGGCGTGTGCTGACGGACGGTGCTCGTTCGTCGAGCTGGGGGTACCGATCGGTCTCGGTGTCGTCGAGGGGGACGTCGAAGGGGACATCGCCGGTGGCGGCCTCGTACAGCGTGCTGCCGAGGCCCCAGACGTCGGTCGCGGGGGTGAGCGTTCCGCCGCGGGCCTGCTCGGGGGCGAGGTAGCAGAAGCTTCCGATGCCCGGCGGGGCGGAGCCGGGAGGGCGGGCGATGCTCAGGTCGAGGACCATTGCGCGCCGACAGCCGACCACGATGTTGGACGGCTTGATGTCCAGGTGCAGCAGGCCCTGGCCGTGCAGGTAGTGCAGCACCGAGCACAGGTGCAGGCCGAGCAGGGTGAGGTCGTTGGTGGCCAGGCGGCGCCGGCGGCGGTCGAGGAGGTGGGCCAGGGTCTCGCCGGTGAGCGTCTCCAATACGACGTACGGTTCCGGGGTTTCACCGGATTCGTAGGCGCGGACCAGGTGCGGGTGGGTGAAGGTCTGGAGCCAGTGGCCCTCTTGCAGCAGTCGCTCGCGCAGCCTCCGCTCGCCCCGTCGGGCCGGACGCAGCACCTTCACCACGCATCGGCACTCCCGCTCCTGGCTCCAGGCGTCGTAGAGGTCCAGCCAGCCGGTGCGGCAGAGGTGGGCGAGGACCTCGTAGCCCGGGGCCACGTACGCTCCGGCCGCCAGCGGCGGGGGCTCGGGGGACGGCGTACGGCTCATGACGGCACCTTGGCCAGCGGGGTGTCGTCGGGGCCGTGCAGCCGGTACAGCCGGGCGTACGCCGCGCTGCGGCTGAGCAACTGGCCGTGCGTGCCCTGGTCGGCGATGCGGCCGTCCTCAAGGAGCACGATCTGGGTGGCGTCGCGGACGGTGAGCAGGTTGTGGGAGATCAGGATCGTGGTGCGTCCGCTCATCAGCAGGCGCAGTGGTTCGAGGATGCGCCGGCCTGATTCCGCGTCGAGGCCGGTGGTCGGCTCGTCGAGGATGAGGAGCGGAGCGTTGCGGATCATGGCACGGGCGATGGCGAGACGCTGTCGTTGCCCGCCGGAGAGCAGCCGGCCGCGCTGGCCCACCACCGTGTCGGAGCCCTGGGGAAGTTGGCTGATGAAGCCGTGTGCGTCCGCGGCGTGAGCTGCCGCGACGATGTCTTCCTCGCTCGCGTCGGGACGGCCGTAGGCGATGTTGTCGCGCACCGTGCCGTGGAAGACCAGGGTCTCCTGGAGCAGCACGGCGACGTTGTTCCGTAGGTCGTCCAGGCGCAGATCACGAAGGTCGTTCCCATCGAGGCGGAGGGTTCCGTGGTCCGGGTCGTAGAAGCGGAGCAGCAGTTTGGCCACGGTCGACTTCCCGGCTCCGCTCGCCCCCACCAGTGCCAGGATCTCGCCGGGGGCCACGGCGAAGGAGACGCGGGAGAGGGCCGGCTCGGTCGTCCCCGGGTACCGGAAGGAGACGTCGTCGAACAGGACCTCACCGCGGGCGTGCCCGAGTTCGCGCGGGGTCGCGGCCTGGACGACTTGGGGCCGCTGGTCGAGCAGTTCGATGATCCGCTCTGCGGCGGCGGACGCCGAGTAGAAGGTGTTGCTGAGGCCGGACATTCCGCGGATCGGGCTGTAGAGCCGGCTCAGCAGGGTCAGGAAGACCATCAGGCCGCCCAGGGTGAGGCGGCCCTGGGTCAGCTCCCAGGTGCCCAGGCCCATCACGAGCAGCGCGCCGGCCAGCTCGATGACGTCGATGACCGTGGCGTACACCGCACCGATACGGGCCGACGCCATGGCCGCGCGGAACCGGCCGAGGTTCTCGCGCTCGAACCTGCCGTGCTCCCAGCGCTGCCGGTTGTACGCCTGCACGAGGACGATGTTGCCGAGGGCCTCTTCGGTGACCGCGCTGACCGAGCCGCTGCGGCGCCGCCGCTCCCGCGAGGCGGCCTTCACCCGCCGGGAGAAGCGTCGGGCGGTCCACCAGAACAGCGGCCCGATGAGGAGGGCGAGGACGGTCAGGTCCCACCGGAGGTAGAACAGCACACCGAGGAAGATCCCGAGCCGCAGCACCTGGGCGATCGCGTCCACGATCCCGGAGAGCAGGAACGTCTCGACCGCATCGACGTCCCCGGTCACGCGGGAGAGCACGTCCCCGAGCCGCCGCCGCTCGAAGAATCCGAGGGACAGACCTTCGACGTGGCGGAAGAGATCGGACCGCAGGGCCAGCAGGAAGCGTTCGCTGACCCAGGTGGAGGTCACCTCGTCGGCGAAGGCGAGGACGCCGGCGAAGAACGTGAGCGCGAGGTAGGCGAGGGCGATCGGCAGCAGGAGATGCAGATTGCCCGGAACCAGCATGTCGTCGATGACGATCTTGAAAAGCCAGATCTCTGCCGCGTCGACGACCGGGTCGAGCACGATGAAGGCCAGGATCACCACCAGCCAGCGCCGGCCGCCGCGCGTGTACGGCCAGAAGCGCCGGAACACATCGCGCAGGGGCACGGGCGGAGCGGGCGCGACGATGCCGTCCGTCATGGGTTCCGGGGAACGCAGGGAGGGAGGCCGCTCGGAAGGACGCGCTGTCTTCTTTCCCCCGTCCTCGCCGTGCGCGTCACCGGGGGAGGAAGCGATCGGCCGCGCGCTGCTCATACCGCCTCATGCCTCACGCCGCACCGACTGATGCGGCCGGGCGAAGGCCCGGCCGCCGACAGTCAGCAGGAGTGATCGGTACCTACCTTCATCGGTGGCCCCTGTCGTGACCACGGTGTCCACCGTGACGCCGGTGCCGACGCCGACGGCGGTCGAAGTCGTCATCGCCTGTGTCCCTGCGCCTGCCCGTCGTCGAGCGGTCACGACGGCGGTCGGCCAGCGCGGGAGTCAGGATTTGCAGGACTCCCATGCTCTTCCCTTCTTCGTTCCCCCTCCGTCAAGCCCCCCTCGAACCACCCATCACTCACGTATACGGAGGAAAGTTGAAAAGGGATTCAACCAGCGTCCGGCATCCGTCAGCAGGGCCTCGCGGCCCTTCGACGCCGGCGCTTCAGGAATCGAGCACGGCGGCGACGGCCTCGATCTCCACGAGCTGGTCGGTGTAGCCGAGCACGGTGACACCCATCAACGTGCTGGGAACGTCGTGGTCACCGAAGGCGTCCCGGACCACCTCCCATGCCGCGACCAGATCCTCCTGGCGGTTGGAGGCGACCAGAACGCGGGTGTTGATGACGTCGTGCAGCTCCGCCCCGGCGTCGGCCAGCGCGGTCCGGAGGTTCTCGACGGCCTTGGCGGCCTGCCCGGCGACGTCTCCGATCGCCGCGGTGGATCCGTCGTCGTTCAACGGGCACGCCCCGGCGAGGAAGATCAGCCGGGACTCAGCGGGGGCCGTGGCCGCGTAGGCGTACTCGGCGACATCGGACAGGGAGGCGGAACGGATCAACGTGACGGCACGAGGCACGGACATTCCTTTCGCGGCGTGTGCGGGACGCCCATGACCCTCTCAAAGGACCACTCCACATTCGACGCAATTTCCCGGCCTGCCGACCGCCGCGGAACCGGCCGACCAGACCCCCTCGTCACCGAACTGCACCTGGTCCACGGCGCGCTGACGTCCTGGGCCGCGTCCGTCGGCGAGGCGCTCCCGGGGCTCGCCGAGTGGATCGAGCGCGTGCGTGACGGCCTCGACGCCACCGACGCGAAGTATCCGTTCGTGCTGTACGGCACCGACTGGCTGGCCTTCGCCCACCTCGTCATCGCCGTCGCCTGCTACGGGCCGTACCGCGATCCCGTGCGCAACATCTGGGTCATCGAGTTCGGCATGATCGCCTGCGCCGGAATCATCCCGCTCGCCCTCATCTGCGGGCCGCTCCGGGGGATCCCCATCTGGTGGTCGGTCATCGACATGCCGTTCGGCGTCTTCGGCGTGCTCCCGCTGCTCGCCGTTCGCCGTCTGATCAAGCGTCTGGAGCGACTGGACCGCACTCCCCACGCGGAACCCGTCGCCGCGTGAGCCGTCGTCCTCCCACCCACGCCGCATAACCGACCGCCGGGCAGGGCAGGCGGGGTAACGCGAGGGGCTCACGCCTGGAGGGTGGGCGTATCCCTGGAGGGCGGGTGTGCAACGGGTATGGGTGATGGCGCCCGTTGCACACCCGCCCTCGACCGGCAGCAACACCTCTGCGGTGAAGCGGTGTTCTGCAGTGATCAGCCGTGCGGTCAGCGGAGATAGTCCTCGATCACGTCCGCGCCGCGGGCGGCGCCGCCGCTCTCCCGGACGACCTTGCGCATCCGGTCGAGGTTGGCGCGTACCGTGGGGTCGGAGGCGACGCGGGCGACCGCGGCACGCAACGACTCAGCCGTCACCGTCGCGGCGTCCAGCCGCTCACCGAGCCCCAGTTCCTGTACCCGTCCGGCGTTGGCGGCCTGCTCGGGCATCTGGGGGACGGCTATCAGACCGACCCCGTAATACAGCGCCTCCATCGTGGAGTTCATCCCGGTGTGGGAGACGAAGGCGTCCGCATGACGGAGCACGGCCGGTTGGGGAAAGCGGGGTCGTACGTCGATGGTGGGCGGTATCTCGCCGAGTTCGGCGATGTCCACATTGCCCACGGTCATGGCCACTTGGTACGGGCCCTGACCGAATGCCTCGATGCAGGCGCGGTAGAACTCGGGCCGGTCGTTGAAAACCGTACCCAGCGAGATGAACAGCACGGGCGCGTTGGGGTCGGCGGGCGACCACGGTTCGTCCTTCTCGCGGCTGCCCAGCGAGGGGCCGATGAAGTGGAAGCGTTCGTCGAAGGAGTCCCCCGCCGGCTGGAACTCCCTCGGTATGAACACCAGGTTGAGCTTCTCCGTCACGTCCATGAGGTGTGCCGGTTCGAGCTCGACACCGTGTTCGGCGGAGAATTCCGCGCACTCGGGACCGAGGGCCGCGGTGAAGGGGTTGGTGTTGGCATCGGCATTGTCGCCGCCGCCGTGGCTTGCCATGAAGTTGGCGAAGAGCGAAAAGGTCTCATTGGAGGCGAAGTTGGGAATACAGCGTACGGCGGGAATGCCCAGCTTCTCGGCGACGACGCGGGCCGACCAGTTCATCGCGTCGTAGCAGATCGCGTCCGGCAGCTCACTGAGGCAGTGCTCGAGCAGCACGGGGTAGGCCGAGCGCATTGCCGTGAACAGGTTGCGCGTGAAGTTCGCGATCTCGGCGGGGCCGAACTCGCGCGGCGGCGTCAGCATTTCCCACGGCGGCAGTTCCACCCAGCGCGCGCCCGCCCGGATGACCGCTTCGGAGTGTTCCGCGCTGGTGGCGTAGTCCACTCGGTGTCCCCGCCGCACGAGTTCCTCGACCAGCGGGAGGGTGGGGTTGACATGCCCGTGCCCGGCAAGGGTCACGAATAACAGGTGTTTCGGCATATCGCACACTCTACCGATGCGGCAATTTCCCCCCCGCGCTCGGGCGCACGGTCAGCCGGCCAAGCGGGCGGTCGCGGATGTGAGGCGGATAATCAAGGGCGGCGACGGCCTCCCGGTCGCCTCGCCATCGCTTGGGCTCGCTCTCGGCGACGTGAGACGCTGAGCCGATGCAGAGCGACGCCCACGAGCCGCAATCGGCCCTCCCCACCGCAGGCGCCGAGCCGATCGGCCCCGAGGGCCTCACCGTTGGCCGGGCGGCTGCGCTGGTGGGGGTCAGCGTGAAGACGCTGCACCACTGGGACGCGATCGGCCTCGTACGCCCGAGCGGCCGCACCTGGGCCGGCTACCGGGTCTACTCGGGCGACGATGTCTCCCGAATTCACCGGGTCCTGGTGTACAGGGAACTTGGGATCCCGCTCGCCGAAATCGGCCGGATCCTGGACGACCCCACTACCCAAGCGCGTGACCACCTGCGCCGGCAGCGGTCACAACTCGTGGAGCGCATCACTCGCATGCAGAAGATGGTCGACGCGGTCGATCGCATGCTGGAGGCATCCAGGACGGGGATGCGATTGACTCCGGAGCAGCAGGTCGAAATCTTCGGTGCCGACTGGCAGCCCGCCTGGGTGGAGGAGGCCGAGGAACGCTGGGGCGAGAGCGCGCAGTGGGCGCAATACACCGAGCGGGCCGCCGAGATGACACCGGAGGACTGGAAAGGGGTCGCGGCCACGACCGAAGCCCTGAACGCAGACCTCGGTGCCGCGTGCCGCGCCGGCGTCGCCCCGGGCTCCGACGACGCGAATGCCCTCGCGGAACGCCACCGCGCGCTGATCTCCACGTACTTCGACTGTCCTCACGCGCGGCAGGCGTGCATCGGGCGGTTGTACGTCAGCGAACCCGGCTATGCCGAGTACTACGACGCGATCGCCCCGGGCCTGACCGTATGGCTGCGCGACATCATCTTCGCCAATGCCAAGACCCACGGCGTCGACCCGGAATCCGCGACCTGGGAGTGAGCGCAGTACGAGCGGACAGGCGTCCCGCAGACGGCGCAGACCCGCCCGGCCCCATGCGACTCATTGCTGACGCCGCCGCCCGGTTCACATTGAGGACCAAACGCCACATCCCAGAGCGCGCGCCCCAGACGGCGCACATGTCACAGTGGGGGTATGTGCGGTCGATACGTTGCCACGCGCAGTCCGCAGGATCTGGCCGGGCTGTTCCACGTCAGCCGGTGGAACCCGGAGCAGCTGCTGGCGCCGAGCTGGAACGTCGCGCCGACCGATGACGTGTGGGCGGTGCTGGAGCGCCCTGATCGCGGGACGGGCGAGGTGGAGCGGCAGCTGCGGGCGCTGCGGTGGGGGCTGGTGCCGTCCTGGGCGAAGAGCGTGGACGTCGGCGCGAAGATGATCAATGCCCGGATGGAGACCGTCCACGAGAAGCCGGCCTACCGCCGTGCCTTCGCCAAGCGCCGCTGTCTGCTGCCCGCGGACGGCTTCTACGAGTGGCAGGCGGTCCCCATGGAGGGGAGGGCCAAGCCCCGTAAGCAGCCGTACTTCATCAGCCCCGAGGACGGTCAGCCGATGGCGATGGCGGGACTGTACGAGTTCTGGCGCGACCCGGACGTGGCCGACGACGATCCGGCGGCGTGGTGGACGACCTGCACCATCATCACCACCGACGCCACCGATGCGGCCGGCCGGGTCCACCCGCGCATGCCGCTGGCCATCGCCCCCGCGCACTACGACGCCTGGCTCGACCCCACCCACCAGGATCCCGAAGAGCTCCGCACCCTCCTGACCACCCCGGCGGACGGGCACCTCAACGCCCGCGCGGTCTCCCCCGCGGTCAATGACGTCCGCAACAACGGACCCCACCTCCTGGAGGACGCACCGGCCGACCCGAGTGGCTCGGGTGGCCCGGATACGTGACGTACAGCGGGCCGGCGACCACAGGTCCGGCCCGCTGTACGCAAGGCCGAGTCCAGCCGCCGGCCACCCGCCACCGGCAAGCCCGCCACGTCAGCCGTGTCGATCGCCCCCGTCCCGTACTGCCGCGGGAAGGCTTCAGGGATGGTCCACTCCGTACTGCATGCGCTGTCGATCGCCGGTTCCATGACCTGGGAGATCACCTGGGCCCTGATCCTGGGCTTCGCCCTGTCCGCCGTGGTCCAGGCGGTCGTCCACAAATCCACCGTGGTCTCACTACTGGGCGATGACCGGCCCCGCACCCTCGCGCTCGCGGCCGGCCTGGGCGCGGCGTCCTCCTCCTGCTCCTACGCCGCGGTGGCACTGGCCCGCTCCCTGTTCCGCAAGGGCGCGCACTTCACCGCCGCGATGGCCTTCGAGATCGCCTCCACCAACCTGGTCATCGAGCTCGGGGTGATCCTCGCGCTGCTCATGGGCTGGCAGTTCACGGCCGCGGAGTTCGTCGGCGGTCCCGTCATGATCGTCGTGCTGGCCGTGCTGTTCCGCCTGCTGCTGCGTGACGGGCTCCTGCGGCAGGCGCGCGAGCAGGCCGAACGCGGCCTGTCCGGCGCCATGGAGGGTCACGCCGCGATGGACATGTCCGTACGGCGCAAGGGCTCCTTCGCCCGGCGGCTGCTGTCCCCGGAGGGCGCCACCGCCACGAGTCACGTCTTCGTCATGGAGTGGGCGGCGATCCTCCGGGACCTGGTGCTCGGCCTGCTCATCGCCGGTGCCATCGCCGCCTGGGTCCCGGACGCGTTCTGGCGCAGCTTCTTCTTCGAAGGCCATCCGCTGGCCGCCAAGCTGTGGGGGCCGGTCATCGGCCCGCTGGTCGCGATCGCCTCGTTCGTCTGCTCGATCGGCAACGTCCCGCTCGCGGTCGTGCTGTGGAAGGGCGGCATCAGTTTCGGCGGCGTCGTCTCGTTCATCTTCGCGGACCTGCTGATCCTGCCGATCCTCAACATCTACCGGAAGTACTACGGCGCCGGGATGGCCCTCTTCCTCCTCGGGACCTTCTACCTCGCCACCGTCCTCGCCGGCTACGCCGTCGAGTTCGCCTTCGGCGGCCTCGGCCTCATCCCCGACCAGTCCGACGCCGAGGTCCCCATGGAAGGCGTCACGTGGAACTACACCACCTGGCTCAACATCGTCTTCCTCGTCCTGGCCGCCGCCCTCCTCATCCGCTTCTTCCGGACCGGCGGACGCGACATGCTCCGCATGATGGGCGGAGCTCCCGGTCCCGGCCCCGGCCACCATGGCTGACAGAGTGACGAGTACACGCTGGCCGGCCCGGACGGCTTCGCCGCTCAGTGCCGACTGCTGAGGAAGCCTATGGCGACCGCTCCCCACCAGCACAGCTGAGATACCGCCGCGGTGGCGGCGCCCCACAACAGGGTCCGGGGCCTCAGCGCCGGCACCTCCGGGTGCGCGATGGCCGCGGGGCCGGCCAGGCGCCGGGCGAGGACTCGGGCCTGCAGACCGTTGAGGGTGAGGACGAGGACGAGGGCCAGCTTGGTGCGGGTGAGGGCGGAGCCGAGGTCGGGGTGGAGCAGGGCGCCGCTGCCGACCAGGCCCGCGAGGCCGGACCAGACCGGTGTGTGGAGCCGGTCGGCCGTGGTGAGCGCCTCGGTGAGGGTGCATCTGCCGGTCAGCCACAGCAGACCGTAGTAGTCGATCACCAAGACCGCGCCGAACCCCAGCGCCATGGAGGCCAGGTGGACGAAGAGGGCCGCCGTGTGCAGAGCCGGGTCGGGGTGCAGGTGGGCGGAGGCCCACAGGCAGGAGGTGAGGGTGAGGACGGCCAGGAGGCCCGCGGCGCCGACGGCCCACCACGAGTCGTGCGGCCGCAGCCGTGGGGGGCGATCTGCGGCGGTGGTGGCGGCGGACAGCGA
Organism: Streptomyces bugieae; assembly: GCF_036352915.1. Classification (NCBI taxonomy): domain Bacteria; kingdom Bacillati; phylum Actinomycetota; class Actinomycetes; order Kitasatosporales; family Streptomycetaceae; genus Streptomyces; species Streptomyces bugieae. The sequence continues at coordinate 479,936 of NZ_JAZBJP010000002.1, forward strand.
TGGCACGTCGAGCTCCAGGCGAGAAGGGCAAATAACGAAGGCAAGGCTTACCTAAGGTACTGCGGATCAGTCAACGCCAGAGGGCCGCGGAGAGACCGCACCACCCAAAGCGTGGCCGCGCCGAGACCTGGCCGAGATCTGACCTGCCGGCAGCTGCCGCAGGCGCCTGACCTGCGGGCGGGGCACCACCCAGGCTACGCAGCCCCTTCCCTCCATGGCCGGTATGTCCATTCCATCCACCTGGGAGTCCGGTGCCTCGGAGTCCGGTGCCTGGCGATCCCGTGCCTGGGAGTCCTTCACCTGGGAGTCCTTTGCCTGGGAGTCCTGTGCCCGGAGAGCCGTCAGCTCAGCACCTGACATCGGTCACCTCAGCCGGCTTGACCTGCGAGAACGGTCACTGTCAGTGGTCGCCCCTACAGTGTTCGCATGGTGCCTGAGACACAGCCGGAGAACTCCCCCCAGCAGCTGCTTCAGCAGTGGATCGGCGATCTGCCGTATCAGCTGCTGCTGTTGGAGAAGGTGCATCTCGGCAGGAGCGTTCCCTTCGACTACTCCCCCGAGTCGCTGGAGACTCTGGAGGCTCGTCTGCTGGAGCACCACGACTCCGTTCAAGAGCCCGAGAGGCGGGCGGAGTTCGTGCGGAGTGCGATGGCCTATCTCGGCGAGGTGCTGCTCGGCACGGCGGGCGGTGGTTGGGGCTGGAACACCCGGCCGGTCGACGATCGTCCGGGGCAGCCGGTCGTCTGGCCGGACCCGGATCTCCAACTCTCGCCCATTGCACCGAGGTTGCTGATAGCGCACGCCCTCCGGGTCCGTACCGGGACCGCGTTCGCCCATGAGGTGGAGCGACTGCGGGAAGCGGTGTCCGCGCTGCAGGAGGCGGTTCCGGGGTGGAAGCCGGTCAAGGAGCACACCCCGCGCGTGGACCCCACGGTGCCGATGCCGGAGGACCCGGTGCTGACGGCCTGGCTGGACGAGCGGAGCAAGGAACTCTCCGCCTGGGCGGAGGACGCGTTCAACGGAGCATGGCGGTGGAATTTCCACCCCGACACGTTGGACTGGTTGGAAACCGTCGTGCGGCAACGGTTCGCCACGGCGGAGGAGTTCGATGCGGCCCGGGATGAGCCGTTCGTGCAGGGCGCCTGCTGGTACATGGGTGAGGTGATCCGCCGCATCAAGGGGGCGGTGTGGCAGTACATCCCGTTCGATCCGGACGCCGACCCCGGGGCCCCGGGGTCGCGGGAGAGTCCGTGGACCGAGGTGCCCTTCATCGACCAGCCGGACAAGCGGGTCGGGGGTGCGGCGATTCCGCTGGGGTGCCTGCGTGAGCTGTTCCTTGAGGAGGAAAGCCTCCGGGACGTGCTGATCTGGTTCAGGGCGACCTCGTACGCGCACGTGGGGGCGCTGCTGGCGCGGATGGGCATGGTGTCGCAGGAGAAGGTCGACAGCGTCCTCGTCGAGTACGCCGACTTCGCGCACGACGAGCTGCCACCCCATGAAGTGCCGGACACACTCAAAGCGTTCGGTGTGGCGATATCGGCTCACGGGGACGATGTCGACGACCTCGAAGGGAGCTATGCGCGGATCCTGGCGGAGGCCGAGGCGCTCACCGAGGGCGCGGTCACCATCACCGACGTCCAGCTGCGCGAGGACGAGAAGCTCGGCGAGGTCCTGGAGTTCAGGCGCAACGGCGTCCTGGTGACCCAGCAGACCGAGCACGAGTCGGATGACTACCTGGACCACCTGGCGATCATGGAGTTCATCGAGCACGTCGATCCCGACCCCGAGGTCGACCCACGCCGGTTCCACCTGGTCCAGTTCGTGCGTATCCGGGACAGCAACTACGACACGCATTACCTCTTCGCCACGCCCGAACAGGCGACCGTACTGGAGAAGCAGCTCGGCCTGGAACTGCGCTGAACGGCCGGACCTCCACGGGCAGCCGGCACCTCCACGGCCGCCCGCGAACGTCTCTGGCGACCGGAGCCCCGGCGCTACGGCCTACGTGGTGAACTACCGCGAGTGCAGACGGAGTTGCAACTCCTGCTCCTGGTCACCGGAGGACGATCCGACGTCCTGGACGGTGAATGTGCGGGCCAGGCCCGCGTGCAGGCGGTGGACCGCGCGGTAGCCGCCCTGCAGGGTGACGGTCACCGGCTCGGCCAGCCGGCGCGGCTCCACCTCGGCGGGTGCCTCCGATACGTCAACGGACGCCGCCCATACCGTCGGCTTCGCTCCCGGTGAGCCCCGAGGCACGTCCTCGGTCGACCGGTTGGAGGTGAACAGCGCGTTCAGTGCGCCGAACACCGCATGGGCGTCCTCGGCACGGCAGTCGGTGACCTCCACCTGGACCTGGGCCGCCTGCTCACGGGCCTGCCCGCTCGCCTCTGGGTCCCTCACGTCGTCTTCCCACCTCTCCTCGTACGGGGAACCGTCGTGCCGGTGCGCGTACCCGATCCCACCCCACCTACAACGGGGGGTCAGCGTTGTTTGGCGGGGCGGATGACGAGCTCGTTGACGTCCACGCCCGGCGGCTGGCCGATCGCGTAGGAGATGGCGTCGGCGATGCCGCTCGGCGGGATGGAGTCCGCGCGGTACGCCCGCATCGCCTCCCGAGCGGCCTCGTCGGTGATCGAATCGGCCAGCTCGGACTCCACGACGCCTGGGGAGACCGTGGTGACACGGATGCTCGGGTCGAGTTCCAGGCGGAGGCCCTCGGTGAGCGCCCAGGCGGCGTACTTCGTGGCGCAGTAGACGGCCCCCGTCGGCACCACCTGGTGGGCGCCGATCGAGGCGACCGTGATGAAGTGGCCGCTGCCCTGGCGTTGGAAGTAGGGCAGGGCGGCGGCGATTCCGTGGAGGAGGCCGCGGACGTTCACGTCGATCATGCGGTCCCATTCGTCGGCCTGGAGGGCGTCGAGGCGCGAGAGCGGCATGATTCCGGCGTTGTTGACGATGACGTCGATCCGGCCGTGCCGTTCGGCGGCGGCCTCAGCGAAGCTGGTGACGTCCGCGCGGTCGGTCACGTCGAGGCGGCGCACATCGGCCCTGCCGCCCGCGGCCTCGATCTCCCGCGCGATCTCGATCAGTCGGTCCTCGCGGCGGGCGCCGAGGACCACCTGGTGCCCCTCGCGGGCCAGGCGTTGCGCGGTGGCGCGGCCGATCCCGCTGCTCGCGCCGGTGATGAGGACGACTTTGGCAGGGGTGGACGTGGTGGCGGGGTCGGGCGCGGGCATGGTGATGGTGGCCTCCGGGGCGGTGGTAGCGGCTTGGGGCTGTGGCTGTGACGTGGTCACGCTGTTCTCCTGAGTGGGGGTGGTGGGGCGGCGCGCGGGCACGGCGGCATGGCGCATCGGCGGCGTCCGTCAAGGGCCGATGCGCGGAAGGAACCGCAATCAGCGCGTGCGCGGGTCCCCGTCGGCGACGCGATCGGCCACGGGCTCGGCGACGGGATCGGCCGCGGCGTCAGTGGCGGCGCCGGAAGCGGCGGTGAGACTTCCCAGCAAGGAGAGGGCCTCCTCGGACCGGCTGGACGGGGCGGCCTGGTAGACGACGAGTTGCTGGCCGGGGGCGCTGTTCACGGTCAACGACTCGTAGTGCAGGGCGAGTTCGCCGACCAGTGGGTGGTGGAAGCGTTTGGTCTCGTGGGTCTTCCGGCGGATGTCGTGGCGGGCCCAGAGGCGGCGGAAGGTCTCGCTCCTGACCGACAGCTCGCCGACCACCTCGATGAGGCGGGGGTCGTCGTATTCGGTGTCGACGGCCGCGCGCAGGCCGGCAACGGTATTGGCCGCCACCCGGTCCCAGTCGGGGTAGAAGTCGCGGGCGTCCGGGTCGAGGAAGACCAGCCTGACCAGGTCCCCGCTGTAGGTGTGGCCGTCGAACAGGGCCTCCCCCAGGGAGTTGGCGGCCAGTACGGTCAGGCAGTGGTCCAGGACCACGGCGGGGGTGTGCGGCCAGGCCGCCATCATGCGCAACAGGTGGGGGCTGACCTGCCCGCGCCGGGCGGGCCGGTGGCGTCGAGCGGAGGACGGGCGGGCGAGCCGGTGCATATGCGCGGCCGCGTCGTCCTCCAGCTCCAGGGCCCGGGCCAGTGCGTCGACCACCTGGGCCGAGGGGTGGCACTCGCGGCCCTGTTCCAGCCGTACGTAGTAGTCGGTGCTCACACCGGCGAGCCGCGCCACCTCCTCGCGCCGCAGCCCGGCCACGCGGCGGCGGGCGCCCGCCGGTAGGCCCAGGTCCTCGGGCCGGAGCAGCTCGCGGCGGGCCCGCAGGAAGCGCCCGAGGAGGTTCTCCGTGTCGATCTCCATGGCATCGAGGCTAGGCCGGAAGCCGGGGGCGCACGACCCCGGAAGGTGGGCGTACCACTCCCACCTTCCGCTCCTCTGAACGCCCCCGCGACAGGGACCGCGATGGCGATGCCCGTCGGAGTACGGCAGTTGTCAGCCGGCTTCGGGCACCGGATCGGCTTCCCCCGATCCGCTGCGCCCCGCTTCGGCTTCACGAACGCCAGGGCCGGAGGGTGCGGCAACTCATCTACCGGCTGCGTCGGTACGGGCCAGAGCTCTTCGACGCACTGCCGTGCTCGCGACGGGTCAGGACGAAGCCCCAGGGACGGGCCGCAGGCGGTAGGTGCCCCCCTCCGCGGTGACGAGGCCGGCGGTCGGCGGGGGGAAGTGGCTGCCCAGGAGCAGGGTTTCGGTGTCGGCGAGCGAGGCGAGCAGTTCGCGGCGGCTGTGGATGGCCTGGGCGGGGTCGATGTCCACGCAGCTGGTGATGGCGGGGCGGTGCAGCTGGACGGGGTGGTGGACGCAGTCACCGGTGATGACGGCCGAGTGGGCACCGCTGTGGAGTTCCACGGCGACCTGACCCGGTGTATGACCGGGAGTGGGCCGCAGGCGGATGCCGGGGGCCACTTCGCCGCCCGCGGCCGGGACGTCGACCAGGTCGAGCAGCCCGGCGTCCCGCACCGGGTGCACCGAGTCCCGGAACATCTGCCGGCGCGGCTCGTCCATTTCGACGCCGGCCCAGTAGTCCCACTCGGCGCGTGCGACCAGATAGCGGGCGTGGGGGAAGGTCGGGATCCAACTCCCGTCGCGCTCGAAGGTGTTCCAGCCGACGTGGTCGGTGTGCAGATGCGTCAGGATGACCAGGTCGACGCTTTCGGGCGCGAAGCCCGCCGCGGTGAGTCGTCGGAGATAGGGGGTGTCCAGGTGGTCCCAGGCCGGGTTGGCGCGGGTCTTGCCGTTGCCGATGCCGGTGTCGACCAGCACCCGCAGGCCGTCCGCCTCGATCGCGAAGCTGTGGCTGGCCAGCTGCAACGCGCCGTCGGACGTGGCGAAGTCGGGTCGCAGCCAGGGGGCGTCATCCACCACGTCGGGAATGGCGTCGGGCAGCAGCCAGGCACCGGTCGGCGGCGGGAGTTCGGTCTCGTCGACACGGTGCACCAGCAGATCGCCGACGGCCCAGGCCGGCCCGGATCCGTGGGTGATGGCGTGCGGGGGCGGCGTGAACTGATGCATGGCTTCTTCCCTCGGCCCTCTTCAGCTAAAGCAGTTTCTTTGCGTTAGTCGCACGGTATGCCGTACGGTCCACTAACGCAAATATTTAGCCTTAGTGGCCCCTCGGCGCCGATACCGTGCGGCACCGGCCACACCCGCACACCGGCGCCCCACACCCTCACACCCCGGGCACTCACGCCCACACACTCACACCCCAGGAAGGGATGTTCCGCAATGACCACCGAAGATCTCTCCCCGCAGGAGGCGGCCCGTTGGGCCCTGCGGGCGGGCCTGCCCGTGGAACCTGGACGGCTCGACGTGATCGCAGCCACGGCGAACCACATCCAGCACGTCCTGCGCCCGCTCCGCGACCTGGACCTGTCGGACGCCGCCCCGGCCGCCACCCGGCCGACCCTCACCCACCCGTCGTCCCGCACCCCCGGAGAGGAGCAGGCAGATGCGCTTGCCGTATGAACTCTCGCTCGCCGATGCGGCGCGGGCGATCGCCGCTCGCGAGCTCTCGCCGGTGGACCTGACCGACTCGGTCCTGGAGCGCATCGCGGAGGTGGAGGGCGATCTCGGGGCCTATGTCACCGTGTGCGCGGACGAGGCCCGGAAGGCCGCCGCGCAGGCCGAACGGGACATCGCGGCGGGGCGACACCGCGGACCGCTGCACGGAATCCCGATGACCCTGAAGGACCTCATCGACGCCGCCGGGCTGCCGACGACGGCCAGTTCCCGGGTGCGCGCGCACCACACGGCCCGCAAGGACAGCACCGTCGCGGCACGCCTCCGCAGCGCCGGGGCGGTGCTGCTGGGCAAGACCCACACCCATGAATTCGCCTACGGACTGACGACGCCTCAGACGCGGAACGCCTGGGCCGCCGACCGGGTGGCCGGTGGTTCCAGCGGCGGCTCGGCGGTGGCGGTCGCGGCGGGTGAGGCGACCTTCGCGCTGGGGACGGACACCGGCGGCTCGATCCGCGTCCCCTCCGCCCTGAACGGCGTCGTGGGGCTCAAGCCCACCTACGGGCTCGTCCCCGTGGACGGCGTCACGCCACTGTCCTGGTCCCTGGACCACGTCGGCCCGATCACCCGCACGGTGCGCGACGCGGAGCTCGTACTCGCCGCCCTCACCGGTCACCACCCCACGGAGGGGCCCGCCCGCACGGACGAGAGCCTGGCCGGCCTGCGCGTCGCCGTTCCCCGCACCTACTACTTCGATCGGGTGGCACCCGAGGTGGAAGTGGCCGTCCGCCGGGCCATCGGTCAACTCGCGGCCCTCGGCGCCGAGTTGACCGAGATCGACATTCCGATGACCGAGTACGTCCAGGCCACCCAGTGGGGCGTCATGGTGCCCGAGGCCACCGCCGCGCACGAACAGACCCTGCGCACGTCCCCGGAGCTGTACGGACCCGACGTCCGCGTCCTGCTGGAGGCGGGCGGGCTCGCACCGGCCACCGACTACCTGCGCGCCCAGCGGGCCCGGACCCTGATGCAGGGTGCCTGGGCGCGGCTGTTCGACGAGGTCGACCTCATCGCCGCGCCGACCGTGCCCTGCACGGCCGTCCACCGTGACCAGCAGGAGGTCAGCTGGCCGGCCACCGGAGGCACCGAGAGCGTGTCCGACGCGTACGTCAGGCTGTCGGCCCCGGCGAACCTCACGGGTCTGCCGTCGCTCTCCCTGCCCGTCGGACTCGACGGCGCGGGGCTGCCCATCGGTATGCAGCTCATCGGCCGGGCGCTCGGCGAGGCCACCCTCCTGCGCGCCGGACGCGCCTACGAGACGGCCCACCCGCCCGTCACCCTCCTCGGTCCGGAAGCCGGCCACCGGACACCCGCGTCCACCCCCGTCGCCCCATCCACCCCACCCGCTGATGCAACGATTTTGCGTTAAGCTGGAGGCATGAGTCCCAAACCAGCTGCCCGGCCTGGAGGCCGCAGTGCCCGCGTACAGCAGTCCGTGCACGCAGCGGTGCGCGAACTCCAGGCCGAGCAGGGGCGCGGCGACCTCACCATCCCCCAGATCGCCGCCCGGGCCGGCGTCACCCCGTCGACGCTCTACCGCCGCTGGGGAGACCTCCAGGAGCTGCTCTCGGACGTCGCGGTGGAGCGGCTGCGGCCCGAGGCACCTCCGGCCGACCACGGGAACCTCCGCGCGGACCTGGAGCACTGGGCCGCCGCCTTCCTGGAGGAGATGTCGTCCCCGCCGGGCCGCTCGTACATCCGCGACGCCCTGGCCGGCGATCCGGACGGCAGCAACTCCGGGCAGTGCTCCGCCTACGCCGTCGACCAGGTGGACACCATCCTCAGCAGGGCCGCGGAGCGCGGTGAACACGTGCCGGACACCGACACCGTGATGGACCACGTCGTGGCGCCCGTGATGTACCGCATCCTCTTCCGCCCGGGGCTCCTCGACCCGCAGTACGCCCGCGACCTGGTCGCCACCGTCCTCTACCGGCTCATGCCGCTGCCCTGACGCGGTGCCGGGCCGCGGGGGTGCCGGGACGCCGGCTACGTGCCTGCCGGCCGGCGGTAGAAGTCGAATTGCGTGATTCCGTGGTAGCCGTAGCTCTCGGGGTGCAGTTCGTGCAGCGCGATGCCGGCCCGGGGCAGCGGGCCGAGGATCTCCGACAGCAGGTCACCGGCCCGGGCGATGAAGTCGGCCTTCTCCGCGGCGCTGTTGGTGCCCAGTGTGAGACTGCCCTCCACGTGTGCGTCACGTTGGCCGCTCAGCGGCTTGCCGTCGACGAAATAACTGCCGGCCGGCACCAGGTTGATCTGGACGATGGTGCGCGCGCTGGACTTGTTCAGGGCCGAGACGGCCAGCTGGGTCAGCCCCTCGGCGAGGGCGCGCTGGACGTCGGCCGGGAGGTCGGGGTCGGGAACGGTGACCCGGAAGTACGGCATGGCAAGCCTCTCCTCTTCGTCTGGGCTCTTCGCCCGGTCTCTGCGTCTGGGTGCTCTGCGCCCTGTGCGCGGCTCTTCGCCGACGCCGGCGCGGCACCCAGCCAGCGTCCCCGACCTGGCACCATAGATCCAACGCATAGCTGTCATACGCATATGAGGCTGACGCATGACTGTGAACCTTCCCCAACTGCGGGCCTTCCTCGCCGTCGTGGACGCCGGCGGCTTCAGTGCGGCCGCCGCGGAGCTGGGCATGAGCCAGTCGGCGGTGTCGCACGCCGTCGCCTCCCTGGAACGCGAACTGTCCGCCCCGCTGCTGGTCCGGGCCACCCCCGCCCGTACCACCGCGCTCGGCGAACGGGTCCTGCCGCACGCCCGCCTCGCCGTGTCCGCGGCCCGGTCCGTGGAACAGATCGCGGCCAGTGCCACCGAGACCATGTCCGGCATCATCCGGCTGGCCGCCACACCGGCGGTCTGCCAGGGGCTGGTCCCCCGCCTGCTCCGGCACTGGCGCGAGGACCAACCGCGCATCACGGTCCGGGTCTTCGAGGGGGACAGCGCCGAGGCCACCACCTGGCTGGACGACGGAACGGCCGATGCCGCCATCCTGATCGATCCGGAGCCCGGCCCCGGCATCCAGCTCGCCGTGGACGGGTACCGCGCCCTGTTGCCCCGGGACCACCCCCTGGCGGGCGAGCCGGCCGTGGACATCCGCGACCTGGAGGACGACCAGTTCCTGATCTCACCCAACGGATGCGAGGCCCGCGTCCGCACGATCCACAAACTGGCCGGGCTGCGCTTCGACCCCACTCACCGGGTACGCGACCTGGCGACCCTGATCAGCATGGTGCAGGCCGGCATCGGCGTGACGATCCTCTCCGAGGTCTCCCGCACCCTCGTCCCTCCTGACCTGGTCCTGCTGCCCCTGACGCCCGAGACCTCGCGCCGCCTCGTGCTGACCGGCCCGCAGGCCCGCCCCTGGCACCCCGCGCTCCGCACCCTGGCGGAGTCGGCCGCCAACCACCTGGCCCGTACCACGTCCCAGTCAAACGTCTAGCGGACGTCTGCGGCCCCCCTGGACCGGCAACCATCCCGGCGACTACCCCGGCAACAGCCGTACCTGTGCCTCACCGGGGAGCGTGAGCTTGCCCCACCAGTGGTGGAAGCGGCGATAGACCTCCGCGTCGCGGTCGCCCAGCAGAGCCGTCACCGCACGTGCCTCCGCCGCGAGCCCGTCCCACACCGCGGGCGGCAGCGCGTGGAACGCCGTCGCTTCGACGCCTCCCTCGACCGGGCGCCACACGCCGGCGACATACCCGTCGACCAGCAGTGTGGGCAGCACGTCGCCGTTGGTACGGATCACCAGCCGGCGGTAGGCCGGGGGTATCACGCGGCCACGGTCGGCGTAGGCGAGCAGGACGCTGTCCCACATCGCCATCAGCCGCGGCGGGGCCGGCACGTCCGCGGGTGGGCGCGGGGCGCCGGGGAGGTCGAACAGCGTGGCGCCGTCGGGGCCTTGGAGCTTCTCGACGGCGCCGTCGCGGGCATCGAGAGCGGTGAGTGCGGTGAGCACCTGGCGGATCGGCGTGCGCTGGACCGTGGCGAACTGCGCCACGTCCGCCACCGACGCCGGCCCGAACCCTGCCAGATAGCGCAGCACGAGGGTGGTCAGCGCCTCCGTCCTCGTCTCCCGGCCCGCGGGGACGGGGCCGGTGCGCGCCGCGACGTACGACGGCCGGGCGCCGAACGACCACGGTCCGCCGGTCGGGACGTGCAGCAGCGGCGCGTACGCCCGCAGCCCCCACCACGCCCCCGCTTTCCGCTCCGCCCCGACCTGCTGCCCCACCCACGTCTCCATCTCGCCGGCGGTGCGGGCCTGTTCGGCGAACCTCACCGCTTCCGGGGCCAGCGCGTCGCCGTCCGCGGGGGTGAGCCCCGTCGCGGCGAAGTGGTAGCCGAGCCGCGCGGCGTACAGCGTGGGCTGCATCGCCTCGCGGAAGACCTGGTAGTCCTCGACGTGGACCGCGTGCAGCGTCATCCGCAGCAGGGTCGCCTTGACGGCCGCGCCCCCGGCGAACGCGTCATCCAGGTCCTCCGCCTTGAACCCCTCGATCCGGTTCCACAGCGCGAGGTACGGCGAGGCCGCGTGCTGAGCCTGCAACGCGACCACCCGACGCATCACGTCCGTGACGCCCAACTGCGCTCGTTCAAGCAGCAGTTGGCGGCTCAAGGTGGCCCGGTTGAGTTCGCGCGCGGTAACGGTGATCTTCACGGCCGAATTGTGCCGTGCCCGGTCACCCGGGCGCCAGCACTCTCCTCCGCCGCTCCGCGCTCACGCGCTGGTCGCCACACCCGCGTTGCGGAGGACCTCACGCGCCGGCAGGGCGGTGCTCTGGGCGGCGGTCAGTCCGGTGGCCGCCCGATGCGCGTCCGCGATCCGCAGTCCGACTCCGTACCCGGCGAAGTCCGGCAGCCCCACGGTGGGCTGCCCCATCCGCCGCGCCGTGGCATCGCCCAGCACGTACCCGGTCAGGTTCTGCATCCCGGCGACGTCGATATCGGCAGTGATCTTCTCGTACGCGCTGTCCAGTCCGGCACCGCTCAGCGCCGTCGCCCACGGTCCCATGGCCTCGTCCCCGGCCAACTCCCGCACGAACGCCTCGGCCAGCCCCTCGGCGACGACCTGCTCCCCGACCGTGACGGCCATCGGGTTCCAGGCGACATTCGCATATCGCACGTTGTGATGGAGCTCGTGCGCGGCAGCGTGGCCGATCTTCTGCAGGCTGGTCTCGGTGGGCCACATCACCAGATGGATCGCCCCCGGAATCCCTCCCAGCCCGAAGTAGCCCGCACTCCGCACCGTCAGGTGGTCATCATCCGGATCGCCCAGCACCAGGACGACATGCACGGTCTCGGCATGCTTGATCCCGGGCACCGCGCCGCTGATCCTCTCCCATGCCGCCGTGAGCGACTCCTCGATCCGCTCCCACACCCCCGCGTCCCGCATCCGCCGCACGGCGGGCAGATAACGCGCATCCTCCCTATCAAGCCGAAATCCACTACCCATCGCAGTATGCATCTGCACCAGATCCACGCCCCCCATGACGGGACCCATCACCGCCTGCAGCGGACTGAGCATCTCCCGCAGCGCCTCGGGCCGCTCGTCCAACGGCCGCTGCAGGAGATCGATCATGGCGGACGCGGTGTCGTGCACAACAATCTTCATGCCAGGGAACGTAGGGCCTCCTGTTACAGGAGGGTCAAGCGTCGTTGAGTGTCCAGGAAGTCCTCGCAAGCGACCCGTGCGGTCACGTCCTGCGGTCGTGGCAGGTGTAGGAGCCGTCCGGGTTGTGGGCGAGGGACTCGTGGCCCCAGCACGTGAGCATCGGGGCGAGGGTGTACGCGCGGTAGCCGGCCGCGGCGAGCAGGACGGCGCAGGCCAGGCCGGCCGCGGCCGTGGGGAGCGCGTTGCGGGAGGCGCGCAGAGCCGTCGCCATCGCCCCGAGCAAGGCTGCCAGCCCGAGGATCAGGATCATCAGTACGAGGCCGCTGCGGTTGTCCTTGATCCCCGGGAAGGCATCGGGTGCGTCGAGCTCGGTGGTGGCCCCGAAGCTCACCAGGATCAGCAGGGCGCTGAGCACCATCAGTCCCACGGCCAGACAGCCTCCGGCGAAACCGCCGGAGGCCTTCGCGGCTCGTGGGGTCCCTGCCGTCGTGTTGCGCGTCATCCGGTCATCGAACCCGAGAGCGCGGACCGGCAGCAACACGGCCCGTGCTCCCGGTCGAGCGGGCCGGAGGGCGGCCGGACCGTCAGAGCGGTCCTTGCAGGCCGCCGCCTCCCGTCGGGGAGGACGGACGGTAGTGGTGGATCAAGCCCGCGTGCTGGTTGGACCGGGCGGCCCGGTGCGAGTCGGGATGGTCGAGCCGGGGTCGGCGCCCGTGGAGCACGAAGTGCGCCACGCGGGAGGTCAAGCGGCTGAGGCTCTCCGCTGTCATCGCTCCTCCTTCGAGGAAGTCAGTGGTACGGCTGCGACAACCCTACGGAAGGAAGGTCAAGTGGGCGGCGGAATACGGGAGATGGGCGCGTCGGAGCCCACTCACCAGGGCAGGGTGCCCGCCGCGTCGAAGTAGCCGCCGGTGGGGCCGTCGGGGGTCACCTGGGCCATGCGCACGATGATCTCGGCGCCCTGCTCCACGCTCTGGGTTCCGGTGTTGCCGTTCAGGTCGGTCTTGGTGAAGCCGGGCTCGACCGCGTTGATCCGCATGTCCGGGAACGCCTTCGCGTACTGGATGGTGATCATGTTGACCGCGGCTTTCGACGTCGGGTAGGCGACGCCCGGGTAGGCGTACGCAGGGCTGCTCGGGTCGCTGACGTGGCTCAGGGAGGCCAGGCCGCTGCTGACGTTGACGATGACCGGGGCCGGTGAGCGCCGCAGCAGCGGGAGGAACGCGTGGGTGACGCGGACCGTGCCGAAGACGTTCGTGTCGAAGGTCCGCCGCATCGCATCGGCAGTGATCTCCGCGGCACCGGGCACGTTGTTGTCGGCGTCCCGGCTCTCGATGCCCGCGTTGTTGATCAGTACGTCCAGCCCTCCCTCGGCCTCGATGGCCTCGGCCGCGGCCGCCACGGACGCGTCGTCGGTGACGTCGAGCTGGACGGTCCGCGCGCCCAGCCGTTCGGCGGCCCGCCGGCCGCGGGCGGCGTCGCGGCTGCCGACGTAGACGGTGTGGCCCGCGGCGATGAGACGGCGGGCGGTCTCGAATCCGAGGCCCTTGTTCGCTCCGGTGATGAGTGTGGTGGTCATGACTCCAGACTGCGGCGGCCGGCCGGGAGCAGCCAGGAGTCCGGTCTTCCTGGGACTGGCGGTACCAGGAAGATCCGGGGGGCGCGGTGCACAGTGGGGGCATGGCGAGTACGGAGTTCGGGCGGACGGTGCGGCGCTGGCGCGACCGCGCTTCCCCGGAGGCGGCCGGGCTGCCCGCGGGCGGCCACCGGCGGGCGGCCGGACTGCGCCGTGAGGAGCTGGCGATGCTGGCCGGGATCTCGGTCGACTACGTCACCCGCCTGGAACAGGGCCGGGCGACCCACCCCTCCGAGCAGGTCGTCGAGGCCCTGGGGCGAGCCCTGCGGTTGTCCGGAGCCGAGCGCGAGCACCTGTTCCACGTCGCCGGGCTGGTGCCACCGGGGCAGGGCACGGTGCCCGCGTACATCACGCCGAGCGTGCACCGGATGCTGGACCGGCTGACCGGGACGCCGGTCGCGGTCTCCGACGCGTCGTGGACGCTGCTGCTGGCCAACCCGCTGTACACGGCGCTGATGGGCGAGCGGCAGGGCCGGGAGCGCAATGGCGCCTGGCGGGCCTTCCTCGGCTCGGGCGGGCGGGTCCGGCACACCACGCGGTCCCGGCGCGCGTTGGAGACCGCGGTGGTCGCCGACCTGCGGGCGGCGGCGCGCCGGTATCCGGCGGACCAGCGGCTGCGACAGCTGATCGGGGAGCTGCGGGCGCACAGTGCCCGGTTCGCCGAGTTGTGGGACTCCGGGGCCGTGGGCCGGCACGAGGCGTCGCGCAAGACCATCGACCATCCGCAGGTGGGCACCATGACGCTGGACTGCGACCTGCTCAGCGTCGCCGGCAGCGACCTGCGCATCATGGTCTACACGGCCGAGCCCGGCACCGAGGACGCCGAACGGCTGGAACTCCTCTCCGTACTGGGCACCCAGACGATGGTCGGGTAGGGGCGATGGCCGGGCCTCACCTGTCGAGTCCGCCGCGGGTGACCAGCTGGCTCGCGATCACGTTGCGCTGGATCTCGTTGGTGCCCTCGCCGACGATCATCAGGGGCGCGTCGCGGAAGTAGCGCTCGACGTCGAATTCGGTGGAGTAGCCGTAACCGCCGTGGATGCGGACGGCGTTGACGGCGATCTGCAGGGCCGTCTCGGAGGCGAAGAGCTTCGCCATGCCGGCCTCCATGTCCACCCGGCGGCCCGCCTCGGCCTCCCGGGCGGCGTACAGGGTCAGCTGACGGGCGGCGGTCAGCGAGGTGGCCATGTCCGCGAGGTAGTTGCCGACCGACTGGTGCTGCCAGATCGGCTTCCCGAACGACTCGCGCTCCTGGGCGTAGGCGAGGGCGTCCTCCAGCGCCGCCCGGCCGACCCCGAGCGCGCGGGCGGCGACCTGGAGGCGCCCGGTCTCCAGGCCCTTCATCATCTGTGCGAAGCCCTTGCCCTCGGTCCCGCCGAGGAGGGCATCGGCCGGTGCCCGGTGGTCGTCGAAGGAGAGCTCGCAGCTTTCGACGCCCTTGTAGCCGAGTTTGGGCAGGTCGCGCGAGATCGTCAGGCCGGGCCCGTGCTCGACGAGCAGGATCGAGATGCCCCGGTGGGCGGGCTCGGCCTCCGGGTCGGTCTTGCACAGCAGGGCGATCAGCGCGGACCGCCGGGAGTTGGTGATCCAGGTCTTCGACCCGTTGATGAGGTATCCGCCGTCCGCGTCCTTGCGGGCGACGGTGCGCAGGGCCTGGAGGTCGGAGCCGCCGCTCGGCTCGGTGAGGGCGATGGTCGCCCGGGTCTCGCCGGTGGCCATCGCCGGCAGATAGCGGCGCTTCTGCTCCTCCGTGCCGTAGTGGAGCAGCAGCTTGGCGACCACGGTGTGGCCGCCCATCGCACCGGCCAGGCTCATCCAGCCGCGGGCGAGTTCCTCGGTGATCAGGACGAAGCAGGGCGTGGAGACCGGGGTGCCGCCGTACTCCTCGGGGATGGCGAGACCGAAGATGCCGAGCCGCTTCATCTGCGCGATCAGGGCCTCGGGGTAGGTGTTGGCGTGCTCCAGTTCGCGGACGACGGGCCGCACTTCCTTGTCGACGAAGTCGCGCACCGTACTGACGACGAGCTGCTCGTCCTCGGACAGGACGTCGAGGGTGCTCACGCTGTGACGCTCCTTGCTGGCGGGCGGGGAGGGGAAGGCAGGGCAGGGATCGCACGGGATCGCAGGACCGCCGGGGTGGGGCCAGGGGTCAGATGACGCCGTCGGTCCGCAGGGCGGCGATGTCGGCCGTGCTGTAGCCCAGTTCCGTCAGGACGTTCTCGGTGTGCTCGCCGGCGGCGGGTACGGCGTCCATGCGCGGGGCGGTGCCGGCCAGGTCCGCCGGGGGCAGCAGCGCGGGCACCACGGCTCCCCCGGGAATCCGTACCTCGCGCCAGCGGTTCCGGGCGCCGAGCACCGGGTGGGCCAGGAATTCCTGGACGTCGTTGACGCCGGCGTTGGCGATGCCCGCCTCGTCCAGCAGCTTCATCACCTGGTCGCTGTCCAGCTCACCGAACCGCTCGGCCACGATCGCGTTCAGCTCGGCGCGGTGGACCACGCGGTCGGAGCCGGTGGCGAAGCGCGGATCGTCGACGAGCCCGGGCCGGCGCAGGAACTGCCGGCACAGGGCGGCCCATTCCCGCTCGTTCTGGATCGAGAACAGTACGTCCTTGCCGTCCGCCGCGGTGTAGGCGCCGTACGGGGCGATGGTGGCGTGCTGGGTGCCGATGCGCGGGGGCTGGGTGCCGCCGTGGCGGGTGTAGTAGGCGGGCTGGCCCATCCACTCGGCCAGCGCCTCGAACAGGGAGACCTCCACGGCGCGGGCGACGCCGGTGGTCGCCCGGGTGAAGAGTGCGGTGAGGATGCCCGAGTAGGCGTACATGCCGGCGGCGATATCGGCGATCGACACCCCCACCCGGGCGGTTTCCTCGGCGGTGCCCGTCAGGGAGACCAGGCCCGTCTGGCACTGCACCAGCAGGTCGTACGCCTTGCGGTCGGCCCACGGGCCGCTGGTGCCGTAGCCGGAGACGGAGCACCGGATGAGGGACGGGAAGCGCTCGGCGAGGGCGTCCGCCCCCAGGCCCAGCCTGGCGGCCGCGCCGGGGGCCAGGTTCTGCACGAACACATCGGCGCCGCACAGGAGTTGCTCCAGCACCTTCCGGCCGCGGTCCGACTTCAGGTCGAGGGTCACGGACTCCTTCGACCGGTTGAGCCACACGAAGTAGCTGGACTCCCCGTGCACCGTGGTGTCGTAGCGCCGGGCGAAGTCGCCCCCGCCCGGACGTTCCACCTTGATGACGCGCGCGCCGAGATCGGCCAGCTGGCGGGAGGCGTAGGGAGCCGCTACCGCCTGCTCGACACTGACGACGGTGATGCCGGCCAGCGGCAGCCCGCCTTCGGGGAGCTCGGTCATGGGTGTGACCTCCAGGAGGGTGGGAATCCCGTGGTGCTTGCGTACTCCGGGAGCCTATGGGTTCCGTGAGGGAATCGGGAGCACGTGGTCGGCCCGGTTACGAAGCCACCCTCGCCCGCAATTCGATATGAGGGCCAATTTCCGGAATTCCCCACCAAAGAGTGAATAGCGGCATGGCAAATCGTTTCCCCGGGTGATGCTTTCCGAGTGATGACCAACGCCTGGTGGCGCCGAGTCGCCACGTCAACCGCTCTCATCGCCACCGCAATTGTCCCAGCGGTACCGGCCACCGCAACCGCCGCTGCCGCCCCTCATTCACCTTCTCATCCCGCCGCCGTCATCCGCCCCGCCGACACCGTATTCCCCACCTCTCCGCGGGAATTGCCGGAGCCGCCGCCCGCCGATGTGGCGCGCGAAGAACTCGCCGACCTCAACATCGACACACCCCATTCGATGGAGGGATACAGCCGCGCGAAATTCCCGCACTGGATCAAGCAGTACGGCGAATGCGACACCCGCGAAGTCGTCCTCTCCCGGGACGGCACGGACGTCCAGCAGGACGAGAAGTGCCGGGCCGTTTCGGGGACCTGGTTCAGCGCATACGACAGCAAGGTCTTCCACGCGTCGGGTCAGCTCGACATCGACCACATCGTGCCGCTGGCCAACGCCTGGCGTTCCGGCGCCGATGAATGGACCACCCCGAAGCGCCGCACCTTCGCCAACGACCTCGTCCACGCACAGCTCATCGCGGTCTCCGCCTCCTCCAACCGGCAGAAGGGCGACCAGTCCCCGGACCAGTGGGCTCCGCCGCGGCACGCCTACTGGTGCGTCTACGCCCGTGCCTGGACCGACATCAAGCACCTCTACCAACTGAACGTCACCGAGCCGGAGAAGGACAAGCTCGACGAGATGCTGGACACCTGCGAAGAGTGACCACCCACGCAGTGAACACCCACGACGGTGACGCGCTCACCGATGAGATCACCGCCGGCCCCGGTGGGGCGATGACGGTCCAGGTCGGCATCATCACCGGCGACCTGACCGTCACCACCGCCGACCGGGGCGACGGCACGGCGCGCGTCACCGTCCGGTACACGGGCGCGGAGGAGTGCTACGACCTCGAAGGCAGCCCGGTCCCGCTCCCGCCGCGCGGCCTCCGCGCGCTCCACCGGGCCGTACTCCAGGCGGTCCGGGCGGGCCGCGGCGCCGTGGTACCGGGCACCTGACACCTCAGGTGCGCCCGGGCGGCCCGTCCCACCAGCCCGGCCACGATGCGCCGCTTGTGGGGCCTCGGAGCGGTTCAGCCCGCGAACGGCACCGCCGGCATCCCCTGGCCCGCGTCCGGGACCACCAGGAGGGAGCCCGCCAGGGGGTGGGGGTGAGGAGAGCCGGCTCCGGCCGTGGTGACGTAAAGGTCGCGTAGCGACGGGCCGCCGAAGCAGCAGGCGGTGGGGCGGGGGACGGGGAGGCGGAGGGTGCGGTCCAGGCGGCCGTGGGGGGTGTAGCGGCGGATCTGGCCGCCGTCCCAGAGGGCGACCCAGAGGCAGCCTTCGGCGTCGACGGTCAGTCCGTCGGGGAAGCCCGCACCGGGCTCGATCTCCACCAACGGGCGGCGATCCGAGGGACGTTGACCTTCCATGCGGCAGACGTCGATGCGGCGGGTCGGGGAGTCGATGTAGTAGAGGTGGGTGCCGTCCGGGCTCCAGGCGAGGCCGTTGCTGACGGCGACGGAGGGGAAGAGCACCCGCGTCTCACCGTCGGGGGCGATGCGGGTGAGCGTGCCGCCGCCCGCGGCCTCGTCGTCACGCATGGTGCCCGCCCAGAGCGAGCCGTCGGGGGCGACAGCGGCGTCGTTGCCGCGGCGGCCGGGGACGGGATCGCGTACGAGCCAGGAGAACGCCCCGTCGGCGTCGTAGCGGGCGATGCCGTCCCGCAGGTTGACGACCAGGCCGCCGGCCGCGCGCGGTTTGGCTGCGCCGACGTGCTGTTCGGTGGCCATCACGGTGCGCCGGCCGCCGCCCGGCTGGTAGGTGTGGATGCGGGAGCCGAGGATGTCCACCCAGATCAGCCGGTCCGTCGCCGGGTCCCAGGTGGGGCCCTCGCCGAGGGTGGCCGCGGCGCGGACCGCGACCTCGGCCCTCACCGGTGGCCGCCGCGGTGGCCCAGGCGTACGGACAGGTCGCTCGCGCCCTTGGCGGCCAGCTCCGCGAGTTCGGCCTCGCGCTGCTCGCTCCAGCGGATCACGGGTACGGAGATGGACAGGGCGGCGACGACCCGGCCCGTGCCGTCCCGTACGGGCGCGGCCACGCAGTTCACGTCCGGGTTGGACTCGCGGTGCTCGACGGCGATGCCGCGCTCACGGACGACGGCGAGCGCGGCGCGGAGCGCCTCGGGGTCGGTGATGCTGTGGTGGGTCATCGCGTCCAGCGGGCCCGCTTCCTCGATGCGGAGGTCGAGTTCGTCGGCGGGCAGGGCGGCGAGCAGCATCTTGCCGACCGCGGTGCAGTGGGCGGGGAGGCGGCGGCCGGCGGCCGAGACCATGCGGACGGCGTGGATGGAGTCGACCTTGGCGATGTAGATGACGTCGAGGTCCTCCAGGATCGCGACGTGCACGGTCTCGTCGCAGGTCTCGGCCACCTCGCGGGCCACCTGCTGGCCCTCGGCGGCGAGGTCGAGCTGTTCGGCGTAGCGGCTGCCGAGCTGGTAGGTGCGGACGCCGAGACGGTAGTGGCCGGGCCGGCCGGGCGCGGGCACCAGGTATGAGCGGGCGGCGAGGGTGGTGAGCAGCTCGTGCACGGTGGTGCGCGGCAGCTGCAACTTGCGGGTGATGTCGGGCGCGGAGAGGGTTCCGTCGCCTTCCAGGAACAGCTCGAGGATGTCGAGCGCCCTGGTCACCGCGGGGACCAGACGTCCCATGTGCCTCACCACCCGTTTCGTTCGAGGAGCCGGTCGCTGACCGGTATGCCGAACGCAGGCTATGCACAGGGGGGTTCGCCGGGCAATGGTGGGGACGGACCGGCCGCTGCGCAACCCATTGACACCCCCATCGGGACCTGACTACGGTCACGCCACCATTTCGAACGAGTGACGAAATTTCGAACGACATGGAGGGGCAATTGCCGTGCGCATCACGGGAATCAGCACACACGTCGTCGGAACCCCCTGGCGCAATCTCACCTATGTACTCGTCCACACTGACGAGGGGCTGACGGGGGTCGGCGAGACCAGGATGCTGGGCCGCACCGATGCCCTGCTCGGCTATGTGCGCGAGGCGGAGGCCCACCACATCCGCGGATCGGACCCGTTCGCGGTCGAGGACCTGGTCCGTCGCATGAAGTACGGGGATTACGGGCGGGCCGGCGAGATCGTGATGTCCGGGATCGCCTGTGTGGAGATGGCCTGTTGGGACATCAAGGGCCAGGCACTCGGGGTCCCGGTGTGGCAGCTGCTCGGCGGCCGGGTCACCGATCGCGTCATGGCGTACGCCAACGGCTGGTACACCACCGAGCGCACCCCGGAGGCGTACCACAAGGCGGCGCAGGAGGTGGTGGCGCGCGGCTACCGGGCCCTGAAGATCGACCCGTTCGGGACCGGCCACTTCGAGCTGGACCACCAACGGACCCTGTACGCCGTGTCGTTGATCGAGGCGGTACGCGACGCCGTCGGCCCGGACACCGAGCTGATGCTGGAGATGCACGGCCGCTTCAGCCCGGCCACGGCGGTCCGGCTCGCCCGCGAGCTGGCGCCCTTCCGGCCCGCCTGGCTGGAGGAGCCGGTGCCGCCGGAGAACCTCAAGGCCCTGAAGAAGGTCGCGGACAAGGTGGACCTGCCGGTGGCGACCGGGGAACGCATCCACGACCGGATCGAGTTCCGGGAGCTGTTCGAGGCGCAGGCCGCCGACATCATCCAGCCGGACCTCGGCCACATCGGCGGCATCCTCGAAGCCCGCAAGCTCGCCGCGACCGCCGAGACGCATTACGTGCTGGTGGCCCCGCACAACGTCGGTGGTTCGGTACTGACCGCGGCCTCGCTCCAACTCGCCGCCTGCACACCGAACTTCAAGGTGCTGGAGCACTTCAACGACTTCGCGGACGCGGAGATCACGGAGGTGGTGCGGGGTGCGCCGTACGTCGATCCGGAGACCGGCTGCTTCGCGGTGTCGCACGCGCCCGGTCTGGGTGTCGAGTTCGACGTGGACGCCGCGGCCGAGTTCCCGCAGCAGCCGGCCCGGTTCGACCTCTGGGCCGAGGGCTGGGAGCAGAGGCGGCCGCGATGAGCCGGGCGGGCGGGGACGCGGTGGGGCGGGACCGCGGGTCGGAAGTCAGCCGCTCGATCGTCGTCGAGCGGCCCCGGCACCACCGACTGGTGTACGGCGCGGTGCCCGAGCCCGGGGAGGGCGAGGTCCTGGTGCGGGTGGCCGCCGCCGGGATCTGCCGGAGCGACCGCGAGGTCTACGACGGCCGGCGCGACGCCGGGTACGTCCACTATCCCGTCGTGCCCGGTCATGAGTGGTCCGGCACGGTGGCGGCGGTCGGCGCGGGGGTCGATCCGGCGCTGGTGGGGCGCAAGACGGTGGCCGAGGGGTTCCGGGCGTGCCGGGAGTGCGAGCGCTGCCGGGCCGGCGAGACCAGCCTGTGCACCAGCGGCTACGCCGAGACCGGCTTCACCGAGCCGGGCGGTTTCGCCGACCATCTCACCGTGCCCGCAGCGCTGTTGCACCTGCTGCCCGACCACGCCGATCTGCGGGCGGCCGCGCTGCTGGAGCCGGCCGCGGTGGTCGCCGCCGCGGTGCGGGCCGGGCGGCCGCGGCCCGGGGAGCGGATCGCGGTGGTCGGGGCGGGCACGCTCGGGCTGCTCGCGCTGCAATTGCTGGCCGCGACGGAACCCGCCGAGCTCGTGGTGGTCGATCCGCGGTCCGGGCGTCGCGCCCAGGCACTGCGGTGCGACGCGAGCGCGGTGTGCACCCCCGAGCAGGCGACGCAGCGCAACGGCTGCTTCGACCTGGTCGTGGAGACGGCGGGGGCGCACTCGACCGCGGCCTCGTCCTGTCTGCTGGCCCGCCGGGGCGGCCGGGTGGTGCTCACCGGGATGTTCCCGTCGGATGCGGACGGGATCGACCCGGTGCACCTGTCCCTGAGCCAGCTGGAGATCCGCAGCATCTTCGGGGCGCCGTCGTCGGCCTGGTCGTACGCGGTGCGCGCCTTCGGCCGCGGGCTGCTCGACCCGGCACCGCTGATCACCCATGAGTTCCCCCTGGAAGGGTTCGCCGAGGCCATCTCCCTGGTCGGCGACGGCGACCCGGCGACAGGGAAAGTGCTTCTGCGCCCCTGAGTCACTCCCGTGCCTGAGCCGCTGGCGCGGTCCTGAGACGTGCGGTGGTACGGAGCAGCGCCCGCCCCGTACCACCGCACCCCCCATGCCTCCGCACACCCCAACCCCTCCTACGCATCCGCAGGTGCACGGCCTCCGCACACCCGTGATCCCGAACGCCGTCCGACATACCGAACACTCGACCATGGGAGCCTCGTGACCGCCCCATCAGAGTCAGCACCTCGTCGCCCCGGAGCCGGCGCCCTCGCCCGCATCGGCCACCCCACTCCCCCGGTCCACCCCGCGGACGCCTCACCGCACACCTTTCCCGACGGCGGTGTCTGGCGTACCGAGATCCCCTCCGTGGAGGGCCCGGAGGCGCTGTCCGTCGTGCTGGCGGAGAGTGCCCGCCTCGATGTGCCGGTGCACCGGATCAGTCAGGGCAGCGGCGTGTGGCTGCTCACCGACGGGGAGATCACCGAGATGGCCGGGGCGTGCGCCGAGCGCGACATCGAGCTGTGCCTGTTCACCGGGCCGCGCGGCACCTGGGACATCGGCGGCTCCACCCGCACCTGCTCCGGCGGTGCGGGCCTGCGCGCCCGCGGCCATGACGGCCTCGCCGGCTGCGTCGAAGACGCCCTGCGCGCCGCGGAGTTGGGGGTGCGCTGTCTGCTCGTGGCGGACGAGGGCGTGCTGTGGACGCTGCACCGGCTGCGGGCGGCCCGGCTGCTGCCCGCCGACACCACCTTCAAGGTGTCCGCGCTGTCCGGGCCGGTCAATCCCGCCTCGTTCGCCGTGTACGAGCGGCTCGGCGCCGACTCGCTCAACGTGCCCTCCGATCTGACCGCGGACCACCTCACCGAGATCCGGCGGGTCAGCGGTGCCCCGCTGGACATGTACGTCGAGGCGCCCGACGACCTCGGCGGCTATGTGCGGATGTACGAGGCGGCCGAGCTGATCCGGCGCGGCGCCCCCGTGTACCTCAAGTTCGGTCTGAGCAACGCGTCCGGCATCTACCCCTACGGCGCGCATCTGCGCGAGCACGCCCTCGCCACCGCCCGGGAGCGGGTCCGGCGCGGACGCCTGGTCCTGGACCTGCTGGCCCGGCACGGCGCGGACGGCGGGATGTCACCGCTGGGCGCCCGCCACCCGGGCCGGCTCGACCGCTTCCCCGTACCGGAAAGGGACTGATCCCCATGCGATCCCGCACGCTTCTCGTCACCGCGAGCGCCGCCCTGCTCGCCGTCTCGCTGACCGCCTGCGGCCAGGAGGCCAGGGGCGGCAGCCGCTACCGGCCCGACCGCGGAAGCGGCGGCACCATCGGCATCGCCATGCCCACCAAGGCGTCGGAGCGCTGGATCGCCGACGGCCGGAACATGGCGGAGCAGTTCCGCGAGGCCGGGTACCAGGCCGACCTTCAGTACGGCGACGACAAGGTCGAGAACCAGGTCGCCCAGCTGGAGAACATGATCGCCGAGGGACACCGGCTGCTGGTGGTCGCCGCCATCGACGGTTCCGCGCTCACCGACGTACTGCAGCGCGCGCACGACGCGGGCATCCCCGTGATCGCGTACGACCGCTTGATCATGGGCACGAAGAACGTCGACTACTACGCGTCCTTCGACAACGAACGCGTCGGCCGCCTCCAGGGGCAGTACCTCGTCGACAAGCTGAAACTGGGCAGGCCGCGCAGGGACGCGGGCACGAGCTACCGCATCGAGCTGTTCGCGGGCTCGCCCGACGACAACAACACCCGTTACTTCTGGAACGGCGCCCTCGCCGTCCTCACGCCGTACCTCCGCAGCGGCCAGCTGGTGGTCGGCAGCAAGCAGACGAGGATGAACCAGGCCACCACGCTGCGCTGGGACGGCGGTACCGCACAGAAGCGGATGGACGACCTGATCAGCAAGAACTACGGCGAGGAGAAGGTTGACGCGGTGCTGTCCCCGTACGACGGCATCTCGCTGGGCATCATCTCCGCGCTCAAGAGCGCCGGCTACCGGGGCGCGGACCTGCCGATCGTCACCGGGCAGGACGCGGAACTGGCATCGGTGAAGTCCATCATCCGGGGCGAGCAGACCCAGACCGTCTTCAAGGACACCCGCAAACTCGCCGCGCGGGCCGTGCAGATGGGCGATGCCGTGCTCCACGGCCGCAAGCCCGAGGTCAACAACACGACCGACTACGACAACGGCAGGAAGACCGTGCCGGCGTATCTGCTGAAGCCGGTCAGCATCGACAGGAGCAACACCCAACTCCTGGTGCAGGAGGGGTACTTCACCGCGGGACAGCTGCGATGACCCGGCCCGCCGGGGAGCCGGGGCCGGTCGCCGGCCAACCGCGCCCCGTTCTGGAGATGCGCGCGATCACGAAGACGTTCTCCGGCGTCACCGCGCTGTCCGACGTGCATCTGGCCGTACGGCCCGGTGAGATCCACGCCGTCTGCGGGGAGAACGGCGCGGGGAAGTCCACGTTGATGAAGGTCCTCAGCGGGGTGCATCCGCACGGGAGTTACGAGGGCGAGGTCCGCTTCGAGGGCGAGCCGGTGGCCTTCAAGGACATCCGGGCCGGCGAGCGGCACGGCATCGTCATCATCCACCAGGAGTTGGCGCTGGTGCCGCAGCTGTCGATCGCCGAGAACATCTTCCTCGGCAACGAGCGGCGCTCGGCCCGCGGCACCGTCGACTGGAACGGCACCTACCGCGAGGCGATCCGGCTGCTTGCGCGGGTGGGGCTGCGCGAGAAGCCGCAGACGCCGGTATCGGAGCTGGGCGTGGGCCGGCAGCAGCTGGTGGAGATCGCCAAGGCCCTGTCGAAGGAGGTGAAGCTGCTCATCCTGGACGAGCCCACGGCGGCGCTCAACGACCAGGACAGCGCGCACCTGCTCGAACTGCTCCTTCAGCTGCGCGACCAGGGCGTCGCCGGCATCGTCATCTCCCACAAACTCAACGAGATCCGGGCGATCGCCGACTCGGTGACCATCCTGCGCGACGGCCGGACGGTGGAGACCCTGACGGTACGTCACTCACCGTCCGCCGCACCGGAACTGTCCGAGGAACGCCTCATCCGGGGCATGGTCGGCCGCGATCTGGACCACCGCTTCCCCGACCGCACCCCCTACCGGGGCGAGGACGCCGGCCGGATCGCCCTCGCCGTCGACGGCTGGACGGTACGGCATCCGGCCGACCACCGGCGCACGGTCGTCGACGGGGTGTCGCTCACCGTGCGCCGCGGCGAGATCGTCGGCATCGCCGGGCTGATGGGCGCGGGCCGCACCGAACTCGCGATGTCCGTCTTCGGGCGCTCCTACGGGCAGTACGTCGCCGGGACGGTGGCCGTCGGCGGACGTGAGGTCGACACCAGGACCGTACCGGCGGCCATCGCCGCGGGCCTCGCCTACGTCACCGAGGACCGCAAGCGCTACGGTCTGAACCTCCTCGACACCGTGCAGCGCAACATCTCCCTGGCCTCGCTGCCCGGCATGCGGCGAAGCGACGCCGGCCGGCGGAACGGTGTGCGCGGCTTCGTGGACGAACACCGCGAGCGCCGGATCGCCGAGCACTACCGCACGTCCCTGAACATCAAGACGCCCACGGTCGCCGAGCGGGTGGGCCGGCTGTCCGGCGGCAACCAGCAGAAGGTCGTGCTGAGCAGATGGATCCACACCGACCCGCAGGTGCTGATCCTCGACGAGCCGACCCGCGGCATCGACGTCGGTGCGAAGTACGAGATCTACACCGTGATCGACGCCCTCGCGGCCCGCGGCAAGGCGGTGCTCCTCCTCTCCTCCGAACTGCCCGAACTGCTCGGGATGTGCGACCGGATCTACACCATGGCCGAGGGCCGGCTGACCGGTGAGGTCACCCGTGCCGAGGCCACCCAGGAAGTCCTGATGCGCCATATGACCCTGCGCCAGATGACCGAGAACGGGAGCTGAGGCCCCGCCATGACCGCCTTCACAAGCACTCCCCCCGAGGACACGCCCGCCTCGCCGCCGGCGATGGCGCTCCTGATCCACGGGGCCCGCGCCAACATGCGTCAGTACGGCATGCTCATCGCGCTGGTCTTCCTCGTCGTGCTGTTCCAGATCTGGACCGACGGCACGCTGCTGCTGCCGAACAACGTCTCCAACCTGATCCAGCAGAACAGCTACATCCTCATCCTGGCCATGGGCATGGTGATCGTCATCATCGCGGGCCATATCGACCTGTCCGTCGGCTCGCTGGTCGCCTTCGTCGGAGCGATGGCCGCGGTGCTGATGGTCAAGCACGGTCTGCCCTGGGTGCCCGCCCTGCTCCTCTCGCTGCTGATCGGCGCGGTCGCGGGGGCCTGGCAGGGCTTCTTCATCGCGTACCTCGGGATCCCGTCGTTCATCGTGACGCTGGCCGGCATGCTGCTGTTCCGCGGCGCGACACAGCTCGTCCTGGAGGGCCAGTCCCTGGCGCCGTTCCCGGACGGCTTCCAGGACCTCGCCAAGGGCTTCCTCCCGGAGGTGGGCCCGTACACGCAGTACCACAACCCCACCCTGACGCTGGGCCTCTGTGCCGTCGTCCTCCTCCTGCTACGGGAAGGGCGGCAGCGCTCCCGCCAACTGGCCCACGGGCTGGACGTGTTGCCGACCGGTCTGTGGGTGGCCAGGTGCACCGCGATCACCGCCGCCGTGGTGGCCCTCGCTCTGACGCTGGCCAGTTTCCACGGCGTGCCGGTCGTGATGCTCCTCATGTGCGGGCTGCTGCTCGCCCTCGGTCAGGTGATGCGCAACGCGGTCGTCGGCCGGCATGTGTACGCCCTCGGCGGCAACAAGGCGGCCGCGCAGCTGTCCGGCGTCAAGGACCAGCGCGTCACCTTCGCCGTCTTCGTCACGATGGGTGTCCTGGCGGCGCTCGCCGGATGTGTCTACGCCGCCCGGCTCAACGCGGGTACGCCGCAGGCCGGCCTGAACTTCGAACTGGAGGCCATCGCCGCCTCGTTCATCGGCGGCGCCTCCATGAGCGGCGGCGTCGGCACGGTCATGGGGGCGGTCATCGGCGGCCTGGTCCTCGGCGTCCTCAACAACGGCATGTCGTTGGTCGGCATCGGCACCGACTACCAGCAGGTCATCAAGGGCCTCGTGCTGCTCGCCGCGGTCGGCTTCGACGTCTGGAACAAGCGCAGGGCGGGGCGTTAGGGACCTGCCGGGGGCGTGCTACCGCACCGGTGCCGGCTGTGTGGCGTCCCGTTCGTCGAAGTGCTCGCGAGCCGTGAGGATCTCCCGGGCGTGCGCCACGGACCAGTCGGCGATGGCGGCGGTGAGCTGCCCGGCCTCGACCCCGAGCGCGGTCAACGCGTACTCCACGCGCGGCGGTACGGTCGGATAGACGGTGCGGCTGACCAGGCCGTCGCGTTCGAGGGCCCGCAGGGTCTGGGTCAGCATCTTCTGCGTGATGCCGTCGAGGACCCGCCGCAGCTCGTTGAACCGCATCGGCCGGTCGTAGCGCCGCAGGGCGCCCAGGACGTACAACGCCCACTTGTTGGCGAGCACTTCGATGACGGTCCGCGAGGGGCAGTCCCGGCGATAGGTGAGCTTCCAGTCGGGTCGCTCCGCCCGGCCGGCCGGGTCGGTCCGGTCGGCGTGCGCAGTGGTATCCATGAGGTACCTAGATATCAAACAGGTGCCTACTTCACAACGGGTACCGCCTTCTTCCAGGATGGAGACGTGGCCGGCCGGCCACGGCGGAGTGGGTGCGGAAGGCAGCGAGATGAGCGGCGGTATGCGGGCGGTCAGCCAGCGGGTGTTCGGCGGTCCGGAGGTCCTGGAGGTCGTCGAGACCGAGCGGCCGGCGACGGGACCCGGCGAGGTGCTGGTGCGGGTGCATGCCGCCGGGGTCAACCCGGCCGACTGGAAGCGGCGTTCGGGCTTGCTGGCCAGGCTGGGCGAGCCGCCCTTCGTCCTGGGGCTGGACCTGTCCGGTGTGGTGGAAGCGGTGGGTGAGCAGGTGACGCGGTTCCGGCCCGGTGACGCGGTGTTCGCAGCCGTCCTGCCGCCGCGCGGCACCTACGCCGAGTACGTGGCCGTACCGGAGGACTCCCTGGCCTCCGTCCCGCCGGGCCTGGACCATCTGCACGCCGCGGCGCTCCCGACCGCGGCGCTCACCGCCTGGCAGCCGCTCGTCCGGGTCGCCGACGTCCATGCCGGTCAGCGGGTGCTCGTCCACGCGGCGGCCGGCGGCATCGGACATCTCGCGGTGCAGATCGCCAAGTCCCGTGGCGCCCATGTCATCGGCACCGCCCGGCAGGACAAGCACGACTTCCTGCGCGGGCTGGGTGCCGACGAGCTGATCGACTACACCACCGTCGACTTCGAGGAGGTGGCGCGCGACATCGACGTGGTGCTGGATCCGATCAGCGGCGCGTACGGGCCGCGCTCGCTGACCACCCTCACCGCACAAGGGGTGCTGCTCGACGTCCGGGGCACCGGGCCGGACCGCACTGCGGTCAGGGAGCGGGCGGCCGAACTCGGCCGTCGTTACGTCGAGTTCGGCTTCACCCCGTCCGGCTCCGACCTCCAGCGGATCGGCGAGCTGGTGTCGGGCGGCGCGCTGAACGTCGTCGTCGATCAGGCGCTGCCCTGGGAGGAGGCCGCCAAGGCACATGAGCTCAGTGAGACCGGTCGCGCCAAGGGGAAGATCGTGCTCGCTGTGCGCTGACGCCGATCGCCGGCGCCCGGCTGCCTGTTACGCCGAGTGCGGCGACGGTTCGGTCTCCGTGCGGCCCAGGAAGCGGCGTACCGCCCAGGCCAGCGCGCCGAGCGCGAAGCCGTACACGGTGACCAGGCCGTGGCCGTTCTCCTGCAGGAGCCACATCAGCAGGCCGAGCACCGGGACGGCGATCGCGAGGGCCTGCTGCTTCTTGACGCGGGTGCGGGTCAGGAGAGCCAGGGCCAGGGTGGCCCCCAGGAAGTAGGTCGCGCCGGAACTGCCGGCGAAGTTGCGCGGGTCCGTGCTGGGGCCGCTGCCGAGACCGAGCAGGGCGTCGAGGTGCTCCGGCAGGAGGATGCCGGCGGCGAAGAAGACCAGGGTCAGCGTGCCGCCCCAGAGCCACTGCGCGAGCGCGGCGGCGAGGGCGAGGGTGGCGATGTTCCACAGGGCGCCGCCCGGGCCGCCGTTCTGCAGGAAGACCGAGGTGAGCACCCGCCACCAGCCGCTCTTGGCGGGGTCGTTGTCGAGCGCGGCCATCGCGCCCGACCAGCACAGCTGGAGGACGACGCCGGCCACCGCGAGGACGGTCAGGCCGACCGCGGCCCACGGGACGGGGCGCCCGCGCAGCGTGTCCCGTCCGATCGCGCCGAGCCCGCTGTTGATGATCATCACCATCAACGCGGCCGTGGTCACGTTGAAAAGCACCGCGTCCATGTCCCGCCCCCTGCAACACCGTTCGAAATGGTCGGCGGGAGGCTAACACAGCTTTCGAACACCGTTGGAAAACCTTTACGGTAAACAGATGAAGCTCACCAAGGAGCGGATCATCGACGCCGGTATGGCCACGTTCGCCGAGGTCGGATACCACGCCCTGTCCATGCGCCAGGTGGCCGAACGGCTCGGCGCGCACGCGGGCAGCCTCTATTACCACGTGCGCAGCAAGGACGAACTGCTCGCGTTGATGGCCGACCGGGTCTGCCGGCAGGCCCACGACGACGGCAGCGCCGCGCTGGCCGCCCTGCCGCCCGGGGCGACCTGGCAGGACCGCATCGAGGCCCAGGCCACCACCCTGCGCCAGGCCTTGCTCCAGCACCCCGGCGGCGCGCTCCTACTGGCCGACAGCCCCAGGATGCTCAGCACCGGCGGCCTGTCCTTGATGGAACGCCTCCTGCACACCCTCCTCGACGCCGGCGTCCCCGCCGAACACGCCGGCACCGCCGCCGACACCCTGCTCAGCCACCTCACCGGCTTCGTGCTGCAGGAACAGAGCGAGGCCCGGACGGCCCCCGTCACCGAAGAGGTCTACGCGGACCTGTACGCGCGCTTCCCGCTCCTGCTCACCACGATGCCCCGGCGGGACCAGGACGAGAAGTTCCGGCGCAGCGTGCACCTCCTGTGCCGGGCCGTGGCCACCCTCATCGAGGGCTGACTCCCCGGCCGCAGCCGACGCGTCGCAGTGACTGCGGGGGCCGTCCACCTCCTCGGCCACCTCTTCCATCGCCTCGGCCGCCGACCGACCCTGCGGGCCGGGGCCGGGCGGCCGACTCCGCTCATCCGTACATCGTCGCCCGGGCGTCGGCGTAGGCCTCCCGGATGCGACGGCCGGTGGAGCCGTCGGCCGGGGCGGGGATGCGGCGGGCCGCGGCGAGGGGCCAGTGCGGGGGTTCGGGAGTGCCGGCGAGGGCCCAGGCGGCCTGCCGGGCCGCGCCCAGGGCGACGTACTCCTCCGGTTCGGGGACGGTGACGGGGGTGCCGAAGATCCTTGCGGCGATCTCGCCGACCACGGGGGCCTTGGCCGCTCCGCCGATGATGAGGACGCGCCGGGCGCTGACGTCCTGGGCCCGTAGCCGGTCGAGGGCGTCGGCCATGTTGCAGAGCATGCCTTCGACGGCGGCCCGGGCGAAGTTCGGCGGGTGCATGTTGGCCTTGCGCATGCCGGTGAGACTGCCGGCGGCCTCCGGGAGGTTGGGGGTGCGCTCGCCGCCGAGGTAAGGGAGCAGGACCAGTCCGCCGGCGCCGGGCTCGGCCGCGCGGGCGAGGGCGTCGAGGTCGTCGAGGGCGATGCCGAGCATGCGGGCGGTGGAGCTGAGGACCCGGGCGGCGTTGAGGGTGCACACCAGCGGCAGGAAGCGGCCGGTGGCGTCGGCGAAGCCGGCGACGGCGCCGGTGGGATCGCCGACCGGGTGGTCGGCGAGGGCGAAGGCGGTGCCGCTGGTGCCCAGGGAGATCACCACGTCTCCCGGCCGGATGCCCAGCCCGAGGGCCGCGCCCATGTTGTCTCCGGTCCCCGACGCCACGAGGGCGCCGTGCGGGGTGCGGCCGGCCGGTTCGTACGGGCCGAGGACGCGCGGCAGTTCGGGGGTGCGGCCGCCGAAGGCGAGGGCGAGGAGGTCGCGGCGGTAGGCGCCCTCGGCGGGTGACCAGTAGCCGGTGCCCGAGGCGTCGCCGCGGTCGGTGACCGGTTCGGCGGGCGTACCGGGGCCGCCGCACAACCGCCAGGTCAGCCAGTCGTGCGGCAGCAGCACCCGGTCGGTGCGGTCCGCGTGCCGCGGCTCGTGCTCGGCCAGCCAGCGCAGTTTGGCGACGGTGATGGCTGCGACCGGTACGGTGCCGACGGCCCGGGCCCACTTCTCCGGCCCGCCGAGGTCGTCGATGAGGTCCGCCGCGGCCTGCGCCGAGCGGGTGTCGTTCCACAGCAGCGCGTCCCGCACCGGCTGCCCGGCCGCGTCGAGCGCCACCAGCCCGTGCTGCTGTCCGGCGACCGCGAGGGCGTCCACGTGTTCCAGCAGGCCGTTGCCCGCTTCGAGGAGCGCCCGCCACCAGGCCTCGGGGTCGACCTCGGTGCCCTCGGGATGGGTGGCGCGGCCCCGATGGAGGATCTCCCCGGTGTCGGCGTCACAGACGACGACCTTGCAGGACTGGGTAGAGGAGTCCACCCCGGCAACTGTGGGCATGACGATGTCGCTTCCGTGCAACGAGACGGGACGGTAAGGGAGTTCAGGCCTGCGGGCGGAGCTGGATCTTGCGGCCGGAGCCGTCGCGGAAGGTCTGCAGGGCGGTGCCGAAGTCGTCCAGTCCGAAGCTGTGGGTGAGCATCGTGTCCGCGTCGAGGACGCCCTTGGCCATCAGGTCCACGGCGCGGCCGAAGCTGTGCAGGACGACCATCGACCCGACGATGGTGATCTCGTCGTTGTAGACGCTGAACGGCGAGAAGGACGCCTTGGCCGCGGAGGGGGCGACGCCGAACTGCTGGAAGGTGCCCCCGCGCCGGACCCGGGTGAGGCCGTCCTCGATGACGGGGATGACGCCGGTGCAGTCGATGACGGTCTCCCAGCTCTGCGGCCGGTCCAGGGCGGTGGCGTCCGTCGCGGTGGCGTCCGCGCCCAGCCGTTCGGCGATCTCCAGCCGGCCCTTGTTGATGTCGACGACCGAGAGGGAGGCCGCGCCGGCCGCCTTGGCGAGCTGGAGCATCATCAGGCCCATCGTGCCGGCGCCGTAGATGAGGTAATGGTCCCCGAGGCGGCGCGGCAGGACGTCGAAGCCGCGTACCGCGCAGGACAGCGGCTCGATCAGCGCGGCCGCGTCGATGACATGCCTGGCCTGCTTGAAGGGTTAAAGAAAATGACTGCTACGGCGGAAATCGCCATCCCCCGGGATGCCGAGCTGACGTCTGCGTCGCTCACGTTGCCGGCAGTCCTGCCCGCCGCCCGCGAGGCGCGGACCTTCACCGCGAAGGCCCTGCGTCGGTGGGGCGAGGGCGAAGAGCTCATCGAAGCGGCCGTGCTGATCGTCAGCGAGCTGGCCACGAACGCCATTCGCCACGGCGGCCGGCTGCCGGCCGGATGCCGCGAGCGGGGGCGCGGCCGGGACGCCGTGATCACTCTCCGGCTGGTGCCGGAAACCGAGGCACTCCACATCGAGGTGCACGACGGCTCCGCGCTGCTGCCGGTACAGCGCACGGCCGGCCGCGACGAGGACTGCGGCCGCGGGATGTTGATCGTCGATGCGCTCGCCGACTCCTGGTCCTGCGGACCGGCCGCCGAGGGCGGCAAGTGGGTCCGTGCCACCGTCTCCCGCACGGGCCGGTGACCACATAGCGGGTGAAGCGCGGGTTCCGTTCATAAGGGGACATCGATGGCAGTTTTCGGTCAGAGTGCGACTCGTGACGTTGCGTGCGGACCGGAGGGATCTTGAGTCCCCGTCAGCCCGACCGGACCTGCCGACGGACCAGGCACCACAGGTGCCGGACATCCCGCCGTTGCCAGGATCTGACGGAAAATTTCCGGTCCGTGTGCACAATTGGTGAAGAAAACCGTCTGAAACTGCGCTCTTCGTTTTGACTGGGGATCGCCGGGTCCTCGAATGTCATCGGCATGCCCGTCAGACCCCGAGCCGCCACAAGCGGCCCGCTGCGCATGCCCGAGTTCCGCCTGCTCCTCACCGGAGCCGCGGCCGGACTCTTCGGTTCCCAGGTCACCCTGGTCGCGCTGCCCCTCGTCGCCGTACTCCAGCTCAACGCGCCCGCGTTCCAGGTGGGTTTGCTCACCGCGGCCGAGACCGCCGCGTTCCTGCTGGTCGGTCTGCCCGCGGGGGCCTGGGTCGACCGGATGCGGAAGCTGCCGCTGCTCATCCGTGCCGATGTGGTGCGGGCCGTGGCCATGGCGAGCATCCCCCTGGCCGCCGTCGCCGGGGTGCTGACGATGGCCCAGCTGTACGTCGTCGCCCTGGTCACCGGTGTGGCGACGGTCTTCTTCGACGTCGCCCACCAGAGCTTCGTACCGCAACTGCTGCCCAAGGACCAGCTGGTCGCCGGCAACGGAGCGCTGGAGACCGTCCGTTCCTCGGCGCAGGTCGCGGGCCCCGGGCTCGGCGGTGGACTGGTGCAGCTGCTCGGCGCGCCGCTGGCCATCGTGGCGGACGCCTGCGGCTATGCGCTCTCCGCGCTGTTCCTGTGGCGCATCAAGCGGCCGGAGAGCCTGCCGGAACGCGCACCGGGAGCCTCGCTCCGCAAGGACGTCGGCGAGGGGCTGCGCTTCGTGTTCGGCCACCGCCTGCTCCGGGTGATCGCCACGGCCACCGGGCTGGCCAACCTCTTCTCCGCCATGCTGATGGCCACCCAGTCCGTCTTCCTGGTGCGGGAGCTGGGGCTGGCACCCGCGGCGGTCGGCCTGGTGCTGTCCGCCGCCGCGCTCGGCGGCCTGGCGGGCGCCCTGTGCGCCGGCCCGCTCGCCGCACGGCTCGGCCGGGCCCGGATCATCTGGCTGTCCGCACTGGTCACCGGCCCGTTCGCGGTGCTGTGGCCGCTGTCCGGGCGCGGCGTGGGAGCGTCGTTGTTCGCGCTCGGCTCCGGCGTGGTCTTCTTCGGGGCGGTCGTCTACAACGTCGCCCAGGTCAGCTTCCGGCAGGCGGTCTGCCCGCCCGGGCTGCTCGGCCGGATGAACGCCACCCTGCGGTTCGTGATGTGGGGCACCCTGCCCCTCGGCGCGCTGGCCGGCGGTGCCCTGGCCGATGCGTTCGGCGCCCGTGTGGCGCTGGTGTGGTGCGCGGTGGGATTCCTCCTCGTACCCCTGCCGCTGCTGCTCTCACCGCTGCGGCGGATGCGTGAACTCCCGCTCGGGGAGGGCGAGTTGCCGGTCATCGACGAAGCCTCGGAGGAGAGCGGCGCCGCCGGTGCCGGCCAGCCGGTCGAGGCCGCCGGACGCGGTTAGCGCGTGCTCCGCCCGAGCCGCCGCCCCCTGCGTCTCCCCCGTTTCCCCGCCTCCCCCACCTCACTTCTCCCTCCCCAGAGAGGCCTCCGTGCACAGCATCACGAGCCAGTACCTGGCCCGCTTCCGCCGGCTCGACGACGGCGACGGGGCACCGGCCCTGCTGCCGGTCACCGGTGCCCAGCGGCGCTTCGTCCTCGTACGGGCCATGGACCCGGCCGGGCGGCCCGACCTGGTGCCGATGTTCTTCTCCTTCCCGCGCGGCACGGTGGACCTCGCGCGCCTCGCCGCGGCCGCCCGGCGCCTGGCCGCACTGCATCCCGTGCTGCGCGCCCGTCCTGAGGTACTGCGGGGTACCCCGGTGCTCCGGCTGGGGCCGCCGGAGGTGCCGGTGACGCGGGTCTCCCGGGCGCCGGGGGAGGACGCGGCGGCCGCGCTGCGGCGGGTCCTGCGCGACTGGGCCCCGCAGGGGGCGCCGCTGCGGCTGTTCCTCACGGCGGACGGCGCGGAGGGAGCGGACGCGCCGGACGCCGAGGGGCCGCGGGAGGTGCTCGCCGTCGTGCTGGAGCACACCGCGTGCGACGGCCAGTCGCTGAACCGGATCGTCGAGGAGCTGGGCGCCGCCTACGCCGAGGACCGCGCGGCGGACGGCCCGTCGACCGCCGACGCCGCCGCCGAGCTGGACGCCTACCGGGAGGCCGTGCTCCTGCAGTTGGCCGCGGAGGACCGGGCCGGTTCGCCGGCGGCGATGGCGTACTGGGGCGACCGGCTCCGCGCGGTGGGTGAACGGGCGCGGTCCACGAACGGGCCGCAGAGCCTGGCGCGGTACGGGCTGCCGAGCGGTTCGGCCGAGCGGCGGATACCCGCGTCGGAGACCGGGGCGTCCTTCCCGCAGTTGCTGGACGCCTGCCGCGCCGCCGCGGAGGTGCTGTACGGGAAGGGGCACGTGGTGCCGCTCGGCTACCCGTGGGGCGGTCGTCCGTCCGGCGCCGCACCGGTGCTCGGCTGCTTCCTCAACACCGTGGTCTTCCCCACCGCGACGGGCACGGGCCCGGCGACGCCGGAGGAGACGGCCGGCGCGTGGTGGGACGACCTGGACCACGCCGGCACGCCGT
This sequence comes from Streptomyces bugieae, assembly GCF_036352915.1. Taxonomy (NCBI): domain Bacteria; kingdom Bacillati; phylum Actinomycetota; class Actinomycetes; order Kitasatosporales; family Streptomycetaceae; genus Streptomyces; species Streptomyces bugieae. The sequence goes on from NZ_JAZBJP010000002.1 coordinate 515,362, forward strand.
TCGACGCGGTGGTGCACGCGGCACGGGCCGCCGGGTCCGGCTGGCGGGGCGGTCTCGACGGGCTGCTGACCGTGGACGACGCCCGGCGGCGGCCCCCGCTCCGGCTCGGCGGCGTCGACGGCCGGGAGATCCACATCGACGGCAGAGCGGTACGCGGACCCTTCGCGGTGTCCGTCACCCAGGGTCCGGAACTGCAGCTGCGCATGGTGTGGGACCGCGCGGTGCACTCCGACGAGACGGCCGAGCACGCCTTCGCCGCGCTGACCGGCGCCTTGGGCGCCCCGGCCGCCGCGGTCGGCTGACCCGGCCGCCTCCCTCCTTTCCCTCCATTCGCTCCTTTCCCTCCATTCGCTCCTTCCTCGTCCGATCCGGCTCCCCTGGAGCCATCGCAGCCGGCCGCGCGATCCGCGGCCCGGCCTGCGCACTGCGCTGCCGGCCCGACCATGCCCGGCCGCGCCACTCCGATCCGACCACTCATCAAGGACCGCCCATGCTTCCGCTCTCCTCCTCGCAGGAGATCGTCTGGCTGCACGAACAGGTGCAGCCGGGCAGCCGCGCGTACAACTTCACCGCCGCCCTCGACCTGTGGGGCACCCTCGACGCCGAGGCCCTGCGCCGCGGGCTCGCCGCCGTCCTCGACCGGCACCCCGGTCTGCGGCTGGAACTCGTCGCCGTCCCCGGCGCGGTGCCCGGCCAGCGCGTCGCCGAGGGCTGTGCGCCGCGGCTGCGGACGGTGGACCTGAGCGGGGCGGACGACCCCGACGGCGCCTTCGAGGAGCTGCTGCGCACCGAGGCGGAGACCCCGCTCGACACCTATCAGGCGCCGCTGCTGCGCTGGACGCTGGTCCGGCTGGCGGAGGACCGGCACCGGCTGATCCACGTCGAGCACCATCTGATCCACGACGGCCACTCCTTCGCGATCCTGCTGCGGGAGGTCTTCACCGTCTACCGGGGCCATGTCCTGGGCGAGCCGGTCGAGTTGCCCGCCCCGTCCTCGTACGCCGATCACGTCCGGGCGCAGCGGGAGAGCGGTGCCGCGGGCGACGAGGAGCGGCGGGCCGGCCTCGAGTTCTGGACCGGTGAACTGCGCGACTTCTCCTACGACATGCCGCTGCCCGGGCTGACCCGGCCGGGCTCGCGGCGCCGGCACCACGGCGGGCAGCTGCGCCAGTCGATCGGCGCCGACCTCGCCGAACGGCTGCGGGAGCACGCCCGTTCGCGCGGCCTGACGCCGTTCGCCGCGCTGCTGGGGCTCTTCGCCGAGCTGCTGCGCCGGCACAGCGGCCGCACCCAGATGGTCATCGGCACCGCGGTCGGCAACCGTCCGCGCGGGTTCGAGGACGCGGTGGGGATGTTCGTGAACACGATCCCGCTGCCGCTCCGGCTGGATCCGGACGCACCGGCCGAGGAGTCCATGGACGAGGTGACCGACACCCTGATCCGTGCGCTGCCGCATCAGGAGGTGCCGGTCCAGGAGCTGACCCGGGCGCTCGGTCTGCACACCTCGGGGGCGGACAACCCGCTGTTCAGCGTGATGTTCAGCGCCCACGACGCGGAGCTGCCCGAGATCGACGTGCCCGGTCTGGACATCACGCTCTTCGAGGGCTTCAACACCGGCACCACCCGCTTCGACCTGGACGTGGTACTGCTCCCGGACGACCGGCGCGGGGTCACCCCGCGGCACGGTGCGCCGGGCATGACGCTGGTGTGGGACTACGACGCCGACATGTTCGGGGAGGACGTGGCGAAGCTGCTCGCCGGGCGCTTCCGCGACCTGCTGCGGGCCTACCTCGACGCCCCCGGCACCGTTCTCGCCGACCTGGCGCCGCCGTCGGCCCCCGAGCCGGTCCCGGCACCGGCCGGCACGCCCCTCGCACCGGCGGCCCACGACGGTGCCGCCCGTGACCCGCTGGACCCCGCCACTTCCCATGACCCGTCGCTGCCGGCGCTGCTCGTCGGCGCCCGCCGGATCACCTACGGCGACCTCGACGCGCAGGTGGACTCGCTCGTGGCGCGGCTGCGCGCCGCGGGGGTGACGGCCGGTCAGCCGGTGGCCGCGGTGCTGCCGCGCGGCGTCGACTCGGTCGTGACGCTGCTGGCGTGTCTGCGGAGCGGAGCGGTGTACTGCCCGCTGTCGCCGTCCGACCCGCCGGCGCGGCGGGAGCTGCTGCTGGAGCGGCTCTCCCCGGCCCTGGTACTGACCCCCGCCGAGGCCGCGGCCACCGTCCCCTTCGACCCCTCCCTCGTCGCCGTCCCCGCCGGTCTTCCGGTGGCCCCGGTCGACGCGCCGGTCCTTCCCCGGGCCCGGAACGCGGAGGTGGTGCCGGGCGCCTCGTACATCATCCACACCTCGGGCTCGACGGGTGTGCCCAAGCCCGTGGCCGTCGGACGGGCGGCGCTGGCGAACCATCTGACCGGCGCGGCCGAGCGGTTCGGCCTGGCGCCGGGCGACCGGGCGCTGCTGTTCGCCCAGCCGTCGTTCGACGTGGCGCTGGAGGAGGTGCTGCCGTCGCTGTACGCCGGGGCGTGCCTGGTCGTGCCCGAGTACGAGGTGCCCACCGGGGCCGAGCTGACCGAGCTGCTGTCCGCCGCCCGGGTCACCGTGGCGAACCTGCCCACCAGTTACTTCCTCGCCACCCGTGACGAGATGGCACCCGCCCTGCGCGACGGCCGGTGGGCGCCGCGGCTGCTGGTCCTCGGCGGGGAGCGCCTCCCGGCCGAGGTCATGCGCACCTTCCTCGCCGACACCGACGCCACCGTGCTCAACGTCTACGGGGTGACGGAGGCCGCCATCAGCTCCACCGTCCACGAGATCACCCGCGACGGCCTGGCCGAGGGCGCGGAGATCCCGCTCGGCACCGAACTGCCCGGCGAGCGCGTCCACGTGCTGGACTCGGGTCACCGTCCGCTGCCGGACGGCGCGGTCGGCGAGCTGGCGATCGCCGGGGCCGGGCTCGCCGAGGGGTACGTCGGCAACCCGGAGGCCACCGCCGCCCGGTTCGTCACGGTCGACGCGCTCGGCGGGGAACGGGTCTACCTCACCGGTGACCTCGGCTACCGCGGCCGTGACGGGCTGCTCTACTTCCTGGGCCGCCGGGACAACCAGGTCAAGCTGCGCGGCTACCGCATCGAGCTGGAGGAGGTGGAGTCCGCCGCCTCGGCCGTGCTCGGCGGCCGGTCCTGCGCCGTCGTCCTGGACCGTGAGGCCCCCGGCGGGCCCCGGCTCGTCGGTTTCCTGGAGCGCACCGTCCCGGGCGCACCGGGCGCGGAGTGGGACGAGCAGGCCCTGCACACGGAGTTGAGCCGCCGGCTGCCGGCCGCGCTGGTGCCGGGGCGGTGGGCGCGGCTGGACGTGCTGCCGAGGCTGGCCGGCGGCAAGCCGGACCGGGTGGCGCTGTCCCGTACGGCCGCCGCGCTGGAGCCGACGGTTCCGGTGGAAGCGCCGGCGTCCGCGGGCCCGTCCGGAGAGGGCGACGCCGCCGGCCCGGTGTCCGACGATCCGCTGACGGCGCTGGTCGGCGACGGCTGGCAGGAGGTCCTGGGCCACCGCCGCTTCGACGCGACCTCGCACTTCTTCCACGTCGGCGGGCATTCGCTGCTCGCCGCGCAGCTGGCCGCCTGGCTGGAGCCCCACCTGGGCGAACGCCCGCCGCTGCGGCTGCTCTTCCGCAACCCGGTACTCGCCGACCAGGCCGGCGCCCTCGCGGCCTTCGCCGCCGCGCCCACGGCGGCCGCGGCTCCTACGACCACCACGGCCACCACCGCTGTGACCACTGTGACTGCTGCGACCACTGCGACGGAGGCGTGATGTCCCCGAACCCGACCCCCCAGGCACCCCAGGCCTCCCGGGCCCAGGACGGCCCGCTGAGCATCGCCCACGGCGCCACGCCCGCGGCCGGCGCCCCGGCCGGTGTGCTCGCCCGCTTCACGGAGTGGACCGCCCGCACACCCGAGGCACCCGCGGTCGTCGACGGCGCGCACACCTGGACGTACCGGGAGATCGGCACCGCCGCCGACGAGGTGGTGGACGCGCTCCGCGACCGGGTCCGCCCCGGCGACCTGGTGGGTGTCTGCCTGGACCGGTCGGCCGCGCTGGTGGTGACCGCCGTCGCCCTCGCCCGGCTCGGCGCGGTCTACCTGCCGCTCGGCCCGCAGCCCGGTGAACGCCGGGTCGAGGCCGTCACCGAGGACCTCGACGTGGCCTGTCTGATCGGCGATCCGGCGCTGCTGCCGCCCCGTTTCCGGACGTCCGACCAGCTGGTCGACGAGGTGGTGCTGCCCCTGCCCGTGGTGGGTGCCAATGCCCCCGCGAAGGCCGTCGCAGCGTTCGCGGACGGACCCGGCGAGGGGGCCCGCCGTGCCCCCGCCGAGGCGTTCTACGCCGTACTCACCTCTGGTTCCACCGGCCGCCCCAAGGCGGTCGCGGTCGCCGAGGCGGGCCTCGGCACCCTGCTCGACTGGTACCGCGCGGAGACCGGCCTGGCTCCGGGCGACCGCCATTCCCTGCTCATCGGCGTCGCCTTCGACCCGCACGTACTGGAACTGTGGGCCGGACTGACGTCCGGCGCCGCGCTGGTGCCGGCCCCGGACGAGGTCCGCTGGGACTCGCAGGTGCTCACCGACTGGTGGCGCGAGGCGGCGGTATCGGTGGCGATCGGGGCCACCCCGATGATCGAGCCGCTCCTCGACCGCCCCTGGCCCCGCGGCCTGACACTGCGTCATCTCATGGTCGGTGGCGACCGGTTGCGCCGTCGCCCGGGCACGGAGGTGACGGCCACCGTCCACAACGCCTACGGCCCGGCCGAGGCCACCGTCCTCGCCACCTCGTACGCCATGCGCGGTACGGACGCCCCCGGGGCGGAGGACGTCGAGAGCGCGCCGCCGATCGGCGGACCGGTACCGGGCGTCACCGTGGTGGTCACCGACGCCGACGGCCGCCCCGTCCCCCGCGGCACCGAGGGCGAGTTGCGTCTCGGCGGGCAGTGCCTGGCGCTCGGCTACCTGGACCCCGAACTGACCGCGCGCCGCTTCACCGCCCCGCCCGCGGGCCTCGCCCTGCCGCCCGGCGTGGACCGGCTGTACCGCACCGGGGACCGGGTGCGGATGCGGGAGGACGGGCAGCTGGAGTTCCTCGGACGCCTCGACGACCAGGTGAAGATCAGCGGTGTGCGGATCGAACCGGCCGAGGTGGCGGCCGCGTTCGAGCAGGACCCGGCGGTGCGCAGCGCCGTCGTCGTCGCGCCCCGCACGTCCGACGGCCGCGCCCGCCTGGTGGCGTACGTGCGGCCGGCCGGGGGCACCACCCCGAGCGGTACGGCGCCGTCGGCGGAGGGCTTCGCGGAGGGGCTGCTGACGGCGGTCCGGGCCTGGCTGCCCGAGCAGGCCGTCCCCTCGGCCGTGCGCCTCGTCGACGTCTTCCCCCTGGACGCCAACGGCAAGGTGGACCGGGCGGAGTTGGTGCGCCGGGCGACCGAGGAGGGCAGCTCGGCCGGATCACCGGGCTCGCACGGCCCGTCCGGCCCCGCGGAGCCCTCCGGGTCCGAGGTGCTCTCCGACGGGGCCACCCCCGGGGAACGGCTCGTGCTCGGCGCGGTGCGCGATCTGCTCGCCCGCCCGGAGACCACGTTGGCCGAGAACTTCACCGCGGCGGGCGGCACCTCACTGATCGCCGCCCGTCTGCTGGCCGCCATCCAGCGCGAGACCGGCATCCGGCTGCGCGCTCCGGAGCTGCTCCGCCAGCCCGATCTGCGCGCCGTGGCGGCCCTGGTGGACGCCCGCCGCGCGGATGCGGACCCGAAGCCGGGGCGGGACTGAGATGACCACCACTCCGCCGGCTCCGCACACCGACGACACCTGGAAGGAAGGGCCCGTGCCCACCGAAAGCACCCCGTCGAGCGAGCCCGCCCCGACCGGCCTCCCGGCACTCGTGGCGTGGCACGCCGAACGGACCCCGGACGCGCTGGCCGTGGCGGACGGCGACTCCACGCTGACGTATGCGCAGCTGGCCCGTGCCGCCCGTACGCTCGCCGGGCATCTGCGCCGTCGGGGAGTCCGCCGGGGTGACGCGGTGGCGCTGCTGACGCCCCGCTCGGCCCGTACCGTCATCGCCCAGCTCGCGCTGTGGTGGGCGGGCGCCGTCTGCGTACCGCTCGATCCGGCGCACCCGCGCCCGCGGAGCGAGGCACTGGCCGCGGAGGCCGGTGTGACGCTGACCGTCGGGGACGCCAAGCTGCTGGAATCCGCCGCTCCGGCCGGCCCGACCCTCGCCCTGCCCGACGAACCGCATACGGAAGAACCGCAGCCCGACGAGGTGCGGGCCGGCGGCCCCCAGGCTGCCGGGCCGCTCCCCGACACCGCCGCGTTCATCATGTTCACCTCCGGCTCCACCGGTCGCCCCAAGGGCGTGGCGATCGCCCACCGCGCGATAGCCGAGCTGGTCAGCGCCCCGGCGTACCTCACCCTGACGCCCCGCGACCGGGTGCTGTTCCATTCGCCGCTGACCTTCGACGCGTCGACCTTCGAGGTGTGGAGCGCCCTCGCCAACGGCGCCGCGGTCGTGGTGTGCACCGTCGAGCGGCCCTCGCTCGAGGACCTGGCACAGGAGGTGGAGCGGCACGGCGTCACGGTGGCCTTCTTCACCACCGCGCTCTTCCACCAGCTCGCGGTGCGCCGTTCGCGGATCTTCGCGCCGCTGCGCACGGTCGTGGTCGGCGGCGAGGCGCTCGCCGCGCACCATGCCCGCGAGGTACTGCAGGCGTTCCCCTGGCTGGAGCTGATCAACGGCTACGGTCCGACGGAGACCACGACGTTCGCCACGGCCCACCGGGTCACCGCCGCCGACTGTGCCGGACAGATACCGATCGGCCGTCCCCTCGCGGGGGCCACCGCGCACGTCCTGGACGAGGCCGGCCGGCCCGTCCCGGACGGCGGGCGGGGCGAACTGTGGGTCGGCGGCAGTCGCCTCTCGCTGGGCTACACCGGCCGTCCGGAGCTGACCGCCGAACGCTTCACCACCCACCCCGAGTGGGGCCGCCTCTACCGCACCGGCGATGTCGTCTCCCGGCGCCCGGACGGCGTGCTCGACTTCCACGGCCGTACGGACGACCAGGTCAAGGTGCGCGGCTTCCGGATCGAGCCGCAGGAGGTCGAGTACGCGCTACGGGAGCAGCCCGAGGTGGCCGATGCGGCCGTCACCGTGCACCGCCCCTCCCCCGACGACGCCCGGCTGGTCGCCTTCGTCGTCGCCGCACCCGGCCCCGTCCCCCGGCCGGACGCCCTGCGCGACCGGCTGGCCGCGGCCCTGCCCGCCCACCTGGTACCCGACGAACTGACCGTGGTCGCCGACCTGCCGCTCAACGCCTCCGGCAAGGTCGACCGCCGCGCGCTGGCCGACCTGCTCACCGCGAACGAGCCCGATGGTTCCGTGGGTTCGGATGGTTCAAGCGGTGCGGATGCGTCGGACGGGTCGCCGGCGTCCGCCCCGGACGGACCGCTGACGCCCCTGGAGCAGGCCGTCGCCGACGTCTGGAGTCGTTCCCTCGGCTGTGATGTGACCCGGCCGGACGCCGACTTCCTCGCCCTCGGCGGCCACTCCCTGCTCGCGCTCGCCGTCACCGACGACCTCCGCGAGGAACTCGGCGTCGAGCTGTCGCTCGCCGACTTCTTCGGCTTCCCCACCGTGGCCGGCCAGGCCGCCCTGGTCGAGCGGGCGTTGCTCGCCGCGCACGGTGATCTTCACCCGCACGCCCCGGAGGACACCGATGGCCACTGACCGCCCCGCCGCCCCCGCCCTCCAGGAGGAACTGCTGCGCCGGGCACGGGAACGCGCCGCGGCCCGCACCGCCACCGGCCCCGGTTCCACCGACCGCGGCCCGGCACCGCTCTCCCGCGCCCAGCACCGCATGTGGCTGATGGACCGGCTCGGTCACGACGGCGCCTCGTACAGCGTGCCGTTCGCCACCCGGCTGCGCGGCCCGCTCGACGTCGACGCGCTGGCCTCCGCACTGACCGGGCTCGTCCGCCGGCACGAGATCCTGCGCACCCGTTACGTACAGCGGAACGGCGAGCCGTGCCAGGAGGTGCTTCCGGCACCTGAGTCGATCGCGGTGCCGGTGGTCCCGGCCGACCCGGCAGAGGCCGCACGGCTGCTGGCCGCGGAGGCCCGCCGCCCGTTCGACCTCGCCACCGGGACCGTGCCCCGCGCACTCGTCCTGCGGCACGGCCCACAGGACCACACGGCGCTGCTGACGTTCCATCACATATCCATCGACGGACCGTCCTTGGAGATGGTGGCGGACGAACTCGCCGCGCTCTACGAGACCGCCGCCCGCTCCCGGGAGGCCTCCGCCACCGCCCCCGGATCCCACCCCGCACAGCCGCGGCCCCGACCGCCCCAGTACGCCGACTTCGCCCGGCACGAGCACCGAGCCGCGCCCGGCCGTCTCGACGAGGGCCTGCGGCACTGGCACGCCCTCCTCGACGGCGCCGCTCCCCCGCGACTCCCCGGCCCGGCGCACCCGCCCACCGACCTCACCGCCCGGCCCACCGGATCGCACACCACACCGCTCGCCCCCGAGGTGCCGGCCGCGCTGCGTGAGTTGGGCCGGCGCCACCAGGCCACGCCGTTCACCGTGGCGCTCACCGCCGCGTTCGCCACCCTGCACCGCGGTACCGGGCAGGACGACCTGGTGATCGGCATCGCCGGTACGCACCGCCGGGGAACGGCCATGCGCGGACTGGTCGGGCTGTGTGTCAACACCCTCCCGCTGCGCGTCGACGCCTCCGGCGACCCGTCCTTCGGCGCGCTGCTGAAGCGGGTGCGTGCCGCACTGCTCGATGCCCAGCAGCACACCGACGTACCGTTCGACCTCATCGTGGACCGGCTCGGCGCCGCCGCGCGGGGCGCGGACGGAACGTCCCTGGTGCGGGTGACCGCGGACGTCCTCGGCGCACCGACGACGCTGCGCCTGCCCGGGACGGACGCGGAGTACGTCGAAGTCGGCGTGGGCGAAGCAAAGTTCGACCTCTCCTTCGGTCTCGTGGACACCGATCGGCCGGCCGCCCTGGTCCAGTACCGCCGCGCCGCACTGGACGAGGAGGCGGCCACCGGCCTCGGCGCCACCTACGCGGCCCTCCTCACCGCGCTCGCGACCGCCCCGGACGACCTGCCGCTCTCTCAGCTGACCGAGGCGGAGGGAGTACAACTTCCCTCCGCTGCCGTCGAGTTGGGTGACAGTGACGCGCACCCGGCCGAACGGATCCTGCGCTCCCACCCCCACCTCTCCGACGCCGCGGTGGTCTCCCCTCCCGGTGGTCCGCTGCTCGCCTACGCGGTCCTGCGGGAGATCGGTGGCCCGTCACCCGCGGAGCTCCGTGCCCATCTCCGGGACCGCCTGGCAGCCGACCTCGTCCCGGCCGCCGTCACCCTGCTCGACGTTCTCCCTCGCGCCGCCGACGGCACGGTGGACCCGGTGCGCCTTCCCGGTCTCCCCTCGCTGCCCGCACCCGAGGGACCCCACGCCGACGCCGTACGCGAGGGATTCGCGGCGCTGCTGGGCCGCACTCCCGCCCCGGACGACGACTTCTTCGCCCTCGGTGGCCACTCGCTCGCCGCCGTACAGCTCGCCGAACGCCTGCGTCGTGCGCTGACCCTGCCCCTGACCGGCCTGGACATCATGCAGGCCCGCACTCCCCGCGCGGTCTCCGCCCTCCTCGACGCGCGTGCGGCGGAACGCGCCGCCGCGTCCCTCCGCCCGGCCACCCGCCCGGGGCAAACGGGGCGGACGAGCCGGACAGCGGCGGGACAGCCGGGCCGCGCGCGGACGGGCACCGTACTGGTCACCGGCGCCACCGGCGGCGTCGGCAGCTTCCTCCTGCGGGAACTCGCCGCCCAGGGACGCCCCGTACTGGCCCTGGCGCGTCCCGAATCCGCGCACCTGGTCGCGGCGGACGGGGTGGACGTCGTCGAGGGCGACCTCACCGACCTCGACGGGCTGCGCACCGCCGTCCGGAGCGCGGACGCCGTCATCCACGCGGCCAGCACCTTCACCCGTCCCGAGGTGGATGTGGCGGCGATGGACGCCATGGTGGACGCCTGGTCGCGGGGCCCGTTCGTCTTCGTCAGCAGCGTGGACGCGTACGGGCATCCCGGCGGCGGTCAGGTGGCCGAGGAGTCCCCCTCGCACGAACCGCTCAGCCCCTACGGCCGGGCGAAGCTCGACTGTGAGGCGCGGCTGCTCCGGGCGGCCGGCACCGCGGGGCGGGGCGGCGCGAGCGCGGTCCGTTCCCCGCTGGTCTGGGGCCCGCACGACCGACTGCGCGACCAGCTGCGCTGGGGCGCCACCGGGGTGCTCTACCAGGCGATCCGCGAGGGCCGGCCGCTGGCGGTCCCCCGCCCGGGCGCCGGCGGCCACGCCTGGTACGGCGCCGCCTGGGTGCACGGCGCGGCGCTGGCCCGGGCGGTGGTCTCCTGCCTGGACACCCCCGTCCACGGCGTGGCCAACGCCATCAGCGGCCACGTCGCCTGGCAGGACCTCGCCGCCGAGCTCTCCCAACTCCTCGGCTTGAAAGGCAATTTGGAGGAATCGGACGACATCCACCCCGACCTGGACCACCACTGGCACTACGGCTCCGACCGCCTGGCACGCGCCCTGCGCCCCCTACCTGGCGAAGACCTCGCTTCGGTCCTCGCCTCGATGATCACCCCGTCCCTGGACCGGCAGCCCACCCGAACATGAAGCTTTACCGATCGGTCGACCACTTGTCGTCGCAGGTCGGATAGCTTCCCCGCATCCATTGATCGCGATGCGCGGACTCCTCCCGCCACACCGGAGGGGTCCGCCGGGAGGCATGTCTTGAATGTCAGCAACCTCTTCCGGACCGCGGCCGCATTGCCGGACGCCTGGAGCTCCCGCCCCCTGGCCGAGGTAGGAACGGCCACCGTCAAAGTGCTCCGCATGAACGAGCTCCCCCTGGAGGAGGAGGCCCACCGCACACCGGAGGTACTGCTCGTTCTCGACGGCGCCTTGGAGCTGACCGTCGACGACGTCGAGGTCACGGTGGGCCCGGGCGAGATGTACCTGGTGGCGGCGGACACCCGCCACGCCGTGCGCCCGGGCAGCCACGGCACCCTGGTGACGGTCGAAGTACCGGAGCGGTGAAGGGGGTTCCGGCGGACGCCGCCCCCGCGATTGGCTTGCGAACAGCTCCCTGGTGTAGAACTCTCCCGATCAATCATGATCACGTCATTCTGCACATCACGGGGGACTCTCGGCATGAAGCCAACTCAACGACTCATCAGCACGCTTGCGGTCGTCGCCACGCTCGGTGTCGGCCTCACCGCCTGCGGCCCGGAGGACGACCCCTACGGCGACGGCGCCGGCTCCGGCAGCGGTGGCTCCAGCGCCTCCGCCCAGCCGTCGAAGAAGCCGGCTCCGAGCGACAAGGCCACGGACCGGGCCGACGGCCCCGGCGACTGCGGGACGCCGCCGAAGCTGCCGGCCGGGCACAAGATGGTCGAGCCCGCCGTTCCCCCGTCGAAGGGCTCCTTGTCCGCCAAGGACGCCAAGCCGGTCTGCACGCCCAACGACTGGATCTACCACGGTCAGGGCAAGGCCAAGTACTACCTCTTCGCCCAGGACGTCAAGGCGGAACTGTCCACCGGGCCGGGCCGCACAAAGTCGGTTCCGGTCGGCCAGCTGTGGATGCACGCCGGCGACTGCATGACGAACCCCGGCGCCGTGAAGGCGCCCTACACCTGCTCCGGGAACATCTACGACATCACCCTGGACTCCGAGGGTCAGATCAACAGCATCAAGGAGATCTGGCACCCCTGAGCCCTCCCGGGCACGGCGCCGGCCGCAGGGTCGGCCGGCGCCACCCGCAGGCTTCCGCTTCAGATACCGGACACCACTGCCACGGTGAACGGTATCTGCGGCGTTCCCGACCCCATGGGGCCGCCCTTGTCGAACTGGGACCGCACGACGAGCGTGCGCCCGTGGCTGCGGACCAGGGTGGTCGGGATCTGCAGCGCCTTGTCGGTGACCTTGCGCTCCAGGCGCGCCGAAGCGCCGTCGTCGAAGACGTGCCAGCGGCTGATCGTGTTGGTGACGTTGTGGACGACCCACAACGTATTGCCGCGCAGCTCCAGACCGTCGCCGTTGAGGACGTTCCCGCCGTGCAGCGCGACCCGGCGCACCGCACCGGAGCGCAGGTCGACGCGGTACAGCGTCCCGGCGGTCATGTCGACGGTCAGCAGATAGCGGCCTGACCGGTCGGCCGTGATGCCGTTCAGCGTGACGGCGTCCGCCGGGCGCGGGCCGAGCGCGTCGGTCAGGTCGTACGCGGCGGTCAGCTCGGCCCGCCGGCCGTGCGCCGCGGCCGCCGCCAGTTGCTGCGGGGTGACCCGGTAGAGGACGGACCGGTAGCTGTCCGTCAGATACGCGGTCCCGTCAGGAGTGATCGCGAGGTCGTTCACGAACGACTTGGCCGACCCCGTGACGTCGAACCGCGCGACGAGTGCCCGGCTCCGCAGGTCGTAGACGGCGACGCCGGCCGTCGAATCGGTGACCCAGAGATGACCGGCACGGTCGACCTTGAGGCCGTTGGCGGTGGTACGACCGTCGGTACCGGCCGGCAGGAAGACCTCGGCCGTGCGGTGGCCGGGCGTCGCCTTGTACACGGCACCGGTCGTGTACGAGCCGACGTAGAGGTCGCCGCTCACCGGATCGGCGGCGATGCCCTCGGGATAGACGCGGTCACCGGGCAGGTCGTACGCGGCGGAAACCCGCGCATGGGCGTCCTGCTGGGCGCCGGCCGGACGCGAGGCGGGCACGTGCGCCTGGGCCGTGGCGGCGACGGTGACCGAGGCGGACGCGGCCGTCAGGGCCAGCGCGGCCGCGCCCAGCACCTGGCGACGGCGCCGGTTGGTGCGGGACAAGAAGGTGGATGCCTCTCGGGACAACGTGAGCGCCTCTCGGTAGCAGATGGAGATCCAGGTCCCAGACGTCAGGACCGGAGCACGCACGGACCGGGAACCGCAGGGCCCCCACCGGCGATGAACACGAACCTAAGTTAGAACTCTAATGCTCGTCAAGATTCGAATTGCTAGGTAGACCCTCACCTACGCGCGGAGTCTCCTCCTCCACACAGCCGTTACGATGCGGAGATGACGTCCATGCCCGCCTCCGAGCGCCTCGGATCCTCCATCAAGCTCGCCGAGCGGGCGCTGCAGAGCGCCAAGCACGCGGCGCTCAAGCCGGCCGGTCTGACGGTTCCGCAGTACGCGGCCCTGCTCTTCCTCGCCGAGAGTCCCGGGATCTCCGCGGCCGCGCTGGCGCGGGCCTGCGCAGTGACACCGCCGACCATGAACACGGTGCTCAAGAACCTCCAGGAGCGCGGCCTCATCGAGCGCACCCCGCACGAGTGGCACCGGAACGTCCTGGAAACCCGGCTCACCGACCAGGGCCGGGCCGTGATGAACGACGCCGACGCGCGCGCCATCCGCGTCGAGCGCGCCCTGGCCGCGGAGTTCACGGACGAGGAGCGAGCAACGCTGGTGGCTCTGCTCGGCCGCTGCGCCACGCTCCTGGATTCCGTACGCCCGGACTGACGGCCCGGACTGACGGCCTGGACCGACGGCCCCACCGACCGGACGCCGACGGGAAAAACCAGGGTGGGGTCTCTCATCCGCCGTGAGAAGCTGCAGCATGTCCAAGCACCTGCGGTTCTTCTTCGAAGCCGGCGTCCCGCACACCCCGCTGTGGCCCCACGAGATCGACAGCCCGTACGGCTACCCCACCGATCTGCAACGGTTGCCGATCAGCTCGGCCACCCGCACCGAACTGACGCGACTGTGCGAGCGGTTCCAGTCCTCCATGGACTGGAAGAATCCAGCCGGCCCTTCTCCGTGGTCCAGCGCGGAGATGGACCTCTTCGACCAGGAATCGGACGCGGCACTGGAAGCCCTACGGCGGGAGCTGGGCGACGGCTGGAGAGTCAACGACGAGCGGGTGCCGTGGTCGTGGTGACGATGCGGAGACCTCCGGGACCACTCCGCGACGCATCACGCCGGTCCGGCGGTCAGCCGACGTGGGCGGCGATGGTGTGCGCGCAGACCAGGGACTCGGTACGCGTCGTGTCCACCTCCAGGTCGTAGTACACGCCCTGGTGGACCGCATCCGCCTGCGCCGCGGCCATCCCCTGGGTGCGATCTCCTCGTGCGACCTCCCGCCCCGCGGCGACCGCACTCTCACACCTGACGCCGACCCACAACACGGCCAGATCGCCCAGCGCCTTCTGCCACCGCCGCTGGGACGCCGTGCCGCCGAGGAAGACATCGTCGACGATGATCCTGGCACCCGCCCGGGCCATCGCCACGATGCCCTCCGTCCAGGCCACTTCCAGGGCCCGGAATTCCGCCCCGACGCTCACCCCGCCATCCGCCGCGAACACGATCCCCTCGCCCGACGCCCGCATCTTCGCGGGCATGGCGTCGACGAACGAGTCACAGCCGAACGCCAGCCACGGATCCGGCAATACGGCCTGCAGACACCGAACGATCCCGGACTTCCCCGAGCTGGAACCGCCGTTGAGAATGATCACCTGAGTCGCCACCGCGCCACAGTACGGCGCCTCCTCCACGGCACGAAACCAATATCGGCAGGACGGCGATCAGGCGGCTTCCCCCAGGAACGCCGCGGTGGTCGCCACAAACCGGTCGGCGTCGTCGAGCCAGGGGTAGTGGCCCGCCCCCGGCTGCACGGAGAGCGTGGCGCCGGGGAACAGCCCCGCGAACTCCGCGACCGACTGCGGCGGGCTGTTCAGGTCGAACTCCCCGGCGAGCAGCAGGGCGGGCCCCTCGTAGGCGGCGAGTGCCGCACGCGTGGCCTCCGGGGCGAAGGCCCCCTCGGCCGCGAAGAGAGCGACGGCTTCCTGGTTGTCGGGCCGGCCGGCCACGTGGTGCTGCTGCGCGGCGGTGTCCCACCGGCCGTAGAAGAAGGGCGCGATGGCTTCCCAGTCGCCGCCCGAGCCCTCGGTGATCGCTTCCAAGGCGGCGAACGCCGAGGGGAACCACGTCTCGCTTTCCCGTAGTTGCGCGAGCTGACGTCGCGTCTCCCCGGTGATCGCGATGCCGACGGCGCGAGTACTGGGGGCGATCAGAGCGAGCTTGCTGACGTGCTTCGGGTACCGGGCCACGTATTGCGTCGCCAGGTTCGCACCGGCGGAGTGGCCCAGCAGATCGATCCGGGCGAGTCCGAGGTGTACGCGCAGGGCCTCGACATCGCCGACGAGGCGGTCGCAGCGGTAGGTGGAGGTGTCCTCGGGAATCGCGGACCTACCGGTGCCGCGGAGGTCCAGGAAGATCACCTGGTGGTGCGCCGAGAGGCCGCCGAGGTCGCCGAGATAGCGGGAATCCGCGGGACCGCCCGGGAGGCAGACCACCGGCCGGCCCTCGCCCTGTATGCGGTAGGCGAGTCGGGTGCCATCGGAGGCGGAGAAGGTGAGAGACATGATGCGCATCCTTGCAGCCATAACCAGGTTATACAACCTGGTTATGACGACGAACGGGGCAGGTGTATAACCGTGTTGTGGCAGGCAAGGACAACGGACACCGGAACGGCAGCAGCGCGCACCAGCCTTCGCAGACCCTCACCGAGGAACAGGCCGCGCGGATATTCGCCGGCATGAACGAGGTCATTCGTGCGGGCGAGGAGATGCGGAAGCTGCGCACCGAAATGATCAAGATGTTGGCCGGATCGGGCTGGACCCAGGAGAAGATCGCCCAGCTCACCGAGATGAGCCAGCCCGCCGTGTCCAAGCAGGTGACGAAGTCGAAGCTGAGCGACTCACCGCCCCCGATGGACCTCTCGCTCGACCAGCGCGACACCCCATGGCTCGAAGGACGCCTCTGGGGCCTCGCGGAGGAGATCTCGGAGGCCTGCTACGACACCGCGCGCTGCACCCGCTACGTCAACGCCCTTGCCCGGGGCCGGAAGCGATTCACTCCGCAGAACGTCGATGAGCTGCGTCGCCTCGTCGAGGAGGACCTGAGGCTGCATCGGTCGCTGCTGCCCGGCAGCCATCGGGACGCCTACGACCAGATCAGCCGGGCGCTCGACGTCCCCTCAAAGGCCACGTCCGGCACAGGCGCCGCCACCTCCCCCGGATCCCCCTCCGCGCGGCGAACCCTCGCCGCTCAGATCCAGCGTGACCGACTCCGGGGCGATTCCTGAGCGCGGATCGTGCGCCCGTCACCATGACCTGGGGAGGGGACCTTCGGGGCGGTCGCGCGAGTGGACCTCAGCGCCGGATCTCGGGGATGTCTCAGGGCCGGTACCTGATGTAGCTCAGGGTGCCGAGTCCGTACTTTTTGATCATGACTTCACCACGCACCGCATTCCTCACCGCCCCCATCCTGATGGGCGCGTACGGCGTGCTCCGCATCATCGACGGCCTCGACGGCAGCCGCGGACCGGGCCCCGCATGGACCGCCGGCCACCTGTGCTTCCTCGGCGGGATCGCCTTCTTCGTTCGGGGCTTCGGCATGATGCGCGCGTGGGCGGGTCGCAACCGGCTGGCCACGGTGGGTCTTTGGACCGGCACGGCGGGAGCCGTCGCCGTCGCGGTGCAGTTCCTCATCGACCTCGCCGTCGGATTCGTCTCTGCCGACCACGGCGCCATGCAGGAGCTCTTCGCCCGCATCCAGGCGATACCGGGAGTACTTCCGGCGTTCTACGACTTCGGGCCGCTGCTCTTCTTCGTCGGCCAGCTCATCCTCGTCGCCCAACTCGCCGTGCGGCGCATCCTCAAGCCCTGGGCGCCCGTCCTCGTCCTCATCGACACCACCCTGCCCTTCGCCGACAAGGACCTCATACCGCTCGGAGCCGCACTCCTGCTGGTCTCCTTCGCCCCGCTGTACCGTCGCCGCCCGGCCACGCACCAGCCGATCGGCACATCACTCGCGGCATGACGCCACAGCCGCCCGCGCCGAGGGGCGGCCGGCCACCAGCCTTGCCGGGGGGGCGATACAACCAGCCCTGCGAGGCGAGCCGGCCGTCCGTCTGTCCGTCCGTTCGTCTATCCGTCCGTTCGTCTGTCCGTCCGTTCGTCTGTCCGTCCGTCCGAAGGACAGTCCCTCGGCCTCAAGGGAGGAGGATCAACTTGCCCTTGGTGCGGCGGGCCAGCAGGTCCTCCTGGGCGTCGCGCGCGTGCCCGAGGTCGTATGCGGCACCCACCAGCGGCCGCAGGCGTCGCCGCGCGACGAGGTCGAGCAGTTCCTCCAGTGCCGGGCCACCGGCCCCCTTCCGGGCGATCAGCGGGATGAGCCAGAAGCCGGCGACGGTGATGCTGTCCACCGCGAGCCGGCCGGGGGCGAGGGGCGCGGCGGGCTGCCGGGAGGAGGCGCCGTACGTCACCAGGCGACCCAGGTATCCGAGTGCGTCCAGTGCGGAGTCGAGGACGGGGCCACCGATGGCGTCCAGGATGATGTCGACCGGGTGTCCGTGATTGGCGTCGAGGACGCGCTCCCGGTAGCCCTCCGGATCACCGTCGATCGCCACGTCCGCGCCGAGTTCCAGGGCGAAGGCACGCTTCTCGTCGGACGACGCGGTGGCGATGATGCGCCCGGCGCCGAACTCCCGGGCCAGCTGGACGGCGAGACTGCCCGTCCCGCCCGCGGCGGCGTGGACCACCACGCTCTCACCGGGCCGTATCCGCGCGACCGAGCGCAGCAGATGCCAGGCCGTCAGCCCCTGGACGAGCAACGCCAGCGCCTCGCCCGCGCTCACCCCGTCCGGTAGCGCGACCAGGTCGCGGTCGGCGACGACCGTCTTCGCGGCGTAACCGCCCTGTGCCACATAGCCGAGCGCCCGTCGGCCGTCCGGGGTCCGGCCGACGACCTCCATGCCGGGGATGCGCGGCAACGGCCCCTCCGGGGCGTACGGTCCCTCGGTGTGCTCGCCGGCGATCTGCTTGATGTCGCCGAAATTGACGCCGGCGGCCTCCACCACCACGAGGCTCTCGCCCGCCCCCGCCACCGGGTCCGGCACATCGGCCTCCCGCAGGACCTCGGGGCCACCGAACCGCTCGTACTGCATCGCGCGCATGGACACACCTCTCCCCGTACTGATCATCACGCCTGCCCTCAGTGTCGCTCACGGCCCCGATGTCAGTGGGGTCCGCTTCACTGCCTGCCATGAACGAACGGAAAGATCAGGCCGCCCAGGAAGCACTCCTCTCGGCCATCCACCGCCTGTCCTGGCCGGGCACCGGCGACCTGGCGTGCGAAGAGGCGGGCCACCCGTCGGGACACGTATGCCTGTGGCCACCTTCGCCCCCTGTGCACCCTTCGGGATCTTCGCGCCCATCGGACCATTCGCGCCGGCCCGACCTCTCCGCACTCCAGGAGGCGCTCAGCGGACGCTACGGGCAGCCGCGCAATCTGGCGATGGACGGGTACACCGATCCGACCGTCACCCTGCGGACGGGGCTGCCACTCCTGACCCCGTTCGGTGAACGGCTCGTCGAGATGCGCGCTTGGGCGCACGGGGGCCGGTGGATCGGCTGCGGTAGCGCCCGTTTCGACGACGGCATACGGTCCGTGGTGCTGGTCGCGGAAGGGCAGGATCCGGCCGCGGACGTACCGGAGGGCTCTTCCTGGGTGGACGGGGTCGTCGCCGTGACGGGATGGGACGTCTCCGGCACACGTACGGTCGACTGGGCGGCGATCGAGGACCGGATCGGGACCCGGCTGCCCAGTGACTACAAGCGCCTCGTCGACCTCTTCGGGGACGGCGCCTTCGACGACTTTCTCCAACTCCACGTTCCCGGCGCCTGCTTCAAGACCACTGACCTCGTCCGGCACACGGAGTGGCTGAGCGAGTGGGCAAGCGCGAGAGGCAGCCGCCTGTGGGAACCGTACGAGCTGTACCCCGCACCCGGCGGGCTCCTGCAGTGGGCGAGCACGGAACAGGCCGACGGGTTCTTCTGGCTCACCGAAGGCACCGACCCCGACAGGTGGCCCATCCTCATCACGGAAGACATCCCCGACTCATGGGTCCGCTTCGACGGCACGACCACGGAATTCATCTACCGCATGCTCACCGACCGGCAGCACCCGTTCTCCACGGCCCGCTATTTCGACAGCCATTGGTTCGAGAGTTACGGGAGCGAGAGGGAGGAGTAGGCGGTGGGTGCCGGGGGGGACGTACGGGTGACGCGGTGGACTCCCGGTACTCGCGTACGCCGGGGGCGCGGGCACAGGCACGGGCACGGGCACGGGCACGGGCACGGGCACGGGCACGGGCACGGGCACGGGCACGGGCACGGGCACGGGCACGGGCACGGGCACGGGCACGGGCACGGGCACGGGCACGGGCGATGAAACCGTAACGGCCGCCCCCACCGGATGGTCGGGGCGGCCGCTCAGCGGGTGGCGGGTCGGTCCCGGTAACGGGCCGTGCCACGTGCGCCGTTACTTGGTGGCGGGTTGCGGGGTGTTCGCGCCGTTGCGGGTGTTGCGCCAGCGGGTGAGGACGAGGTGCGAGACGACGCCGAAGACGAGGCCCCAGAAGGCGGAGCCGACGCCGAGGAGGGTGACTCCCGATGCGGTGGTGAGGAAGGTGATCAGGGCGGCCTCGCGGTCCTTCTCCTCGGTGACCGCTCCGGTCAGGCCGCCGGCCAGCGCCCCGAGCAGGGCGACGCCGGCGATGGCGGCGACCAGTTCCTTGGGCAGGCCCGCGAAGAAGACCACGAGGGTGGTGCCGAACGCGCCGATCAGGAGGTAGAACGCTCCACACGCGACGCCGGCGATGTAGCGGCGCTTGGGGTCGCGGTGGGATTCGGGTCCGGTGCAGATCGCCGCGGTAATGGCCGCGAGGTTGATGGCGTGCGACCCGAACGGGGCGAGCAGCGTGGACACCAGGCCGGTCGAGCCGATCAGCAGCCGGTCCTTGGGCTGGTATCCGGACGCTGTGAGGACCGCCATCCCGGGGGCGTTCTGCGAGGCCAGGGTGGCCAGGATCATGGGCACCGCGATGCCGATGAGCGAGGCGACCGAGAACTCGGGAGTGGTCAGCACGGGGCGGGCCAGCTCGATGCTGTGCAGGTTGATGTGCAGTCGCGAGGTGACGGCGCTGCACACCACGCCCGTGGCCAGCGCGATCAGCACGGCGTACCGCGGCAGCCACCGCTTGCCGAGCAGATAGGCCAGCAGGACGGGCCCGGCGATCCACGGCGCGGTCTTCAAGGAAGTGAAGAGACCGGTGCCGAAGGAGAA
Source organism: Streptomyces bugieae (assembly GCF_036352915.1). Lineage (NCBI taxonomy): Bacteria > Bacillati > Actinomycetota > Actinomycetes > Kitasatosporales > Streptomycetaceae > Streptomyces > Streptomyces bugieae. The sequence goes on from NZ_JAZBJP010000002.1 coordinate 535,637, forward strand.
CAGGATGCCCGCGAGCATGGCCGACACCACGGCCGTGGGGACCTGCCGGATGAGCCACCCGAACACCCCGGTGAGTCCCACCAGGGTGATCACGACACCGGTGACGAGGAACGCGCCGATGGCTTCCGGGTACGAGTAGGCGCCCAGGCTGGTGACCAGCAGCGCCGCGCCGGGCGTCGACCAGGCGGTGATGACCGGCATCTTCGTCCGCAGGCTGAGCCCGATGCAGGTCAGACCGCTGCCGATGGAGATGGCCCAGACCCAGGAGCCGGTCTGTGCCTGGTTCAGATGGCCGGCCGTGGCGGCGGCGAGCACGATCACCAGCGGGCCGGAGTACGAGACCACGACGGCCACGAACCCGGCGAGGACCGCGGACAGCGAGAGGTCGCCCATCACGCCCCGTCGGGCGGCGGGTTGGCCGGAATTCGTGGGTGCCGGGGTGCCCGTACCGCCCGTCGTGCCGGTGCTCGCGCTACTGGTGGTGCTCGTGCTGGTGTTGCCGGTGGTGCTGGTACTTGAACTGGTGCTGTCGGTGGTGCTGGTGTTGCTGGTGTCTGAGCTCACGGGGCGTCCTTCGCGGCGCGTTCCAGTGCCTGCTCCAGATCGGCGATGAGGTCGGCCGGGTCCTCGACGCCGATGGACAGCCGGAGCATGTCCTTGGGTGATGTGCTGTCCGGTCCCTCGAATGTGTAGCGGTGTTCGATCAGGCTTTCCACCCCACCCAGGGATGTGGCGCGAATGAACAGTTCGCAATGTTCGGCCGCGCGCAGCGAACGCGTCCAGTCCCCGGCGATGTGCAGCGAGAGCATGCCGCTGTAGCCGCCGGTCATCTGCCGGGAGGCGACCTTGTGCCCCGGGTCGGTGGGCAGGCCCGGGTAGGCGACCCGGCTGACCAGCGGGTGGGCGGAGAAGTGCTCGGCCAGGGTCATGGCGGAGGCCGATATCTGGCGCATGCGCGGGAAGAGCGTCCGTATGCCGCGGAGCAGCAGGTACGTCTCCCAGGGGCCGAGGATCGGGCCGGTCAGACGGCGGTGCAGGCGCAGCCGCTCCCAGAGCGCCTGGTGCTCCTCGGTCGGGTCCGGGGCGGCCACGAGGAGGCCGGCCACCACGTCGTTGTGGCCGTTCAGGTACTTCGTGCCGGAGTGCATGATCAGGTCGGCGCCGAGGTCGAAGGGCCGGGTGTGCACCGGCGTGGGGACGGTGTTGTCCACGCCGAACAACGCGCCGGCCCGGTGGGCGATCTCGGCGCAGGCTTCGAGGTCGGTGACCAGCCAGGTGGGGTTGGCCGGGGATTCCGCCCACAGCAGGGCGGTCGGCGCCGCGTTGACCGCCTGGGCCACCGCGTCCAGGTCGTCCATCGGGACGCGTACGACCTCCAGGCCGCGCTGCTGCCCGAACTCCAGCAGCCACTTGGTGAGGCCGAAGTACATGGTCTGCGGCACCACGACCCGGGCCCCGGCGGGCAGGACCTGGAAGACGGCGGTGGCGGCGGCCATGCCGGAGGAGAAGACCAGCGCGTCGGAACCGCCCTCCAGCCCGGCGACGACGCCCTCGACCTGCTCGTAGCCCGGGGTGCCCTGGTCCCGCAGATAGGCGAGGCCGGCCGGGGTGCGGTACTGGTCGTCGCGGGCGAAGGTCGCCCCCATGCTCACCGGCGGCGGCACGGCACCGGTGGTCGGGCAGCGCCAGCCGTCGCCCTGGGCGGCTCGGGTCTCGACGCGGTACTCCCTGGTCCAGGGAGTGTAGGTCTCGCGGTTGCTCATGATGTCCTCTTGGTCAGGGCCGGCAGGGCGGTGCGGAGGGCGAGTTCGGCGTCCTTCAGCGCGCGCGACGGCGCGCCGGGCGAGGGAACGTAGTGGTTGTAGTAGCTGGACCCCTCGGTGTGCGGGCCGAGGAAGAACAGCGTGCGCCGGACCTCCCCGGCGGGACCGATGCCTTGTCCCTCGCGGGTGACGTGGAGTCCGGCAACCCGGGTGCCGCGCCGGGCCAGGGTGGAGACGCGGCCGGCCGCGACGAGCCGGCCCAGCAGCGAGGTGGGCAGCCGGTCCGCGCTCGGCTCGGCGACATGGGCGTGCACGACATGCCCGACCTCGACGCTCTCCGGGCCGGCCAGGCAGGTGGACTCCAGGCGCCACGGGCCCTGGCCGCTCGGGGCGATGACCTTCGGGCGCGGCCCGGGGCCGAGCCGCAGCACACCGGCGTCCAACAACGACAGCAGTTCCGCCGACCGGTCCAACTGCGGGCCGATCACCAGGCGGTTGACGGCGGAGTTGAACTCCCCGAAGAAGTGGTCCAGCGAAGGGTCGTCGACACCCGGCGGGTCGATGACGGCCCGGAGGACGTCGCGGTGGTCGCGCAGCACTTCCAGGGCTTCCTTGACCGGGCTGGCGCCCAGTCCTTCGCGAGCCTCGGCCAGATCGTCCGCGACCCGGGCGGCGAACCACTCGGCGTACGCCTCCGCGTCGGCCCACTGCCGGTCGGCGGGCTCCTCGGTCAGCACGCCGTGCAGCGGGTACGGCCCGAACTCCTCCCGTGCGGCGGCCAGCGCCCGGTCACCGCCCGAGGTGGCCACCCGATGGGCGAACTCCGCGGCCGCGGCCGCGGCATCGCCCGTCCTACGGGCCAGGACGGTGCGGTAGTAGGTCAGTTCCATCTCGGCCTCGACCAACGGCAGTACGTCGTCGAGGAAGTCGAGCCGACCGTCCGCACGCTGCCGGCGCAGGGCCTCGATCCGGTCCGTCGTCAGGACGAGGGGCGCGAGGCGGGCCCGGCCCGGATTGAGGTGCGGACGGCTGCGCGAGGGCATCCCGGAACGGTTGACCAGCACGATCCGCGGTTCGCGGCCGCTGGGTACGTACCGCAGCCGTCCGCCGTCGTCCGCCGGCTCGTGCCGGCCACCGCGTCCCAGCGTCAGGCTGGCGATCACGTCCATGGCGGTCAGCCCCATGCCCAGCACGGCGACGTCGTCGCCGGGGGCGATGCTGTCCAGGGCGCCGGGCAGCGGGTAGGGGCGGGTGATCAGGCCATGGCCGGCGGGCGGTTCGGGCTGCGCGGCGGCCGGGAGGTGCAGGGTGTGGTGGCCGACGGTCACGAAGACCGCGTCGGCCTCCAGGTGGGTGCCGTCGGCGAGGCGGACGACCTCACCGCCGTCCTCGCCGGGGCGGATGTCGGTGGCCGTGGTGGCGTGCCGCATCAGGACGAAGCAGGGCGGTGCGGCGGCGACGATGCGTTCGGCCGCCCAGGTGAGGTATTCGCTCAGCAGCCTCCGGGGGAGGAAGTCGTTCGGCCGGATCTCCCGGCCCTCCCCGGCCCGTACGGTGTATCCGTCCGCGCCCAGCCGCAAGTCCCTCTCCTGGCACCAGGTGTGGAGGGACGGGCCGCTGATCCGCGTGGGGCCGTCCACCATCTCGTCGTCCGCGAAGGCGGTGATCTGCGCGCACACCGTGTTGAGCAGGAGGTGGTCGGGCTGGTCGCGGAGGTGGAAACCGGGGCCGAGGGGCTGGGGGTCCACGAGGTGGACGGTGACCGGGAAGGGCTCCGCCAGGCACTGGCTGACGAGCCGCTCCACGATGCCCAGCCCGCGCGAACCGGCCCCCACGATCGCGAGGGTGGTGTGCCGTTCGGCGTCCCAGGTGCCCGCCGGGGTGGCCGACGGGGCCCCCGCGCGCTGCCCGTGGTCTGCGTACTGCTCCGTCGTTACCACCGGCGGGTCTCCCCGAAGAAGTTGGGGACCGCGATGGCCGAGCCGGCCTCCCGGGCCTGCTGCAGGACGTACGCGCCGACGGCCAGGTCGAGGACGCCGAGGCCGAACGGCGAGAAGATCACCGGGCGTTCCTCGGACACCGTCACCTCGCCGTTCAGGACGCCGGCGAGCGTGCCGGTCACGAAGTCCCGCGAGCCGGTCAGCTGCTCCGCGAGGTGCGGCGAGGTGTTTGCCTTCAGGCAGTGGTCGACGTCATCGAGGACGTTGTCCGCCGCGAGCACCACCTCGGGCGCGAGGTCCCGCAGCGAGATGTTCAGCACGAGCTGGCCGGGCTTGAACGGCGTGGTGACGTACGGCTCCAGGGCGGTGGTGGCGAAGACCACGGTCTCGGCCTCCAGCGCCGTGCCCAGGTCGGGGGTGAAGGAGGCGGGGCGCTGCTGGGTGGTGCGCAGGTGGTCGACGAGGGCCTGACCCGACTCCTCGTGGAGGTCGTGCACGAGGTAGGCGTCCGGGGTCGCGCCTGCGGCGTGGAGGTAGTCGCAGATGTTGCGGGCGATGACACCGCCGCCGACGATCGCGATCCGCGTGCCCTCGAATCCGCCCGGGCGCAGGGTGGTTGCGGCCACGGCGGCGGACGCCGCGGTGCGGGCGGCGCTGATGTTCGCGGCTTCCAGGCAGGCGATCGGGTAGCCGGTCTCGTAGTCGTTGAGGATGAGCACGGCCGAGGCGCGGGGCTTCCCGACCTGGGTGTTCTTGGGGAAGCTGGCGATCCACTTGATGCCCGCGAGCTGGACGTCGGCGCCGAGGTAGGCGGGCAGCGCGATGATCCGGGAGTCGGGCTTCTCCGGGAACCGGAGGAAATAGCTGTCGGGGTTGATGCTTTCCCCGGCCTCATGGCTGCGATATGCCTGGCTGACGATGCCGAGGACCTCGGCCCGTTGGTCGCTCAGGATCTCGCGTACGGTCTCGCCCGCCACCACGTCGAAGTCGAACATGAAAAACACACCTCTCCTCAGGCGCCGGCCTGAGAAACTTCCGAAATTTCCGAGCAGATGAGTTCGGGCCAACGGTCGGCCACCCAGGAGTCGTTGTAGATGGTCTCCAGGTAGCGTTCACCGAAGTCCGGTGAAAGGGCGACCACGACGCTTCCCTCGGGGATTTCCTTGGCCTTGGCCCGTACCGCGGACAGCACCGTCCCGCTGGATCCACCGAGCAGCAGCCCACGTTCTTCGGCAAGCATTCTGCACATTTCCACGGCATCCGCTTCGGGCACCATGACGACTTCGTCAATACGGCGCTCGTCGAGGATTTCGGGACGCCGGCTGGTGCCGAGCCCCGGGATGTGGCGCCGGCCGGGCGAGCCGCCGAAGGACACCGACCCGACGGCGTCGACGGCGATGATCCGGGTGGCCGGGCTGTGCTGCCGGAAGTACTCCGCGCATCCCATCAGGGTCCCGGTCGTGCCGGCCCCGATGAAGGCGTAGTCGACGTGGCCGATCTCGTCGAGGACGGAGCGCCCGGTGCGGTCGCGGTGCACCTGGGGGCCGGCCGGATTCGCGTACTGGTTCAGCCAGTACGTGTCGGGCTCGCATGCCAGGCGGTCGCGGATGTAGTTGATACGGGACTGCAGATAGCCGCCGTTGCCGTCGCGGATGTCGATGACGACGACCTCTGCGCCGAGCGCCTGCATCAGCCGCACGGACTGCGCGTTGGCATTGGGATCCGTCACACAGGTCAGGCGGTACCCCTTGGCCGCACAGACCATGGCGAGGGCCACGCCGAGATTCCCCGATGTCGATTCGATGAGGCGGGTACGCGGAAATTCACGCCCCGAGTCCTCGGCCTGGGCCACCAGGGCGATGGCCGTCTTGAGCTTGACCGAGCCTGCCGGATTCAGGCCCTCAAGTTTGAGGAAGACTGAACTTCCAGGTACGAGATGATCGGCCCGGATGAACAAGTCATCCAAGACCAGATCATAAATTTCTTCTGCTATCACGGAAATCCAACACTGTTGAGTGCGGGCACGCAGACGTGCGGCCCGGTCCGAAATTGCGAGAACCCATGGGCGTACTCACTGCGCCCGGTCAATACGCAGACATGCAGAAGATGGTTTCCCCCCGTTTGTCGCCTACTTGTCCCCCGAGTCCGCGACGCTCAAATGGTGCCACACGCCAGCACGGTTCGTACAGGACATTTTTTCGACTAGGGACGTTTCACCCGGTTCCGGATCGTCCGGAATTTGACATTCCAAATCTGCTTCAGAACTCAACATTTTGAATGGAGTGGCAATATGCAGATCCGAGGCGCGTCGCACGCGTCCGGCTACGCCCTCCGCCACACATCATGCACAGCGGAAGTGGATTTCCAGTCTCCATTTGCCGGTCGCATGCCGGCCGGCACGCGGATGCGGCTACCATCTGCCGATGCCCCGCAGGGAAAAGACAGCACGCCGCCTCGTCGTGGAGGGCGAAACCTTTCTGTGGTCGTTGCACCACACACACGACGCGGTGGGCAACGGTCAGTACCACGGCTGCTGCGAAATCCTTGTCATCCGCCCGTTCAAGGCGCGCGGCCGGCTGCGCATCGTGTTCCGGAGCGGCCCCGGCAGGCTCGTCCCGGACGGCTACCTCATGTTCTCCGGTGCGGTCGGCACCGCCGACGGCCCCCTGCTGAACCTGCACGAGCCGGGGACGGTACGCGCCTTCCTCGACGAGGCCCTGGCCAAGGGCTGGCAGCCCGACGATCCCCTGACCGAGGAGATGGACGGCTGGCGCCTCTTCGACACGGTGTCCGGCCGCCGCGGCGAGCAGCGACCGGAATAGCCCGGCCGCCCGAGGCGGTGCGGCACTCAGGACAGGCCGCGCCTCGCGCGCTCGATGTCGAGGAGTTCCTCGGTGAGTTCCTCCGGGGCCACCGTCAACTCGGGCTCGTGGAGGGCGTCGTAGTCCTGCACGCCGAGGCGCAGACCGAGGTCCGCGAGCCGGGCGGACAGACGGGAGAAGGCGAGCTGTTCGTCGGGCTCGTCCTGGTAGCGGATGTGCTCGGCGAGGCAGGCTTCGGCCAGGGTGCCGCCCACCATGCCCCGGTACGAGAACTCGGTGTCGAGCTCGATCACGGGCCAAGGGCGGCCCGCGGGCTCGTCGGGATGCAACCAGTAGCCGATCCAGCCCTTGCCGCCCGCTGCGACGATCTTGACGTACTCGGCCATCTCCGCGGCGGCGGCGTTGACCGCCTGCCCGGGCGGCGCGGCCGGAAGGACGCGGTCGAAGGCGAAGTGGGCCTTCTCCGCCACGCGGCACGACGCCTGGTTGTCGAGTTGCTGGAGGAGTTCGAGGCGCTGCAGCCCGTGGCCGCCGAAGGTGAGGACACCGGTGCCAGGGCGTCCGGGGCCGGCCAGCCGTTGATCGCCGCGAGCAGCTGGAAGTAGCGGTCCCTGCGGGGGTCGTTCATGGATTCCAGGCGGCGCAGCAGCTGCCGGTGGACTGCGGGGGCGTCTTCGGGGGCGTCAGGGCCGCCCAGCACGGCCGCGTAGTGGGCCGTGAGGGCCGCGACGGCCGGATCGGCCGGGGGCGGCGGCCGGGTCGATGCCCGCGGCGAGAGCCGGACCGACGTGCGCGCGGACGGCCGCGGCCAGGTCGGGGCGCGGGCCCACGGCGGCACCGGGCTGTTCGGCGGCGTACTCCTCGACCATCCGGCGCACCGCGGCCCGGAAGTCCCTGTCCAGGGACAGTTCGGCGAGTTCCACCCAGGCCCGGACCTGCTCGGCGTCGGGGTCGTCGGGCAGCTCGGGGGGCATCGAGCGCACGATCGCCGTGAATTCCGGGCGTTCGGGGTCAACGTCAGGACCGCAGAGGGGAGCCGTCGGAGTCATTGGAGCGGAGGGTGTCGCCGTGCATGTCCTTACCTTTGCGTCTCCCCTTACTGGAGGCTCAAGTCCACCAGGTGTCACGGCCTGACGCGCGTCCGGTACGTACCCCGTCAGTCCCCCGACCTCCCCACGTCCCCGTCAGGGCAGTCGCGGCGGTGTCCAGTCGGCATGGCGCAGGATGGTGCGGACGGTGGCGCGGGGCGGGGCGAGTCGGAGGGCCGTGTTGCGCAGGGCGAGGGCCACGGGGTGGGTCAGTTGCTGTCCCATCCGGCCGGCCTGGCGGGCGGCGCGGGCGACGGACTGGCTACGGGGGCGGCGTTCCGCGTCGTAGCGGGTCAGCGCCGCCTCGACGCCGGGCTCGGTGGCCAGGGCGGCGGCGAGTGTGGCCGCGTCCTCCAGTGCCTGGCAGGCGCCCTGGCCCAGGTTCGGGGTCATGGCGTGCGCCGCGTCGCCGAGCAGGGCGATCCGGCCCACGGCGTAGGCGGGCAGCGGGATGGCCAGTTCGTTGATGTCGTGGTGCAGGACGGCCTCGGGACGGGTGGCGTCCAGCAGTGCCGGGATGGGGTCGTGCCAGTCGGCGAACCGGCGGCGCATCTCGGCGAGCGGGTCGGGAAAGCGCACGCCGGCGGGCGAGTTGAGGACGGCGTGCCATTCGGCGCGGCCGTCCGTGAAGGCGATGTGGCCGAACTCGGCGCCCGGGCCCCAGGTCAGTTCGAAGTCGGTGCGCAGCGCGACCGGGTGCTCGGTGATGGCGCGCAGTACGGTCGAGCCGCTGTAGGCGGGGCCGGGGTGACCGGGGAAGAGCCGGCCGCGCAGCCGGCTGTTGATGCCGTCGGCGGCCACGACCAGATCCGCGTCGAGAACGGTCTCCCCCACGGGTATCCGCACCCGGGCCGGGTCGGTGCGGTCGACGGAGGTCACCTCGGCGCCGATGAGGAGTGACTCGGCCGGCAAGGCCTCGCGGAGCACCCGGTGGAGCGCCGCGCGCGGGATGCCCACGATCGGGGTGCCCAGTTCGCGCTCCAGCGCGACGCCGTCCATACGGGCCAGCCGGCGTCCGTCCGGCGTGCGGGTGCCGCCGACGTACTGCGGCCGGGCGGCTGCCCGTACCGCTGCGCCGACGCCGAGGGCGTCCAGGGCGCGGATGCCGTTGGCGTGCAGGGAGATGCCCGCGCCGGCGTCGTCGAGGACCGGGGCGCGTTCGACGACGGTCACCTCCCAGCCGATCCGGCGCAGGCCGAGCGCCGCGGCCAGCCCGCCGATGCCTCCCCCGACCACCACCGCACTGCTGCCCACAACGGTCCCCTCTCTTCCCCCGCAGGCCCCTTATGGCCTTCTACAGATGTAGAAGATCGTAGCCCCTTCCTCTACAGGTGTAGAAAGGAGGGGTGACCACAGATCGACGTACGGTCCTCGCCGACGCCGCCATCGACGTACTCGCCGATGACGGGATGCGGGGACTGACCCACCGGGCCGTGGACCGCGCGGCGGACCTGCCGCCGGGCACCACCTCCGCGTACTTCCGCACCCGGCAGGCGCTGCTCACCGCGCTGGTCCGGCGGCTCGTCGCACGCGACCAGGCGGAACTGCAAAGGGCGGGGGAAGAGCTGCCTGCGCCGCGCGACGCCGACGAACTGGCCGCTCAGATCAGTGCGTTCGTCGAGCAGCGGCTCACCGGAGAAGGGCGGCAGCGGTCCCTCGCGCGCTATGCGTGCGCCCTGGAGAGCGCGCGCCATCCGGAGCTGCGGGAGATCCTGGTACCGCGGGAGAACGCCGGCCGGGACACCGTGCGCGACTTCCTGGCCGCGCAGGGTGTGGCCGATGCCGAGGGCCGCACGCTCACCCTGCTGGCCTGCGTGGACGGGCTGGTCTTCGACCGGCTGCTGGGCGGCGGGGGCGTGCTGGAGGAGGAGATCCGGGGGCTGATCGGGACCGCGTTGCGGTAGCCCCGCGGAGGGCGGCGGTCGCGGGGAGGCATGCTGCGCGGCCGCCCCGCACGGCCGCTCAGGGCCCCACGGGCTCCCAGCCGAAGAAGATCGATCCGAAGAGGCTGAGCACCCACAGCACGGCGAGCGCGGCGACCACCCCGAGCGCGGCGATTCCGATCACAACTGCCTTTGCCCCTGCGCTATTTGCCATGGCCCGATTTTCCTCCTCCCCTCGTCCGCGTGTGCGGCGGGGTGCCGGTCGCGAGGGTCGCCGGCCAGCACGGGCCGCGGGTCACCGGAAGCGTTACGCTCGTGATGCAGGCAGGCGTTCCGACCGCAGTGGCGGCCACGAGCCAGTACGCGGAGGCGGCCATGAGCCAGTACGACGAATACACGACTCCGTCGCAGGCCGAGGGCGAACGGCTGGAGGAGGACATGGATCCGGGCCAGCCGCAGCACCCCGAGACGATGCGGACCCAGCCTTCCCAGGCGGAGGGCGAGCGCCGGGCGGAAGACGACGAGTGAGGAGTTCACGGGCCGAGCGGGGCGGCCCCGCGCCGCCCCTCCGCGCCCGCGATCGTCTCCCGTAGCACCTCGCGGGCCGCCGCGAGCTCGGCGGACCGCCGGTCGAGGGCACGCAGCTGGTCCCGGAGCGCGTCGAGCACGCCGGGGCAGGGCTGTACCGCGGCCGTGTCGGTGGTGCAGGGCAGCACCTGGCGGATGACCCGGGTGGGCAGCCCGGCCGCGAGGAGGGCCCGGATGCGCCGTACGGCGGCGGCGTCGGAGTCCGTGTAGGCCCGATAGCCGTTGGCCAGCCGCTCGGGCCGCAGCAGCCCCGCCCGCTCGTAGTAGCGCAGCAGCCGCTCGCTGGTCCCGGTCCGCTCGGCCAGCTCCCCGATCAGCACGGCCTCCCCCTCTCGCTTGACCTTCCCACGGTGTCAGGGATCAACACTGGTCCCGCCGCCCGCATTCCGCCGGTGGCCGGCACCTCAGGAAGGCCCACATGATCATCGATGCCCACAGCCACGTCCACGACCCGCTGGACCTCCACCTGGCCGCGCTGGACGACGCGGGCGTGGACCGCACGGTCCTCTTCCCCACGCGTCCGCACCCGGAGCGGGCGACGGACCTGGCCTCCCTGCGCCACGAGATGGGCGTGCTGGAACGCGCGCTGAGCGGTGGTTCCGACGGCCGTACGGGCCCGGCCGGTGACGACGGGTACGCCGCTGCGTGGCGGGAGCTGGACGAGGCGCTGGCCGCCCACCCCACCCGATTCCTGGGCTTCGGCTCCGTGCCCCTGGGCCTGGACGAGGCCGGGACGGCGGCGTGGGTGGCGCGGGAAGTGGCCGGTCGCGGACTGCACGGCATCGGGGAGCTCACCCCGCCCCCGGACGGGGCGGCCCTGGTCGAGCCGGTGCTCCGGGCCGCCCACGACCACGGCGGGCTCCCCGTGGTCGTCCACGGCTACGCCCCCACGACGTCGGCGGACGTGCGCACCCTGGCGGAACTTGCGGCCCGCTACCCGAAGGTGCCGTTGGTGATCAGCCAACTGGCCGGGGCGCACTGGATGGCAGCGATCGAACTTGCCCGGGCCACGCCCAACCTCTACCTGGAACTGTCCACCGCGAACATCGTCTTCGCCGTCCGCCTGGCCATCCAGGAACTCCCCACCCGCACCCTCTTCGGCTCCGACGCCCCGTACGGCGACCCCGTCCTGTCCCGCGCCACCGTGGAGCGGGTCACGCCGCTCGGCGAGGTCCGGGAGCGGGTGCTGGGCGGGAACCTGGCGGAGCTGCTGGGCCTGTGACGCACTGCGCGGACAGGTCGGCTACGCTCTGCGGCGACATCGCGTGTCGGTCACCGGCTGGGTGAGGCATGGAGGTGTCGGGAGATGCCTTCGGAGGCATTCCTTGTCAGTCGAGTTGAACCACACGATCATCCACGCCCGGGACAACCGGGAGTCCGCCACCTTCTTCGCGGACCTGCTGGGCCTTGACATCACCGCGGAGTGGGGCCCGTTCATCGCCGTCGGTCTGAGCAATGGCGTCACGCTGGATTTCGCCACGATCCCCGCGGACGACATCACCCCGCAGCACTACGCCTTCCTGGTCTCCGAGGAGGAGTTCGGCCAGGCGTACGCGCAGATCGAGCAGCGCGGCATCGAGCACTGGGCCGATCCGCACCAGCAGCACCCCGGCTCGATCAACCACAACGACGGTGGCCGGGGCGTGTATTTCCTGGACCCGGCGGGTCATGCGATGGAGCTCATCACCGTGCCGTACGGCGGCTGGCCGGCATAAGCACCTGCGCCGAAGGCCGCACCCCGGCAGGGGGTGCGGCCCCGGCGGGCAGGCTGAGGAGGATCGTGCCTGAGCAGTTCCTCGAAGCGCGGGTCGTCGCGGAAGACCGGCTCGCCGTGACCGTGCACGCGCACGATGTTCGGCGGGCCCTGGAACGCGCACCACATCAGGGTGATACGGCCGTTCTCCCGCAGGTGGGCGATGGTTTCGGCGTTGCTGCCGGCGAAGTCGAGGTAGGCCACCCGCCGTTCGTCGAGCACCGCGAACGAGCCTGTCAGGCCGGAGGGAGTCGCGGCGGTCAACGGCTCCGGTGGTCGCTTCAGGAGAAGCCCGGGGTGTCGTTCACCGTGGACACCACCAGCATCTTCGTGACCGTCCCGGTGTCCGAGACCACGTCGCGCACATGGCGGAAGCCGAGTCGTTCGCAGAGAGCGAGGCTGGCGGTGTTCTCGGCGCCGACCATGCCGTAGACCTCTTTGACGCCGAGGGTGTCCGCGGCGTAGGCCAACAGGCCCTCGACGAGCTCCCTGCCGAAGCCCTGGCCCCAGTGTTTTCTGACCAGGGCGGCGATGGCCTCGTGGCCGTCGACGTTGCCGGTCTTCTTGATCTCGGCGTGGCCGATGTAGTCGCCGTCGGACCACACGCCCCACACGTCGAAGAGGTTCTTGCCGTAGACGTCGGTGAGGATCGAGCGGTAGATGGTGCGGATCTCCGGTTCGGAGCATCTCTCCTGGCCCATCCAGCGACAGACCACTTCGTCGCTGAGGAGCTCGACGAAGACGTCCTCGTCCTCGGGGCGGTAGGGGAGGAAGACCAGTCGTGCGGTACGCAGGGTCGGGGTCATGGCAGACGTCCTTGTCTCGATGGGAGGGCCGCGGGCGAAGGACCACATAGGGATGTCCGAGGGTGCGGGGTGTGTGGGGGGACGTGTCGCTCGGTCGGCGTGGGGGGCGGCGGTTGCCGCCCCCCACGGTGCCGGTGACGGCCGGTCAGGCGTCGGCGTTCTCCATGCGCTCCCGCAGGCTGCGGGGGCGCATGTCGGTCCAGACCTCGTCGACGTAGGCGGAGCACTCGTCCTGGGTGCCCTCCTTGCCGACGGCGTGCCAGCCGGCGGGGATCTCCAGGTCGGCGAGCCAGAGCGAGTACTGGTCCTCGTCGTTGCGCAGGACCTGGTAGCGGGCGTTCTCGTCCATGTCGATTCTCCTTGGATTGAGCCGGATTGAGCCGGATTGAGGTGGGTGGAGGTGGGTGGAGGTGGGTTGAAGGGTTCTGGTGGGCCGGTGGTTGTGGTTCAGAGGCTATTGCGGGCGTGCCGGGCTATCTGGTGGAGGGCCTCGGTGAAGTCCTCGGCGACGGCGCGGACGGTGGTCTCCTCGTGGGTGTCGGGGCGGTAGTGCCAGGTGAAGGTGAGGCGGCCGTTCTGGACGGCGCCGACCGCCTCCAGGAGGTGGGAGCCGGGGTCGCGGGGGTCGTGGTCCTGGCCGAAGCTGCCGTGCTCGGCGCGGATCAGGCCGCCGCCGGTGTCGGTTCCCGTGCGGCGGGAGTCCCATTGGCCGAGGTAGTTGAAGACGAGCCGGCCGTGGCCGGTGCGCTCCAGGCGCCGGCGGATGTCCGGGCTGCCGTACGTGCGCAGGGCGCCGAAGCCGAGGCCGTTGCCGGGAACGGTGCGGAGTTGGCGTCGGACGGACTTGACCAGGGCGCGCCAGTCCCGGGTGGGGCCGAGGTCGGCGCGATCGGGGATGTGCAGGCCGACCGGGTGGACGGTGGTGAACCAGCCGACGGTGCGGGAGAGGTCGACGCCGTCCAGGACGTCCTCGCGGCCGTGTCCTTCGAGGTCCACGGAGACCCGGTCCCGATCGGTCCAGCGGGCCAGGGCGAGGGCGAGGGCGGCGAGCAGGACGTCGTTGATGCGGGTGCGGTAGGCGGTGGGGGCGGCCCGGAGGAGTGCGGTGGTGTCGGGCTCGTCCAGGGTGCGGGTCAGGGTCCTGGTTTCGGCGGTGGTGGCGGGCTCCGGGGTGTGGTCCACGGGAAGCGGGGCGGAGTTCAATGCCTCTTCCCAGTAAGGGAGTTCGTGGTCCAGGGCGCCCGCGGCGACGTGTGCGGCGAGGCCGCGGGCCCAGTCGCGGAAGGAGGTGGTGCGGGCGCCGAGCGTGACCGGGTGGCCCTGGGCGGCCTGGTGGTAGGCGGTGTCCAGGTCGTCGAGGAGGATCCGCCAGGACACCGCGTCGATGACGAGGTGGTGGGCCACCAGGAGCAGGTAGCCGGGGTGGTCCCGGCCACCGGTGAGGAGTGCGGCGCGGAGCAGCGGGCCCCGGCCGATGTCGAGGCCGGTGTGCAGGGTGTCGGCGGTGGTGCGGAGGGCGGTGTCGGTCTGGTCGGGGGTGAGGCCGGTCAGGTCGTGGCGGACGAGGAGGCGGTCCGGGGTGGCGGGCGGGGGCGGGTTGTGCTGGTGCCAGCGGCCGTCCTGTTCGGTGAAGCGCAGGCGGAGGGCGTCGTGGTGGGTGAGGAGGGCGGTGAGCGCCGCCTCCAGTGCGGTGGGGTCGGGTTCGCCGTCGAGTTCGAGCAGTGCGGACTGGTTGAAGTGGTGGTGGTTGGCGCGGGGGGTGGTCAGGAACCAGTGCTGGATGGGGGTGAGGGGCAGGTCGCCGGTGACCGGGCCGTCGTCGGCCCGGTCGGGTCCGGTGGTGACCACGGTGGCCAGTTCGGCGACCGTCTGGTGGGTGAACAGGTCCTTGGTCGCGAGGTGCAGTCCGGTGCGGCGCAGCCGTGAGACGACCTGCATGCTGAGGATCGAGTCGCCGCCGAGGGCGAAGAAGTTGTCATCGGCGCCCACGGTGTCGAGGCCGAGGACCTCGGCCCAGATCTGCGCGATACGGCGTTCGGTGTCCGTGCGCGGGGCGATGTGGTGGGCGGTGGGGACGGTGGACGGGGCGGGAGCGGGCAGCGCCCGGCGGTCGGTCTTGCCGTTGGGGGTGAGGGGCAGCTCCGCCAGCGGGACGAACACCGACGGCACCATGTGGGACGGGAGGGTGTGGGCGAGGTCCGCGCGCAGTTCCTGGACGTCCAGGGCGTCGGGTGGTCCGTCGGCGGGGACGACGTAGGCGACCAGCCGGCCGGGGGCAGGTGGTTCGGCGCCGGACGGGCCGATGCTGCGGACCACGACCGCGGCGTCCCGGACCTGCGGGGCGCGCCGCAGTGCGCTCTCGATCTCGCCGGGTTCGATGCGGTAGCCGCGGACCTTGACCTGGTCGTCGGCGCGTCCGGCGTAGCGGAGTTGGCCATCGGCGCCCCACCGCACCAGGTCTCCGGTGCGGTACATCCGGCTGCCGGGCGGACCGAAGGGGTCGGCCGGGAAGCGGGCGGCGGTCAGTCCGGGGCGGGCCAGGTAGCCGCGGGCGAGGCCGGCGCCGGCCACGTACAACTCGCCGGTGACGCCGACCGGTACGGGGCGCAGGGCGGCGTCGAGGACGTAGGCGCGGGTGCCGTCGACGGTGTGGCCGATGGGCGGGGCGCCCGCGCTGGGAGTGAGCGGTCCGGTCCAGGTGGCCACCACGGTGGCCTCGGTGGGGCCGTAGGAGTTGATCATGCGACGGCCCGGGGCCCAGTGGTCGACGAGGTCGGCCGGGCAGGCCTCGGCGCCGACGATGAGGGTGCGCAGGTCCGGCAGGGTGCCGGCCGTTTCGGGCGGGACGGTGGCGAGGGCGGCGGGCGGGATCAGGGTGTGGGTGATCCGCCGGTCGGCGAGCACCTGGGCGAGCCGGTCGCCGACCAGCGGTCCCTCCTCCCCCGCGATCAGGGTGGCGCCGGCGAGCAGGGAGATGCACAGCTCCAGGACGGCGGCGTCGAAGCTGGGCGAGGCGAACTGGAGGATCCGGTCGCCGGGTTGTACGTCGTAGCGGTCGGCGGCGGCCGCGGCGAAGCCGGCGAGTCCGCTGTGCGTCACGACCACGGCCTTGGGGGTGCCGGTGGAGCCGGAGGTGTAGATGACGTAGGCGGGGTGGTCGGTGGTGAGGGGGGCCGGGCGGTCCGCGTCGGTGGGGGCGGTCGCGGGGCCGTCGGGGCACCACACGTCCGCCGGGTCGTCGAGGACCAGGGCCGCCGCGGAGTCGCGGACCATGAACTCCCGGCGCTCGGCCGGGTAGGCGGGGTCGACGGGCAGGAACGCGCCGCCGGCCTTGGCCACCGCCAGTTGCGCCACGACCATGTCGGCGCCGCGCGGCAGCGCCAGGGCGACCAGGCGTTCCGGGCCGACGCCGCGGGAGATCAGCCGGTGGGCCAGGCGGTTGGCGGCGGTGTCCAGCTCGGCGTAGGTCAGCACGCGGTCGCCCTCGGCGAGGGCCGGAGCGTCGGGCCGCCGGGTGACCTGCCGTGCGAACAGCTCGGGCAGGGTGGCCGGCGGGACCCGGTGCGCGTCGCCCTGCCGGTCGGTGAGCAGGCGCCGCAGTTCCTCGGCGGGAGCCAGCGGGAGCGCGCCGAGGGGGCGGTCGGGGTCGTCGGCGAGGGCGGTGAGCAGGGTGGTGAGCTGGTCGGCCATCCGGCGTGCGGTGTCCGCGTCGAACAGGTCGGAATGGTAGGTGAGCAGCCCGTGCAGGGCGCCGGAGTCCGCCTCGGCGAACTCCAGGGTGACGTCGAAGGCGGCCTCGTCCCGCTCGGGCTCGATGTCGCTGACCCGGAGGCCGGGCAGGTCCATCGGCGCGCCGGGGGCGTTCTGCAGCACCACCATGGCCTGGAAGAGCGGGGTGCGGCTGGTGTCGCGGTCCGGCTGGACCTCGTCCACGACCCGCTCGAACGGCACGTCCTGGTGCGCGAAGGCGTCCAGCACGGTGTCACGGACGTCGGCGAGGAAGTCCGGGAAGGACCGCTCCGGTTCGACGGTGGAGCGCAGCACCAGGGTGTTGACGAAGAAGCCGATCAGGCGCTGGGTTTCCGGGCGTTCGCGGCCCGAGGTGACCGTGCCGACGGCGATGTCCCGCTGTCCGGAGAGCCGGGCGAGGAGCGTCTGGACCGCGGCGACCAGGGTCATGAACAGGGTGGTCTGCCGGGTCCGGCCGAACTCGGCTAGCCGGCGGGCGGTTTCCGGCGGCAGGACGAACCCGGTCGTGGCGCCGTGCCGGGTGCGGACCGGCGGCCGGGGCCGGTCGGTGGGCAGCTGGAGCGGTTCGATGCCGGTCAGCCGCTCCTTCCACCAGCGCAGCTGGTCCTCGGCGGCCGGGCCGGTGAGCGCGGTGCGCTGCCACTGGGCGACATCGGCGTACTGGACGGGCAGCGCCGGCAGCGTGGCGGGGGTGCCGGTCAGCGCGGCGCGGTAGAGGTGGGCCAGGTCGCCGGTGAGGATGCCGGTCGACCAGCCGTCGGTGACGATGTGGTGCAGGGTCAGGGTCAGGACGTGGTGGTCGTCCGCGAGCCGGATCAGCCCGGCCCGCAGCAGGGGTCCGCGGCGCAGGTCGAAGGGGCGGGTGCGCTCTTCGGCGAGCAGCTGCGTCAGCCGCGCCGGGCGGTCGCCGGGCGGCAGCTCCGTCAGGTCGTGCAGCGGCAGCGGGACGTCCTGCGGCGGGTGGACGATCTGGACGCCCTGGCCGTCGACGGAGTCGAAGGTGGTGCGCAGCGATTCGTGCCGGGTGGCCAGGGCGGTCAGGGCGGCGGCGAGCGCGGTGGTGTCCAGTCGGCCGCGCAGCCGCAGCGCGAGCGGGGTGAGGTACTCGGTGCTCTCCGGCGCGAACGAGTCCAGGAACCACAGGCGTTGCTGGGCGAAGGACTGCGGCAGCGGGGTGTCGCGGCCGACCGGGACCAGCGCCGCGCCCGGCCGGCCGGCGGGCTGCCCGGGCGCGGTGAGCAGCGCGGCGAGGGCGGCCGGGGTCGGGTGGCTGAACACCGCCCGCGGGGTCAGCTCGGTGCCGAACGCCTCCGCGAGCCGCGAGGTGAGCCGGATGCTGAGGATGGAGTCGCCGCCGAGGGCGAAGAAGTCGTCCGTGACGCCGACTTCGGGTACGCCGAGTACGTCGGACCAGATGGCGGCGATGCGGCGTTCGGCGTCGGTGCGCGGTGCGACGGCTTCCGGCCGGCCGGTGGGGGCGTCGGGGGCCGGCAGGGCGGCCCGGTCGACCTTGCCGTTGGTGCTGAGCGGCAGTGCGTCCAGCGGGACGACGGCGGTGGGCACGAGGTAGTCGGGCAGGGTGCGGCGGGCGTGGGCGTGCAGCGCGTCGGGGTCGAGTCCGTCGTGTCCGACGACGTAGGCGATGAGCTGTTTCGCGCCGGACCGTCCTTCGCGGGCCACCACGGCCACGTCCGCGACGGCGGGGTGGGCGGCCAGGGCGCCCTCGACCTCGCCGGGTTCGACGCGGAAGCCGCGGATCTTGACCTGATCGTCGGCGCGGCCGAGGAACTCGACGGTGCCGTCGGGGTGCCGTCGGGCGAGGTCGCCGGTGCGGTACATCCGGGTGCCGGGCGGGCCGGAGGGGTCGGCGAGGAAGCGTTCCGCACTCGCTCCGGGCCGGCCGAGGTAGCCGCGGGCGACGCCCTCGCCGGCCAGGTAGAGCTCGCCGACGGTGCCGGGCGGTACGGGCCGGAGCCGGGCGTCGAGGACGTGCACCCGCATGTCGTCGAGGGGGCGTCCGATGGGTACCGGGTCGGGTACCGCGGCCGCGTCGGTCATGGCGTGGGTGGTGGCGAAGGTGGTGGTCTCGGTCGGGCCGTAGCCGTCCACGACGGTCAGCCCGGGGCAGGCGTCGAGGACCCGGCGCACGGCCGCGGCCGGGACCACGTCGCCGCCGGTCCACACCTGGCGCAGTCCCGCGAAGCAGTCCGGCGCGTCCTGTGCCAGCAGCCGGAACAGCCCGGCCGTCAGCCACAGCGCGGTCACCTCTCCCCCGTCGGCCAGCCGCCGCAGCAAGGCCGCGTTCACGGCGCCCGGCGGGGCGACCACGATGCGGCCGCCGTTCAGCAGCGGCGCCCAGACCTCGAAGGTGGCGGCGTCGAACGCCACGGGAGAGTGCAGCAGGACGCGTTGGCAGTCGGGGCCCCGGAAGCGGCTGTCGGTGGCGAGCGCGGCCACGTCGCGGTGGCGCACGCCGACGGCCTTGGGCTCACCGGTCGATCCGGAGGTGAACATCACGTACGCGAGGCAGTCGGGGTCGGTGGCCGCTGCCGGCGGTGGGCCGGCCGGGCCGTCGGCGCGGGCGTCGGTCACGTCCCGGTCGGTCAGCTGGACCGTGACCCCCGCCTGCCGGAGCAGGGTGCGGCGGCGCTCCTCGGGGGCGCGGACGTCCACCGGGACGTAGGCGCCGCCGGCCTTGAGGACCGCGAGCTGGGCCACGACGAGGGCCACCGAACGGTCCATGAGCAGCGCCACCCGCCCCTCGGCGGGCAGCCCCGCGGCGCGCAGTCGATGAGCCAACTTGTCGGCCCATTCGTCGAGTTGACGGAACGTCAACTCCTGCTCGTCGTCGCTGACGGCGAGGGCGTCCGGGGTGCGGCGCACCTGCTCGGCGAAGAGGGTCACCGGTGAACCGGGCGACGTCTGGCGTGCCGGGGTGTTCCAGCGGTGCACCAGGGCGCGGTCGGCGTCGGTGAGCGGGTCGAGGTCGTCCACGGTCCGGGCGGCGCCGTCGGCGACGGCGGTGAGCAGGGCCCGCAGCCGGTCCGCGGTGCGCTCCACGGTGGCGCGGTCGAACAGCGCGGGGTCGTAGGCGAGGCCGAAGCCGAGGCGATCGGCGAGGTAGGCGCGCAGGCACAGCGGGAAGGTGGGGGCGTCGTCGGCGCGCACGTCGGTGATGCGGATGCCGGCGTCGGCCGCGGCCGTCTCGTCGAAGGGGTAGTTCTCGAAGACCACCATGCTGTCGAACAGCGGCTCCCCCGCGGGGAGTTCGCTGAGTGCCTGGATGCGGGCGAGCGAGACGAAGTCGTAGCGGCGGGAGTCGCTCTGCTGCTCCTGGAGGTCGCGCAGCCAGTCCGGCACGGTCCGGGCGCCGTCGATCCTGGCCCGGGTCGGGACGGTGTTGATGAACATGCCGACCATGGATGCCACGCCGGCCAGCTCGGCCGGGCGGCCGGAGACGGTGGTGCCGAACACCACGTCCCGGCGGCCGCCGGAGCGGGCCAGCAGCAGCGCCCAGGCGCCCTGGACGACGGTGTTGACGGTGAGACCGTGGCGTCCGGCCATGGTGCGCAGCCGGTCGGAGACCTCGGGGGTGAGTTCGACGGCGACGCTGTCGGTCGCCCGGGCGCGGTGCGCCTCGGCGGGCCGCCGGTCGTACGGGAGCGGCGTGCGGGCGGTGCATCCGCCCAGCGCGTCGGCCCAGTGCCGCTCGGCCTGCTCCTCGTCCTGGTCGGCCAGCCACTGGAGGAAGTCCCGGAACGGGCGGCGGGCCGGCGGGCGGAGCGTGGTGCCGCGGGCCGCGGCGGCGTACTGCGCGCACACGTCGGTGAAGATCTGGCCGGTGCTCCAGCCGTCGAGCATCAGGTGGTGCGAGGACCACACCAGGACGATCTCGTCGTCGGGGAGCGCGGCCACCGCGATCCGGCTGAGCGGGGCGCGGGTGAGGTCCACGCCAGTGGCGCGTTCCTCGGCGAGCAGCTTCTCCTGTGCCCGGTCGCGTTCGCCGGGCGTCAGGGTCCGCCAGTCGTGGTGGGTGACGGGCAGGTCGGCGTGCCGGTGGACGACCTGGACGGGGTGCGGCAGGCCGTGCCAGTGGACGCTGCTGCGCAGGGCCGGGGTGTGGTCGGCGACCCGCTGCCAGGCCGCGGCGAAGGCGTGCGGGTCGGCGATGCCGGCGATCCGGACCGCCATCTGGTCGAAGTAGGCGCCGGCGTCGTCGACCAGCTGGTGGAAGAGCATGCCGGCCTGGAGCGGGGTCAGCGGGTGGATGTCCACCACGTCGCGGCCGTCGCCGGCGAGCAGGTCCACCTGGTGCTGGTCGAGTCCGGCGAGCGGGAAGTCGGAAGGGGTGCGGCCGCCGGTGTCCGGGCGGGCGCAGTGCGCGACGATCTCGTCCAGCGCCGCGAGGGTGTCCTCGGCGAGGCGGCGCACGGTGGCCTCGTCGTAGACGGCGGGCGGGTAGGTCCAGCCGAGTTCGAGCCGGCCGTCCTGGACCACGCCGGTCACGTCGAGCAGATAGCTGCGTTCCTCGTCGGGGTCGGTGTCCTGTCCGGCGGGCGGCAGGGCGGCGCGGTAGAGCCCGTCGTCCGCCGGCCGGTCCGTGGCGGCGACGTCCCACTGGCCGTGGTAGTTGAAGCCGATGCGCGGCCGCGGCGCGTCGGGCAGCGGGGCCTGGGGGGCGAGGTGGCGCAGCGCGCCGTAGCTCAGTCCGCGCAGCGGGACGGCCCGTAGCTGCTCCTTGACGGAGCGGACGGTGTCGCGCCAGTCGGCGTCCGGGTCGACGGTCAGGGCGAGCGGGAATTCCGCGGTGAACCAGCCGACCGTGCGGGACAGGTCCAGGTCGTCGAAGAGGTCCTCGCGGCCGTGCCCCTCGATGCCGAGGAGGACGGTGTCCCGGCCGCTCCAGCGGCTCAGGGTGCGGCCCAGGGCACTGAGCAGGACGTCGTTGACCTGGGTGCGGTAGACGTCCGGTACCTGACGCAGCAGGGCGTCGGTCGCGTCCCGGCCCAGGCGGACGGTCACGGTGGCGGCGGCGCCCCGCGGGTGGGCGCCGGGCCGGTCGACGGGGAGGTCGGCGGGCGTGCCGCAGACCCGGGTCCAGTACGGCAGGTCGCCGTCGAAGGCGCCGGAGCGGGTGTGCCGTTGCAGACGGTCGGCCCACTGCGGGTAGCCGGTGCTCGCCGGGGGCAGGGCGGCCGGGCGGCCGGCGGAGGCGTTGCGGTGGGCGGCCTCCAGGTCGGCGAGCAGGATGCGCCAGGACACCCCGTCGACGACCAAGTGGTGTGCGGTGAGGACGAGTTGGGGCGGACGGCCGGGGCCACGGTCGAAGAGGAGGGCGCGCAGGACGCGGCCCTCAGTGGGATCCAGGGAGGTCTGGGCGTCGGCGGCCGCGCGCTGGACGGCGTCCTCCTGCGCGCGGTCGTCGAGGCCGGTCAGGTCGTGGTGGGCGAACGCGTCCCCGGGTGCGGCGGGCAGCACCTCCTGGTGCCAGGTGCCGTCGGTCCGGCGGAACCGGGTGCGCAGCGCCGGGTGGTGGGAGATCAGGGTGTCGACGGCGCGGCGCAGTGCCTCCGGGTCGGTTCCGGGGGCGAGTTCCAGCCGCTGGGTCATGGTGAAGTGCAGCCGGTCGCCGGGCCGGCGGCCGTCGAGGTACCAGCGCTGAATGGGCGTGAGCGGCGCCGGCCCGGCCGGGGCGGTGGCGTCGGCGGCCGGCGGGGCGGCCACCTGGTCGGTGCGCAGGGCGAGTTCGGCGACGGTCTGGTGGCGGAAGACGTCCTTGGAGGTGAGGGCGAGTCCGGCCTGACGGGCCCGGGAGACGATCTGGATGCTGAGGATCGAGTCGCCGCCGAGGGCGAAGAAGTTGTCCTCGACGCCGATCCGGGGCGTGCCGAGGACCTCGGCCCAGATGCCGGCGAGCAGGGTCTCGGTGCCGGTGCGCGGGGCCACGTACGGGGTGTCGGTGTCCGGCTGGAGCGGGGGTGCGGGCAGGGCGCGCCGGTCGGTCTTGCCGCTGCTGGTCCGCGGCACCCGCGCGAGCGGGACGAACGCCGCGGGGACCATGTAGTCGGGCAGCGTACGGCGCAGGTGGACGCGGAGTGCGTCCGCGGCGGGTTGCCGGCCGCCGCGCGGCACGACGTAGGCCACCAGCATCGTGCGGCCGGCCTGGGTGCGGGCCGCGACGACCGCGTCGCCCACCTCGGGGTGGTCGAGGAGGGCCGCCTCGACCTCGCCGGGCTCGATGCGGAAGCCACGTATCTTGACCTGGTCGTCGGTGCGGCCGAGGAATTCCAGGAGTCCGCCGGGGTGCCGGCGGGCACGGTCGCCGGTGCGGTACATCCGGGTGCCGGGCGGGCCGAACGGGTCGGCGACGAACCGCCCGGCGGTCAGGCCCGGCCGGCCCCGGTAGCCGCGGGCGACCTGCGCACCGGCCAAGTACAGCTCACCGGGCACGCCGACGGGTACGGGCCGCAGGGAGCCGTCGAGCACGTAGGCGCGCAGGTTGCGGCCGGGCCGTCCGATGACCGGGTGCGTCGCGTGGTCGGTGAAGCGTCCGTAGACGGCGTCGACGGTGCACTCGGTGGGGCCGTAGATGTTGTACGCGGTGACGCCGGGCAGCGCGCGGAGCTGCTGCCAGGCGGCGGTGCCGACGGCCTCGCCGCCGACCAGGACGATCCGGGGGCGGTGGCCGCCGGTGGTGAACAGCCCGGCGGCCAGCAGCTCGTGCAGGAAGGACGGCGTCACATTGAGGAAGTCCAGGCGGTGGGCGGCGATCCGGGCGACGAACGCGGCCGGGTCCAGCCGCACGTCCTCGTCGATCAGGTGCACCTGCTGTCCGAGGGCCAGCAGCAGCGGGCCCTCCCAGGAGGTGTCGAAGGAGAAGGCGGCGCTCAGCGCGGCGCGCAGCGGGGTGCCGTCCGTGGTATGCGGGGCGACCAGCCCGTCCCGGTGGTCGTGGCAGAGGTTGACGAGCTGGCGGTGTTCGACGGCGACGCCCTTGGGGCGGCCGGTGGAGCCGGAGGTGTAGGTGAGGTAAGCGGTGTGGGCGGGGTGCAGCGGGGCGATGCGGTCGGCGTCCGTGGGGTTGTGGGTGGGCTGCCGGTCCAGCGGGGCGTCGCGCAGCGCCTCGGGGGTGAGCACGGTCTGCGGTGCGGCGTCCGCGAGCAGATACGCCACCCGGTCAGCGGGCAGCTCCGGGTCGACGGACAGCTGGGTGCCGCCGGCCTTGAGGACGGCCAGCAGCGCCACGAACATCTCGGAGGTGCGCGGGAGTTGGACGGCGACCACCCGCTCGGGGCCGACCCCGAGCGCGATGAGGTGGTGGGCCAGCCGGTTGGCGCGGGTGTTGAGCTCCGCGAAGTCGAGGGTGGCGTCCCGTGCCACCAGTGCGGTGGCGTGCGGGGTACGGGCCGCCTGGGCCTCGAACAGCTCGGGGAACGTGGTGTCCGGGACGTGCAGTGCGGCGCCCTGCCACTCCTCCAGGACCTGGTGGCGCTCCGCGTCGGACAGCAGCGGCAGTTCGCCCACCGGGCGCCCGGGGTCGTCGGCGACCGCTTCCAGCAGCAGGCGCAGCCGGCCGGTCAGCCGCTCGACGGTGTCCCGGTCGAACAGGTCGGTGTGGTACTCGACGAAGCAGGTGAGACCGCCGCCGTCCTGCTCGACGAAGTCGAGGCCGAGGTCGAAGGTGGCGCTCCGGCCCGGCGGCTGGACCGTCTCGACGTCCAGGCCGGGCAGCTGCGGGGCCCGGCCGCCCAGGTTGTGCAGGGCGACCATGACCTGGAACAGCGGGGTGCGGCTGGTGTCGCGTTCCGGCTGGAGCGCGTCGACGACCCGCTCGAACGGCACGTCCTGGTGGGCGAAGGCGTCCAGCACGGTGCCGCGCACCCGCGACAGCAGCGCGTCGAACGGCTCATCGGTGCGCACCCGGCCGCGCAGCACGAGGGTGTTCACGAACATGCCGACCAGATGCTCCAGTTCGGGGCGATCGCGGCCGGCGGTCACGGTGCCGACGGCGATGTCCTCCTGGCCGGCCCAGCGGGCGAGGAGCACCTGGCAGGCCGCGAGCAGGGTCATGTAGAGGGTGGCGTCGGTGCGCCGGCCGGTCTCCCGCAGCCGGTCGGTCAGCGCGGCGGGCAGCGCGAACTCCAGCAGTGCGCCGTTCTTGGTGCGCACCGCGGGCCGGGGCCGGTCGGTGGGCAGCTCCAGCGGGGCGACGTCCGCCAACTGCTCCTTCCAGTAGTCGAGTTGCCGCTCGGCGTCGGCGGACCGGGCGCGTTGCCAGGCGGCGTAGTCGGCGTACTGGACGGGCAGCGGGGGCAGGTCGGGCCGGCGGTCCTCCAGGGCCGCGGCGTACAGCTCGCCCAGGTCCCGGCCGAGGACGGCGGTGGACCAGCCGTCGGTGACGATGTGGTGCAGGGCCAGGGTCAGTACGTGCTCGTCCGGGGCGAGGCGGATCAGCCGGGTGCGCAGCAGTGGCCCGTGCCCCAGGTCGAAGGGGGTGGCGGCCTCGTCGGCGAGCAGCTCGTCGAGGGCGCCCGGCCGCGCGTCGGCCGGGACGGCGGACAGGTCGTGCGTCGGGAGGTCCACCGGGTGGGGCGGGTGGACCTGCTGGCGGGCACGGCCGTCCTGCTCGGCGAAGGTGGTGCGCAGCGGTTCGTGCCGGGCCACCAGGGCGTCCAGGGCGGTGTGCAGTGCGGCCTCGTCGAGCCGGCCGCGCAGGCGGAGCACGAAGAAGGTCAGGTATTCGGTGCTGCCGGGTTCGAAGTGGTCGAGGAACCAGAGGCGTTGCTGGGCGAACGACAGCGGGAGTGCGCGGTCGCGGTCGGCCGGCGGGATCGGGTCGGCCGGTGGCCGGCGGTCCGCGGCCGGGTCGGGCAGTGCGGCGGCCAGGGCGGCCACCGTCGGCCGGGTGAACAGCAGCCGCGGCGAGACGTCCACGCCGAAGGCGGCGCGCAGCCGGGAGGTGACGCGGATGGCGAGGATCGAGTCGCCGCCCAGCGCGAAGAAGCTGTCCTCGACGCCGATCTCCTCGGTGTCCAGGACCTCGGCCCAGGCACCGGCGACCAGGCGTTCCGCGGCGGTGCGCGGGGCCGTGCGCCGCCCGCCTGTGGCGTAGCCGTCCGGACCGGGGGCGGGCAGCGCCCGGTGGTCGAGCTTGCCGTTGACGGTCAGCGGCAGCGCGTCCAGCGGCACGTAGGCGGCGGGGACCATATGGGCGGGCAGGGTCCGTTCCAGGTGAGCGCGGAGTGCGGCGGCGGACGGCGGGGCGTCCGGGCCGGTGCCGACGACATGGGCGACCAGCCGCCGCACGCCGGGGGTGTCCTCGCGCACGGAGACCACCGAGGCGCCGATCGCGGGGTGGGCGTTCAGCGCGGCCTCGATCTCGCCGGGTTCGATGCGGAAGCCGCGGATCTTGACCTGCTGGTCGGCCCGGCCCAGGTACTCCAGCGTGCCGTCGCGCCGCCACCGGACGCGGTCGCCGGTGCGGTACATCCGGCTGCCGGGCGGCCCGAAGGGGTGGGCGACGAACCGTGCGGCGGTCAGGCCGGGCCGGTTCAGATAGCCGCGGGCCAGCCCCTCGCCGGCCACGTACAGTTCGCCGACGGCACCGGGCGGCACCGGGGCGAGACCGGCGTCGAGCACATGGAGCCGCAGGTCGGGCAGGCCGGAGCCGATGGCGCTGCCGGTGGCGCCGGCCACCGTGGCGCGGTCGAGCGGTGCGTGGGTGACGTGCACGGTGGTCTCGGTGATGCCGTACATGTTGACCAGGGCCGGGGCGGTGTCCGGGTGCCGCTCGTACCAGTCGGTGAGCCGGCCGAGGTCGAGGGCTTCGCCGCCGAAGATGACGTAGCGGAGCGTCAACTCCCCGCCCAAGTCCGGGTGTTCGGCGTCGGCGCGCATCAGCGGGTAGAACGCGGAGGGCGTCTGGTTGAGCACCGTGACCCGCTCGTCCGCCAGCAGACGGAGGAAGTCCGCCGGCGAACGGGCGATGTCGTGCGGGACGACGACCAGGCGGCCGCCGTGCAGCAGGGCTCCCCAGATCTCCCAGACGGAGAAGTCGAAGGCGTAGGAGTGGAAGAGGGTCCACACGTCGTGCGCGTCGAAGCCGAACCGGTCGCGGGTGCCGGAGAACAGCCGCACCACGTTGGCGTGCGGGACGACCACGCCCTTGGGCCGGCCGGTGGAGCCCGAGGTGTAGATGACGTAGGCGGGGCTCTCCGGCAGCGGGCGGTGCTCCGGCGCGAGGGCGGCGGCCGGGCGCCGGGCCAGATCGGCGCGGACCTCGGGGTCGTCGAGGAGGAGGCGCGGCACGGCGGTGTCGCCCAGGCGTCCGGCGGCCGCTGTGGTGGTGACGAGCAGGGCGGGGGCGGCGTCGGTGAGCAGGTGGGTGATGCGGTCCCCGGGAAGTTCCGGGTCGACGGGTACGTAGGCGGCGCCGGTCTTGAGCACCGCCACGATCGCCACGAGCATGTCCGTCGAGCGGGGCAGGGCGAGCGCCACGAACCGCTCGGGGCCGGCTCCGGACGCGGCCAGCCGGTGCGCCAACCACCCTGCCCGCGCGTCGAGTTCGGCGTAGGTCAGGGTGTCGCCGGCGCAGGTCACGGCGGTGGCGTCGGGGGTGCGTGCGGCCTGGTCCTCGAACAGGTCGACCAGCGTCCGCTCGGGCCGGCCGTGCGCGGAGCCGTTCCAGTCCACCAGCATCCGCCGGCGTTCCTCGGCGGTCGTCCAGGCCAGGTCGCGCAGCGGCCGTTCGGGGCCGGCGGCGATCTCGTCGAGCAGCAGGCACAGCCGGTCGGCGAGGGAGCGGACGGTGGCCTCGTCGAACAGGCCCGGGTCGTAGGCGAGGTCGAAGCCGAGGCGGTCGCCGTGGTGGGCGCGGAGCACCAGCGGGAAGTTGGTGGCGTCCAGGGAGGTGACGTCGAGGATGCGCACGCCGGCGCCGGAGGTCCGGGCCTCGTCGAAGGGGTAGTTCTCGAAGGCGACCATGCTGTCGAAGAGCGCGGTGCCCGCGGGCACGTCGCTGAGCGAGGTCAGCTGGGCCAGTGAGACGGTCTCGAAGCGGCGGGACTCGGACTGGGCGTCCTGGAGGTCCCGCAGCCAGTCGGCGGCCGTGCGGTGTCCTTCGACGCGTGCCCGGGTCGGCAGGGTGTTGATGAACATGCCCACCATGGCTTCGGCGCCGGGCAGTTCGTCGGGGCGGCCGGAGACGGTGCTGCCGAACACCACGTCCGGATCCCCGCTGTAGCGCGCCAGCAGCAGGGCCCAGACGCCTTGCACCACGGTGTTGAGGGTCAGGCCGGCGCGCCGGGCGGTGTCCTCCAGCGCGCGGGACCGCTCGGGGGTCAGGCCGGCGGCCACGACCTCGGCGGAGCGGGCCCGGTGGGCCTCGCGCGGCGGGCGGTCGCAGGGCAGCGGGGTGGGGGTGGCGAAGCCGGCGAGGACGGTGCGCCAGTGCTGCTCGGCGGCGCGGCCGTCGCGGGTGGCGAGCCAGCGGACGTAGTCGGCGAAGGGGCGGCGGACCGGCGGCGTCGCGTCCCGGCCGGTGGCCAGGGCGGCGTACTCCTCGCACACCTCGGTCAGCACCTGCGCCAGGCTCCAGCCGTCCAGGATCAGATGGTGCGAGGTCCACAGCAGCCGCAGCTGCCCGCCGGGCAGCCGGATCAGGGTGAGCCGCATCAGCGGTGCGGTGCCGAGATCGAGGCCCTGCGCCAGGTCGTCGGCCCGCAGGCGGGCCAGCCGGTCCGCGCGGGTGGCGTCGTCGAGGTCGCGCCAGTCCAGGTGGACGACCGGCACGGTGGCGCGGCGGTGCACGATCTGCAGCGGGGCGGGCACGCCGTCCCAGACGACGGAGGTGCGCAGGACGGGGTTCCGGTCGGCCACCCGCTGCCAGGCCCGGGCGAAGGTCTCCGGTTCGGTCACCCCGTCGAGCAGCAGGGCGGCCTGGTCGAGATAGACGTCGCCACTCCCGCCGTCCCCACCGTTCCCGCCGTCCTGACCGACGAGGCGGTGGAAGAGCATGCCTTCCTGAAGGGGCGTCAGGGGGTAGAGGTCTTCGATGCCGTGACCGTCGCCGACGAGGCGGTCGAGGCCGGCCTGGTCCAGTTGGGCGAGGGGGAAGTCGGAGGGGGTGCGGCCGCCGGCGTCGGGCCGGGCGCAGTGGGCGACGATCCCGGTCAGTGCCCGGACCGTGCCGTCGGCCAGGTCGCGGACCGTGCGCTCGTGGTGCACCTGGTCGCTGTAGTGCCAGGTCAGTTCCAGCACGCCGTCGGCCACCACGGCGGAGACGTCCAGCAGGTGGTCCAGCCGGGCGTCGGCGGCCAGGTCGCGGCCGGGGGCCGGGCCGGCGGGCGCGAAGTCGGCGTCCTGCGGGGTCTCCCACTGGCCGTGGTAGGTGAAGCAGACCTCGGGCAGCGGCTGGGCCTGCAGGGCGCGGGCGGCCGGGTCGGGCGAGCCGAGGCGGGCCAGCGCCTCGTAGCCGAGGCCGCGGCGCGGGACGGCCCGCAGCTGTTCCTTGACCGCCTTGAGCGTGCCGCCCCAGTCCGGCTCGTCCGCCGGGCCGGCCGGGGTGAGGGTGACCGGGTACTGGGTGGTGAACCAGCCGACGGTCCGGGACAGGTCGGGGGCGTCGGCGGCGGCCGCGTCACCGGCGCCCGCGTCACCCTCGGTGCCGCCGAGGTCCTCCCGGCCGTGGCCCTCCAGTGCCACCGTCACCCGGTCGGTGCCCGTCCAGTCGGCGAGGACCCGGCCCAGTGCGCTCAGCAGCACGTCGTTGACCTGGGTGCGGTACACGCCGGGGACCCGGCGGAGCAGGGCCTCGGTGGTGTCGCGGTCGAGGCGGGCGCGTACGGTGCGGACCGAGCCGGCGACCGGGGTGCCGTCGCGGTCGGCCGGCAGCGGGGTGCGCGGTACGGCGCTCTGCGCGCTCCAGTGCGCGAGGTCGTCGTCGAGACCGCCGTCCTGGACATGGCGGACCAGGGAGGCCGCCCAGGTGGTGAACGGCGTGCCGGTGGGCGCCAGTTGGACCGGCCGGCCGGCGGCGGCCTGGCGGTAGGCGGTTTCCAGATCGGCGAGGAGGATGCGCCAGGAGACGCTGTCGACGGCGAGGTGATGGGCCGTCAGGAAAAGCTGGGGGCGGTCGCCGGGGTCGGGCAGGAACAGGACGGCGCGCAGCAGGGTGCCGGCGGCCGGGTCCAGGGCGGCGCGGGCGGCGTCGGCCGCCTCGGTGCGGGCGGCGTCCCGGGCGGTACCGCTGGTTCCGGAGAGGTCGTGGCGGGTCAGCAGGCCCGGGGCCACGGGGGCTCCGGGGTGCTGGCGCCAGGTGTCGCCGGTGCGCAGGAAGCGGGTGCGCAGCGCGGGGTGGTGTGCGGCGACGGCGTGCAGGGCCTGTTCCAGGGCGGGCTGGTCGAGGTCGTGCGGCAGGTCGAGCAGCATCGACATGGTGAAGTGCCGCTGCGGCCCGTGGGTGGCGAAGAACCATTCCTGGATGGGGGTGAGCGGGGCCGGGCCGGTGTCCTGCTGCGGCCGGGGCGCGGTCGCCGGGGCGGTGCGCGGGGTGACCGCGGCGGCGAGGTCGGCGACGGTCTGGTGCCGGAAGACGTCCCGGGAGGTCAGCAGCCAGCCGGCGGCGCGGGCCCGGGAGACCGCCTGGATGCTGAGGATCGAGTCGCCGCCCAGCTCGAAGAAGTTGTCCGTCACGCCCACCCGGGCGAGGCCGAGGACCTCGGACCAGATCGCGGCCAGCTCGCGCTCGGCCGGGGTGCGCGGTGCGACGAACTCCCGCTCGCGCGGGGCCGCGTCGAGGTCGGGGGCGGGCAGGGCGCGCCGGTCCAGTTTGCCGCTGCTGTTGAGCGGCAGGGCGTCGAGGACGACGAAGGCTGCGGGCACCATGTGGCCGGGCAGGGTGCGGGCGAGGGCGTCGCGGAGGCCGGACGGGGTGGGCCGTCCGGTGGCGGAGGGCGCCACATAGGCGGCCAGCCGGGAGTGGCCCTGGTCGTTTTCGACGGCGAGGACGGCCGCCACGGCGACGTCCGGCAGGGCCAGCAGGGCCGCCTCGATCTCGCCGGGTTCGATGCGGTGGCCGCGGATCTTGACCTGGTCGTCGGCGCGGCCCAGGTAGTCGAGCCGTCCGTCGGCCGTCCAACGGGCGAGGTCGCCGGTGCGGTACATCCGGCTGCCGGGCGGCCCGTACGGGTCGGCGGTGAAGCGGGCGGCGGTCAGGCCGGGGCGGTGCAGATAGCCGCGGGCGATCTGGGCGCCGGCGAGGTAGAGCTCGCCTCCGACACCGGGCGGCACCGGCTGCAGCCGGTCGTCGAGGACGTAGGCGCGCACGTTGGCGAGCGGCCGGCCCACCAGGGGCCGGCCGGTGCCGGTGATGCGGCAGGCCAGTGCGTCGACGGTGCACTCGGTCGGGCCGTAGAAGTTGTACGCGGCGGTGTCGGGCAGCGCGGACAGCTCCCGCCACAACGCGGGGCCGACGGCCTCGCCGCCGAGCATCAGCACCCGGGGCCGGTGGCGGGGGTCGCTGAGCAATCCGGCGGGCAGCAGTTGCCGCAGGTAGGAGGGGGTGAGGTCGAGGAAGTCGAGCCGATGGGTGACGACGTACTCGACCAGCGCGGCCGGGTCGAGCCGGGTGGTCTCGTCGACGAGGTGCAGCTGATGGCCACCGGCCATCAGCAGGACGCCCTCCAGCGAGGTGTCGAAGGAGAACGACGCGGTCAGGGCGACCCGCAGGGGCCCGCCGCCGGCGTCGGCGACGAAGCCGTGCTCGTGTGCGGCCAGCAGGTTCATCAGGGAGCGGTGCTCGACGGCGACGCCCTTGGGACGGCCGGTCGAGCCGGAGGTGTAGATGACGTAGGCGGGGTGGCCGGGGTGCAGCGGGGCGCGGCGGTCGGCGTCGGTGGGGTTCGTCGCGGGCGTGTCGCCGGGTACGGCGCGCAGCGCGGCCTCGTCGAGCACCAGCATCGGCCGGGCGTCGGCGAGCAGGAACTCCACGCGTTCCGCGGGCAGTTCGGGGTCGAGGGGCAGGTAGCCGGCACCGGATTTGAGGACGGCGAGGAGGGCCACGACCAGGTCGGCGGTGCGCGGCAGCCGCAGCGCGACGAGCCGTTCGGGGCCGGCGCCGCGATGGATGAGGTGGTGGGCCAGCCGGTTGGCGCGGGCGTTGAGTTCGGCGTAGTCCAGGGTGGTGTCACCGGCGACCAGTGCCGTGTGGTGCGGGGTGCGGGCGGCCCGGGCCTCGAAGACGCCGGGGTAGGTGGCGGGGGCGACCGGCACGGCGGTGTCGTTCCACTCGGTGGTCAGCCGCCGCCGGTCGTCCTCGGCGAGCAGCGGCAGCTCGCCCAGCGGCCGGTCGGGTTCGGCGGCCACCCCGTCGAGCAGGAGGACGAGTTGCTCGGCCATCCGCGCCGCGGTCGGGGCGTCGAAGAGGTCGGTGCGGTACTCCAGCAGCCCGGTGAGGCCGTCCCCGTCGGGCACGAATTCCACGCTGAGGTCGAAGGTGGCCGAGCGGCGGGGCACGGGCACGTTCTCGGCGGTCAGCCCGCGCAGGCCGGGGGCGGCGGGCGGGGCGGGGTGGAGCAGGACCATGACGTCGAAGAGCGGGTTGCGGCCCGCTTCCCGGGTCGTGCCGACCGCCTCCACCAGCCGTTCGAAGGGGGTGTCGTCGTGCGCGAAGGCGTCGAGGACGGTGGCGGCCGCGGTGTCCAGCAGGTCGCGGTAGGGGCGGGCGGTGTCGACCGGGCAGCGCAGCACGACCGTGTTGACGAAGAAGCCGACCGCACGCTCCAGTTCGGTGCGGCCGCGCCCGGGGGTCAGGGATCCGAGGGTGATGTCGTCCTGCCCGGACCAGCGGGCGAACAGGGCCTGGCAGCCGGCGATCAGCGCGGCGAAGAGGGTGGTGTGCTGGTCGGCCGCCACCTGCCGCAGGCGGGCCGTGGTCGGTGGCGGGACGTGGAAGGTGTGCACCGCGCCGCCGGCCGGTTCCGCCCCGTCGCGGGGACGGTCGAGCGGCAGCTCCAGCGGTACCGCGCCGTCCAGTTGCTTGGTCCAGTAGGACAGCTGCTCCTGGAGGAGGGCGCCGGACAGCCGGTCGCGCTGCCACCCGGCGAAGTCGGGGTACTGCGTGGCCACCGGCGCCAGGGCGGGCGTCTCCCCCGCGGCGAAGGCGTCGTGCAGGGTGCGGAGTTCGTCCAGCAGCACGCCCATCGACCAGCCGTCGGTGACGATGTGGTGCGCGGTGAGCAGCAGGACGTGCTGGTCGGGCGCGGTGCGGATCAGCAGGGCGCGCAGGAGTGGCCCGGTGCGCAGGTCGAACGGGCGGGAGTACTCGGCGAGCAGCAGCGCGTCGAGCGCCGCCTCCGGGCTCTCCTCGCACGCGCGCTCCGGCTCCCCCGCGAGGTCCCGGAGCGGCAGGGGCACCGGGGCGGGCGGCTGCACGGTCTGCACGGGCCGGCCGTCGTGGTCGTCGAACGTGGTGCGCAGTGCCTCGTGGCGCTCGACCACGGCGTCCAGCGCCCGGGACAGCGCGGTGCGGTCCAGGTCGCCGGTGAGCCGCAGCGCGACCGCGCTGTTGTAGCGGGCGTCGCCGGGCCGCAGCTGGTCGAGGAACCACAGCCGCTGCTGGGCGAAGGACAGCGGCAGCGGCCGGGACCGGTCGGCGCGGGGGATGCCCGGCCGGGCGCCTGCTGCCGGGCCGCCGGCCTTTCCGGCGAGGCGACGGCGCAGGGCTTCCTGGAGGTCCTGCGGCAGGGCCGCGGCGCGGCCTTCCTTCGAAGACGTCATGTCGTCGGTCCTCACCGTTCGTCGGGGTCGTGGTCGCCGCGTGCGGCGTCTTCGAGTTCGCGCAGGACGTGCTCCTCCACCAGCTCCGCGAGGGCGGCGACGGTGCGGGAGGCCAGAACGTCCCGGGGGGTCAGGGCCACGCCGAAGGTCTCGTTGGCGCGGGCGGCGATGTGCAGGCTGCGCAGCGAGTCGCCGCCGAGGGCGAAGAAGTCGTCCTCGACGCCCACGGCCGTCTCCAGGACCTGGGACCAGAGGTCCGCGAGGACTTCCTCGGTGGGGGTGCGCGGGGCGGTGTGCCCGGCGGGCCCTTCGGGTTCCGGTTCCGGCGCGGGCAGGGCGGCGCGGTCGGTCTTGCCGTTCTCGGTGAGCGGGAAGCGCTCCAGGACGGCGAAGGCGGCGGGGACCATGTGGGCGGGCAGCGTACGGGCGGCGAAGGCCCGTAGTTCCGGCCCGATCGGGGTGTCGGCCCCGGGTGCGGCCAGCAGATGGGCCACCAGCCGCGGCCGTCCGGGCTCGTCCTCCCGTACGGTCACCACGGCGTCGCGGACGGCCGGGTGGCGGGCGAGCGCGGCCTCGACCTCGCCCGCCTCGATGCGGTGGCCTCGCAGCTTGATCTGGTGGTCGGTGCGGCCGAGGTGGTGGAGGTCGCCGTGGGCGTCGCGCCGCACCAGGTCGCCGGTGCGGTACATGCGGGTGCCCGGCGGGCCGTAGGGGTCGGCGAGGAAGCGGGCGGCGGTCAGGCCGGGGCGGCCCAGGTAGCCGCGGGCCAGGGAGGGGCCGCTGATCCACAGTTCGCCGGGGACGCCGTCGGCGACCGGGCGGAGCCGGGCGTCGAGGACGTAGACGCCGGTGGCGGGCAGCGGGCGGCCGATCGGGGGCGTACCGCCGTCGGCCGGCAGCGGATCGGACCAGGTGGCGACGACGGTGGTCTCGGTGGGGCCGTAGGAGTTGACCATCCGGTGGTGCGGGGCCCAGCGGCCGGCCAGTTCGGCGCCGCAGGTGTCCGCGCCGACGATGAGGGTGCGCAGGTCCGGCAGGGTGCCGGGGGTGTCCGGCGGGACGGTGGCGAGCGCGGCGGGTGGCAGCAGGGTGTGGGTGATGCGGGCGGTTCGCAGCACGTCCGCGAGTTGCGCGCCGAGCAGCGGGCCGGGCGGCGGGACCACCAGGCAGGCGCCGGCCGGCAGGGCCATGCAGAGCTCCAGTACGGACGCGTCGAAGCTGGGCGTGGCGAAGGCCAGCACGCGGTCCCCGGGCCGGACCTGGTAGTGGTCGGCCTCGGCGGCGGCGAAGCCGGCCAGTCCGCGGTGGGTGACGACGACGCCCTTGGGGGTGCCGGTGGATCCGGAGGTGTAGATGACGTAGGCCGGGTCGTCGAGGTCGAGCGGGCGGGTCCGGTCGCGGTCGGTGGGGCGGTGGGACGGGGTGCCGTCCGGGCCGGCCGCCAGGAGGTCCCGGACGTCCGCGGCCCGCAGGGTGACGGCGGGGGCCGCGTCGCGCAGCATCAGGGCGATCCGCTCGTCCGGGTAGCCGGGGTCGACGGGCAGGTAGGCGGCGCCCGCCTTGGCGGTGGCCAGCTGGGCGACGATCATGTCGGCCGACCGGGGCAGCACCAGGGCGACGAGATCGCCGGGGCCGGTTCCGCGGGCGATCAGCCGGTGCGCGAGGCGGTTGGCACGGTCCTCCAACTCGGCGTAGTTGAGCCGCAGTTCGGGATCCTCCAGCGCGGGCGCGGTGGGTGAGCGGTCGACCGTCGCCTCGATGAGCGCGGCCAGGGTCGCGGGCGGCACGGCGTCGCCGTCCGGCCGGGCGGACCGATCGGTCAGCCGGGCGCGCTCCTCCGGCGGCAGCACGTCGATGCGGTCCAGGGAGGTCGCCGCACCGGGCTCCGCGAGCGCGCCGAGGGTGTGCACGAGCTGTCCGGCCAGGGACCCGGCGGTGGACTCCGCGAAGTACCGCGGGTCGTAGCCGAGTTCGACGGTCAGCCGGGAGCCGGGCGACACCACCACGGTCAGCGGGTAGTTGGTGGCCTCCAGCGCGTGCAGATCGCGTACCCGGAGGCCGTGCGCGGTGGCGGCCGTGGTGGTGATCGGGTAGTTCTCGAAGACCACCAGGCTGTCGAACAGCGGGGTGCCGGCGGGCAGTTCGCTCCAGTCGTGCAGGTCCGACAGCGCGACGTGGTCGCATCCGCGGGCGTCGGCCTGCGCGGTCTGGACGCCGCGCAGCCACTCGGCCGGGGGCGTGTCGCCGGTGACGTCGACGCGTACCGGCAGGGTGGTGATGAACAGGCCCGGGATGGCCTCGGCGCCGGGCAGGTCGGCGGGCCGGCCGGAGACCGTCGAGCCGAAGCAGACGTCCCGCTCGCCGCTCCAGCGGGACAGCAGCAGGCCCCAGGCACCCTGGACGACGGTGTTGAGGGTGAGGTGGTGGCGCCGGGCGAAGTCCTGGAGCGCGGCGGTGCGTTCCTCGTCGAGGTGGAGCGACAGCCAGGTGCCGGAGCGGGTGGCGGCGCCGGGGGCCGGGCGCCGGTCGTAGGGCAGCGGGGTGGGGGCGGTGAGCCCGGCCAGCGCCCGGCGCCAGTGCGCCTCGGCCGAGGCCGGGTCCTGGGCGGCGAGCCAGGCGACGTGGTCCGCGAACGGTCTGCGGTCCGGCAGCCGGGGCTCGGTGCCGACGGTGAGGGCGGCGTGGC
Organism: Streptomyces bugieae; assembly: GCF_036352915.1. NCBI lineage: Bacteria > Bacillati > Actinomycetota > Actinomycetes > Kitasatosporales > Streptomycetaceae > Streptomyces > Streptomyces bugieae. Next base: position 571,492 of record NZ_JAZBJP010000002.1, read on the forward strand.
AGGCGAAGACGTCCGCGAGCACCTGGAAGACGCTCCAGCCGTCCAGCAGGACGTGGTGGAAGATCCACACGACCCGGACCTCGGACGGGGCGAGCCGGATGAGGGTGAGCCGCAGCAGCGGGGCCCGGTCCAGGGCCATGCCGCGGGCCCGGTCCTCGGCGAGCAGCCGTTCCAGCGCGGCCGCCCGCTCGACCGGCGGCAGGTCGCTCCAGTCCAGCTCGGTCACCGGCAGGGTGACAGATCGGTGCACGGCCTGCAGCGGGGCGGGCGCCTCGTGCAGCAGCACCGCGGTGCGCAGCACGGGGGTGCGGTCGACGACGTGCTGCCAGGCGGCGGCCAGCACCCGCGGGTCGCGCACCCCGTCCACGACGAAGGTGGCCTGTTCGACGTAGAGGCCCTCCTCGGGGGCGTCGAGGCCGTGGAAGACCATGCCGGTCTGGGTGGGAGTCAGCGGATAGAGGTCGGTGACGTCCCGGCCGGTGCCGACCAGCCGGTCGACGGTGTCCTGGTCGAGGCGGGCCAGCGGGAAGTCGGAGGGCGTGCGGCCGCCGGCACCCGGTTCGGCGCAGTGCCGGACGATCTCCCGCAGTTCGGCGGCCATCTCCTCGGCCAGCCGGGTCACGGTGGAGGGCAGGTGCCGCTCGGTCGAGTACGACCAGCTGAACTCCAGCCGCTTGTCCGTCACCCGGCCGACCACGTCGATCAGCTGCGGCCGTTCGGCCGCCGGGTCCATGCCGCCCTCCAGCGGGCCGTACGGTGCGTGCAGCAGGCCGTCCCCGGCAAAGGCGTGCCAGTCCTGCTGGCCGAGGTAGTTGAAGCCGATCTGCGGGGCGTCCGGGAGGCCCGGTGCGGCGGGGCCGCGCAGGTGGCGCAGGGCGCCGTGGCCGAGGCCTTGCCGGGGCAGCGCGCGCAGGCCCTCCTTCACCGACTTCAGGACCGTGGCGAGGCCGGCGCCCGGGGGGACGTCCAGCGCGACCGGGAACATGGTGGTGAACCAGCCGACCGTGCGGGACAGGTCGACGTCGTCGAAGATCTCCTCGCGGCCGTGGCCCTCCAGCCCGACCAGTACCCGGTCGTGCCCGGTCCAGCGGGCCAGTACGCGGCCCAGGGCGCACAGCAGGACGTCGTTGATCCGGGTCCGGTAGGCGTCGGGCACGTCCTGGAGCAGCCGGCGGGTCTCCTCGGCCTCCAGCCGGACGGTCACGGTGTCCTCGGAGGCGGCGGTGTTGCGGCCGGTGCGGTCGGTGGGCAGGGCGGCGGGCGCGTGCGCCCGGGTCCAGTACGGGAGTTCGTCGTCGAAGCCGCCGGCCGCGGTGTGGTCCCGGAGCCGCTGCGCCCAGTCCCGGAAGGAGGTCGTCCGGGGCCCGAGCCCGGCCCGGCCCCCGGCGCGCACCGCGCGGTAGGCGGTGTCGAGGTCCTCCAGCAGGATGCGCCAGGACACCGCGTCCACGACCAGGTGGTGGGCGGCCAGCAGCAGCACCGGGCGGGCCTCCTCGTCGTCGGCCGGGCGGCACAGCACGGTCTTCAGCAGCGGCCCGTGGGCCAGGTCGAAGCCCGCGCAGAGCTCATCGGACAGGGCGCGCAGCGCCGTGGCCCGGTCCTTCGGGTCCCGGCCGGGCAGGTCGCGGACCTCCAGGTCGGGGGCCGCGCCGGGGGCCGCGGTGTGCTGCCGCCAGCGGCCGTCGGCGGCCGGTGCGTACCGGGAGCGCAGCACGTCGTGGTGTTCCAGCACCGCGGCCAGCGCGGTGCGCAGCGCGTCCTCGTCGGTGTCGGCGGTGAGTTCGTAGGAGAGCGACTGGGTGAAGTGCGCCGCGGTGCCGGGCAGGGTCTCGAACAGCCAGTGCTGGACGGGGGTGAGCGGCACCTCCCCCACCACCGGGCCCTGGTCGGCGGGGACCGCCGCGGCCGGCAACTGCCCGACGGCGGCGGCCAGTTCGGCGACGGTCTGGTGGACGAACAGGTGCCGGGGTGCCAGGTCGAGGCCGGCGCGGCGGGCCGCGGAGACGATCTGGATGCTGAGGATCGAATCGCCGCCGAGGGTGAAGTAGTTGTCCTCCACGCCGACCGCCTCCACGCCCAGCACCTGGGCCCAGATGGCGGCCAGCGTCCGTTCGGTGTCGGTGCGCGGGGCCACCTGGCCGCCGGTGGGGGCGGTCCAGTCGGGGGCGGGCAGGGCGCGCCGGTCGAGCTTGCCGGTGGTGCCCAGCGGGAGCCGGTCCAGGGGGACGACGACCGCGGGGACCAGGTGGTCGGGCAGGCGCGCGGCGAGGAAGGCGCGTACCTCGGCGGGGTCGGGGCGGGTCGCGCCCCGGCCGACGGCGTAGCCGATCAGGCGCTTGTGGCCGTCGGTCTCGACGACCCGCGCGGCGGCCTCGGCCACGTCGGGGTGGCGGGTCAGCGCGGCCTCGACCTCGCCGAGTTCGATCCGGAAGCCGCGCACCTTGACCTGGTCGTCGGTCCGTCCGAGGTACACCAACTGGCCGTCGGCGTCCCGGCGTACGAGGTCGCCGGTGCGGTACATCCGTGCGCCCGCGGGGCCGTACGGGTCCGGGAGGAACCGGCGGGCGGTGAGGCCGGGCCGGGCGAAGTAGCCGCGGGCCACGCCGGTGCCGGCGAGGTAGAGCTCGCCGGGTACGCCGGCCGGTACCGGCCGGAGCCGGGCGTCGAGGACGTAGGCGCGGGCGCCGCCGACGGGGCTGCCGATGGGCGGGGTGCGGTCCGGGTCGGCGGGGTCGCAGGTCCAGGCGGTGGCGTAGACGGTGGCCTCGGTGGGGCCGTAGATGTTGGCGACCGTGCAGCCGGGGACGGCGGCGCGGACGTCGCGGACGGTGCGGGCGGCGAGCCCCTCGCCGGCGAGGACCACGGTGTCCGCGGTGACGTGCACGGTGTCCTCGGCGAGCAGCCGGCCGAGGGCGGAGGGGACGGCGCTGAGCAGGCTCGCGGTCCAGGGTTCGGTGCGTTCGGCCAGCGCCAGCAGGTCCGCGACGAGGTCGATGCGGCCGCCGCAGAGCAGCGGGCAGAGCAGCTCGAAGACCGAGACGTCGAAGTTGAGCGAGGTCGAGGCGACGACGTGGGCCAGGCCCCGGCTGCCGAACGCGGTGGCCGCCCAGTCGGCCAGGGCCACCACCGAGCCGTGGGTGACGACCACGCCCTTGGGGCGGCCGGTGGAGCCCGAGGTGTGGATGACGTAGGCGGGGTGGGCGGGCAGCAGGGCGCCGGCCCGCTCGGCGTCGGCGGGGTCGGCGGCGGACTGCTCCGCGAGGCGTCCGGCGAGCGCCGGGTCGTCCAGCGCGAGCCGGACGGTGGGCCCGTCGGGCAGGCGGGCGGCGAGGTCGGAGGTGGTCAGGAGGATGTCCGGCCGGACGTCGTCGAAGAGGAAGGAGATCCGCTCGGCCGGGTACGCCGGGTCGACCGGCAGGTAGCCGGCGCCGCTCTTGAGGACGGCCAGCAGGGCCACCGGCAGGTCGGCGGTGCGCGGCAGCGCGAGGGCGACGAACCGTTCCGGGCCGGCGCCCGAGGCGATCAGCAGCCGGGCCAGCCGGTTGGCGCGGGCGTTGAGTTCCCGGTAGGTGAGGCTTTCGGTCCCGGCCACCACGGCCTCGGCGTCGGGGGTGCGGGCCGCCTGTTCCTCGAAGACCTCCGGCAGTACGCGGTCCGGCGTCGCGGCGGCCGGTGCGCCGGACCGGTCGAGGAGGCGGGCGCTCTCCTCCGCGGTCAGCAGCGGCAGGTCCGCGAGCCGGCGCTCCGGGTCGGCGGCCATTTCGGTGAGCAGCACGCGCAGGCAGCCGCCGAGCCGCTCGATGGTGGCGGCGTCGAAGGCGGCCGGGTCGTAGTCCAGGGCGATGGTGAGGCGCTCGCCGGGGGCGACGACCACACTGAGCGGGTAGCTGGTCGGCTCCAGTTCGCGCTGCTGGGCCACGCGCAGGCCGTGCCGGGCGAGGGCATCGCGGTCGAACGGGTAGTTCTCGAAGACCACGATGCTGTCGAACAGGCCGACGCCGCCGGGGAGTTCGCTCCAGTTCTGCAGTTGGGCGAGGGAGACGAAGTCGTGCCGGCGGGACTCCGACTGGGCGCTCTGCACCTCGCGCAGCCAGTCCAGCAGCGGGCGGTCGGCGTCGATCCGCACCCGGGTCGGCAGGGTGTTGATGAACACGCCGACCATGGATTCCACGCCGGGCAGGTCGGCGGGCCGGCCGGAGACGGTGCTGCCGAAGACCACGTCGTCGGTGTTGCCGTAGCGGCCGAGCAGCAGCCCCCAGGCGCCCTGGAGCACGGTGTTCATGGTGAGGCCGGCCCGCTGCGCGGTCTCCCGCAGCCGTGCGGAGTCGGCCGCGTCCAGCGTGAGGTGCACGGTGTCCGAGGACGCGCTGCGGTGGGCCTCCAACGGCGTGCGGTCGCGGGGCAGTTCGGTGGGCGCGGTGAAGCCGGCCAGGGTGCGGCGCCAGTACTGCTCGGCGTGGGTGTCGTCCTGCTCCGCCAGCCAGCGCAGATAGCCGGCGAACGGCGCCCGCGAGGGGACCTCGGGGCGGCGGCCGGCGGTGAGCGCGGCGTACCGCTCGAAGACCTCGTCGACGACCTGGGCCGCGCTCCAGCCGTCGAGCAGGATGTGGTGGAAGGTCCACACGAGGCGCACCTGGTCGGCGGCGAGCCTGATCAGGGTCAGCCGCATCAGGGGCGCGGTGGTGAGGTCGAGGCCGGCCGCCCGGTCCTCGGCGAGCAGGGCGGCCAGCGCCTCCTCGCCGCGCTCGGCGCTTCGGCCGGTCCAGTCGTGGTGGGTGACGGGGACGGTGGCCCGGGTCTGGACGATCTGGAGTGGCTCGGGGGTCTCCTGCCACACCAGTCGCGTGCGGAGCATGGGGTTGGCGTCGGCGGTCTGCTGCCAGGCAGTGGCCAGCGCCGCCGGGTCGGTGACACCGGTCAGCAGCAGCTGGACCTGGTTGAAGTAGGCGTCGGAGGACGGGTCCATCAGGCCGTGGAAGAGCATGCCGGCCTGCATCGGGGTCAGCGGGTAGACGTCCTCCACGGTGCGGCCGTCGGCCACGATCCGGTCCACGGCCGTCTGGTCGAGGCGGGCCAGCGGGAAGTCGGAGGGGGTGCGGCCGCCGGCGTCCGGGGCGGCGCAGTGCGCGACGAGCTCCGTCAGGGCGGTGCGCATGCCCTCGGCCAGGGCGGTGACCGTCTCCTCGCGGTGCACGCCGCGGCTGTAGTGCCAGGTGAGTTCCAGGCTGCCGCCCTCGACCCGGCCCACGACGTCGAGCAGGTGCGGCCGTACGGACTCGGGTGCGGCGGCGCCGCCGAGTCCACCGCGTACCGCGCGGATCAGGCCGCCGCCGTCGGCGGTCCAGTCGAAGCGGCCCAGGTAGTTGAAGCTGATCGGAGGGAGGGCTGCGTCGGCGATCCCGGCGGTGGGCGCGAGATGGCGCAGCGCTCCGTGGCCGAGGCCCCGGCCGGGTACGGCGCGCAGCTGCTCCTTGACCGACTTGAGGGCATCGGCCCAGCCGCCGGCCGGCACGTCGAGGGCGACCGGGAACAGGCTGGTGAACCAGCCGACCGTACGGGACAGGTCGACGCCGTCGAAGAGGTGGTCCTCGCGGCCGTGGCCCTCCAGGCCGACGGCGACGGTGCGGCGGCCGGTCCAGTCGGCCAGTACCCGGCCGAGCGCGGTGAGCAGGACGTCGTTGATCCGGGTGCGGTAGACGCCGGGCACCTTGTGCAGCAGGTCGGCGGTGTCCCGCGGGTCCAGGCGGACGGTGACCGAGCGCAGGTCGGCGACGGTGTTGCCGCCGTCGGCGTCGACCGGCAGCGGGGCCGCGCAGTGCTCGGCCACCGTCTCCCAGTGGGCCCTCTCGCCGGTGAATCCGCCGGCTTCCGTGTGGGCCCGCAGCCGCCGGGCCCACTCCTGGACGGAGGTGGTACGGGCGGGCAGCCGGACCGGTTCGGCGGTGCGTGCCTGGCGGTAGGCGGTCTCCAGGTCCTCCAGCAGGACCCGCCAGGAGACGCCGTCGACGACCAGATGATGCACCGTCAGAAAGAGCTTGGATGCCGGGAGTTGTCTCCCCGTGAAGAGCCGGGCGGCGAGCAGCGGGCCGTCCGCGAGCCGGAAGCCGCCGTGGGCCTCGGCCATGGCCGCGTCGGCCTCGGCGGTGCGCTCCTCGACGGTGCGGCCGGCCAGGTGGTGGATCCGCAGCAGCTGCGGGTCCGTCGCGTCCGGGCCGGGGCAGTGCTGGTGCCAGGTGCCGTCCGGGCGCCGGTCGAAGCGGGCCCGCAGCGCGTCGTGGTGACGCCACAGCGCGTTCAGCGCCGTCTCCAGCGCCTCCGGGTCGGGGTCCTCGGCCAGTTCGATGACGACGGACTGGTTGAAGTACCCGGGGCGCTGCGGGTCGGCGTCGAGGAACCAGTGCTGGATGGGGGTGAGGTCGACGTCCCCGTCGACCGGGTCGGTGCCGGTGACGGGCGCGGTGGAACCGGTGGCGGCCGCCAGGGCCGCGACGGTCGGGTGCCGGAACACGTCCCGGGGCGTGAGGGTCAGGCCCGCCTTCCGGGCGCGCGAGACGACCTGGATACTGAGGATCGAATCGCCGCCCAGCGTGAAGAAGTTGTCCTCGACACCGACCCGTGCCACGCCCAGCAGGGTGCACCAGATCCCGGCGAGGATCCGCTCGGTCTCGGTGCGCGGCGCCACATGCTCCCCGGCACCGGCCGCGGACCAGTCGGGGGTCGGCAGCCGGCGGTGGTCGACCTTGCCGTTGGCGGTGAGCGGCAGTGCGTCCAGGGTGACGAACGCGGCCGGGATCATGTAGTCGGGCAGTTCGGCGGCGAGCGCCGCGCGCAGCTCGTCCACCGGCGGCAGGCTCGCGCCCGCGGCGGGCACGAGGTAGGCGACCAGGCGCTTGCGGCCGCCGTCCGCGGGGACGGCCACCAGCGCCTCGGCGACGGCGTCGTGGCGGGTGAGCCGGTCGGCGATCTCGGCCGGTTCCACGCGGAAGCCGCGGATCTTGATCTGGTCGTCGGCCCGTCCCACGAAGTGCAGTTCGCCGTCCGGGCTCCAGCGCACGAGGTCGCCGGTGCGGTACATCCGGCTGCCGGGCGGGCCGAAGGGGTCGGCGAGGTAGCGCTCCGCGGTGGCGCCGGGCCGGCCGTGGTAGCCGCGGGCGAGCCCGGCCCCGGCGAGGTACAGCTCACCGGGGATGCCCGGCGGCTGGGGCTGCAGGGTGCCGTCGAGGACGTAGACCCGGGTGTTGTCCAGCGGGCGTCCGATGGGGAGGGTGGCGGGCAGCGGGTCGCCGGCCCGGAAGACCCGCCGGGTGGCGAAGGTCGTCGTCTCGGTGGGTCCGTAGCCGTCGACCACGGTGAGGCCGGGGCAGGCCTCCAGGACGCGGCGCACGGCCCCGCCCGGTACGGCTTCTCCCCCGGTCCACACCTCCCGGGCGCCGCGCAGGCAGCCGGGGTCCTCCTGGGCCAGCAGCCGGAACAGTCCGGCGGTCAGCCAGAGGCAGGTCACGCCCTGTTCGGCGATAGCGCGGCGGACCGTGGCGGCGTCCACGTCCGCGGGCGGGGCCAGGACGACCCGGCCGCCGCGCAGCAGCGGCACCCACAGCTCGTAGGTGGCGGCGTCGAAGGCCTGCGGGGAGTGCAGCAGGACCCGGTCGTGTCCGGCGAAGGCGCGGTCCGAGGCGAGCGCCACGACGTCCCGGTGGCGCACCGCGACGCCCTTGGGCCGCCCGGTGGAGCCGGAGGTGAACATCAGCTGGAGCACGTGGTCCGGGTGGACCGCGGGTGCGGGCAGGTCGGCCGGGGCGGGCTCGCCCGCTTCGTCGGTCACCAGCAGGGTGCGCCCGCCGGGTGCCACCGCGGCGGCGGTGTCCTGCCAGGCGGCGTCGGTGAGGACGAGGTCCGCGGTGCTCTCCGCCAGCACCTGCCGCAGCCGCTGCTCGGGCGCGCGGCCGTCCAGCGGAACGTACACGCCACCGGTCCTGGCGAGCGCCAGCTGGGCGACGACCAGGGCGGCCGAGCGATCCATGAGGACGGCGACCGGGTGTTCGGGGCGGACACCGAGGGCGGTCAGCCGCTGGGCCAACGCCTCGGCGCGGGCGTCGAGTTGGCGGTAGCTCAGGGTGCCGTCGCCGGTGTCCAGGGCGGGGGCGTCGGGGGTGCGCCGGACCTGGGCGGCGAACAGCCCGGCGACGGTGTCCTCGGGCAGTGCGGTGGCGGTGTCGTTCCACTCCTCCAGCACCTGCCGGCGGCGGGCGGCGCCGAGGACCGGCAGCCGGGCCGGCGGGCGCCCGGCGTCGTCGGCCATCTCCGCCAGCAGGACCGTGAGGTACTCGGCCATCCGCTCGACGGTGGCGGCGTCGAACAGCTCCGGGTCGTAGCCGAGCCGCAGGGCCAGTTCGGGCCCGGGGTAGGCGACGAGGCTGAGCGGATAGTTGGTGGTCTCGATGCCGTCGAGTCCGGTCAGCCGCAGGCCGTGCGCGGCGGCGAGATCGTCGCCGACCGGATAGTTCTCGAACACCACGATGCTGTCGAAGAGCCGGGCCCGTTCGGGGAGTTCGGTGAGGCCCTTGAGCCGGGCGAGCGGTACGTGGTCGAAGCGCCGGTCGTCGCTCTGGATCTCCTGCACCCGGCGCAGCCAGTCCCGCACGGTGCCGTCGGCGGGGACGGTCAGCCGGGTCGGGACGGTCGCGATGAACAGGCCGTTCATCGCCTCGACGCCGGGCAGCTCGGGCGGCCGGCCGGAGACGGTGGTGCCGAAGACGACGTCCGGCCGGCCGGTCTGGCGGGCCAGCAGCAGCGCCCAGGCGCCCTGGACGAGGGTGTTGACGGTCAGGCCGGCGCCGCGGGCCAGGTCGTCCAGGCGGCGGGAGGTGGCGGCGGGCAGGGTGACCCGCACCACCGCGGAGGACTCCGCGCGATGGGTCTCGGTGGGTTCGCGGTCGTAGGGCAGCGCGGTGGGTTCGCCGAGCCCGGCGAGGCGGTCCCGCCAGTGCCGTTCGGCCTCGGTCCGGTCGCGGTCGCGCAGCCAGGCGACGTAGTCGCGGAACGGCCGGCGGACCGGCAGACCGGTGTCGGTCGGGGTGCCGTCGTCACCGCCGTCCGGGCCCCGCAGCAGCGCGTGGCCGCGGAACACGTCGGACAGCACCTGGAACAGGCTCCAGCCGTCGAGTACCAGGTGGTGGAAGGACCACACGACCTGCACTTCGGTGGCGGACAGCCGGGCCAGGGTCAGGCGCTGGAGCGGGGCGGTGTCCAGGTCGATGCCGCGCCGCCGGTCCCGGTCCTGCAGGTCCCGCAGCCGCTGCTGCCGTTCGTCGTCCGTGAGGCCGCGCCAGTCCAGGTGGGTGACCGGCACCTCGGCGCGGCGTTCGACGACGAACAGCGGCTCGGGCACGTCGTGCCAGACGACGCGGCCGCGCAGCACCTCGGTCCGGTCGGTCATCCGCTGCCAGGCCGCGGCCAGCGTCCGCGGGTCGGGCACGCCGTCCAGCACGAAGGTGAGCTGCTGGTGGTAGACGCTCTGGTCGTCCTGGGACAGCCGGTGGAAGAGCATGCCGGCCTGGGTGGGGGTGAGCGGGTGGATGTCCTCGACGGTCCCGCCGTGCCCCACCAGCCGGTCCACGGTGGGCTGGTCGAGGTCGGCCAGCGGGAAGTCGGACGGGGTGCGCCCGCCCGCACCGGGCCGGGCACCGTGCCGGGCGATCTCCTCCAGCGCCCCGGCGAACTGCCCGGCGAGGTGGGCGACGGTCCCCTCGTGGTGCAGGTTCGCCGAGTAGAACCAGGTGAACTCCAGCGCGTCGCCGTCGAGTTGGCCGACGACCTCCAGTGCGTGCGGCCGTGCCGCGGCGGGGTCGGCGTCCAGTGACAGCCCGCGGTGCAGGCCGCGGTAGAGGCCGCCGTCGCCGTCGGGCAGACCGAACTGGCCCAGGTAGTTGAAGCTGAGGCCGGCGGTCGGCGCCCCCGGCAGGCCGGCCGTGCCGCGCAGATGGCGGTGGACGCCGTGGCCGAGGCCGCGGCGGGGCACCGCGCGCAGCTGTTCCTTGACGGACTTGAGCACGGTGCCCCAGTCCGCGTCCGGTGCCACGGTGAGGGCGACCGGGTAGCGGGTGGTGAACCAGCCGACCGTACGGCTCAGGTCGACGTCCTCGAAGAGTTCCTCGCGGCCGTGGCCCTCCAGGTCGACCGGGGTCCGGTCGCGGCCGGTCCAGTCGCGCAGCGTCCGGCCCAGCGCGCTGAGCAGCACGTCGTTGACCTGGGTGCGGTAGGCGGCGGGGAGGGTGTGCAGCAGGACGGCGGTGGTCTTCGGGGTGAGGCGGACGGTCACCGAGCGGGCCGAGGCGTAGGTGTTGGGACCGTCGAGATCGGTCGGCAGCGCGGGGTCGCAGCCGGCGGCCAGGTCCGTCCAGTAGCCGGCCTCGTCGTCGAAGCCGCCGGCGTCGGCGTGGTCGGTCAGCCGGCGCGCCCAGTGGCGCAGCGGGGTGGACTTCGGCGGCAGGGCGGCGGGTTCACCCTCGCGGCGGGCCCGGTAGGCGCGGTCCAGGTCCGCCAGCAGCAGCAGCCAGGAGACGCCGTCGACGACCAGGTGGTGGACGGTCAGGTGGAGGACGGCGGGCCGTCCGTCCGCGCGGTCGTGCAGGACGGCGCGCAGCAGCGGCCCCCGGGCGAGGTCGAACGGGCCCAGGTGGGGTGCGTCGTCGTCGGGTCCGGTGTGCCGGTGCAGGACGAGGTGGGGCGGCGCGGCGTCGATGTGCTGCCGCCGGCGGCCGTCGTCGTCGCGGTCGAAGCGCGAGCGGAGCGCGTCGTGGTGGGCGACCAGGTCGCGCAGCGCCTGCTCCAGCGCCAACGGGTCGAGGTCGTCCGGGAGTTCGACGGAGAGCGTCTGCCCGAAGTGGCCGGCCCGCTCGGCGTCGCTCTCGAAGAGCCAGTGCTGGATCGGGGTGAGCGGTGCGTCGCCGGTGGCGGCCTCCTCGGCGCGCGCGGGCCCGGCGGGACGATCGGCGGCGTCCAGGCACTGGGCGAGTGCGCCGACCGTCTGGTGCCGGTAGACGTCGCGCGAGGTCACGGCCAGGCCGGCCTGCCGGGCCTGGGCGACCACCTGGATGCTGAGGATCGAGTCGCCGCCCAGCGTGAAGAAGTTGTCGTCGACGCCGACCCGTTCCACCCGCAGCACGTCGGCCCAGACCGCGGCCAGCGCCCGTTCGGTGGCGGTGCGCGGTGCCACGTAGTCGGTCGTGGTCCCGACGGACCGGTCGGGGGCGGGCAGCCGGTCGCGGTCCAGCTTGCCGTTGGGGTTGAGCGGCATCGCCGGCAGGACGACGACCGCGGCGGGCACCATGTAGTCGGGCAGCCGGCGGCCGAGCGCGCGGCGGATCGCGTCCGGGTCGGCCTCCGTTCCGGGCGCCGGGACGACATAGCCGATCAGCCGCTTGTGGCCGTCGTCCTCCCGGGTGGTGGCGGCGGCCTGGGTGACGTTGTCGCAGGCCAGCAGGGCCTCCTCGACCTCGCCGAGTTCGATCCGGAAGCCCCGCACCTTGACCTGGTGGTCGGCCCGGCCCAGGTACTCCAGCTCGCCGTCGGCGGTCCACCGCGCCAGGTCGCCGGTGCGGTACATCCGGCTGCCCGGCCCGGCGAACGGGTCGGCGACGAACCGGGCGGCGGTGAGCCCGGGCCGTCGGAGGTAGCCCCGGGCCAGCCCGCCGCCTCCGAGGTACAACTCCCCCGTCACGCCCGGGGGTTGGGGCCGCAGCCGGCTGTCGAGGACGTAGGCGCGGGTCCGGGCGACCGGTCGGCCGATCGGCGGGGCCTGCTCGGGGGTGCCGTCGCCGGCGAACCACGCCGTGGCGTACACGGTGGCCTCTGTCGGACCGTAGATGTTGGCGATCTCGCAGGCCGGCATGGTCCGGCGGATCTCCCGTACGGTCCGCGCGGGCAGCGCCTCGCCGGCCAGGACCACGGTGCCGGCCTGCACGGCGGCGTCCCGGGTGAGCATCCGGGACAGCACCGACGGCACGCCGCTGATCAGCCCGGCCTGCCGCGGGCCGCCGTCCGTCGGCCCGTCGGCGAGGGCCGGCAGGTCGGGCACCACGTCGATGCTGCCGCCGGAGAGCAGCGGGCAGAGCAGTTCGAAGACCGACACGTCGAAGTTGAGCGAGGTGGAGGCCACCACGTGCGCCAGCCGCTGCGGGCCGAACCACTCCCCCGCCCAGGCCGCCAGGTCCGCCACGCTGCGGTGGGTGACCAGCACGCCCTTGGGCCGGCCGGTCGAGCCGGAGGTGTAGATGACGTAGGCGGGGTGGCCGGGGTCCAGCGGCCGGACCCGCTCGGCGTCGGTCAGGTCGTGCGCGGGGCCGGCGGCGAGCGCGTCGGCGGTGCCGGGCTCGTCCAGGACGAGTGCCTCGGTGCCCTCGGGCAGGCAGCCGGCCGTCTCGCGGGTGGTGAGGACCACGGCCGGGCGGGCGTCGGCGAGCATGAAGCGGATGCGGTCGGCCGGGTAGCCGGGGTCCACCGGCAGGTAGCCGGCGCCCGCCTTGAGCACCGCCCACAGGACGGTGACCAGGTCGGCGGAGCGCGGCAGGGCCAGCGCCACCAGGGACTCGGGGCCGGCGCCGCGGGCGGCCAGCATCCTGGCCAGCCGGTTGGCGCGCCGGTTCACCTCGTCGTAGCTGAGCCGGGTCTCCCCGCAGACCACGGCGGTGCGGTCGGGGGTAAGGGCGGTCTGCTCCTCGAAGAGCGCCGGCAGCGTCGTCTCGCGGCCGGGCGCCTGCGGGGTGTTCCAGGCATCGAGCATGGTGCGCCGCTCGTCGTCGGTGAGCAGCGGGAGTTCGGCGACGGTCCGGTGCGGGCCGTCGGCCATGCCCGCCAGCAGCAGGTGCAGATGACGGGCCAGCCGGGCCGCGGTCGCGGCGTCGAACAGGTCGGTGTTGTACTCGACGGTCAGCCCGAACGAGCCGTCGCCGCGCGGCAGGAACTCCAGCACCAGGTCGAAGCGGGCGGCCGGGCGCGGCAGCGGGTGCTCGTCGATCCGGACGCCGCCGGCCGGCCCGGGCGGCACCATGGCGGTCTGCTGGACGACGAGGACCTGCACCAGCGGCGTGCGGCTGGGGTCGCGGGGCGGCGCGAGCTCCTCGACGACCCGGTCGAAGGGCACCCCGTCATGGGCGAAGGCGTCCAGCAGCGTCGCCCGCATGCCGTCCAGGAAGCGGTCGACGGTGGCGGTGCCGTCCACGTCGGTGCGCAGCACGACGGTGTTGACGAAGAAGCCGGCCACCTCCTCCAGTTCCCGCCGGTCGCGCCCGTTGGTGACGGTGCCGAAGGCGATGTCCCGCTGGCCGGTGTAGCGGGAGAACAGCACCGCGGCCGCGCCGGAGAACAGGGTGAACAGGGTGGTGCCCTTGGCCCGCGCGAGCCGGGACAGGCGGTCGGTGAGGTCGGCGGGCAGTTCGTGCCGGTGGGCGGCGCCCGCCGTGGTGCGCACCGGCGGCCGGGGCCGGTCGGCCGGCAGGTCCAGCAGCGGCAGGCCGGCCAGCTGCCGCTTCCAGTACGCGAGGTCGTCGGCCTGCCGCTCCGGGGCCGGCCGACCGTGCTCCCAGAGCGCGAAGTCCGGGTACTGCAGGGTGAGTTCGGGGAGACCATCGGGGGTTCCCGCGGCCTCCGCGGCGTAGAGGGCGGCCAGTTCGCGGACGAGGAGGCCGACCGACCAGCCGTCGGTGACGATGTGGTGCTGGGCCAGGAGCAGCAGGTGCTCGTCCTCGTCGAGCCGGACGAGCAGGGCCCGGGTCAGCGGTCCCCGGTCCAGGTCGTAGGCGCGCCGGAGTTCCTCGGTGAGCAGGCGCTCGGCCTCTTCGGGGCGCCGGGCGGCCGGCAGGGTGCGCAGGTCGGCGGTGCGCAGCGGCAGGGCGGCGGGGCCGTCGACCCGCTGCACCACGCGCCCGTCGACCGTCGTGAAGGTGGTGCGCAGCGCGTCGTGGCGGGCGGCGAGCCGGTCCAGGGCGCGGCCGAGCGCACCGGTGTCCAGCGGGCCGCGCAGCCGTAATCCCACGCCGGTGTGGTACTCGGTGCCGCCGGGGGTGAGGTCGTCGAGGAACCACAGGCGCTGCTGGGCGCGGGAGAGCGGCAGCGGGCCGGTGCGCGGGGCCGGGGTGACCGGCCCCGACGGGTCGTGGGTGTCCGCCGCGTCGAGGAGGGCGGCCAGCCCGGCCACCGTCCGGGCGGTGAACAGGTCCCGCACGGTCAGCCGGACGGCCCGTTCGTCCCGGATGCGGGAGAGCACGCGGACGGCCACGACGGAGTCGCCCCCGAGGGCGAAGAAGTCGTCGTCGGCGCCGACGGGCCGGACGTCCAGGACGTCGGACCAGATGCCGGCGACGGTCCGCTCGGCGGGCGTCCGGGGCGGGGTGTGGCCGGTGCCGTGGAGCGGGCCGGGTGCGGGCAGGGCGCGCCGGTCGACCTTGTGGTGGGCGGTGAGCGGGAGGGCGTCCAGGACGACGACGGCGGCCGGGACCATGTGGGCCGGCAGGGTGCGGGCCACCGCCGTCCGCAGCGTCCCGGGCTGCGGGGCCCGGTCCGGGTCGGCGGCCGTGACGTAGCCGACCAGCCGCCGGCGTCCGGGCTCGTCCTCGCGCACCACCACGACGGCCTCGCCCACCCCGTCCTGGTCCGCCAACGCCGCCTCGATCTCGCCGAGTTCGACGCGGAAGCCGCGGATCTTGACCTGGTGGTCGGTCCGCCCGAGGAACTCCAGCTCGCCGTCGGCGTTCCGGCGTGCCAGGTCGCCGGTGCGGTAGAGCCTGCTGCCGGCCGGCCCGTACGGATCGGCCACGAAGCGCGCGGCGGTCAGGCCCGGGCGGCCGAGGTAGCCGCGGGCCACCCCCTCGCCGCCGATGTACAGCTCGCCGGCGGCTCCCGTCGGCACCGGCCGCATCGCCTCGTCGAGTACGTGGACCCGGGTGCGGGGCAGCGGCCGGCCGATCGGCGGGGTGCCGGCGCCGACGGCCAGCGGTCCGGTCCAGGAGGCGACCACCGTGGCCTCGGTGGGGCCGTAGGAGTTGATCAGCCGGCGACCCGCCGCCCAGCGGTCGGCCAGGTCGGCCGGGCAGGCCTCGGCCCCCACGATCAGGGTGCGCAGGTCCGGCAGCGGATGGCCGTCCGCCGGGCCGGGCAGCGTGCCGAGCGCCGCCGGCGGGATCAGCGCATGGCTGATCCGGTGCTCCCGCAGCACCTCGGCGAGTTCGTCACCCAGCCACGGTCCGTCCGGCGGGACGACCAGGGTCGCGCCCGACAGCAGGGAGATGCACAGCTCCAGGACGGACGCGTCGAAGCTGGGCGAGGAGAACTGCAGCACCCGGTCGCCCGGCCCCACGGCGTATCGTTCCTGCGCCGCGGCGGTGAAGGCGCCCAGTCCGGTATCGGACACCACCACGCCCTTGGGCACGCCGGTCGATCCGGAGGTGTAGATGACGTAGGCCGGGTGCCCGGGGCGCAGCGGGGCGAGCCGGTCGGTGTCCTGCGGGGCGCGGTCCGGGCCGGTCGCGCGGCGGATCCGGTCGGGGTCGTCGAGGACCACCGCCGGCGCCGCGTCGGACAGCAGCAGCTCCCGGCGTTCGGCCGGGTACGCCGGGTCGACCGGCAGGAAGGCACCGCCGGCCTTGGCCACCGCGAGTTCCGCCACGATCAGTTCGACCGAGCGCGGCAGCACCAGCGCCACCGTGCGCTCCGGCCCCACCCCGTCCGCGATCAGCTCGTGCGCGAGGCGGTTGGCCCAGGCGTCGGCCTCGCGGTAGGACCAGGTCCGCCGGCCGTCCGTCACGGCGGGCGCCTCGGGGGCGCGGGTCACCCACGCCGCGAACAGGTCCGCGAGCGGGGAACGTGGCACCGGACGGACCGGGTCGGCCCCGGGAACCTGCGGAACGGTCCGGTCCTGCGCTGATCCGGACGCGGGTACGGAGTTCTGGGGCTGGTCCGTCATGGAGGTCAGTCCTTCGGGGCGGGGACGGAAAGGGTGCAGCGGTGCGCCGAGCGGCCCGGGTGAGCGGTCCCGGACGAGTGGGGGGTTGTACGGGCGGGTCCGGCGCAGGATGGGGGAGGCGCGCGGCACCGCCGGGCTGGGAGCGGTCAGCCGATGTCGGTGCGGCGTGCCATCCGGCCGGAGATCTGGAGCCGGTCGATGGCGCCGGTGTCCGGATCGCGGAGGAAGCGTCCGCCGGGCACCCGGCGGCCGGTGGCGGGGTCCACCAGGTCGCAGCTGAGGTCCGGGTGACAGACCAGCGGGGCGGGGCTGTCGCCGTTGACGGACAGGGCCAGGGAGCCCTGTTCGTCGGCCGTGACGCGGTAGTCGACGGTGCCGTTGCGGTACGTACCGGCGCACTGGGGAAGTGCGCGGACGGGGGCGCCGTCGCGCGGACCGGGGGCGGGCGGGACGCGCACGCCGGCGATCCGGTCGAGCTCGTCGGCCAGTTCGTGCCACAGGGCGGTGCCGCTGTTGGCGTTGCTGGTGAAGGCGACGACATCGCCGCCGTCCGGTTCGGCCCGCAGGAAGCAGGACGTGCCCTGGGCGTTGCCGTCATGGCCGCACCACTGCCGGCCGCCGTCCTGGAAGAGCGCCAGGCCCAGTCCCCAGGCATCCGCGAGGACTCCCGGGTGGGCGCCGGGGACGGGGCGGCGCATCTCCGCGGCGTCCTCCTCCGTCAGCACCGTACGGGGGCCCTCGCCGGTCAACACCCGCCCCAGCGCGACCAGATCGAGCGCGCTGGCCAGCAGCGCGCCGGCCGGTGCCTCCACCGGCGCCAGGGTCTGCTGCACCGGGCGGACGCGGCCGGTCAGGGCGTTCGCGGAGTGTCCGCGCGCCACCGGTCGTGCGGGTACGGCGTCGGTGAGGAAGGCCGGGGCGGTGCCCAGGGGTTCGAGCAGGAAGGCCCGCACGGCCTCCTGCCAGGACATGCCGGTCACCTCTTCGATCAGCCGTCCGGCGGCGACGTATCCGGCGTTGGAGTAGGAGAAGCCGCTGCCGGGCGGGCACACGGTGGCGGTGGCGTGGCCGGAGAGGTAGCGGGCCGGGGTCAGCGCCGCCGCGTCGTCGGAATCGGGCCCCGTCGGGAGACCGGCGGTGTGGCTGAGCAGCTGCCGCACGGTCGTCCGCGGCAGCCGCGCCAGCTCCGGTACGTACGTGCCGACGGGGTCGGTCAGCGACACATCGCCGTCGGCGACGAGCAGCATCACCACGGCGGCGGTGTAGACCTTGGTGACGGACCCCAGCGGCACCGCGGTGCCGCTGCCCACCGGTTCCTCGGTGGCGGCGTCCGCGACCCCGGTGTGCACCGCGTACGTCACCCCACCCGTATGCAGGGCGAGTTGGGCTCCGGGCACCTGATGGGCGCGGGCGAGGGTGTCCAGACGCTCTTGTAAGAGGCGTCGTATCTGCGTCGGCTGCCGGGTGGTGACCGGAGCAGGCGTGGCGTACGGCATGAGAAGGGAACTCCCGGAATCGGGGACGAAGGAGGAATGTCGCGCGGCCCGCCGGGCGGGCTATCGCCGCCGCACCTCCACCGGCAGTCGGCGGACGCTGACGATGACGGCCGGATTCTGCAGCTCGACCTCGTCGCGACAGGGGATCGCCAGAGCGGAGAAACGATCCATCAGCTGCCGCAGCGCGATCCGGGCCTCCAGCCTGGCCAGGGGGGCACCGAAACAGAAGTGGATGCCGTGCCCGAACGTCAGGTGGGGATTGGGGCTGCGGGTCACGTCGAAGACGTCGGGGTCGGCGAACCGGTCGGCATCGCGGTTGGCGGTGGCCAGGTTCGCCATCACCACGGAGTTCGCGGGGATGGTCCGGCCGGCGAGCTCGACGTCGCGGGTGGTGCGGCGGCCCAGTTCGGGGAACGGCGGGAGCCAGCGCAGCACCTCCTCGATGGCGTCCGGCAGCCGCCCGGGCTCGGCCCGCAGCAGCGCGGCGGCCTCCGGGTACCGGTCGAAGGTCACCACGCCGTTGCCGAGCAGCGCGGTCGTGGTGATGTGCCCGGCCACCAGCAGCAGGGCCACGAAGCCGACGATCTCCTGGTCATCCAGCCGGGTGCCGTCCACCTCGGCCGCCAGCAGCCGGCCCATCAGCCCGTCGCCCGGGTCCTTCCGCTGCTGCCGGATGTGGTCCAGGAAGTAGCCGTTCATCTCGCGGACGGTCGGCGCGATGGAGTCCAGCGCCTGCTCCACATCGGCCATGTCCAGCGATTCGCCGATGCCGTCCCCGGCGAAGAGGGTGGTCGCCCAGTCCTGGAACATCCCGCGGTCGCTGACCGGCACGCCCATCAGCTCGGCGATCACGATGATCGGCAGCGGGTAGGCCAGCGCGTCCGCCAGGTCGAACCGGTCGTGGTCCGCGACGGCGTCCAGCAGTTCCCCGGTGATGGCCTCGATCCTCGGCTCCAGGCCGGCCACCACGCGCGGGGTGAACGCCTGGCTGACCAGGGTCCGCAGGGTGCGGTGCGCCGGCGGGTCCATCCCGACGAAGTTGCCCCGGCGGAAGGTCTCGAAGTCCTCCTGGGTGGGGACCAGGCCCGAGAAGTCGGAGGAGTACGTCGCGGGGTCGGCGAGCACGGCGGTGACCCCGCGGTGATCCGCCACCTGCCACAGCTTCTGGTCCTCGTCGTAGCGGACCGGGCCGGCCTCCCGCCGCGTTCTCCACCGGTCGAGGAGCGCGTCGAAGGCGAAGGGCGCCTGGCTCACCTGCTTGCTGGTCACCGCTTCTCCCTGAAGGCCGGACGGAAACGGGGGGCGGAGCAGGAAAAGGGGCATTCTCCGCGCGGGGGCGGTGCACCTGTCGGTCCGCAGCCGGGTATGCCGCCGGATAAGCACCTTTCCGAACGGCACGAGGAACTCGAGGAACTCACTGTCACCGCAAACTCCAGATCCTGTTGCTGCCTGCCGAGTTGTCGTTATGCATGCGTTTCGCGCCGTGCCACCCAAGCCGCCCATGCCGAAATGACCGCAGCCGGAAGGGCGGTAGCGGTATTCACGATGTCACCGGCGTCACCGGCGGAATGGCGCAGCGTACGCACCGGTCAGCGCGCCGGCCCGGTGGCCGACGGACTTATGCGGCTGTGCGGGCCGGGCGGTGCCTTTGGCCGACCGCGGCGGCCGCAGATGCGTCCGGGCACGGACAGCCGACGAGATACCTTCCGGGCCCCGCCGTGTACCCCCTCCGCCTCGATGCACACATCCGATGCGACGCGGACATCTGCGGGGTCCTTTCCCCGCTCCGTGTCCCCGCGAGGACGCCCGGCGGCCCCTGCACCATGGCCCGGCTCGCTATCACAGACCCCCCACATAAGAGCTGCTGACAACCGACGCAGACGCGGCTCCCCTCGGCACGTCGCAGCCCATTACATACGAGCCGGCGACGCCTGAAAGGAGGAACGAGAGAAGAGTATGTATTACCGACAAGTACCGTTCGGCATTCTCTACGATCCGTCCCGCAGAAGCTTTTTGCGCCAGTTCGACGTGGCCACAGTCTCACCCCCGGTGACGCGCTAGCAACCCCCACCGAGACTAACCGAGGGTAACTTTTACCCTCATTTACTTTAACGACCGCCAACCCCGGAGACCTCCGTTGCACATGAGACGAGGGAATCGTCCGCCCGTTCGAACAAGGTCCCAGGCCGGCGGCCGCAACGGGTTCGCCCGGCGGGCCGGAAGTGTACGCGAGCACAGTTCTTCACGGGGAGGATTCTGCAGTGCCCGTCCAGCCAGGAAGAGGCCGCATCCGATGTCTGACTTTCGACGGCCTATTCATGGCCGAATTTCATGCATTGCCAGGGGGCGTACGCCGGAGTACTCGTCTCGCGGCCGGATTTGCCGGAATGCCCTGGCGAGGCGGGTCGCCGCAGGAGGGCATCCGGTGGGCTCACCCACCGCGGAGGGTGGGCCCCGCGCGCGACCTGGAGGGGCGGGATGTGAAGATGCCACCATGAGCAACAACAACGTGTACTTCGACATCACCATCGACGGCGAGCCGGCCGGCCGGATCGTCTTCACCCTGTTCGACGACGTGGTCCCCAAGACCGCACGGAACTTCCGCGAGCTCGCCACCGGCCAGAACGGCTTCGGCTACGAGGGCTCCGGCTTCCACCGGGTCATCCCGGCCTTCATGCTCCAGGGCGGTGACTTCACGGCCGGCAACGGCACCGGCGGCAAGAGCATCTACGGCGAGAAGTTCGCCGACGAGAACTTCCAGATCAAGCACACCAAGCCCGGCCAGCTGTCGATGGCCAACGCGGGCCCGAACACCAACGGTTCGCAGTTCTTCATCACCACCATCGTCACCGACTGGCTGGACAACAAGCACGTCGTCTTCGGCGAGGTCGTCGAGGGCATGGACGTCGTGAAGAAGATCGAGGCCCTGGGTTCGAGCAGCGGTGCCACGAGCGCCAAGATCGTCATCGCCAAGTCGGGCGTGGTGGGCGAGTAGTCCCTCCTCGGAACCGAGTCCGAGCGCCCCTCCCGCAGGGGCGCTCGGCCGTTTCCGCCCGCCCGACGGCCGCCACTTCCGTTCCCGGGCACTGGCGCCGGCGCCTCCGGCGCGATGAGGTGGCTTCCACGCGGACGGGAGCGGACGGGAGGAGTGCGGGCATGGAGTTGGAGCTTCGGCACCTGAGGGTGCTGTGCGCGATCGCCGACGCCGGGAGTGTGGGCCGGGCGGCCTCGGAACTGGGGTACTCGCAGCCGGCGATGAGCACCCAACTCCAGCGGATCGAGCGGTACTTCGGCCGCCCGCTGTTCGAGCGGAACCCCTCGGGCGTCGAGCTGACGCGGTACGGCACACAGGTCCTGGCACAGGCCCGGGACGTCCTGGCCCGCGCGGCCGCGATCGGGCGCCTGCCGGCCGCGGGCCCGCGCGCCGGCCGGCCGCTCCGCCTCGCGGCGACCAACTCACCGGTCCTCGCCGGGATGCTGGTCCGCCTCCGCGGCCGGCTGTCCGATCTCGCGCTGACGGTGAGCAGCGTGTATCCGTCCTCGGAGATCGTCGAGCTCCTGGAGCGCGGCGAGGTGGACGCCGCGATCGCCGCCGACTACCCCGGACGTGAGCTGCGGCACTCCGCCGCCGTGGCGCACCGCGGCATCGTCACCGAGCCGAGCTTCGTCGCCCTGCCGTCCGGGCACCGGCTGCGGCACTGCCAGGAGGTGGCGCTCGCCGACCTGGCCGACGACCCGTGGTTCCTCACCCCGGACGACGGTGCGGGCTGGCCGGGCGTGTTCTACGCGGCCTGCGACGCGGCCGGCTTCACCCCGGCGGCGGTGCATGAATTCCTCGGCGACCAGCAGCAGTTGCAGAACATGATCGCCGAGGGGCTGGGAGCCTCCATCGTGCAGGCGACGTTCCGGCCGATCCCCGGCGTCCTCGTCAAACCGCTGGCCGGCACGCCTCTGTGGTGCCGTTATGTGCTGACCTGGCGGCGCGGGAGCCCTGCCGACGAGGTCGCGGACACCCTCTTCACCTCCGCCGCCGCGGCGTACCGCGCGCTCATCGCGCAGTCACCGCACTTCCGTTCCTGGGCCTCGCGCACCTGGAACGTGACGACCAGACCGTAGCCGGCCCGCCCAAGTCCCGTTGAGCCGCTGGGGTTCCTGAGGTCCGTGGGTCCAAGGTTATGGCGATGGTGTGTCATGTGCTATGTCACACCGTATTGTCGCGGCCGGGTGTGCGCTGAGAAGGTGCCAGCCACGCCTCAGCCCCGTTCCGAGGCGTATCTCACCCCCCACGAAGGAGCATGGATGCGCTACCGCTTCCCCCTGCCCAGATGCGTGACCGGTGCCCTGGCCGCCTGCGCCACCCTCGCCGGCCTCGTGACCGCACCGGCACTGGCGGCACCGCGCCCGCCGGCCGCCCCGGACCAGGCCGTGTCCGCGAGCACCACCGCCCACCCCGTACCGCCGACCGGTCCGACCGTCGGCGCGAACGACCGGCCCGCGTTACAGCGCAGCCCCCTCCGCTTCCCCCAACTCCCCCCGCTCAGCGCGCAGAAGCCCGCCGTTTCGTCGACCGTCACGGGACGGCACCACGCCCCGAAGCCGGGCCGGGCCTCCTGCAGCCCGGGCGACTTCGGCAGCCGCACCGGCTCGGACCTGGTCGCCTTCGTCCAGGCCTCGACGACGGAGTGCGTCAACACCCTGTTCAGCATCACCGGCAGCGATGCCCACGACGTCTTCCGCGAGGAGCAGATGGTCACCGTCGCCAACGCCTTCAAGAGCGGGGCGACGGCCTATCCCGGTGACAACTCGACCAAGGTGCTGCAGCTCGTGCTGTTCCTGCGCGCCGGCTACTACGTGCAGTCCAACCATCCGGACGACGTCGGCGCCTACGGCCCGAATCTGGCAACGGCCAGCGAGGGAAGCCTGGACGCGTTCCTCGCCAACTCGCATTCCAAGGACGTCACTTCGGGCAACGGCGACGTCCTGAGTGAGGTCGTCATCCTCACCGACAGCGCCAACGAGCAAGGCCGCTACCTGAACACCTACAAGCAGCTGCTCAGCGGCTACAGCAGCTCCTACAACGACATCCCCAGCATGCTGGCCGCCGTCAACAACGTCTACACCCCGCTGTGGCGCGGAAACTGGAACCCCGACTACGTCAAAGCGGTCACGGCCGATCCGAGCATCATCGACACCCTCGACAAGTTCGCGCTCGGCCACCTGGACCTGCTGGGCACCGCCAACTCCTACCTCGACTCCAACGCCGGGATGAACGTCGCGCGGTACGTCGAGCACCAGGCCCTCCGGGACAAGGTCCGGCCGCTCATGAAGGGCCTGCTGGACGCCTCGAAGATCACCGGCCCGACGGCGCCCCTGTGGGTCACCGTCGCGTCCCAGGCAGACGCCTACGACAAGGACAACTGCTCCTACCTCGGCGTCTGCGACCTCTCCGACCAGCTGACCAAGGCGGCGCTGCCGGTCACCCATGAGTGCGATGCCACGCACACCATCAAGACGCAGGCGCTGACCGCCGAGGAGCTGGAGGCCACCTGCGCCAGTGTCCTGAGCCAGGACGCGTACGTCCACGACCTGGTGAAGAACGACGGGCCGATACCCAACCAGTACGAATCGACCGTTCAGCTCGTCGTGTTCGGCAGTCGCAGCGACTACCAGACCTACGCCGGGGCCATCTTCGGCGTCGACACCAACAACGGCGGCATCACCATGATCGGGGATCCGACGAAGCCCGACAACAAGCCCATGTCCATCATGTACCAGAGGAGCGACGACAACGGTTTCCCGGCCCGGATCTGGAACCTCAACCACGAGTACACGCACTACATCGACGCCCGTGACGACATGAAGGGCGACTTCGGCCACCAGACGTCCGTGCCGGACGTCTGGTGGATCGAGGGCTTCGCCGAGTACGTCTCGTACGGCTACCGCAAGATCACCGATGACGAGGCGGTCAGCGAGGCCGGGAAGCACACCTACAAGCTGAGCACGCTGTTCGAGAGCACCTACGACAACAGCGACGTGACCCGGACCTACCCCTGGGGCTACCTCGCGGCGCGCTACATGGTCGAGAAGCACCCGGACGACGTCGCCACCATGCTGGGCCACTTCCGCACCGGTGACTACGCGGCCGGCTACGCCGTCTACCACGACACCATCGGCACCCGTTACGACGCCGACTTCGACGCCTGGCTCACCGCCTGCGCTTCCGGCGCCTGCGCCGCCAAGGCGCACCGCACCTGATCGACCGAGCGCCACCTGCCGGTGCGCATACCGCCGGCGCCCCTCCCGGCCGACGCATGACGACGTCGGCCGGGAGGGGCGATCACGGCTCACCCCTGTCGGGCCGCGACCGCGCCTCAGCCGGCGGCAGCGCCGAACCACTTCGGCAGTCGGCCGCTCAGCTCCTGCTGATCGTCTCCGACCCACGCCACATGACCGTCCGGCCGCAGCAGCACCGCGGGCACGTCCAGTTCCTCGCTGACGTCGACGACATGGTCGACCCGATCCGCCCAGCCCGCCACCGAGAGCCGGCCGGTCTGGTCGAGCAGCAGCCCGCGGCCGCCGTGCATCAGCTCGTAGAGGCGCCCCTGCTTCAGCGCCACGTCCCGCAGCCGACGCCCGAGCAGTTCGTGGCCCGCACCGAAGTCGTAGCGGACCCCGAGCGCGGTGATCTTCTCGATCAGGTACCGGTTGACGTCCTCGAAGTCCATCAGCTCCGCCAGCAGCCGGCGCACCGCCTGCGGGCCCGGCTCGGTGGACATCAGCTCCATCTGCGCGCGGGTGTTGTCGAGCACGTCGGCGGCCACCGCGTGCCGTTCGGTCTGGTAGCTGTCCAGCAGGTCCTCCGGTGCCCAGCCGCGCACCGCGGCGGCCAGCTTCCAGCCGAGGTTGAACGCGTCCTGGATACCGAGGTTGAGGCCCTGCCCGCCGGTCGGCGGGTGGATGTGCGCCGCGTCGCCCGCCAGGAACACCCGGTCGACGCGGTAGCGCTCGGCCTGCCGGGTGGCGTCGCCGAAACGGGACAGCCAGCGCGGCGAGTGGACGCCGAAGTCGGTGCCGGCGGTCGCCCGCAGCTGGTGCCGGAACTCCTCGAAGGTGGGCGGCGTCGTGCGGTCCTCGGCCAGTCCCCCGGCCGGCACGACGACGCGGTGGAACCCGTCCCCGAGGGGCATGAAGCCGAACCGCTTCTGCGTCTTGCGGACTTCGGTCATCACGGCGGTGAGCTCCTCCTGCTCCATGTCCACCGCCATCTCCCCGAGCAGCGTCTCGACCGTGCTGGGCTCACCGGGGAAGCCGACACCGAGCAGCTTGCGCACCGTGCTGCGGCCGCCGTCGCAGGCGACGAGGTAGCGCGAGCGCAGCTGCGTGCGGTCTGCCAGTTCGACGGTCACGCCGTCGTCGTCCTGGCCGAGTCCGACCACTTCGCAGCCGCGCTGGATCTCGGCGCCGAGTTCGGTGGCGCGCTCCGTCAGCAGACGGTCGGTGAGGGGCTGCGGGATGCCGAGGACGTAGCCGTGCGCACTGTCCAGCCCGTCGGGCCACGGCTTGTCGATGGCGGCGAAGAAGCCGCCGACCCGGTACTGCTGCCCCCGTTCGAGGAAGCGCTCCAGAAGACCGCGTTGGGCCATCACCTCGATGCTGCGCGCGTGCAGGCCGAGCGCACGGACCACCTTGGTCGGCTCCGCCTCCTTCTCCAGCACGACCACGTGCACGCCGTGCAACCGCAACTCGGCGGCCAGCATCAGGCCGGTCGGTCCGCCACCGGCAATGATCACGTCGATCACAACAATCCCCGTTTCCGCAGGTTCTGGCTTCGGCCGGGTGATTCTGCGGCATCACGGGGGCCTTGCCGCAAGGCCCCCCATGCGCTATACGTTGAGAGTGGCAAGGAGCGGATGCGCTCTTTGCCCTTCTTTTTTGTCGTCCGGTGCGGACGGACGGCTTCCTCGCGAAGCGGCGGTTCGGCACCGCCAAGACTCCCCCTTCGGGGCCTTGTGGCCTGCGTCACGGTGTGGCTAAGCTCCGGCACGCTTCGAGCACATTTCCTTCGCAAGTTGACCTAAACGTGTGTCGATCTTCACGATCTGCGCACAGATGTGGGGTGGCTTCGCATGGAACGAAGACCGGCGGAGCCCTCGGCAGGCGACGCGCCGTACGACTTACCTCGGGACTCCCGGCCGGGCGCCCTCACCGGCAGCGCGCCGTACGCCCGTCGCGACATCCGGCTCTTCTGGTGGGCCGGCACCTCCGACGCACTGGGCAGCCAGGCGTCCGGGCTCGTCCTGCCGTTGTTGCTGCTGAGCCTGGGCCACTCGCCCGCCGAGGTCGGCGCCGTCGCGGGGCTCTCCGCGGCAGCGACCCTGCTGCTCGGCCCACTCGCCGCCGTTCCCGCCGACCGCGGGGCACGCAAGCGTGTCATGGTGGGCTCCGCGGTGGTGTCTGCCGCTTCGATGACCGTCGTCACCGTCGCGGCATGGTCCGGCTCGGCTCCGCTGGCCGTGCTCCTCGCCGTCGTGCTCGTCGAACGGTCGGCGACCGCCTGCTACGAGACGGCGTCCCTCGGCACCGTCGCCCTGGTCTGCGCCCCCGCCGACCACCGCCGCGTCCTGTCCCGATTACAGGCGGGGGAACGAGCCGCCCTGGTCCTGGGGCCCGCGCTGGGCGGGCTGCTCTTCCACGCCGGGCGCTGGCTGCCGTTCCTCGCGGACGCGGTGTCGTACGTCGTCGCCGCGGCCTGCATCGGGGCCATGCGGGCCGGCCTGTCACCGCGGCACACCGGACGCCCGGCGGCCGGCGGACCGTCCCGGCCCTGGCGGGCGCTGGCCGCCGAGGCCGGGGCGGGGCTCGGCGTGGTGCGCCGGGAACCCTTTCTCCGGCTGGCGCTGGTATGGACCGCGGTCGTCAACGCCGTGCTCGCCGCGGTGTATTACACGGCGGTGTTCGCCCTGCAGGACCACGGCCGGGGCGCGGCTCCGCTGGGTCTGGTCCTCGCGCTGGCCGGGGCGGCCGGTCTGGCCGGTTCGCTCGCCGCGCCCCGCCTGGCCGGCCGGCGCTCCGCGACACAGGTGCTGGGGACGGTGTCCTGGCTGCTGGTACCGCCCGCCGCGGCCCTGGCGGTGGCCCGCGACGCCTGGCAGTTCGGCCTGCTCTTCGGTCTGCTGTGCGCGCTGACCCCGCTCGCCACCGTGGCACTCCAGGCCCGGGTCCTCCAGGTCGTCCCGCCCGAACTGCAGGCCCGTACCGGGACCGTGCTGGCCACCGCGTCGGGCGCGGCCGCGGCCGTGGCGCCGGCGGTCGCCGGGCTGGTCACCGATCAGGCCGGGACCGTCGCGATGTGCCTGGGCTGCGCCGTGGTGCTGGCCGGACCTGCGCTGTACGCGACCTGCTCCCCGGCGTCCCGTCGCGACGCGGCGGCGTCCCGCCCCGGCCCGCAGGAATCCCCCACCACCCCGAAGGAGCGGGCATGAACGCGTCCGCGGCACACGCCCGTCCGCTCCAGGCCCCCGGCACGGGCTTCCAGGTCTACCGGCCGGCGCTCCCCGAGGTCTGCCCGCGCGACCCGGCGCGGATGGCACTCGCCGCGGACGCCGACGGCCGGTGCGAGATCTTCACCTGGGACGCCCGTACGGGCACCACGCGCCGGGTCACCGACAGCCGCGACGGGACGCTGCACTGCGCGGTCGACGCGGACGCCCGGGTGTGGTGGTTCGCGGAGGACCGGAGCGGCCGGGGACGGTGGCACTTCCAGGACTTCGACGGCGGTCCGGCCGTCCCGGGACTGGCCGGACTCCGGCCGGGACTGCCGCACGGCCTCGCGGTCAGCGACACCGGGACGGCGGCGATCGGCCTGGGGGACGGCCGCCGTACGACGGTGCACCTCGGCACCGCGGGCGGACGGGGCCGTCCGGTGCTGACCGTCGAGGGCCCCGCGCTGCTCACGGGCATCTCGCCGACGGGCCGGCTGCTGGCGGTGTCGGGGCCGGCGGGTTCCGATCGTGCGGTCACCCTCGTGGGCTGTTCCGACGGGGAGGTCGCGGAGGTCGCCCGACTGTCCGGACGGCGCGGGCGGCTGTGGGCGCTCGGCTTCGCCCCGGGGGCGGCGGTGGACGGCGAGCTGCTGCTCGTCCAGGAGGCCGACGAGCGCTATCTGCTGGCCAGTTGGACGCCCGGCGGCGGACTGCGGAGCCACGACTGGTGCCGCTTCGACACCGAGATCACGGCGCGCTGGTACCCCGCGGGACGCCGGGTCCTCGTCCGGCAGGACCGACGCGGCCGTTCCACCCTCGCCACCGCCGACCTCGACCGGTGCACCCTCACCACGGTCCGCACGCCACCCGGCACACTGCTGGACGCCGCCCCGCACCCGGGCGACGACGTGCACTACCTCTGGACCGACACCACCACTCCCCCGCAGCTCCGCTCCACCGCCGGCACCCGGCTGCCCGCGCTCGGCGGCCTGCCCGCGCCCGTTCCCGGCCGGCACCGCGACCTGTGGACGCCCGGCCCGGACGGACCGGTGCACACCCTGCTGAGCCAACCGGCCCCGGCACCCGGCCCGCGGCCCCCGCTGGTCTTCCTCGTGCACGGCGGTCCCGCCGACCACGACCGCGACGCCTACGACCCGCAGGTGCACTCGCTGGTCGCCTCCGGGTTCGCGGTCGCCCGGGTCAACTACCGCGGCTCCACCGGCTACGGGCCGCGCTGGCGCACCGCGTACGCCGAGGGCGTCGGGCTCGCCCAGGTCGCCGACCTGGTCGCGGTCCGTGCCGATCTGCTGCGCCGCGGCCTGGCGCGCGAGGACGCCCTCGGTCTGTGGGGCAGCTCCTGGGGCGGCTATCTGACCCTGCTGGCGCTCGGCACCCGGCCCGGCCTGTGGCAGGCGGGCGTCGCCGTCAAACCGGTCGCCGACTGCGCGGCGGCCTACCGTGCCGGCACGCCCGCGCTGCGCGCCCTGGACGAGCGGCTGTTCGGCGGCACCCCGGAGACCGTCCCCGACCGCTACCGGCGCAGTTCGCCGCTCCACTACGCCGCCGACGTCCGCGCCCCGCTGCTGGTGGTCGCCGCGAGCCTCGACGCCAAGTGCCCGCCCGGCCAGGTACGCGGCTACCTCACCGCGCTGCGGGCGGCCGGCGTGGCACACGAGTCGATGTGGCTGGCGACCGGACACGACGGATACACCGGCGCCGACCACATGGCCGTCCTGCGACGCGCCCTGGGCTTCCTCGACCGGCACCTGCGCCCGGCCCCGGCGGCCCACCAAGCTCCCCGCTTCCCCGAGAGCGGGGTGTCCGGGAGCACCGGCCCATCCGGTGCCCCCGGATCGCACGATCCGAACTCCGTTCACTGACAAGGAGATGCAGTCATGCAGAAGGACATCATCCACAACGACCCGCTCGCGGGCGACGAGGAGAACCGCAAGCCCGGCATCGGCATCACGGTGACCGTCCCGTTCCGCACCGCGGAAGACACCGAGGAGGAGTGACCTCACCGGCCGGCCCGGTACACCACCGGGCCGGCCGGCCCACCTCACCCCGCCGGCCCGCTCGCGTCCGCCGGCCACCTCACGTCCCCGTCACCACCCACGAGGAGCCGACATGCGCGTCCTGCTGGTCAACATGCCCTGGTCCCCGATCGATCTGCCGTCCCTGGCGCTCGGCATCCTCCGGCGCAGCGTCGACGAACGCACCACGGGGCACGCCGACGTCCTGCACGCCAACCTGGAGTTCACCGACTGGATCACCCGGCGCACCGACTTCACCGGCGACGACTACCAGTTCTACGCGCTCTCCTCGTACTTCATGGGGTGCGGCGACTGGGTGTTCTCGTCCGCGCTCTACGACGATCCCGAGTGGCGCACGGCGGAGTTCAGCGCCGCGATGCGCGGCAAGCTGAAGGCCGAACGGTTGCGCATGTCGCACCAACTGCACCGTGTGGTACCGGAGTTCGTGCAGGAGATCGCCGAGCGGATCGTGGCCGCCGGGCCCGATGTCGTCGGCTTCACCTCCACGTTCCAGCAGAACACCGCCGCGCTCGCCGCCGCCAAGTACGTCAAACGGCTCGCCCCGCACATCCGGACCGTCATGGGCGGCGCCAACTGCGACGCCGAGCAGGGCGCCGCCGCGCACCGCAACTTCCCCTTCCTGGACTTCGTGGTCCGCGGTGAGGGCGAGGCCGCCTTCCCCCAGCTGCTGACCGCGCTCGACGAGGGCACGGACCTGGCGGCCGTGCCGGGGCTGTGCCACCGCGGCGCCGACGGCACGAGCACCGCCAATCCGATGAGCACCAGCCCGTTGCCGCCCGCGGCCATCCTGCCGCCCGACTACAGCGGCTACTTCGAGCGCCTGGCCTCCTCCGTCGCCCGCAACTGGGTGGAGCCCAAGCTCGTGGTCGAAGGGGCGCGCGGCTGCTGGTGGGGCGAGAAGCACCACTGCACCTTCTGCGGCCTGAACGGCTCGTTCATGCAGTTCCGCAGCAAGAGTCCGGACACCTTCTACACCGAGATCATGGACCTGGCGCGCCGGCACCGCGTGCTCGACATGTACGTCGTCGACAACATCCTCGACATGGGCTACCTCGGCACCGTCCTGCCCCGCATCATCGACAGCGGCTACGACCTGCGGATGCACATCGAGATCAAGGCCAATATGCGCCGCCCGCAGCTGCGCACCCTCGCCGACGCGGGCATGATCTACGTGCAGCCGGGCATCGAGAGCCTGAACAGCCGGGTGCTCGACCTGATGGACAAGGGCGTCAGCGGCTGCCAGAACGTCCGCATGCTCCGCGACGGGGCCGAGACCGGGCTCTCCGTCTCCTGGAACTACCTGCACGGCTTCCCCGGCGAGACCGCCGCCGACTACGAGCCGGTCATCGCCCAGATACCGGCCCTGGAACACCTCAACCCGCCGGTGGACCTGTCCGCGCGGATCGCCATCGAGCGCTTCAGCCCGTACTTCAACCGGCCCGAACTCGGCTTCACCGGGCTGCGCCCCGAGGAGCACTACCGCTTCACCTACGACCTGCCCGAGAGCGAACTGCTCGATCTCGCCTACGTCTTCGAGGCCCCGGAACGCGGCATCGGCGAGCCCACCGTCACCGCCCTCAACGAGGCGCTGGGCGCCTGGAAGAAGCGCCACACGGACAGCAGACTCACCCATGCCGACCTCGGCGACCGGATCGTGCTCGTCAGCCGCCGGCACGCCTTCGACTGGGGCACGCGGGAACTCACCCACCCGGTCGAGACCGAGGCGTTCCGGCTCCTCGACCAGCCGCACGCGCCCGCCGCGCTGGCCCGCAAGCTCGCCGCGCGCCTGCCCGAGCACACCATCGACGCCGCCACGGTGCACGCCCTCCTCCAGCACTGGGTGACGCTCGGACTGGTCTTCACCGACGGCGGCCAGTACGTCCACCTCGCACCGGCCGCGGTCAACGAGGACCTGCTGCGTCTTGACTTCATGCGGCACAGCCAGGGGGAAGCCACCGAGCGGCCGCCGTCCGGCGCGGCGGCTCCCGCCATCGCCCGGGCCTGAGCCCGAAGCCCGGGCCTGATCCGGTGTCCGAGCCCGAAGCCCGGGCCTGATCCGGTGTCCGAGCCTGAGCCGCCACCCTCCGCTCCCCGACGAGCACTTCGCACTTCCCAGGAGACCGCATGCCCCCCGTCCTCACCCCCGCCACCCACTCCGCACCCCGACCGCTGACGCTGCACGTCTGGCGCGACTACGACGCACAGGCGTGCACCCTGCCCGGCATGAGCCTGGGCCGGCTCGACCTGACCGGCCCGGCCGACGAACAGGCCGCCCAGTTGTGGGAACTCGGCGCCCGCCGCGTGCAGTTCCCCGACGAGATCGACCTGACGACGGTGGATTCCCCCGACGCCGCGGCGCACGCCGTCCGCCGGCTGTGCCTGATCCGCGACCTCACGGCGCATGCCGTACTCGTCCAGTGGCGCCTGCGGCTGCCCGCCGGCCCCGGCGACGACGCCTGGCGTGACCTCAGTCATCTCCAACCGCCCACGGCCCTGACCGGGCCGGCCGATGCCGACGCCGCGCTGACGCAATGGCGCAACGAGCACTACCTCTGCAAGTGCCTGTGGCGGCAGGGCCCCGGTTTCGTGCAGATCCGCGACCGCCGGTGGGGCGACCTGCGCCGTTTCACCGCCGACGAGCCCGCCTACCGCGAGGCGATCGCCCGGCTGTCCTACGGCGCGCCGTCGTCCGCGGTCCCGGAAGCCATCGCCGCCGACTTCCTGGCCGAACGACTGGTCAGCCGCACCGGGCCGTTCCTGTGGTGGCTGCCGTACCGGGTGAACCGCTGGATCCAGGAGGCGATGGCGATCTGACCGGTCCGCCCCCGGGCCTCGCAGGGCCATGCGGGTGACACGTGGACGGGCGGCAACCCGCCAGTACGCACGATCCCGCCCGGGGTCTCCCCGCTCCCCTCAGTCACGGGATATCCCCTGCTCACCCCGTGTCCCGGTCACCGCAGGCACCGCCGCGCAGGCTCCTCGGCGCGGCCTTCCGCACGGGCCCGGTTCACACTTCGGCCAACTGGCGGGCGGAAGGGAGAACGCATGTCCTGAAGGTGGGAGAACGCCCTCCCGCAGTCTCATCCCTCTTGGAGGAACTCATGCGTTCCATATCCGCTTTCTGCGGTGTCGTGGTCGTCGGCGGTGCGCTGGCCCTGAGCAGCCCGGCCGTACATGCCGAGACGGCCAAGGGCTCGTGCTCCGGCGCGATGTCCGCGGCCAAGAAGGCCAAGTCCTCGTACGACTCCTACGACAGGGAGCTCAGGGACCTCACCAACCAGGGCGGACACCCGGACCGGTCGCAGCGCGACCACCTGGGCAGGCTCAAGATGAAGTGGAACGACGCGTCCTCCATGGCGGACCGGACCTGCGGGAAGTCCAAGCCCGCCAAGCCCCGCCCCAAGGCCATGCCGAAGTCCATGCCGAAGGCCATGCCGCACGGCAAGGTGAAGGCCGGCGCCGGGGCCATGAGTGCCCCGTCGGGTCCGTCGGACCTGGCCCTCACGTCGTCCGCGGCACTGATCTCGGGTGCGGCCGGGGTGTGGCTGCTGCGCCGCCGTGACGATGAGGAGCTCGGCTGACCCCGATTCTCGGGTCACAGGAGCTCTGCCCCCACCGCCTGTCCGTGGCACCCGCTACCGGCAGCGGGGGGGGCAGGGCTCCGCCCGTCCCACCCCACCGCGCCAGTCATCTCCCGCACGTCTCTGGAAAGACATCTCTGGAAAGACATCTCGTGATACGCCTCTCGCCTGCGTCCCTCCCCCCGCGCACCGCCCGCGTCGTGTCCCTCTTCCTGGCCGTCGCCGGCATCGCCTGCCTGGTGTGGGGATGGCACAGCCATCGCTCCGCCCCACCACCCCAGCCCCCGCGCGCCGAATCGCTGCCCCGGCGACCGGACGCCGAAGCCGGGAGCCGCCCAGGGCCCTCGCCGCTTCCGGAGTCGGAGCCGTTGCGCGTGCGGATCCCGCGCACCGGCGTGGACGCACCGTTGATGAGGCTCGGACTGGACCGCGACCGGCGCCTCGACGTCCCGCCTCCCACCGACCGCAACCTGGCCGGCTGGTACAAGGACGGCGTGACGCCCGGTGACACGGGAACCGCCTTGATCACCGGTCACGTGGACACCAAGACCGGGCCCGCGGTCTTCTACTCGCTCGGTGCGTTGAAGCAGGGCGACACCATCCGCGTGGTCCGCAAGGACGGTCGCACCGCGGTCTTCACGGTGTACGCCGTGGAGGTCTTCAGCGGCACCGACTTCCCGGACGAAAAGGTCTACGGCGCCTCCGCACGGCCCGAACTCCGCGTCCTCACCTGCGGCGGCGGTTACGACCGGGCCCGCCACGAATACCTCGGCAACGTCGTCGTCTTCGCCCGCATGAGCGCCATCGCCTGACGGTGCCCGAGCCCGCCCCGAACGCCCCCGTTCAGCGACCGTTGATCCGCCCCCGGAAGAATCCTCCACGCAAGGTCACACCACCGACCGCGAGGGGAAAACCCATGGGTGTCGTGAAGTTCGGCCAGCTCGAATGCGTCAAGCAGGAGGACTGGAATGGTAAGGACGACATCTACCTCACGATCAACGGGAAGAAGGTCTACTCGGCTCGAATCGGCGAGGACGACAAGATCACCATCAACAAGACCTTCCACTACGAGGGCGACGTCGCCGAGGTCCGCATGTACGAGAGCGACGATGCGGATGACGACGACCTCCTCGGCGAGCAGGTCCCGATCCACGACTTCGGGGAAATGAAGTTCACCGAGGACGACGCGTACTACACGCTCTCCTACCAGCTGATCAAACCGTAGCGGGGATCCGCCGGCGAGAAGGCGGACCTCAGCCGCCGATGCGCGGGGGCGCCCGGTTGCCCGCGCCCCCGCAAAGGTCAGCAGGTATGCTGACCTGCGACGGTGACCTCGTACTCACCGTCACGGCGGTGGGGCCCGCCGTCCCCAACCGCGGCGACGAAGCCGCCAACGGTCCCTACTTGCGACCCGCATGTGGGCATTTCCCACCCATGCCTGGCGAGTAGGAGACATCCGTGCCGAAGCCCCGACCCCCGATGCTGAACGAACCCGTCGATCCTGACGTCGACCTCCGCGCCCCCGTCCGCCGCAAGGGCCTCCCCCCGCGGCAGGGCCCGGTCGTGGCGGCCGTGGCGCTCGGCGGGGGTGTGGGCGCGGCCGCGCGCTACGGGGCCGCTCTCCTGTGGCCCACCGAACCCGGCGGTTTCCCC
Organism: Streptomyces bugieae; assembly: GCF_036352915.1. Classification (NCBI taxonomy): domain Bacteria; kingdom Bacillati; phylum Actinomycetota; class Actinomycetes; order Kitasatosporales; family Streptomycetaceae; genus Streptomyces; species Streptomyces bugieae. The sequence continues at coordinate 605,716 of NZ_JAZBJP010000002.1, forward strand.
TGGACGACGCTGGTCGTCAACGTCGTCGGCTGCGCGATCATCGGTATCTTCATGGTCGTGATCACCGATGTGTGGGCAGCCCACCGGCTCGTCCGCCCGTTCTTCGGCACCGGTGTCCTCGGCGGCTTCACGACGTTCTCCACGTACGCCGTGGACATCCAGCGCCTGCTGGCCCAGGGCAGGACCGGCGCCGGGCTCGCGTACCTGGCGCTCACCCTGGCCGCCGCGCTCACCGCCGTCTGGATCACGGCCACCTTGACCCGCCGCGTCGTCGAGTGGAGGCAGCAGTGAGACTCACCGGCCCCGCCCTGCGCGTCACCGTCTTCATCGGGGAGAACGACACCTGGCACCACAAGCCGCTCTTCACCGAGATCGTCCACCGCGCCCACCGGGCCGGCCTGGCCGGCGCGTCCGTCTTCCGCGGCATCGAAGGCTTCGGCGCCTCGTCCCTGATCCACACCACCCGTCTGCTGTCGCTGAGCGAGGACCTCCCGGTGGCCGTCGTGATCGTCGACACCGAGGACCGGATCCGCGCCTTCCTCCCGCAACTGGACGAGCTCGTCAGCGAGGGGCTGGTCATCCTCGACGAGTGCGAGGTCATCCGCTACACGGGCCGCGGCGAGGAGGGACGAAAGCGGTGAACTGGCTGCTCGTGATAGCCGGGGCGGTGGTCGGGGCCCCGCTCCGCTACCTCACCGACCGTGCCGTGCAGGCCCGGCACGACACCCTGTTCCCCTGGGGCACGTTCACCATCAACGTGATCGGTTCGCTGATCCTCGGCCTGCTCACGGGGGCGATCGCCGCCGGGGCGGCCTCCTCCCGGATGCAGTTGCTGATCGGCACCGGCTTCTGCGGCGCCCTGACGACGTACTCCACGTTCTCGTACGAGACCCTGCGGCTGGCGGAGGACGGCGCCCGGTTCTTCGCCCTGGCCAACGTCGTGGCGAGCGTGGTGGCGGGCCTCGGCGCCGCCTTCGCCGGCGCGGCACTGGCCCAGGCCGTCTGGGGTTAGGTCACGGGGATCGCGGGGATCACGGCCGCCCGGCGGTGACCAGCCAGGCCCCGCTGCGGAGCCGTACCGCGCCGTTCTCCTCGTGGGCGCGCAGCACGTCCGTCAGCCTCTGCCGCGCGCGGTCCCGGACCTCCGGGGAGACCTGGCCGGTCAAGTGACGCCCCGGACCGGAGTCCAGCAGAAAGGCGGCCGCCTCGTCCGCGTCGCGGCCCCACGCTCCCTGCGCCTGCACGCGCTCCGTGGTGAGGTGCTGCCACCCGGCGGCGGACAGTACCTCCTGGATGCGGTCCGGGTCCGCCAGGGAGAACATGCCCGGTGCTCCCGGCGCGCCGAAGTCCCCGACGGGGAGGAGGTCGCTCAGTGCGGCGACCGCCTGGAGCCACTCGTTGTCTCCCGGGTCGGCACTGCAGATGAAGGCCATCCGGCCGCCGGACCGCACGGCCCGCCGCAGGTTGGTGAAGGCGGCCACGGGGTCGGCGAAGAACATCACCCCGAAGCGGCTGATGACGACGTCGAACGTCTCCGGCGTGAAGGCGTGGACCTGGGCGTCGCCCTCTTCGAAGCCGACGTTGCCGACTCCCACGCGTTCGGCGGTGTCACGGGCGCGCGCCAGCATGGGCTCCGACAGGTCGAGGCCGAGGACCCGGCCACTACGGGACCGGTGCGCGGCAAGTCTCGTCGCCTGCCCGGTTCCGCAGCCGACGTCCAGGACACGCTCGCCCCCACCGATCGCGGCGGCGGTCAGCAGCGGCTCGTTGAAGCCCTCGTTCACCGCGTCCCAACGCTCTTGGTGCGCAGCCCAGTAGGTGCCCTCGTAACCGTTCCAGGCCGCCGCCTGTGCGGCGTTGACGATGCGTGACATGCGAGCCTCCTGCTGCCGGGCGGACCGCGTGCTGGGCGCGGACCTGCCCTCGGACTAGAATGGGCGTACGCCCAAACAGTATGGGCGCACGCCCATACCGGCAATCCCGTTCCGGTAATCCGCTCCCAGGAACCCCGCTTCCCGACACTCCGCTTCGGGAAGTCCGGAGTTCCCGTCGCCATCAGGAGAGGCTCATGTCACCGCGTGGAGTAGCGATCCCCGACGTGCGCGACCGGCTGTTCGACGCCGCGGAACGGGTCCTGGCCGGCGCCGGCCCGTCCGCCCTGACCAGCAGGGCGATCACCACTGAGGCGGGCTGCGCCAAGGGGTTGCTGCACGCGCACTTCTCGGGACTGGACGAGTTCATCGGCGCGCTGGTCCTGGACCGCTTCGCACGCATCGCCCGGCAGGCCGGACGACTCCCCGCCCAGGCGGGCGCCGGCACCGTGGCCGAGAACCTCCGGAAGGTCGCTCTCGCGCTGCTGACGTCCGTGAACCCGACGGTCGCCGGCCTCGCCCTGACCCGCCCCGCCGCCTCACTGACGATCCGCCAGGCATTGGAAGCGGGCGCTCCGGGCTTTACGGCGATCCAGGATTCGATCGCGGAGTACCTGGATGCCGAGCGGCAGCTCGGGCGGCTCGCGGACGGCACCGACGGCCACGCGATCGCGCTCGCCCTCGTCGGGTCCGTTCACCACCTCCTGATGACCGGCTGGGCCGGCGCACCGGACCCCCGCGAACAGGTCAGGGGGCTGATCGCCCAACTCGTCGGCGGCGCCGTCACCTGAAGCGGCCGGAAGAGCAAGCTCATTCAGCGAGCAGGCGGTGGAAGAACGAGCGGTACTGGCGCAGGGCCACCCGCAGACCTTCGGTGTCGACCTTCTCGCCCTGCTTCCACTGCTCTTCCAGAGACTGCTTGTGTTCGGCGAACGTCGTGGCCAGCGTCTGCATGACCTCCGCAACCAGCGCGTCGGCGGCGTGTACGGCCTCGCGCGGGTCGTCCACGAACGTCGCCTGAATCCCCTGCCAGCGATCGCGGAAACTTTCCGCGTCGTCTGCGGTGAGAAGCTGCGGAGCGGCTTCCTCGACCGGGGGCGCGCCCGTGGCCGGCGTGCCCCGCCCGGTCCCCTCCGTTTCCGCGGTCTCCCCTGGAATGGGGACGCTCTCGCCAGGAGCGGTGGGGACGTCGCCTGCCGGTGCCGTCGCTTCGTCGGGCATCGGCGGGGGCATGGACGCCGGTGCGGGCGTGGACGAAGGGGGCGGGGCAGCAAGGTCTTCGGTGGACAGGCCCCTGGTCCCCGTGTCCTGATCGCGTTCCATTTTCTCCTCCCTCAGGCCTCAGGCTTTGGCGTGGCGCGCTTGGCCACCGTCGGACAGCAAATCCTCGAAGAGGGCGCGGTAATGCACCATCGCTCCTCGTAGTTGCTCAGTGGTCGCCCGGTGCTGGGTGCTGAGCGTTTCGACTTCATGAGCAGCCCGGTAGTGCTCCAATGTGCGCCCGTGTGCGACCGAGAGGTCCTTGAGGCGCTGCTCGAAATTCTCCGTCGGATAGCCCCGTTCGTGCATCAACGAGGTCACGAGGCGATCTGCGTCGTGTACGGCGTCCTCGGGACGATCGACGAATTCTTGCTGAACGCCGGTCCATTGCCGGCTGTAGCGCTCGCGGATGCTGCTCTGCAGGGGCTTGATCTCCAGTGAGTCATGCCGCCGCTCCCGGGCCCTGAGCTCACGCTCGCCGGCCATCCGACCGTCGGCGCCCTCGACGGTCCGCTCGTATTCGGGCCCGAAACGCTCGCGGAGCCGACGCCGCCTGACGAAAAGCGAGGCCGCCACTGCGACGAGAGCAATGACCACCAGGACGGGGATAATGATCGCGAGAAGGGTCCCAGTCGACATCGAACGCACCTCCGTTGAAAGCGCCCTCTTTCCACTCTAAGGCGGCGGTGCGCAGGTTGGTCAGGCGACGGATTTCCCCATTCGCTCTCGCTGTCTTTCCCTCCCCCATAATCAAGGCCCTCGGCGGCACCTGCGTGACCGGTCGAATGCGGAGCGTCCCGGAAGTCCGTTTCAGGGGCGTCGGGCCAGCAGGAGGTCGACCACGTATGTCTCCGTCACCACCTCATCGGGGAAAATGCCGCGCAGCCGACCGCGTTCGTCCGTGAGAAAGGCCCGGTTGCGGGTTTCGTCGAGGACGAGGAATGCGGAACGGCTGCTGATGTTGGCGAGATGGGTGTCGAGGGGGACGGTACGGCTCCAGCGCAGTTGGTGGCGCGCGACGCGCAGCCCCGCGAGTCCCGCGAGCCGGGTGGCCTCGCCGTCACGCAGACGCGTTCCGGCCGGGGGCCGCACTCCGCAATGGCGCGCGATCCGCTCGTGCTGCGCCGCGATCCACGGCACGTCGAGGGCGTGGGTGTTCCACCACACCGCGAGCGCGCCACCCGGGGACAGCACGCGCAGTGCCTCCGGTACGGAGCGGTCGGTATCGGTCCACTGCCAGGCTTGTGCGTACGTGATCAGATCGCGGGAGCCGTCGGCCAGCGGGAGCGCATTGCCGTCGCCACGGACAATCGGCACCCCGGGAAGGGCACTGCGGAACTGAGCCGCCATCCCCTCACCGGGCTCCACGCCGATCACCTCGGCTCCGCGCTCGTACAACAGCGCCGTGGCGATGCCGGTCCCCGCCCCGACATCGGCAACTCGGCTCCCTGCGAGGGGGCTTCCCATCAGCTCCTCGATGACGTCGAGGAGGGCCGGCGGGTACGAGGGGCGGCTCGCCGCGTAGTGGGCAGCGGCATTGTCGAACGATCGGGCACGCGAAACGGCGGTCATCCGCCCATCATGCCGCCGACCGGGACCCCCCTCCTACGTCCTACGGCTGAAGTCGGCCTTCCCCGGACGCTGTTGGGGACACCGCCCCGGAGGGCGACCCACTCGCGATCGCCTCGGGCATCGCGGGCTCGTGCAAGGTGCGGAGGAGGAGCCAGCCGAGGGCGGGCAGGGCGATGAGGGGGGTGAGGGCGGTCCGGAGGGAGGTGGCGTCGGCGACGGCACCGAGGAGGGGGCTGGCGATGCCGCCGATGCTGACGGTCAGGCCCAGGGTGACGCCGCTGGCCGTGCCCACGCGCCGGGGCAGGTAGTCCTGGCCGAGGGTGACGTGCAGGGAGAAGGGCACGTACAGGCCGGCCGAGGTGAGGGCGACCAGTACGTAGAGCAGCGGGCCGGGGACCAGGACGACACCGGCCACGGCGAGGACGGTCAGCGCGTAGGAGCACTGGACGACCCGGATGCGGCCGTAGCGTCCGGCGAGTTTGCCGCCGGCCACCGTGCCGACCGCACCACCGAGGTAGAGCACGAACAGGGCGGCGGTGCCGGAGACGTCGCCTCCGCCGGTGCGCTGGCGCACGTAGAGCGAGATGAAGGCGCTCAGGCCGACGAAGACGATCGAGCGGCAGACGATGGCCCCGGACAGTTTGACGAAGGACGCCCAGTCGTCACGGCTGCCGGCCACGTCGTCCGGACTGCCGGCGGTGGCGGATTGGGCGACAACTCCGGTCGGGGACAGGCAAGTTGCCGCCGCATCCCGGGCCCGCGTCGCGCGGAGGGCGGCCGTGCACAGTGCGGCGCCGGCGACGGCGGGGACGACCAGGAGCGGGGAGGCGTGCAGGCCGCCCGTGGTGATGACGGCCGAGACCAGCAGCGGGGCGGCCGCGAAGCCGAGGTTGCCGCCGAGGGAGAACCAGCCCATCCCGGTGTGACTGCCGCGGCTGGCGTGGCGTGCGACGCGCGCCGCCTCGGGGTGGTAGGCGGCCACGCCGATGCCGGAGACGGCGACCACGGCCAGGGTGAGGGCGTAGGAGCCGACGATGCCGCTCAGGGCGACGCCGACGCCGCCCAGCAGGGTGCTCACCGGCAGCAGCCACGGCAGGGCCCACCGGTCGGTGAGCGCGCCGAACAGCGGCTGTATCACCGAGGACAGCAGCGAGGCGGCCAGCACGATGCCGGAGGCCGCCGCGTAGGTGTAGGCGCGTTCGGAGACGAAGAACGGCACCAGTGCGGCGACCGCTCCCTGGTAGACGTCCACGCAGGCGTGCCCGAGGGACAGGAGCGTGAGGGGGCTGGTGCGCGGGGCAGTGGTGTGGTGGTGGGTCGTGGTCACGCCTCGATCGTCGCGGCACCCCCGCATGTCGCGCTTCCGATAAATTGCCAATCCATGTCGAACATCCGCCATCTGCCGGAAGCCTGTACCCGTGTCCAGTCGCTGGCCGCCGGAGAGAGCATCGACGCGCACCGCCACGACGACCACCAGATCGTCTACGCGGGCTCGGGTGTCGTGGCCGTCACCACCGACGCCGGCACCTGGTTCGCGCCCGGGACCCGCGCCATCTGGGTCCCGGCGGGAACCGTGCACGCCCACCGCGCGCACGGCCACCTCGACCTCCACCTGGTCGGCCTGCCCGCCACCGACAACCCGCTCGGCCTGGACACCCCGACCGTATTGGCCGTCAGCCCACTGCTCCGCGAACTGATCCGCGCCTACACCACCGCCCCCGACGACACCGGCCCCGAACGCCGCCGCCTGCGCGCCGTCCTGCGCGACCAGTTGCGGGCCTCTCCGCAGCAGCCCGTTCATCTGCCCTCCCCCACCGACCCGCGGCTGGCGGCCGTCTGCGCGCTCCTCCACGAGGATCCGGCGGAGCCGCGCACCCTGGCCGCCCTCGCCACCGCGACGGGCGCCGGCGAGCGCACCCTCAGCCGCCTCTTCCGCTCGGAACTGGGGATGACCTTTCCGCAGTGGCGCACCCAGTCACGCCTCTACCACGCGCTGCGGATGCTGGCCGACGACACCCCGGTCACCACCGTCGCCCACCGCTGCGGCTGGTCCTCCACCAGCGCCTTCATCGACGTCTTCCGCCGCTCCTTCGGATACACGCCGGGCACCCACAACCGCCGCTCCTGAGGTTCTCGCACCTGGTCCCCGGGAAGGGCGGCTCCGGCCGCAGTCGTCCGTCGGGCGCTCTGGGTGCAGAGTCGGGCGCTCTGGGTGCAGAGTGGAAGGCGTGGGCCTCCGGCGGCGCTTTGGCGGTCTGTGGCAGCCGTGGCAAGCCAGCCATGCGCTGGTCCTGATTCCGCTTGTCCTCATCGCGGTGATCACGCTGGTCGACATCATGGTCCCCGCCGATGTCCATCTGGGGCCGCTGCTCGTCGTCGCGCCCGCGCTGACCGCCTCGTTCGCCGGCCCCTGGCTCACCGGGCTCGTCGGATTCCTGGCCGTGCTGGCCCAGGCGTACATCGGGCTGCACTTCGGCGTGCTCTTCACTGAACGCAATGTGATGGTGCAGGTGCTCGCCCTGGCCGCGCTCTCGGCCATGATCGTGTTCTTCTGCGTGGTGCGCGAACGACGCCGGCAGGAGCTCGCGAAGGTACGGTCGGTGGCCGAGGCCGCCCAGAAGGCGCTGCTCCGTCCGCTCCCCCACCGCATCGGCCCGCTGCACATCGCCTCGTTCTACCTGGCCGCCGAGGAGGAGGCCGAGATCGGCGGTGATCTGTACACCGCGACCCGTACCGCCACCGGCACCCGGCTGATCATCGGTGACGTGCGGGGAAAGGGCCTGGCCGCCATCGGCGAGTCCGCCCTGCTGCTCGGCGCCTTCCGCGAGACGGCCCACCAGAACCTGACGCTGCCCGTCCTCGCCGCCGCACTGGACCGCAGTGTCTGCCGCTATCTGACCGACTTCATCGAGTCGGACCGCGACATCCCCGAGCACTTCATCACCGCGCTGCTGCTGGAGATCCCCGACGAGGGCCCGGCGACCCGGATGACCGACTGCGGGCACCCTCCGCCCCTGCTCCTGAGCCAGGGACATGTCGCCCCCGTCCCGAGCCCCCACCCGGCTCCCCCGCTGGGCATGGGCGGAATGGGGACGGGCAGCCACCCCGTCGACGAGATCACCTTCGAGTTCGGTGACACGCTGCTGCTGTACACCGACGGCGTCACCGAGGCCCGCGACCGCAACGGCACCTTCTACCCCCTCGCCCAGCGCGTCGCCCGCTGGCCCAGGTGCGACCCCGAGGCACTCCTGCACCACATCCGCCGCGATCTCCTCGCCCACTGCAGCGGGCACCTCGGTGACGACGCGGCGCTCATCGCCATCCAGCGCACGCCCGTCCCCCAGCCCCGCCACCGCCTGCAGATCTTCAGCCAGACCGACGGTTCCCCCGGCTGAGGCGGTGCACGGGGGCGATGGGGATCAGACGGTGGCCAGCCCCAGACCGTAGTACCGCACCGCGTACGGACGGATGTCCTCGCCCTCGCCGCCGATCAGCAGGTCGTCCGGGGACGCCACCCCTTCCGCACGGGCCGTCGCCACGACCATCTCCGCCAGTGCGCGGCCGCGCGGCTCCCCGGGGCCGCCCGCGTCGAAGCGCCACTCCGGGTCGTACTCGTTCTGCCAGGTGTCCCGGCTCTTGGGGTGCTCGGCCACGGTGCCCCAGCCGAACGATGCCGGGTCGATATCGCGTTCCGCGTAGGAGGCCAGCATCAGGCGGTCATCGGCGTCGATGTCGAACAGGATCGGTGCGGAGCCGCCGACCCTGCCGTAGACCGGGATGACCCGGGCGATGCCGAGCGCGGCGAACTCGGCGGGCAGGGTGGTGAAGAAGGCCGCCAGCGCGTCGGTCAGCGTCTCCCAACTCCGTGCCGACCAGCGGCCGGGAAGGCTCAGACCGGCGTTGGCGGGGCCCGGCCGGCTGCCGAAGTAGCCGCTGATCGCGTGCTCTTCGCCGTGGCCGAGGCTCCACAGCCAGTTCTCGCCCGGTGCGGTGGGCGCGAGGACGAGTTCCGGCCCGCGGCTGCCCGCCCGCAGTTCGAGGGTGTCCCGCTTCCCCCGCCAGCGCAGGAACGGCGCGCCCCAGGCCGGAGTGGGGGCGAAGTACGGGCCCATGGAACCGTACGAGCCGATGGCCGACGGCTCGCCGAGCTCGTCGAAGAGTTCGTCCTTCGCGGCACGGAATATCTCCGCCTGCCGCACAGGGTCGGGCGCGGGCGCGGGTCCGGCATGGGGTGTGGTCGTCGTCAGGCTCGCCACGAGTTCGAGATAGGCCTCCTTCTCGACATACCGCTCCTCGGCCGGACCGACGGGACGCAGCCGCAGATCACCCGCTTCCGCATCGCGGGTCCCGTCACCGCTCGTGGACGCCTGGTCCCTGACCTCGTCCCACCGCCGTCCCAGGCTTTCGACGAGGGCGCGGGCGCCGTCCTCGGTCCAGCCTCCGGTCTCCGCCGCGCGGAGACGAAGGGCGAGTTCGGCCAGCGGTTCGCCGGCATGGGTGAGGTGTCGATCCATCATGCGGCGATTCTGTCGTAGGCCCGCAAGCGAGGGTCAAACCACCGGGTGGCGGTGAACGGGCGGCAGGTCGGGCAGGAGACCGGGCCAGACCGTGTCCAACACGTGCGCACTCGGCGTGAACAGCCCGGAGGCCAGCGCCGGTAGGTCGTGGACCTCGTGCCACTCCCAGCGGCGGATCAGCTGGGGCTCCCGTACGACCGGCTCGCCGGTGAAGGCGGTGACCCGCACGGCGGCGGTCAGGCGCGGGATGCCGTGGGTGGAGTCCATCAGGATCGCCAGCAGCCGTGCGTCGCCGGGCTCGGCCCGGAGCCCGGTCTCCTCCGCCAGCTCCCGGACGGCGGCCTCGGTGAACGACTCGTCCGCGTCGTTCTTCCCACCCGGAAGTTCCCAGCGCCCTCGGACGGAGTGCCCCAGGAGCACCCGGCCGGCCGCGTCCGTGACCACCACGCCGGCGCCCGTCAGCGCATGCGGGGAAGGGCGCCCCTTGTTGCCGTACGCCACCGGCTCGCAGACCGGAGTGCGCAGCACGAGGACGACGAGCCCTTCGGCGTCCCGGCGTTCGACGCTGCGCCAGCCGGCGGTCAGCAGCGCGATCTCCGCCTCGTCGAGGGCGATCTCGCGCCTGTCGTCGGGCACGGAATCGGCGAGGGGAGTGATGACGGCAAGGGCGCCACCGGGACGCAGGCGTTCGCGCAGCCGGTTCAGGACGCGGGTGCGGTCCCGGAGGAACGCGAGGGACAGGCGCAGGGTGATCAGGTCGTACGCGGCACGAAGATCGTCCAGCGCGTCGTTTTCGATGTCGCACCGGACGAAGCGCACGCCGGCCGAAGCCGGAGTCCTGTCCGGTGCGGGTGGCTGGGCTGCCGCGGCGAACCGGAGGGCGGCCGGGGCGTGGTCGACCGCGTCCACCTCATACCCGTCGGCCGCCAGGTGGCGGGCCAGCTCACCCTGCCCGCACCCCACGTCCAGTGCCCGGCCGCCACCGTCCGGTGCCGGCACGAGGGCATGCAGCAGCGCCCGTTCCGTGTCGCCGAGCGGACGGAAGGACTTCCCGTCGCCGTAGTGCGCATCCCATTCCTCCCGTGCGATGTGCCCCACTACACGTCCCACCTTCCGGCTCTGCTCGGCCCGCCGTCAGCCCGTCGTGGCCAGTCTTCACCTCGGCACGTCCGAGTGAACGTCCCCTGGACACATCGGTATCGCCCTCACCGCCCCGTGCGCATTCCCACTCGGATGAGTGAAAAGTGCTCCACCGGCCTCACTTTGAGCACGTGTATGCCGAAGGGGAGGACAGGAAGCGGCAAAGGGTCGCTTGCATTAATCGGAAGGTTCGGTATGTCACGGATCACGCGGATGACCGCTCTGGCTGCTCTCGCGGCAGGCACCGCTGTGGGCGGTACATCGGCTGCATTCGCCGACAGCAACGCAGCCGGCGGCGCTGTTGGTTCACCGGGGGTGGTGTCGGGCAATCTCATTCAGGTCCCGATCCACATTCCGATCAATGTCTGTGGCAACACCGTCGACATCGTGGGCCTGTTGAACCCGGCCTTCGGCAACAACTGCATCAACGGCCTGGAGCGGCGTGTGATCATCCACCGCGTCGTCAAGCACTACCACCACCACGACTTCAAGGGGAAGCACAAGAAGGGCCACCACGGCAAGAGCGGCTCCAAGCACCACAGCCACAGCAAGTAGCCGGCACCGCCTCGACCGGACCCGGGCCGAATTTCCTCCGACAGCCCTTCCACTGTTCCCGGCGGGATCGGCCCGCTTTCGGGCGGCGTTCCGTGGCCGCACCATGCAGAGCATGGTGCGGCCCGGTGCTTTTCCGGAGCACCTCCGGGTGTTCTCTCAGAGCACGTCCAGCAGTTGCCGGGCGAACTCCTTCGGGTACTCGGTGCAGCCGACGTGCCCACCGGGGAATTCCACGACATTTCCGCCGATCATTTCGGCGAGCCGGGTGGCCGGCCCGTACAGCGCCTCCTGCGGACGCGAGTCCCGGCCGACCGCCAGCACCAGGCGGTCCGCGGCCCGCCGCAGTGCGGCGACGTCGGGTGCGGAGCCCGAGAACGGACACAGGACGTGCTCCAGGAAGACCGGCAGGTTGGCGTGCATCCGCGGAGCCATCTCCTGGATCTCCGGGGGCAGTTCGGTCACCGCCCCGCCGTCGTCCGGCCGGCCTCCCAGCCCCTCGCTGAAGCGCGCCATCGCCGCGCCGACGCCCTGCGTACGGAACGTCTCGCGTACGTCGGCGAACAGCGCCCGGTGCGGGGCGGGGTCCAAGAGGAGCTCCAGCAGCGGCGGTTCGTGGGCGACGACCCGGTGGAGCCGCTCGGGGTGCCGGGCGAGCAGGTCGAGGGCGACGATCGCGCCTGAACTGCTGCCGAGGACGGACGCCGCCTCGTGCGGCGAGAGCAGTTCCAGCAGCCGGTGGGCGTCGTCGCTCCACACCTCGACCCGCTGGTCGGTGACCGGACCGTCGAGGCGGCTGCGGGACAGACCGCGCGGGTCGTAGGACACCACGGTGTAGCGGGCGGCCAGATCGTCGGTCATGGCCGTGTACAGTCCGGCGTCCGCGGCGCCGCCGGGTATCAGCAGCAGTACCGGGCCGCGGCCGCGCAGTTCGTAATGGAGGGTGGCACCGGGCACGTCGAGGGTGCCGGTGGTGGGCTCGTTCATTCTTCTTCCCCCTCAGATCGGGTCGGCCAGTTCTCCAGGAGCACGTGCAGTGCGTCGAGGGAACGGGACCAGGACTCCTGGACGGCGCGCGGGTGGCCGAAGCCCCCGCTCAACTCCAGGTGGATGTAGCCGTGGAAGGTGCTGCGCAGCAGACGGCCGGCGTCGGTCAGGTCCGGCTCGGTGAGGTCGTAGGCGCGCAGCATGCCGTAGGTGAGCTCGACGCTGCGGCGCGGTCCGGTGGAGTCACCGACCTCGTCGGGATCGAGCTGAATCTGGGTCGCCGCGTAACGGCCGGGGTGTTCCAGCGCGTAGTTCCGGTAGGCGTTGGCGAAGGCGACGAGCGCGGCCTTGCCGGAGCGGCCCGCCACCGCCGCGGCGATCCGGTCCATCATCTCCTCGGACGCCAGCAGGGCCACCCGGACACACAGGTCACGGCGGTTCTTGAGGTGCGAGTACAGGCTGGCGTCCTTGACACCGAAGTGCCGCGCGAGCGCGGACACCGTGACCTTGTCCATCCCGACCTCGTCGGCCATCTCCGCGGCCGCCCGCGTCAGCCTGTCGGCATTGAGCCCCGCGCGCACCATGCAGCCTCCACATTTTTGTTCCGGGCCCAGGACTTGAACCCCGGTCGGTTTCCGCCGCCGGGCTCCGGGCGAGCTCTTCCTAGGAGCCCTAGGAAGAAACCTAGCATGATTAGGAAGTGCCTCGCCGGCGATATCGCGCGCCGGACGGCGCCCCCTCCCGGACTGCGGCAGCGGGCGCCATGGGCATACTCCGGCCATGGATACGGGTGCGAGGGCGGACGCGATACGGCCGCGCCAGACGGGGCGGCTGGGGCCGGGGAACGAGTCGGGCCGTCCGGTGGAGTGGGCACTGCGTTCCGCCCGGCCGGCGGACGTCGAGCCGATCGCGGAGCTGCGGGCAACGGTGATGCGCCCGGACCTGGAGCGGTTGGGACGGTTCGACGTACATCGGGTCCGGCAGCGGCTGCGGGATTCCTTCTCTTTGCCCGGATCGATGCCGACGGCGTGCCCGTCCGCCTGAACGTCCTGCAGGGCAGCGCCGCCCGGCAGCTGTACGAGCGTCACGGATGCACCGTCGCGGCTCAGGACCCGATCGACGTCTCCATGGTGCGACGGCCGGGTGCGGGCACGGACGCCCTCGGAACGTGAGGAGAACTGCGGGCGCTTACATCGGTGCAACGCGGCAGCTGCAGCAACATCACAGACTCGAAGCCCTCAACGACCAGAAGACGCCCACCTCTTCGCCCATGGGTTGGGGGCCGGTCCGTCGCGCGGTGGGATTCCGGGACGGCCGGCGATTGTCAGTCACGGTCCTTATAATTTCGGCGACTTGTTGATCAACACGGCCGATCGGAGTTGCCATGTCGGTCCGACGGCTTCTTGCGCCCGAAGATCTGGAGACGCCGCGTCCTCTCCCCGCGCGTTCGCCCGTCCCCCAGCGGATCACCGCGGTCGCGGTCACCGCGGATCTGAGCCGGACGGCGATCGCGACGGCCGCGCCGTGGTTCCCCGAGCTCACCGAGGTGCTGGTGCTGGCGGAGGGGGCCGTGACCCGCCTGGCCGTCCCCGATCGTCGACACGTCCTCGATCTCCTCTTCGATCCCGACGGGTCGGCGCTGACCGCCATGGTCAGCGGCAACTCCATCCACCGCTGGGCGCTCGACGGGCGCGGCGAGCGATGGCCGCTGGGCATGCTCGGCAGCGGTGGATCGCTCGACCTGCCTCTCGCCCAAGTCGCGGTCGGTGGAGGGTCGTTCGCCACCGCCAACGCGTTCACCCAGAACGTCGTCGTCTGGGACGCACAGACCCGGTGTGTCCGCCACGACATCCACGAGGCCTTCAAGGACCTCGCCTATGACGACCGGGTGGTGGGCGAAGGAACCGTCGCCCTGAGCGCGGATGGCTCGCGCCTGGCCTTCTGCCGTCCTCGCCGCTCGCTCTTGAGGGAGGACGAGGCCGTCGTCGTGCAGGACATCGGCAGCGGCGCGCACGCCGAGCACCGTACCGGCATCCGCTGGGCGAACGGCCTGGCATTCGGTCCGGACGGTGCCGCGCTCGCGGTGGTGGGCGTCCGCCCGGAGCAAACGGTGGCCACGGTCGTCGACCTGAACCACCCGGCCGACGTCCCGGAACCGGTGGTTCTGCCGACCGATCAACGCGTCGACCGGATCAACCTGCGGCCCGTATGGTGCGGCGCCGAACCGCGCGTGCCGATCGTGGACCGGACCCGCGTCACCGTCTGGAACCTCGCCGGCGGCTCCGCCGTGCGCTCCGTGGGCGTCCCCGGTCCGCGGACCGCCGCCACGCTCACACCCGACGGCCGCACCCTGGTGATCGCGTCACCCGACGACGGTGTGCACGCCCACCCCCTCCCCTGACCGCCGCACCACGTAGGACGCCGTTGCGATGAGCTCCCTTGACGAACTGCTGAAGGCGCGCCCGACCAAGCAGGTCTGGCGTGAAGTCTGCCTGCTCCTCGCGGAGTTGGACGAGGAAGGACTGGCTGCGGTCGCGCCGCGGGTGCTGGCCTGGCCCGCGCAGCAGCGCCCGATGCCGGACGACTGGTGGGCCCAGTGGAGGGCGGGCGACGTACGTCCGTACCACTCCCTCGCCGGGGTGCGCCACCTCGGACACCTTGATGCCTCCGAGCGTGAATACGAGAGGGGCGAGGAGGAGGAAGAGGAAGCGGAAGAGGAGACGGGGCTCGACGAGGCGTCCTTCCCTTACGGAGCGACCGCGGTGGCGGTGCCCTCCGGCCTGTCCTGGGTGGCGTTGGGCGCGGCGGCCGAGTGGCACCACAGCGGCGGCGACATCGTCCGCTGGGACACCGTGGAGAAGGACCGGCTGACCTGGTTCCTCAACGGAGCCCACTATCACGACGAGCCCCATGACATGCAGGTCGGCCCGGACGGTCGGATCGTGGTGACGTCTGTCGAAGGCCGCCTGTACGCCTGGTCCGCCGAGGCCGGGGAGAAGTTGTGGACCCTTCCGATGTCCTCCGGGTCCGCCGACCGGGACGACGATGAGGAGGACGGGGAGGAGGACGACTTCGAGGACGAGGACGACTTCGAAGACGACTTCGAGGACGATGACGAGGACGAGGTGAGCCTCGGCATGGACGACCCCGTCCGGATCGGCTTCAGCGGCGACGGCTGCCGAGTGGCCGCCGGCACCTGCGAGTCGGGCCGGGTCGCCGTCCTGAAGGCGGAGACCGGCTGCAGCGTGCTCACCGTTCCGGCCGAGGAGGAGGCGTTCGGTCCCGTCGCGCTGGACACCAGCGGCCGGCAGCTGGCGCACACGTCGCCGAAGGGCCGCGTGGTGGTCCGCGAGGTCGACGGCGGCACCGTGCTGGCCACCGCTCCGACCCGGCTCAGCCATGTGCACGCCCTCGCCCTGTCCCCGGACGGGACCGCCGTGTTCGCGGTGGGTGTTGCGGCCGACGACGCCGCACCCGCCGCCCAGGTGGTGAGTCTCGGTCCCTCGCCCACGGTCGGTGAGCTGATCCGGCCGACGGAGTTCCCGGTCAAGATCAGCACGCACTCGGTCCTCGCCGGTTTCGGCACCCGCGCCGTGTGGACCGAACGCGGCCCGTACGCCTTCGTCCCGACGGGCAACGGCTCGGTGCTCTTCGACGCGACCGCCCGGACGCTCTGGGCGGACCCCAACCGCCAGATCGTGTCGTTCACCCCCGACGGGCGGGCGCTGGTGACCGTCAACAAGACCATCGAGGCCTGGTTCCTCGCGGGCCTGACCGTGCCCGAGCCGCCAGGCGCCATCGGCTGACGCCAGGCGGCGGCGGACGGCGGCGGACGGCGGCAGACGGGCTGGATTCACGGAGCCGTCGGGGCCGGGGTGGGACAGATCAGTCGACGTCCGCGGGCAGTGGCGGAAGCCGCAGGTGGGCGAGGTCGTCGGGGGCCGGGGTGGTGTGCGGCCACATGGGGGTGACGTCGGTGTCGACGGCCGCGGGGGCATCGGTCAGGCGCATCCGCTCGCGCAGCCTGCCGTAGAAGTCGGTGGGTCCCAGCCGCACGACGCGCAGGCGCTGGGGAGCCGCGTAGACACCGATCCAGTCCCCCGGTCCCAGCACGCCGCGCAATTGGCCGTCGACGCTCACCGCCGCGCGGCCGGAATGTCGCAGGACACGGAGGGCGACGGCCTCGTCGGGGGCGGCCACCACCGAGCGGTTGAAGGTCATGTGCGGAGCGACGGGAGTGAAGATGATCGCCTCGGCCCGCGGAGAGATGACGGGGCCGCCGGCGGCGAAGCTGTAGGCGGTGGAGCCGGTGGGTGTGGCGACCAGGACGGCGTCGGCGGAGTAGGAGGCGAGCAGTCGGCCCGCGAGGTACACGCCGAGGGCGACCTGCCGGTCGCGTGCCAGTTTCTCCAGGACGATGTCGTTGAGGGCCGTCACGTTCAGGGCCACCCCCCAGTCCCGGGCGACGGCACACTCGGGGCGGACCGGCGGAGGCGGCAACGCGGGGCCCCGCCCGTAACGCAGGAGCGTCTCCATTCCCTCGGGGAGCTCCAGCGGACAGGACGCCCGCATGGTCAGCATCAGGCGGGTCTCGACGTCCACGTGGCCGCGGTGGATGGTGTCCAGCGCGCACTCGACGTCGTCGGCCGGGACCTCGGTCAGAAAGCCGAGGGTGCCCAGGTCGACGCCGAGGACGAGCGCGTCGTTCTGTGCGGCCAGGCGGGCTCCGCGCAGGAAGGTACCGTCTCCGCCGAGCGTGACGATCAGATCGGGGCTGCCGGCGGCGTCGACCTCCTCCCTCGCGTCCCGCCGCTGTTCGCCCTCGCCCCACACGTCGATGGCGACGCAGCCGACCTCGTGACGTTCACACCACCGTCGCACCACATCGGCGGCCGCCACGGCGCCGGGACGCCCCCCGTGGACGACGACGCCCACCCGTTGCACGCTCACCCAGCGTCCTTTCCCTCCGGGTGCCCTGTTCGCCTGCGCCTGGCCATGGAAGCGCTGCCGAACACCGCCACTCACGGACCGATGGCGTCAGATATAGAGCCATTTATGGATATTCGCGGGCATCCTAATGGGCTGCCGGGTCTCCCGGAACGACCTGGCCACGGCGCGGTCCAGCCTCGCGGCTACCGGGTGATGCGGCCGCCGGCGACGAACTGGAGGAGCGCGGATTGATCGAACGCCGCAAGAACCCCAGCGACCGGCGCTTGCACGCACTGCCCCTGACCGAACAGGGCGAACGGTTGCCGGCCGAGCTCGGCAAGGCGGGCGCGGCTCACGAGCGGCACGTCCGCGAGGCGCTCTCCCCTGAGGAGCACCGGCAGCTGAGCGCACTGCTCCGGCGCATGGCCGAGCAGCACGGGCTCAGCCCGGGAGTACACCCCGGCTACCGGTCGATCCGACCCGACCGGTCCGCACACGGAAGCGGCAAGGAGTAGGTCGTGGCCCGGGGCAGCCGATGGAGGTGACGCCGGTGCCCAGCCGTTCCGCTGACGTCGAGCCAGGCGCCGTCGCCGCGCGACAGCGCCGCATCGAGCAGCGAGCGGGCCAGATTGAGCAGCGAGGGAGCCGGGCCGAAGACGGTCTGCGACGGCCGGCCAGGCATGGGTGCGTCGGGGCCTTGGGCTACGGCCTGCCCTATGGGCGGGCGTCCGGGCTCGCGTCCGGAGCGCGTACCAGCAGGAAGCGGTGGAGGAGCGGACCGAGGATGCTGACGACGGCGGTCAGGCCGACTGCGACGGCGAGGTCGGGGTGGTCGAACCGGCCGTCCAGCAACCAGGCGGCGCCGAGCGCGAGGGCGAGCAAGGAGATTTTGGCGACGGCCAGCCGGACGAAGGACAGGTGGGGCTGGTGGGGCGGCGCCTGGCGGTGCAGGGCCCGGTGATCCGCGCGTCGGGCCGCACGGCGTCGGCGGGCCAGGTGCAACAGCGGGGCGGCGACGAACAGGAGGACCAGCAGCTTCGCCGCGTGCTCCCACGGCGGCGTGCCCTCGTTCAGGGCCCAGGTGACGCCCAGGACGAGCCCGGCGGCGAGGTAGGCGAGGTAGGGCTTGACCAGGTGCCTTCTCCCGGGGCCCGGGACTGGGGGCCGGGGTGCCGGAGTGCTGCTGAGGGGGCCGGGCGGAGGGTGGCGCGTCGGAGTGGGCATGGCTGCCTCCGGGGCTGATGCGGCGGCGGAGCGAGCGGTGGGTGGGGTGGCGTGGGGGCCCAGGGGGTGCAGGTGACGTGGACGGTGCCGGGTCGCCTGCTCAGCCGCCGGGAGGGGTCGTCAGCCGAGTGAGAGCGGGAGACGGCGCAGGCCGCGGAGGGTGATGTGGTCCTTCCATTCGGGCTCGCCGGCCAGACGGACCTGTGGGGCGCGCTGAAGCAGCATCCGCAGGGCGATCCGCGTTTCGAGGCGGGCGAGCGGAGCACCGAGGCAGAAGTGGATGCCCTGGCCGAACGCGAGGTGCCGTACGGGCGTGCGTCCGATGTCCAGCCGCTCGGGGTGCTCGTACGCCGCGGGGTCGCGGTTGGCCGCGCCGACCAGCAGCAACAGCGTGCTTCCCGCCGGCACCGGGACCCCGGCGACCTCGGCGTCCTGCAGGGCGAAGCGGACGGTCAGCTGGACCGGCGAGTCGTAGCGCAGCAGCTCCTCGACCGCGTTGTCGGTCAGGTCCGGGTCGCTGCGCAGCCGCTCCAGTTGGTCGGGGTGGCGCAGCAGGGCGAGGGTGCCGTTGCCGATCAGGTTGACGGTGGTTTCGTGACCGGCGATCAGCAACAGCGTGCAGGTGGCCAGCAGTTCGTTCTCGGTGAGGGTGTCGCCGCCGTCGTGCACGCCGACCAGCGCCGAGAGCAGGTCGTCACCCGGTGCACGACGCCGCTCGACGACGAGTTCGCGCAGGTAGTCGGTGAACTCCCGGCGGGCCTGCGCCTCTTGTTCGGCGGCGCCGGGCGGGAGGAGGAAGTCGGGGACGAGAGCACGCGCCACCGCGTGCGACCACATCAGCATCCGGTGGCGGTCGGCGTCGGGCACGCCGAGCAGTTCGCTGATCACCGCTACGGGCAGGGGCGTGGCCAGGCCCTCGATGAGGTCGACCGGTCCGGGCGCGCGCTCCATGGCGGTGAACAGCTCGGTGGTGAGCTCCTCGATCCGCGGTGCCAGCAGCTCCACGCGGCGCCGGGTGAACGCCTGGGAGACCAGGGAGCGCAGCCGGGTGTGACTGGGCGGATTGAGGCCCAGGAAGCCGCGCACGGGGCGGCCGTCCTCATCGACCAGCACTTCGAGCGCCGGGCGGGCCCGGCCGGTGAAGCGGGGGTCGTCGGTGTCGGCGTGCCCGAACCGTCCGTCGCGCAGGACCGCGGCACAGTCCTCGTACCGGGTGAGCACCAAGAGCTGCTCGTCGAGGCGCGCGAGCGGCGCCTGCGTGCGCCAGCGGGAGTAGAGCGGGTAGGGGTCGGCCTGATGGCGCGGGTCGAGCAGGTCCTGCAGCGACGGCAGTGCGGCCGTGGCGTCGACGTGGGTCATCGGATCTCCTCGTCGTGCTCGGGCGAGTTGGGGGGTGTCGGCTCGGGGGGTTGAGCCGGGATTGCGGGTGCGGTGGCCTCCGGGGCCTGGGTTCCGGGCGCGGTGGCCGCGGCAATCCGGGCATCGGCAGCGGCAGCCCCCGGTAGCGGGGTACCGGCCGCGGTGCCGTTGGCCGCGATGCCGGCGAACAGCCACCGCATCGCCTGGCCCAGCAGCTCGTCCGGCACGCTGGCCGGGTCGATCCGGCGCTGGCGCAGCAGCCCCTGGAAGAGCGCCATCGCGATGGTGGCGACCGCATCGGCGGACACGGTCGGCTGCGCCCCGATGTGCTCCAGCGCTTTGCCCATGAGGCTCGACAGCTCGGCCCGGGGCCCGCGCAGCTCCTCCGCCAGCGTTTCCAGCAGCGGGGGGTTGCGCACCGCGTAGAGCCAGAACTCGGCCTGGAGGGGAGCGAAGTCCGGGTCCTTGTCGGCGGCGTTCGCCAGCAGCCGGCCGAGTGCCGGGACCGGGTCGTCGCCGGTCTGCGCGTGGGCCACGATCTCGGTCGCCCGGGACACCTGCTCGCTCGCGCGTTCCTTGAGCAGCTCCACGAACAGCCGGTCCTTGCTGCCGAAGTTCGAGTAGACCGCGCCGATGGAGAATCCCGCCGCCTCGGCGATCTCCTCCACGGAGGCACCGGCGAACCCCTTGCGCGCGTACGTGCGCGCCGCGGCGTCGAGCAGCAGCCGTCTGGTGCGGGCCTTGGCCTCCGCCCTGGTCGGCCGGCGCTTCGGGGTGTGATCGGCATCCGCGCTCATGCTTTCCACACTACAGATAGTGTTCACTATGTCAATAGCGATCACTATCTCAGGGCCCGGTCATCGGGGCGGGGGGCGGTCGCTCGCTGGACGGGGTGGGGCGCCTTGGACGCCTGCCCAGCAGCCCTGTGCGGCCCTGCGGTGGGGTAGGCCGACGTCGCGCACCGGAGCTGCGCCGTACGCGGACGGTCCGCGGCGGACGCCAGCCATGGCTGACCGTCCGCGCATATTCGGGGACCGCCGTTCAACCATCCCCACGGACGGCACCCAAATCCCTGGCTGCGCCCCGGCAAGGCCGACTGGCGGTTCATACCCATCCGGCGTTCCATGAGAGCAGAACTGGTTTCCACAGTGAATAACTGCCTGACGCTGATTTATGCGCCACCACCTTCTCCGACGGAGAGGATTCGCAGCGAAAGGGAGAGAATCATGTTCGTGCCGACTGACAAGGTAGGGCTCTTCCCGGTGCGCATGGAGATCGAAGACGTCAACGGAAGCCCCCAAATACGGTTCGATTTCCAGCGATTCATCGATACCGGGGTCTCGGGCCTCGGGAGTACCTTCGCAGGAGCATTCAATTTCTTCAGTTCGGACGTCACCGGCATCTCAACTTCCAACAGCAGCCAGCAGTTGGACGCCGGCGTCCTGGAAAGTTCGAACTTCCCCATCCCTCCGCGGGAACTCGATGCCAACTTGCGCACTGTCTCAGCGGCCGATCCCACTTCGGCTCTGGAGACCCAAAACGTGAAACTGGTCTTGGGTGGTTTTTCCATGGGTCAATGGAGCGTGCAGTTCGAGACGCCGATCCATGCATTCAACCTTGATGGCAGGTGGGCCAAGGTATGACCCCATGGAGGGCGCCTCAACAGTGTTGGTGGGACAACGGGTTGACGTCTGGACGCGAGGCCCACAGTCGCGGCACCGTCGGCTCATCCCAGACCTTCACCACCGGCGCCGTGGGAATGACGGCTCTATCGGCTTCTGCAGCCCCCAGAAGCCGCCCCCGGACGCGCTGACACCGGTTCAGCCGGGCCACTCGCCGGCCGCGCGCGCGGGCTCCGTAAAGTGTGGGCCATGTCGGCGGAATCCCCCCTCATACAGAGCATGCGTTCGGCCGTTGCCGCGGCGCCCGATGACGTACCCCTGCGGCTGCACCTCGCCGAGTTGCTGCTGACCGCGGGACTCGGCGACGCCGCGGTGGGCGAGGTGGCGGTGGCACTGCAGCACGCGCCCACCGACTCCCAGGCACGGGAGTTGATGACCCGGGCCCTCACGGGGACTTCGGCGCCCGAGCCCCGGGAGGCCGCGCTTCCGTCGACACCGCAGCCCCTGGGACCGGACGTCCCGGCCGGCCCCCCAGCCCCGGCCTCCACCCCCACCCCAGCCCCTGGCCCCACCCCGGCCTCCCGCCCCACCTTCGACTGGAAGGCCGCCGAGGACCAGGTCGGTGATGCCGTGCCGCCGCGGTTCGTGGAGGCGCCGCTCAGCGTCGACGGCAGCGGTGATCCCGGGGAGGCGGCCGCCTGGGAGGTGGAGCGGCCGGGAACCGTCCGGCTCGCCGACGTGGGCGGCATGCAGCAGGTCAAGGAGCGGCTGGAGGCGGCCTTCCTGGCGCCGTTGCGCAATCCGGAGCTGCGCCGCCTGTACGGCAAGAGTCTGCGCGGCGGACTCCTGCTGTACGGGCCGCCCGGCTGCGGCAAGACCTTCATCGCGCGGGCCGTCGCCGGTGAGCTCGGGGCGAGCTTTCTGTCCGTGTCGGTCAACGACGTGCTCGACATGTGGATCGGCAACTCCGAGCGCAATATGCACGAGCTGTTCCAGACGGCCCGCCGCCAGGCCCCGTGCGTGGTCTTCCTGGACGAACTCGACGCGCTCGGCGGCAAGCGCAGCCGTACGCAGAGCGCCGGTATGCGCAACACCGTCAACCAGTTGCTGACCGAGCTGGACGGCGTCGAGGCGGAGGCGAACGAGGGCGTGTTCGTGCTCGCCGCCACCAACGTGCCCTGGGACGTGGACATCGCCCTGCGCCGGCCCGGCCGGCTGGACCGGACCTTGCTGGTGCTGCCGCCCGACGCGCCGGCCCGGGAGGCGATCCTCCGCTACCACCTGCGGGAACGGCCCATCGAGAACGTCGACCTCGGCAAGCTCGTCAAGGCCACGGACGGCCTGTCCGGCGCCGATCTGGCCCATGTCTGCGAGGCGGCGGCCGAGCACGCGTTGCTGGACTCGGCGCGTACCGGGACCGTACGCCTGATCGGGATGGCGGACCTGCTGACCGCGGCGGGGCAGATCGCGCCGTCGACCGAGCCGTGGTTCGCGGCCGCCCGCAATGTGGCGATGTACGCCAACGACGGCGGGATGTACGACGACCTCGTGGCCTATCTGAAGAAGAGGCGCAAGCTGTGACCACAGTGCATCCGGCGATCGAGAAGGCCCAGGCCCTCATCGATTTCGACCGCTACGACCAGGCCCTGGCCCTGCTCGCCCAGCACCTCGCCGAGAACCCCGACGACACCGGCGCCTGGATCAAGATCGGCTACTGCCATCTCAACACCCAGCAGCCGGAACGTGCCCTGGACGCCGCCGACGAGGCGCTCAAGCTGGCGCCCGGGGACTTCGGCGGGCTCATCCTCCGTGCCCGGGCGCTGACCCGGATACCCGACAGGGCCTGGCGCGAGGCGGAGCCCGTACTGCGCGAGGCGGTCCGGGCCGACCCGCACCACTGGTTGGGTTACGCGATGCTCGCCAACGCCGTGAGCCGGATGTCCATGGTCCGGCACGCCCGGGCGACCGGCGCCCGGGAACTCCGGCACGAGGACATGGCCGAGGTCCTGCGCGAGGCGGCCGAGCTGGCCAGGGAGGCGCTGCGGCTGGGCCCCGAGGAGGTCTACGCCCACGAAGTCGCCCAGCAGATCGCCGACTTCTCGGGCGACCGGACGCTCGCCGAGCAGCTCAACCGCGCCATTCTCCGGATCGACCCCACCCACGCCGAGGCCCTGGCCCGGCAGACCCGGAAGGCCGCCGAGGCCCCGGGCGTCCGGGCCGCCCAGGCCGCCGACCTGTACGCCGGCGGGCTCGCCGCCGTACCGGACTCCGCCGAGCTCCAGCGCGGTCTGGACCGGGCGACGTACCGCATGCTGCGCGGGGTGCGGTGGCTCGCCCTGCTCTGCGTCGGCCTCGCCGGGGCGATGGTGGACCTGTTCGCGGTCGACGGCGAGGTGCAGCGGGAGTTGCCACTGCCGCTCGGCCAGCGCCTGTGGTACCTCGTGCCGATGACCGCCATCTGGCTCGTCGGCGGACTGCTGCGCTACCGGCGGCGGCGCGCCGGCGTCCGGCTCAACGTGCGGTCACTGATCCGCCGCCACGGATGGTCCCGCGTCGTGGTGGCCCAGGCGGCCTGGGCCGTGCTGTGTGCCCTGCTGATCGCCGAAATCCCCTGGACCGAACGGCCGTTGCCGCAGGTGCTGTTCTGGGCAGGACTGGTGCCGACGTTCGCCACGGTCTGGTTCGACCGGCCCAGGGCCCGCTGACGCAACGGCGGCCTTCGCCCCTGAGCGGCAAGGAGCTCCGGCCGCCACGGCTCAATAGCCCGCCGGCCGCACCAGCCCCGTCTCGTAGGCGAACACCGCGGCCTGCGTCCGGTCGCGCAGGCCCAGTTTGGTCAGGATGCGGCCCACATGGCTCTTGACCGTCTGTTCCGCCACGACCAGGCTCTCGGCTATCTCGCCGTTCGACAGTCCCTGGGCGATCAGGGACAGCACCTCGGTCTCCCGCTCGGTCAGATCGCCGGCCCGGGCCTTGAGCGGGGCCCGCGTGGTGCGGGTGACGCGGGAGAACTCGGTGATGAGCCGCTTGGTGATGTTCGGGGCGAGCAGCGCGTCCCCGGACGCCACCACCCTGACGGCGTGGGCGAGTTCCGCCGCCGAGGCGTCCTTCAGCAGGAACCCGGAGGCGCCGGCGCGCAACGCCTCGTACACGTACTCGTCGAGGTCGAAGGTGGTCAGCACCAGGACCTTGACGGTGGCGCCGGCAGGTGCGGTGATCCGGCGGGTCGCCTCGATGCCGTCGAGCCGGGGCATCCGGACGTCCATCAGGACGACGTCCGGCGCGAGTTCGGCGATCTTGTCGAGCGCGTCGAGGCCGTCCACGGCCTGACCGACCACCTCGATCCCCGGCTCCGCGTTGAGCAGCACCGTGAAGCCCTGACGGACCATCACTTGGTCGTCGGCGATGAGCACGCGAATGGTCGTCACGGGGTGTCCTTTGCGGGAGCCGGAGCGAGGGTCGGAAGGGTGGTGGCGGGCCGGGCGGCGTCGGCGGGCAGGTACGCGGTGACTTCGTAACCGCCGTCTGGCGCATAGCCGGTGGCCAGCTCGCCGCCGAGCATGGCGGTCCGTTCGCGCATCCCGAGCAGCCCGTGCCCGGAACCCGGTGAACGCGGGACGGGCCCGGTCGGCGCGGAGTTGGTGATCCGCAGGGTGAGGCCCTCGTGGTGGTGGCCGAGGGTCACCCGTACGGCCGCGCCCGGCGCATGCCGCATCGCGTTGCTCAGCGCCTCCTGCACGATGCGGTACGCCGACAGCTCCACGCCCGGTGCCAGCGGCCGCGGTGTGCCCGTCGACTCGGCGGTGACCTCGACCCCGGCGTCGCGCACCTTGCCGATCAGCTCGTCCAGTCGGTCGAGGGTGGGCTGCGGGGCGTGCCGGGTCCCGTGGGCCAGGGCCTCCTCGGAGCGCAACACGCCCAGGACGCGCCGCAGTTCGGCCAGCGCCTCGACGGCGTTCTCCCGGATGCCCGCGAGGTTCTCCCGCAGCTCGTCCGACGGATTCTCGACCAGGTGCGGGGCGACCTGTGCCTGGATGGAGATGACGGACATGTGGTGGGCGACCACGTCGTGCAGCTCGCGCGCGATCCGGCTGCGCTCCTCCAGGAGGGTGCGCCGGGCCCGCTCCTCGGCGGTGAGCACCTCCTGTTCGGCGAGTTCGGCCCGAGCCACCCAGCGGCCGCGCAGCGCGGCGCCGACCACCACCGCGGTGATCAGGACCGGTACCGCGCGACCGACGTCGAAATTGTGCGGCCGGGTGACGAAGCCGGCGCAGACCACCCCCGCCACGAGGGTGATCACCAGCGCCTCGACCGCCACCCGGAGCCGGTGCCGGAACGCCAGCAGCAGCAACACCCCGCTCTGCGTGGCGATCCCCTCGACCGTCCACGGGAACACCACGTCCGGGTCGACGTTCGCCTCGGAGGCCCGCGCCACGACGACCATGACGAGGGTCACCGCCCACCAGGCGGGCACCGGACGGACCATCGCGACGACGAGCGCCACCGCCTCGCCCCCACCGAACAGCAGGGCGTAGCCGTCGTCCATCCCGTGCCAGCCGTGGAGCGAGTCCACGGCGAACGCGGCCAGGAACCCGGCGGTCAGCACCCACAGCGTCCCGAACGCCGGCAGCCAGTCCAGCCAGCTGGGCCCCGGGAGGCGCGGCAGCGGCGCGCCCCGGGTCGTGCACAGGTCCTCGCCCAGCGTACGCGGCAGCCGCCGCAGCGCCCGCAGTCCCCGCAGCGGCGCCCCGAGCTGCGGCCGCCGGCCACGCCATCCCCCCGTCTTCACGGACGTCACCTTAGACACGCCGGGCCTCCGCCACCGCGGCGGGTGGGCACTCCCCCGACGGAACGGCTGGCCGCTCGCGTACGACCCGGCCGCCACCGCGGCGCTTCCGCCGCCCCTGCTCGTAGGGGTGGAACGCCGCCCAGCACACGCCCAGCGCCACCGCGAACACCGGCAGCCAGCCCAGCCGGGCCGGCACCCAGCCGGCCCCGTCGGGCATCGTGTGCAGGCCGGGCAGCGGGTCACCGGCGAGCAGCCCGATCGCCGTCACCGCCATCATCGCGGTCTGGTGCCACAGGAAGACCGTCATCGCCGAGAGGTTCATCAGCGCCACCGCCGCCCAGAGCACAGGGCGCCGCAGCGCCCGCCGCAGCGGCTCGACGAGCAGCAGGGCCGCCCCGCACTGGGCCAGTCCGAAGGTGACGGAGGCGAGGGTGGGCGGGTTGAGGTTGGAGATCGCGGCACCGGGCACCCCGACCATCGACGCCGGATAGCCGCCCCACGCGACGAGCCCGGCGGTGACGGCGGCGCCGCCGACCAGCAGCGTCCACCCGGTCGTGCGGTCCCGCAGCCCGCCCCGCGCCCAGGCCGCCCCCAGGCAGTACGGGACCAGCCACCCCGCGGCCACGTTGAGCCACCCGAGCCACCCGGGCCCGCCCAGGCCGAACCGGATCAGATCGACATGCAGCACGACGGCCAGCGGCCACAGCGGGTGCAGCCCGGCGACCAGTGGTGTCGCGGCCGTCAACGCGGTGAAGACCAGCAGGAACCACAGCGGCGACAGCACCAGCTTGCCCAGCGTATGCACGGTCTCCAGCCGCACCCCGGAGGCGAGCAGCGCAGCGACCACCACGCTCCACACCACCAGTACCGCCGCGACCGGCCGGAACAGCCGGGACAGCCGGGCGCCGAGCCACCGCCCGTACGACTCGCCGCGGGCCCGGGCCGCGGCGTAACTTTGCGCACCCACCTGCCCGCCCACCAGGAAGAACACCGCCAGCGTCTGGAACACCCAGGAAATCGGGGTGAGTTGGGGCAGGAAGTGCAGCGGGCTGACGGCGCGCACCGTACCGCTGTCGGCGACCAGGGCGGTCACCGTCCAGTGTCCGAGCACGACCCCGAGGATGGCGAGGGCGCGCAGCGCGTCGACGGTCCGGTCACGGCCGACCGGGGTCGCCGCATCGATCCGCCGGACGAGGTGGCGCAGGGCGGCGCTGACCCGCCGGACGACCTCACGCAGCACGGCGGCCCCTCCCGACCGGGGCCTGCCCGTCGACGATCCGCGCGAGATTGGCCAGGGACAGCGAACCGGGCTTGAGGTAGTCGCTGTGCCCGCCCGCACCCGCCGCGAACACCCGGGCGCCGAACCCACGCGAGACCGGGTCGGCACCCAACCCCACGGTGGCGAAGGGGAGTTGCAGCCGCCCGTGCGGCACTTCCGCCACCCAGTCGTCGTCCCCGCGCCCGGCCCACACCCTCGCCCGGGTGTGCAGCCCGGCCACACTGTCGGCCCCGGTGCCCGGACTGCCGTACAGCACGATGTCCCCCACCGCCAGCCCGGCCGCGGCCCGGCCGCACACCACCGACCCGTACGAGTGGCACAACACGGTGATCCGCACTCCCGCACCCACCGCCGGCCTCAACCGGGCGACGAACGACCGGAGTTGCGGCGCGGCGGCGGTCGCACGCGCCGGCGAGACCACCTCGACGCTCACCGTTCCGGGCGTCCGGTATCCCAGCCACGCGATGACGGCCGCCCGGTCACCCAACTGCCGTTGCAGCGCCGTCGCACCGGCCCGCAGCCGTCCGTACGTGTCGAGGCCGGTGTCCGAGCCCGGCACCAGCACGGCGATCCGCCGGGCCCGCGCCAGATCGCCGAACACCTCGACGGTACGGCCCCCGTCGCGGCCGTCGAAGGCGAGGAACTGCCGCGCGGGCGACGCCATGGCCCGCAGCGCGGCGGCCCGCGCCAGGTCGCCGTGGCGGGCGGCCATCCGCTCCGCCGCCCGGATCCCGGCACGGTTGACGGCGTACCGCCCGGCGAGCGCCCCGGCGGTGGCCGCCCGCAACGGCGCGAGCGGGGCCGGCACCGGCGCCGGAACGGCCGAGGGACGCGCCGCACCGGAAACGGGCACCGCCACGGCGGAGGCGACAAGAACGGCAAGCAGGGTGCGCAGCGGACGTCTGGTGCGCGGGCGGGACGCCATGATGATGATCGATCCTTCCGTACCGGAAGCCGGTCGTACTTCCGGTCACAGAAGCTAGGGATCAGCCCTTTTGCCCCGCGTCCCGCTGGGGAGCGCATTCGCCGACTAGCTCTCAGGTATGAGAGGTACGTGACTGTCGGCGATCGGCGATCCGGCCGCGACACATGGTCCCTACGGTGCTGTCGTCGCCTCGGCGTGCTTCTTGATGAGTTCGTAGGAACGGACGCGGTCGCGGAGGTCGTACACGGGCGTGGTCAGCATCAGTTCGTCCGCTCCGGTCTCCTCGGCCAGTTGGCCGAGCCGGCGCAGGACGGTCTCGGGTGTCCCGACGGCTTGCTGGGCGCGGAAGCCGGCCAGCGCCTGCTGTTCCTGCGGCGTGAAGGGGTGGGTGGCCGCTTCCTCGGGCGTGGGGAAGGGAATCTCGCTCAGGCCCTTGAGGAGACCGGCCTTGACGACGTTCATCGGTCCGATGCGCCACGCGGCTTCTTCCTCCGTCTCGGCGCAGACGGTCTCCACGCACACCAGCACCCGAGGACGCTCGCACCAGCGGGAGGGGGTGAACTCCGCCCGGTAGCGCTCCACCGCCGCTCGGGTGTTGTCCGGCCGGATGTGGTGGGCGAGGGCGATCGGCAGGCCGAGGCGTGCGGCGAGTGCGGCACCTGCGGTGCTGGACGCCAGCAGCCAGGGTTCCGGCAGCGGGTCGAGTGCGACTTCGTCGACGAGGAAGGACAGGACCGCGGCCACGTCGTCCTGGTACTCCGCGTCGGTCGTCGGCCCGGCCCCGCGGCGTAGCGCCCGGGCGATGGTCTCGTCGAAGGTGCCGGGTCCGCGGCCGATGCCCAGGTCGATGCGGTCCGGGTGGAGGGCGGCCAGCGCCCCGAACTGCTCGGCCAGCATGAGGGGTGCGTGGTTGGGCGCCAGCACTCCGCCCGAACCGAGACGGATGGCCGAGGTCGCGGCGGCGGCGTGCGCGGTCAGCACGACGGGCGGGAACGCCCCGATGGCCGGGGAATGGTGGTGCTCGGCGTACCAGATCCGGTGGTAGCCCAGCCGTTCCATCTCCCGAGCGAAGGGGGCGGTGTCGCGCAGGGTCTCCTCGGCCCGGGTGCCCGTTTGGACCATCGCGACTTCCAGCGCTGAAAGGGGTACATCGATCATGGCGTCAGCATAAGGACGGGTGTTCGATGAGGTGCGGCGATCCACTCGTTCGACGCCATCGGCCTTTCCTCGGCGCTCGCGGCCGTCGCCCTGATGCCGGCGACGCCGTTCACGAAGGTCCGCCCGCCGCGACGTCGCGACCCGTATCCCTGATCCGGCTGGGCGAGACACCCCAAGGCGGCGGGCACGCCCGTGGGGGAGAAGCAGGGGTGGTCGCACTGGTTCCCCGTATGGCCCTGCCGCACAGCACCGCGGCCCCGAGCCTGCCGGCCACCGGCGTCAAGGCGAGCCATCAGGGTGAATCAAGAGAGTGAAATGATCTCAAACCCTTCATAGGAAGCCCAGAGCTGCCGAAAGGAAATAACAGGAGGCGGCAGCGAGCCGCCGCGATCGATCGGGAGATTTGCTTATGTCACGCTTCACGCGAGTGACGGCTATTGCCGCTCTGGCGGCAAGCACTGCGCTGGGCGGCATGTCGGCAGCGTTCGCAGACAGTGACGCGTCCGGCGTTGCGGCCGGGTCCCCGGGAGTGGTGTCGGGCAACCTCATTCAGATCCCGATCCATATTCCGGTCAACGTGTGCGGCAACACCGTCGACATCGTTGGTGTGCTGAACCCGGCCTTCGGCAACACCTGCATCAACGAGTCTCGGCACGTGGTGCTTCTCCGCCACGACGTCGAGCACCGTCACTTCGAGCGCCACCACGTCAAGCACGTCGAGAAGAAGCACCACAAGAAGAAGAAGCACCACAAGAAGCACCACCGGCCGGCCGGTGGCATTCACACCGGCGGCGGCGGCATGGCCGGCTAGGACGGGAGTCGTCCCGGGAGTGGCCCCAACGCCACGGCACCACCCGGGAGGTCACTGAAACCCGTACCACAACACCCGGGCCGGGTCGCTTCCTCCGACAGCCCTTCCACTTTCACCGGAGGAGACGGCCCGGCCCGGGCACATGTGTGTGCCCGGGCAGTTTTGTCAGCCCGGGCACACATGTGCGCCCGGGCACTTTCGTGTGCCCGGGCGGATGTGTTTTCCCGTTCCTCGCCGGAGCCCCGGTGAGCGGACGGTGAGCGTGCGGTGAGGCGGCGTCGGCAGTGTGGGGGCATCGCCGGTTCCGCAGAGAGGACCGGCCGCCGAGTGAGGGGCTGACCATGGTTGCGACGACGGGTGCACTGACGGGGAAGACGGCGTTGGTGACGGGCGGGTCGCGGGGAATCGGCCGGGCGGTGGCGCTGCGGCTGGCTGCCGAGGGCGCGTGGGTCGCGGTCCACTACGGGGGTGATGAGGGGGCGGCCCGGGAGACCGTGGCCCGGATCGAGGAGGCGGGCGGACGGGCCTTCGCCGTGCGGGCCCGGTTCGGTGCGGACGGCGCGGTGGACCGGCTGTTCGAGGAGCTGACGGCCGGGCTCGCGGGGCGGGGGCTGGACATCCTGGTCAACAACGCGGGCATCTCTTCGGGGAGTTCGGTGTCGCAGGTGACCCGTGAGGAGTGGGACCGGCTGCTCGCGGTCAACGTCACCGCACCGTTCTTCGTCATCCAGCGCGCCCTGCCGCTGCTGAACGACGGCGGCCGGATCGTCAACATGGGATCCACGGCCAGCCGGTTCGCGGTCTCCACGCAGATCGGCTACACCGTCACCAAGGCGGCGCTGGAGTCGCTGGCCCCGTCGCTGGCCAATGAGCTCGGCCGGCGCGGGATCACGGTGAACACGGTCGCGCCCGGCGCAATACGGACCGATCTGACCGCGGCCTACACGTCCGTGCCCGAGGTGGTCGCCGGGCTCGAGGCGATCACCGCGCTGGGGCGCATCGGTGAGCCCGAGGACGTGGCCGATGTCGTCGGATTCCTGGCGGGACCGCAGGGGCGGTGGATCACCGGCCGGACCATCGACGTCTCCGGCGGTACGTATCTCGGCCCGATCGTCTGACCGGTGCGGGTGGATCACCACCCGCCGGCGCTGTGGATAATCACCCACATGCGCTTCGGAATCCTCGGCGGGACGCTGATGTGGGGCGACGACGGGGCGGAGGTCTCCCTGGGCGGACCCGCACGGCGCGCGCTGCTCACCCTGCTGCTCGTCCGGCCCGGGGACGTCGTCCCGGCCGACCGGCTGGCCGACGGCACCGGGCCGCAGGGCACACCGTCGCCGCACGCGCTGCAGTCCCAGATCTCCCGGCTGCGCTCGGCCCTGGGCGAGGCGGCGGCGATCGAACGGACCGGGGCGGGCTATCGCCTCGTCGTCCCCGTCGACGACATCGATGCCGGGCGGTTCGAACGGCTGGCGGAGCAGGGCCGGACGGCGCTGCGGGAGGGCGAGGCGCAGCGGGCGGCCGCCCTGCTGCAGGAGGCGTTGGAGCTGTGGCGGGGGCCGGCGCTCGCCGACGCCGCCGACAGCGAACCGGCCCGGGCCGCCGCCGCACGGCTGGAGGAGCTCCGGCTCTCCGTGCACGAGGACCGGATCGAGGCCGCGCTGCGGCTGGGCGAACACCGCGCGGTGGTACCGGAGTTGCGTGAACTCCTCGACCGCCATCCGCTCCGGGAACGGCTGGCCGCGCTGCTGATGCGGGCGCTGTTCGCCGACGGGGGGCAGGCCGAGGCGCTGGTGGTGTTCGAGCGGACCAGGCGGCACCTCGCCGAGGAGCTGGGCACCGATCCGTCCGCGGAACTCGTCGGGCTGCACCACGAACTGCTGAGTGCCGATCCGTCCCCCTCCCCCATCGCACCGCCCGCCCCGCTGACGGCCTTCGTCGGCCGGGCCGGCGAGGTGGCCGCGATCGCCGAACTCCTCGGCGAGGCACGGCTGGTGACGCTGACCGGGCCGGGCGGCGTCGGGAAGACCCGGCTGGCGGTGGAGGTCTGCGCGGCGGAGACCGAGCAGGTCTGCTTCATGGAGCTGGGCGCGCTGCGCGACGGCGCCCTCGTACCGCAGGCGCTGCTGCGCGCCCTCGGCCTGCGGGAGCGGGGGCTGCATGTGGCGGCCGGTGACGGGGATCCGCTGGAGCGTCTGGTCGCGGCGCTGTCGGGGCGGGCGCTCCTGCTCGTCCTGGACAACTGCGAGCATCTGGTCGAGGAGGTCGCCGCGTCGGCGGCGCGCCTGCTGGCGGCGTGTCCGCGACTGAAGGTGCTGGCGACGAGCCGGGAGGCGCTGGGCGTCATCGGTGAGCACCTCCATCCCGTCCGGCCGCTCGACGACGGGGCGGCCGTGGAGCTGTTCACCGCCCGGGCCCGGGCGGTGCGACGCGGTTTCGTCCCCGACCCGCAGGCCGTACGGCGGGTGTGCGTGGCGCTGGACAACCTGCCGCTGGCCATCGAGCTCGCGGCGGCCCGGCTGCGCACGGTCGGCCTCGACGAGCTGGCGGCGCGGCTGACCGACCGGCTCGCCGTGGCCGCGCGCGGCACCCGGGCGGTGGACGAGCGGCACCGGACGTTGCGCTCGGTGATCGCCTGGAGCTGGGATCTGCTGTCCGGGCCGGAGGCGCGGGCCGCGCGGCGCTTCGCGGTGTTCGCCGAGGGGGCGGGTGTCGAGTCCGCGCTGCGGGTGTGTGACACCGACGAGGAAACGCTGGAGTCGTTGGCCGACAAGTCGCTGCTGGAGTGGGCGGGCGGCCGCTACCGCATGCTGGCGACGATCCGCGCCTACGCCGGCGAACGGCTGGACGCCGCGGGGGAAACGGCGGCGGTACGGCAGGCGCATGCCCGGACGCTGCTCGAGTTGGCCCGCGCCGCCGAACCGTGGCTGCGCCGGCACGAGCAGCTCGGGTGGCTGGCGGTCCTCGCGGCCGAGCACTCCGACCTGGTGGCGGCCGTGGAGTGGGCCGTGGCGGCCGGTGAGACCGGGGCCGCAGCGGAGCTGCTCGCCTCGGCCTCGACGTACCTGTGGATCCGAGGTGTCTCGGGTGCGCTGGCGCCGCAGGCGGCCGCGCTGCTCGATGCCGTGGGGGATGCTCCGCCGGACGGGCACGACGAGGCGTACGCGATCTGTGTGCTGCTCGCGGCGTCCGGCCCGGCGGGCCGCGAGGTGTGGCGCCGTCACCGGGTCCCGGCCGAACGGGCCCTGGGAGCGGCGTGGTCGGGCCCCGAGCCGGGTCGCTATCCGGCAGCTCTGCTGCTGTGGATGATGCACAACGCCGGTGACGGCGACGCGCCCGCCGCCCTGGCCCTCGTCTCCGCCCAACGCGACCGCCCCGAGCCGTGGGTGCGCGCGGCCGCGCACTACGTGTCCGCCTTCGGCTTCCTCGGCAACGGGGAGAGGGAGAAGGCCGATTCGGCGTTCCGTGCCGCGGTGACAGGGTTCCGCGCACTGGGTGAGCGGTGGGGTGCCGCGCTGGCCCTGGACGCGCTGGCCGGTCTCGCGGGCGCGCGCGGCGCCCGCGAGGAGGCGCGCGTGCTCACCGAGGAGGCCCTCACCCTCGCCGAGCAGTTGGGCGCGTGGGAAGACTGCGCCGACCTGCTGGTCAACCGGGGTGACCAGCGCATCGACGCCGACCCGGCCGCTGCGCGCGCCGATTACGCCCGGGCCGCCGAGTTCGCCCGACGGGCCGGCAGCGCCTCGGCCACGGCGGCCACCCGGCGCGCACGGGGCGACCTCGCCCTCCTGGAGGGGGACACGGCCGCTGCGGAGGAGCTCTACGCACAGGCCCTGGCGCAGCTCGACCCGCACTGGATCAAGGGGTTGGGCCACCGGGTCCGTGCGCTGGCCGGGCTCGGCCGCGCGGCGGAGGCCCGCGGCGACCGGGCCGGGGCCCGGGCCCACTACCAAGAGGCCGCCCGCTCGGCGTCCGTCCCCGGAGCGACCCTGCCCGACGCGCTGCGCTTCCTGGGACTGCCCGAGTCATGGGTCGAGGCGGTGGGCGGAGAATAAAGGGAAGGGAACCAGATGGATCTGGACAAGCTGTCCGAAGCGGAAATCGAGGAGCTCAAGGAGCGCTGCCGCACGGCTCTCGACGTCACGCCCGACGACGCCGAGTTGCTGACGGAGCTCGCCGTCCTCGAACTCCACGATCTGCAAGTACCGCACGGTGCGGGCGTGGAACTGCTCCAACGGGCCTTCGACCTCGACCGCCGCGACTCGATTTCGTTCCACAACTACCTCAACGTGCTGGCCGAGGTCGCCGATGAGGAGGAGATCGACGAGGTCTGCCTCCAGGCGATCGAGGCCGGGAACGTCGCGGCGATGTTCGAGCTCGGGGTACGCCTGGACGAGCGCGACGAACCGGGGGAGGCCGTCCCCCACCTGCGCCGGGCGGCCGACAACGGGCATGCCGAAGCCCGGAGTTACCTGGCCGCGGTGGAGCGCGAGGTCGGTGACCAGAACGGCCCTCGATGACCGCCACTCATTGATGTGGACGTGGGGCTCCGCCTGTGAAGCGCATCACGGCAGCGGGCTGTCACGGTTTGCCGGTGCGGGGTGTCTCGATGGGCAGCCGAAGAGAGGAGCCGGGTGTGGCTGAGGACGCCTTCACCGCGCACCGTCCGCTGCTGTTCACCATCGCCTACGAGATGCTGGGCAGCGCGGCCGACGCCGAGGACGTGCTGCAGGAGAGCTATCTGCGGTGGCGCACGGTCGATCCGGCCGCGGTCGAGCATCCGCGCGCCTACCTGGTCCGTACGGTGACCCGGCAGGCCCTCAACCACCTGCGCGCGGTCAAGGCGCGGCGGGAGGAGTACGTCGGCACGTGGCTGCCCGAGCCGATCCGCACCGCGCCGGAGGTCGGCGACGACGCGATCCTGGCCGAGTCGGTGTCGATGGCCATGATGCTCGTCCTGGAGACGCTGAACCCGACCGAGCGCGCGGTGTTCGTGCTGCACGACGTGTTCGGCTACACCCACGGCGAGATCGCCGCCTCGATCGGCAAGGCCGAGACCACCGTCCGGCAGATCGCCCACCGCGCACGCGGGCACGTCCACGCGCGGCGCCGCCGCTTCGCGCCCGACTCCGCCGACAGCCGGGAGATCATCCAGCGGTTCCTGCTCGCGGCGACGACCGGCGAAGTCCAAGTGCTGATGGACCTGTTGGCGCCGGATGTCGTGGTGCTCTCCGACGGCGGCGGGAAGGTGGCCGCCGCCCGCCGCCCGATCGTCGGCCCCGCCGATGTCGCCCGGTTCGTCTGCGGCGTGGTGCGCACCAGCGCCGCCACGACCCGCACCGAGTCCGCCACGTACAACGGCATGCCCGCGGCACGGTTCGTCACCGGCGACGCACTCGACTGGCTCGTCGCGTTCGAGATCCACGACGGACGGATCACCGGCCTCTACGGCATGCGCAACCCGGACAAGCTGCACCGCGCGGACGCGGTGTGCCCACTCGACAGAGGAGTACCCAGTCGTGCAAACCGTGACCGTTGAACGCGTCATCAACGCCCCGATCGACGAGGTCTTCGCCTGGCTCACCACCACCACCCACTACACGAGCTCGCCGCTGGTGCTGCGTTGCCGGCTGACCCGGCACGGCGAGGGCGCGCCCTACGGGGTCGGCGCGGTGCGCAGTCACCTCTGGCTGGTGGGCTGGTTCCGGGAGCGCATCACGCACTACGACCCGCCGTACGCCACCGAGTACGTCGTCGATCGCAGTCTGCCGCCGTCCCGGCACGAACTCGGCCGCATGACGTTCACCGAGGTCGACGGCGGCACGAAGGTGTGCTGGACCACCCGCGCCGAGGTGCGCCTCCCGTTGCTGGGGCGTCCGCTCACCCGGCTCCTCCTACGACCGATCCTCACCGGCACCTTCGGCAACATCCTCGATGCCGCCAACGCCGCACTGACCCAACAGCCCCAACGGAACCGGGCATGACGGCCGGGACGTCGGGATGGGGGTACGACCGCCGATATCCCCACGGTCATGGCAGAGTGACCGCATGTCCCTACCCCTCCTCACGTCCCAACGGCGAAGACGCGTCGCCGCCGCACTTCTCCTCCTGAGCGCCGCGACATCCCTGACGGCCTGTGGTCAGCAGCGCGTCGCAGCCGGCGCGCCGAGCACCTCCCCCGGCGCGAGTTCCCACCCGAGCCCCAGCCCGTCCGGCCCCGGCGCCTCCCCCTATGTGGAGCCCGGGGCCCACGACGGAGCCCCGCACTACAACGAGAACAACGCCGGGCGGCAACCCCGTGAGATGTCCCCGGCCAGCCGGAAGGACGCGCAGCGGGAGGCCGACCGCATCGAGCCGGTCCTCAAACGCCTCTGGAAGCAGGGGAAGTGGGACCCCAGGAGCGTCCGCGCGGCGATGCTCGCGCTCGGGTACCAGGAGCAGCGGACCGGCGCCAAGGGTGAGCAGCTCGGCGGGAAACTCGACGTGCGGGGCATGGAACCCCGCTTCGAGAACGACCACTACGTCACGCACGAAGGCGCCCGGATCGGCCTCCGCGTCCACAACGACGCCTGCGTCACCGCGTTCGTGCAGAAGACCAACTACCAGGTGCAGGTCAACGGGCCGTATCTGGAGTCGGGTTGCTTCGAACCGCCCTTCGCCCATTGACGAACGAGGCCCCGCGCTGACGAACGAGGCTCCTCACCGACGGACAGGCCCCCGCCCCGGCATGCGGCGGGGGCCATCGCTATGGCGGGCGTCCCGCGGGGCGGCGTAGCGGCGAGCGGCGCCGTTGGAGGACCCTCGCTAGTGGAGGATCTTGTCCTTCGCCCGCTGGAATTCCGCCTCCGTGATGTCGCCCTTGTTCTTGAGCTCGGAGAGTTTGGCCAGCCTGTCCACGTCCTCGGCGGGGCCTCCCGCCACGTCCCGGATGTAGGCGTTCATGGCCTCCTGCTGTGCACGCGCATGGTCGATCTCGCGTTCACCCATCTGGCGGCCGCGCGCGATCACATAGACGAGCACGCCGAGGAACGGGATGACCATCACGAAGATGAGCCAGCCGGCCTTCGCCCAGCCGTTCATCCGCCGGTCGCGGAAGATGTCGACGATGATGCGGAACAGCAGGACCAACCACCAGATCCACAGGAAGATCCACATCACGGTCCAGAAGGCACCGAGGACCGGATAGTCGTACGCCAAGTACTCAGCCATCACTCTCTCCTGATCACCAGCCCGATCACCAGTGGTACGCCCTCACCGTCGCGCGCACCGGCCGTCGGCGGCATCACCCGCTACGGGCGAACCGGTGGGTCGGGCGGGGAGTCGTCCGTGTGCGGGCCGGGCGGCGCGGCGTCCGTGTGCGGGCCGGGCCGTGTGTCGTCCGTACGGGGACCGGGGCCAGGACCGGGACCGGGGCCTGGGCCGGGGCCGGGGCCTGGGCCGGGTGGGGCACCGGCCGGCGCCGGCGTCGGTGGAGCGCCGGACGGTGGAGTGGCGGTCGCGGCGAGCACGCCCAGCAGCACCAGCACGACGAGCACGATGCCGAGGACGAGGGCGACCGAGGCCGGTGTGGGGTAGTTCCACAGCACCAGGACCAGTGCACCGATCGCGATGACGATCCCGGTCGTCCAGGCCCGGTGGGCATCCAGCCACCGGCCCACTCCCCCGGTGCGCAGGCCGATGCGGGCGAGCTTTCTTCCGCCCGCGCCCGTGGACCTGGCGGCGCCGGAGCGTACCGCGCGGGCGGCGCGGCCGGGCCCGTAGAGGTAGGCGGCGATCGCGGTGATCACGGCGACGACGAACACCGTCCAGGTGCTGTTCCGCAGGAAGCGCACCAGCGTGTCGAAGACGGCCGCCGCGGCCTGCTGGGTCTGTGTGCTCGGGGGCACCGAATCGAGGTACTGGCGGCGCGCGACCGCGAGCCCGACCAGGAGCAGGAGCATCATCACGGCGAGCCCGACGCCCGCGGTCAGCAGCGTCACCCGGTGGGCCGGCGCCGTCCACACCGCCAGTACGACCAGCACCAGGACCGTCACGGGCAGCCAGACACCGACGATGTCGAGCACCATCATGGCGTTCTGCGCCTGCTGGAGCTTGTCCGTCTTCAGCAGGACGACCTGCCGGTCGACGTCGGGGATGTACTTGGCCTTCTCGAAGCCGCGGTCGACGAGTCGCTGCTGGACCTTGTCCACGACGGTCCCGATGTTGAGGACGACGGTGTCGCCGCGGGCCTGAACGGCGCTGTTGCCCTC
Source organism: Streptomyces bugieae (assembly GCF_036352915.1). Classification (NCBI taxonomy): domain Bacteria; kingdom Bacillati; phylum Actinomycetota; class Actinomycetes; order Kitasatosporales; family Streptomycetaceae; genus Streptomyces; species Streptomyces bugieae. The sequence continues at coordinate 643,957 of NZ_JAZBJP010000002.1, forward strand.
GCCCGTGAGGACCTTGACCACGGCCGCGTGGGCGCGCAGGTTGGCGGCGTCCCAGACCTTCGCGAACTCGTCGCTGGTGACGACCTTGTACACCACTTTGTGCACCACATCGGTCACCGCGTTCTGCAGCGGGCCGCCCAGTCGCCTGGTCTGGTTGACGACCACGGGCGGCGCGTTCCGCTGGGCGAGGGACTTCGCGAGGGCGTCGGTGACCCGTTTGACGTCGAGCTTCTTGACCACGTCGTTGGTCAGCCGATTGGTCACCGCGGTCTGGATCGCCGGATCGCGGGCCAGCGGGGCGACGGTCTGTACGTACCGGCCGGCGTCGGAGACCTGGGACTCCGCCCAGGCGGCGACGGCACCGAGCGGGGCCAGCACGAAGGCCAGCACGAGGAGGACGGCCGCGCAGGCGATGCGCAGCTTCCGGTGCTGTACGTGGGACGCGCGCCGGAGCCGCTCGTACTCCTTGCGCTCGGCGGGGCCCAGGGGACGGTCACCGGCCGGACGGTCGCGGCCTTCGTCCGGGCCGTTCGGGCCGGGGGTGGCGGGGGTGGACATGCGCGGCTCCTCCCTGAACCGGCCCCTGCCTGAGGCGGCCGGATGGCCGCGGGTGCGTACTGCCCGGCTGCGGCCCCGCAACGCGGGCAGACACAGGCCGACGGAGTTCCCTCGTAGCCTGCCGCGTGCGGAGCGGGCAGCCATCACTCGTTCCAGGTGACCTTGGGGCGCCTCCGGGATGCCGGCGGCGCAGGCGCATCCACTCAGGGGACCCGGCCGCCGGGCTCCGCCCTTGTTGCGGCGATCGGCGAGCTCCCGACGTTACGCTCCCTGCGACCGAAGGAGCACAGGTGAGCGGAAACGGCGGATGGGCCGTCGCTGCGGTGGCCGCGGTCACCGGCGGGTACGCCCTGGTCTCCCGGCGACTGGCCGTACGCTCCGTGTCGGCCCCGATGGTGTTCACCGCGACCGGCGTGCTCATCGGCCCGGTCGGTCTCGGGCTGCTCGACCTGGAGCACGACGCCGGGCCGGTGCTCACACTCGTCGAGGCGGCGCTGGCGCTGGTCCTGTTCTCCGACGCCGCCACCGTCCGTTCCGAGGAGTTCCGCAGCGGCTGGTTCTTCCCCGCCCGCCTGCTCGCCGTCGGACTGCCCTTGACGATCGTGGGCGGCGCCCTGTTGGCGTGGCTGCTGCTCCCGGGGCTGAGCGGCTGGGAACTGGCGCTGGTCGCGGTGATCCTCGCGCCCACCGACGCCTCCGTGAGCAAGAGCGCGGTGTTCGCCCCGCGCATCCCGGCGGTCGTGCGGCACGGGCTCAACGCCGAGTGCGGCCTGAACGAGTGCCTGGTCCTGCCGCTCTTCGCCGTCCTCCTCGCCGGGCTGCCCGGCACCGCGGCCGCGCACCAGGGAGTGGTGGGGATCCTGGAGCGGGTGTTGCTGCTCAGCCCCGCGCTGGGGCTGGCGGTCGGTGGCCTCGGGGGGTGGCTGCTGCGCCGGTCGCGCGCCGCGGACGCGATCACCTCTGAGTGGCGGCGCATCCTTCCGCTGGCCCTGGCCACCGGAGCGGCCGCGCTCGCGGCGGCCACGGAGGGCAGTCCCTTCGTCGCCGCCTGGGTGGCGGGGCTCGTCTTCTCGGTCGCCCTGCGCCCACCGGCGCGGCCCGGCACCGTGCCCGCCGGCGAGGACGACACGCTGGAAGCGGTCGAGCACCTGGCCGCGCTGCTGGCCGCACTGAGCTTCCTGGTCTTCGGCGCGGTGCTGCTCGGCCCCGCGCTCACCCGGCTGACCTGGAGCGTCGTCGGCTATGCGGTGCTGAGCCTGACCGTCGTCCGGCTGCTGCCCACCGCCCTGGCGTTCGCGGGAAGCGGGCTGCGCGCGCCCACCGTGCTCTACACCGCCTGGTTCGGTTCGCGCGGTCTGCCATCCCTCGTCCTCGGCCTGCTCGTGGCGGCCGAAACGGCACCCGGTGCCCGGCCGGGCACCGTGATCGCGGTCACCATCGGGCTCAGCATCCTGTTGCACGGACTCTCGTCCGTCGTCCTGGCCGACCGGTACGGCCGGTGGTACGAACGGGCGGTGGCCCGCCGCCCGTCGCTGCGCGAGAGCATGACGGACCGGCCGCCGGACGAGCGCCGGCCGCCCGAGTGGAAGAGCCAGTGACCGGAGGCGTACCGGTGGGCCGCGCTGTTCAATCCCCCCGGGCGACGGCGCGGCCGGGGTGCACGGCCTCGGCGAGTGCCCGGAAGTCGCGCTCGTTGCGGTCGGCGTAGGCTTCGGCGAACTCCGCCAGGGCTTGGTCGAAGACGTCCTTGCTGCCCAGATAGGCCGCGATGGCGATCCGGTCGCCGGACCGGGCGTGGGCACGGGCCAGCGTCGCGCCGCACAGCTCTCCGTAGAGCCGCATCCGGTCGGGGGGCATCCGGTCGGTGCGGACGCTGCCCTTCCAGTCGTGCAACTGCCGTACGTAGAAGTCGCGTTGGCGTCCGTCGATGCCGGTGACGCGTTCCCAGCCCAGGAAGATGTCGCTGACGGCCTGCATCAACTGCTGTCCGTGCACCACGCGTTCGCCTTCGTTGGCGTACGCCGACGGGCCCGCGTAGGGCGCCAGGACCGACGGGTCGGCCTCCTTGGCCTGAAGGAACAACGGATCGTCGTCGTCCCTGCCGAGCAGCAGCACGATCCAGCAGCGGGTGCCCACACTGCCGACCCCCACGACCTTGCGGGCGGCGTCGGCCATCCGGAACTGCCCGAGGAGGTGCCGGCGGTCGGCGGAGAGGCTGTGGCCGTAGCATTCGATGAGGCGGCGGAGGTGTCCTTCGAGTTCGGCGCGGTGGGTATCGGTCAGCAGGTCTCCCAGCGGGACGATCAGGGGTGGGTCGGCGGCGATCCGACGGGTGCCGTCGACGACCTCGGTGAGCCGCTCGAAGGACTGCAGGTGGTCCCGGCTGCGCGCGGTCTCCAGCGTCCGGGCGAGCCGCCGGCGTCCGCGCTCGCCGAGCCGGTCGGCGAACAGCACGCGCAGGTGGTCGGTGTCGGACTGCGCGTACCACACGTCGAGGTTGCGCATGCCGGCGAAGCCGCGCATCGTCTGCCGGTAGGAGCGGACCGTGGCGCGGACGACGTCCCGGCGCTGTGCGGCCGCGAAGCCGTTGTCGCGGCCCGCGATCGCCATGCTGGCGGCCAGGCGCTCGACGTCCCACTCCCACGGGCCGGGCAGGGTCTCGTCGAAGTCGTTGACGTCGAAGACCAGATGGCGTTCCGGCGAGGCGTACAGCCCGAAGTTCAGCAGGTGGGCGTCGCCGCACAGCTGGGTCTCGATCCCGGTGCGGGGACGGTTGCCGAGGTCCGCGGCCATCAGGGCCGCGGCGCCGCGGTAGAAGGAGAACGGCGACTCCAGCATCCGCCCGTAGCGGACCGGGACGAGGTCCGGCACGCGTCCGGCGCTCTGCCGGTCGAGGACCTCGACCGGGTCGGGCCGGTCCGGCCCGGGCTCGAACTCGGCGTGGGACGAGCGCGGTACGCGTTCGCGCGCCGCCTTGCCGCGCCTGGCGCGTTCGGCAGGTGTCGGGTGGGGTGCGTCCGTCCTCATGGCCCGTCCCTTTCCTCCTCGGCCAGTCGTGACCGTTGCCGTACGAACCAGACACCCGCGGCCAGCAGGGAGGCCGCGAAGAGCACGAGCAGGGCGGTGCCCCAGAATCCGCCGACGACCCGTACCCCGGCCAGCACCACCGCGGCGGCGGCCAGGAAGGGCACCACGGTCAGGGCGAGGAAGCGCAGGATGGCGGCGATGCCGACCGCCCGGGGCACGCGGGTGATGCCGCGCCGGTGCCTGACCAGGTCCCCGGCGGCCCCCGGGGTGTAGAACTGCACGGCCTTCGCACCGAGCCGCAGGCAGTTCTGCCGGTAGAACCACGCGAGGGCCGGCATCCAGATCAACGGCAGCACCATGCCCACGAGGAAGAGGGCGCCGATCAGGGCCGTCGACATCGCCCGCTGGAGTCTGCTCGGCTTCTCGCCGCCACCCGTGATGCCGAGGATCGCCGCCATCCTGACGAGCAGGGACCACCGGGTCCGGCGGGGAAGCCGGCCCCGGCCGCCCTGTGGATGGCGCGGCACCTCGGGCAGGGCGGCCTCGGCGGCCTCGGTGGAGGGGTAGACGTCCTGTAGGACCAGCAGGTCCGCCACGCGGCGTTCGTTGCGGGGGTCCTGTCCGGCGAGCGCGGCCAGTTCGAGGATCATCTGGGCCTGGGAGAGCAGCGCCGCCACGAAACTGACCGGCATGAGGACCACGAAGGGCCCACCGAGCACGGCGCCGTCGGCGATCGACATCCGCGTTCCGTGGGCGACGGCGTCCCCGGCGAGCTCGTCGTCCCCGGCCTGCGGTTTGTGCTGCTTGCGCCGGGCCATGGCGGCCGCGGCCCGCGGACCGAACCGCCGCACCGCGAAGAAGGCCAGTTGCTCGGGCATGTGCTGGGGGTCGGCCCAGATCATCGGCAACAGCGCCTGGGCCTGCACGATCACCGAGTCGTCCGGCCGGGCCGGCCGCGACCGGTCGGTGGTCCGTCTGCCGCCGTTCATCCGGCTCCAGTTCCTCCGCTGTCCCCGTGGCGCCGGGCCCGCTGCTCAGCCGTGGTGGTGGGCTGGCCTGTGGTGCGGGCCCGGCGGGTGGACGGCTGGTGCGGTCCGCCGCCACTGGTACGGCCTGCACCCGGCGGCACTGCCACTCTGCGTGCCGCCCGCCCGGCCTGCCTCACCCGTTGCGGGTGACGGTGCCGGCTGCATCGGGCCGCCACCATGAAGCCACGACCACCGGCGGCGAGCCGCCGGGGACCCCGGCCGCGAGCCGGCAGGCTCCACGAGCAGCCCGGAAGACGCCACGAGCCCAGGAGATGCCATGAGACGTGTCGCCGCGCCCGGACGGGCGGCACAGCGCTGGAGCGCGCGGCTGGCGATCGTGGCGGGCGTCGGCGCGACGGTGCTCCTGCTGTCCGTCGCGGGGCTCCGGAGCCTCGTGCTGGTGGCCCTGGGGACGGCCGGCCTGGCGGTTTCGGTGGCGGCCGGATGGTGGGCGCTGTCCCGCCGGGGGGTGGCGCGCGGGGTGGCGCTGGTCCTGGCCCTGCTGGCGCCGGTGGCGGTGCTCGTGTCGTACGTGGCGGCGCGTCTGCTCTGGCTGGTGCTGGTCTCGTTGGCGCTGTGGGTGCTGGCCGCCGCGGCGGGCTGGGCCGCGCTGCGGGCGGATGCCGTCGCGCGGGCGTCCCCCGGCCGTCCGGTGCGGCCGCCCGAGCGCGCCTGCCTCCTGATGAATCCGCGCTCCGGTGGCGGGAAGGTGGGGCGTTTCGGGTTGCGGGAGAAGGCGGAGGCGCTGGGCGCGGAGGTGCTGCTGCTCGACGCGGCCCACCACGGGGACGTGGCCGCGCTCGCCCGCGACGCCCTCGCCCGTGGGGCCGACCTGCTCGGGGTGGCGGGTGGTGACGGCACACAGGCTCTGGTGGCGGCGGTGGCCGCGGAGCACGACGTGCCGTTCATGGTGATCCCGGCCGGGACGCGCAACCACTTCGCGCTGGACCTGGGGCTCGACCGGGACGACCCGTCACTGAGCCTGCAGGCGCTGACCGACGGGGTGGAGTTCCGGGTGGACCTCGGGCGGGTGGGGGGACGGGCCTTCGTCAACAACGCGTCCTTCGGTGCGTACGCGGAGGTCGTGCAGAGCCCGGCGTACCGCGACGACAAGGTCGGCACCCTCCTGCGGCTGCTGCCCGATGTGCTGACCCATCAGCACGGGCCGCGGCTGGCGGTCAGCGCCGGGGACGTCGGCGTCGACGGGCCGCAGGCCGTGCTGGTCAGCAACAACCCGTACCGGGTCGGTGATCGTGCGGGGCTGGGCCGGCGCGACCGGCTCGACGGTGGTGTGCTGGGCATGCTGAGCGTGACGGTCGACAGTGCGGTCCAGGCGGCCGGTCTGCTGCGCGGCCGGCACGCGCAGGGGCTGGTCTCGGTGACCGCCGAGGCGCTCGTGGTCGACGCCGACCGGCCGGAGGTGCGGGTCGGCGTCGACGGCGAGTCGCTGACGCTGCCCACTCCCGTGCGCTGCGTCTCGCAGCCGGCCGCGCTACGGGTCCGGGTGCCCCGGCACCGTCCGGGCGTCCCGCCGGCACGGCCGCGGCTGGACTGGCGGCGCCTGGGCACCCTCGCCCTCCCCGCGGGCCGTGGGTCAGCCGCCGGCTGAGTGGGCGGCTCCTCTGGCCGGCAACTCCGCCGGCAGCCGGCGGGTGAACGGGAAGGCGACGAGCGGGACGGCCGCGGCGGCCAGCACGGCGGCCTTGAGGCTGTTCAGCTGCGCCGTGGCGTAGGAGTCGACCAGCGCATCGGTTTCGGACGGCGGCAGCCCGGCACGTTCCGCCGCCGCGCGCACCTGGTCCGTGCTCACGAAGCTGACCCCCGCCTCCATGGCGATGCCGGCCTGGTGACGTGCCGCGTCGGAGATCTTCGGGTTGTCCTCGATCTGCGTGGTGAAGGCGCTGACCAGGGCTCCGATCAGCAGGGATCCGATGAGCGCGGTGCCGAGGGACGACCCGAGGTTCTGCGCGGTGTACTGCAGTCCGCCCGCTTCGCTGCGTTCGGTCTCCCCGACGCTGGACTGGGTGATGTTGCCCAGCTGGGAGGCGAGCAGCCCCATGCCCAGGCCGAGGACGGCCATGGCCAGGCCGAAGGAGAGGTTGTCGATCCGGGGCTCGATCGTCGCGAGGAGCCACCCGGCCGCCACGACGAGCACGAGCAGACCGCAGCGCACCACGGTGCGGGGTGCCGCGATCCGGCCGAGCAGCGGGCCGGTCATGGCGGACACCAGCATGGTGACCGACACCGGCAGCAGGCGGACCCCGGTCTGGAACGCGTTGAGGCCCTGGACGACCTGGAGGTACAGGGGGATGACGAAGAACAGGCCGAGCAGGACGAGGTTCTGGCAGAGCAGCATGGTCAGGCCGGAGCGCAGCGGCGGAATGGCGAACAGGGACAGCCTGACCAGCGGGCTCCGTCCGCGCTCCTGCTGTCGCCGCACCCAGGAACAGAACAACCACAGCAGGGCGGCCCCGGCGGCGATGACGAACAACGTCGGGGCGAAGCCGAACAGGGTGAAGGGAGGGTTGCGCGGCTTCAGCCATCCCCAGGAGCTGCTCTGCAGCACGCCCAGGACGACGAGGGCCAGCCCGGCCGCGGACAGCGCGACGCCCACCGTGTCCAGCTTGGTGCGCGGCCCCGGCGGGGCGTCCGGGATCCACCGGACCACGCACAGCATGGCGACGACCACCACGACCTCGCCGGCGAAGACCAGCCGCCAGGTCAGATACGTCGTCACCCACCCGCCGAGCAGCGGCCCCACCGCGATGCCGGCACCCGCCAGGCCGCCGATGACGCCGTACGCGACCGACCGCTCCCGGCCCCGGTACGCGCCGGCGACGAGCGCCGCGAGGGCCGGGAGGACGAGTGCGGCGCCGAGCCCCTCGATCACGGACCAGCCCACGGCCAGCACCCACAGCGACGGTGCCAGCGAGGTGAGGGCGGAGCCGACCGCGTACACGATCAGTCCGACGGTGAAGACCCGGCGGCGCCCGAACGCGTCGCCGAGCTTCCCACCCGTGATCATGAAGGCGGCCATGACCAGGGTGTAGAGCGTGATGACGGCCTGGATCGCGGTGACCTCGGTGTCGAAGTCCTCGACCAGCCTGCTGATGGAGACGTTCATCACCGACGTGTCCAGCACCATCAGGAACTGCGCCGTCCCGAGGACGATCAAGGCTCGCCATCGCTGCACGCCTGCACCTCTCCACGTTCCGGTGCTCCCCGATGAGGGGCGAGCGACTCCTGATCGCACCCTAGAGCCGCCCGGTGCCCCACGCTCCCTCGGCCACGGGGTGTGTCACCCGCCCGGCCAGGGGCACCGCGCGGCCGTCGTGCGATCACCGGCCGGTGGTGACGAAGATGGAGGTGCAGGGACACGCCGGGTTCGCCGGGACGGCCGGGCTCGGCGTGGTGGACGGAGTGGTGGACGGGTGCGGAGCGGGGGCCGCCGGGCCTGCTGCACGGTGGTGATCGGATGGCTTCGACCGGACGCGCGCTCCCGGACGCCGGTCCGCGGGCGGCGCTGCCCTGGTCCGGCGACCCCCTGCTCGACGCCAAACTGACGGTGCCCGCCGCCCCGCGGGCCCATGTCCCCCGGCACCGGCTGCTCGACGGGCTCAGCGCGGGCACAGCGGGGCCGCTGACCCTGGTCACCGGCCCGGCGGGCACCGGAAAGACCACCCTCGCCGCCGCCTGGGCGCGGAGCGGCGGGTCCCCCGGGCCGGTCGCCTGGCTGACGCTCGACACGTACGACCGCACGCCGGGCGTCTTCTGGAGCTACGTCGTGGAAGCCCTGCGGCGGGCCCTCCCCCGGCTGCCCGACGGCATCGGGATGCCCTCCTCCCCCGGTGATGCCGGCACCTCCCTGCTCACCCGGCTCGCCGCCGCGACGGAGCGGCTGCCCGCACCCGTGGTCCTGGTCCTCGACGGTTTCGAGAAGGTGGCGGGCCGGCGCGTTCCGGCCGGTCTGGAGTTCCTCCTCGACCACGCCGGGCCGCTGTGGCGACTGGTCATCGCCAGCCGTGTCGATCCCCTGCTGCCGCTGCACCGCTATCGGGCCGAGGACCGGCTCGCGGAGATCCGGGGTGCCGACCTGGCCTTCACCCCGCACGAGACGGCGGTGCTGCTGCGCCGGCACGGTCTCCGGCCGCCCGACGACGTCGCCAAGGCCCTCACGCGGCGCACCGAAGGGTGGGCCGCCGGGCTGCGCCTGTGTGTCCTGGCCATGTGCCGGACCGGCGATCCGGCCGCGTTCGTCCGCTCGTTCGTCCGCTCCGAACAGGCCGTGTCCGGCTATCTGCTCGCGGAGGTGCTCGACGCGCAGCCCGCCGCCACCACGGAGCTGCTGCTGCGCACCAGCGTCCTCGACCGCATCCACCCGGACCTGGCGAACGCCCTCGGCGGCGGGGGTGACGCGGAGGCGATCCTGGCCCGGCTCACGCACGACAACGCCTTCGTCGAGCCCGTGCCCGGCACCACCTGGTGCCGGGTCCACCCCCTGTTCGCGGAGGTGCTCCGCACCCAGTTGCGGATCCGGCACCCCGGTCTCGCCCCGCGCCTCCACGCCCGTGCGGCCCGCTGGCTCGCCGGGGCGGACCGTGTCACGGAGGCGCTGGAGCACGCCGCGGAGGCCGGGGACTGGCAGTACGGCGCCTCGCTCGCCGTCCGTCAGTTGCTGGTCGGGACCCTGCTCGCCACGTCGGAGGCCGAGCGGGTGGAGGGCGCGTTCGCCGGTATGCCGTCTTCCGTGCCGGGAGCCGAACCGGCCCTGGTGGCCGCCGCGTGCCGGCTGGCGCAGCAGGACCGCGCGGGCTGCCGTACGCACCTCGCCGTGGCCGAACGGGAGAGGGCCGAGCGACAGCTGCACGGGCAGGGCACGCAGCCCGACCCGGAGGTCGCGCTCACCCACGTCCTCCTCCGCCTGCTGTGCGGGCCGGAGGAAAGCCGGCGGCCGGAGCGCGGCCGGCGCGGTGACGGTGACGGCCGGCGGCCCGGGGCGGCCGAGGAGGCCGCCCGGGCCGTCCCGGACCTGCTGCGGCAGCTGCCGCTCGGGCTGGTCCGGGCGCATCCCGAGATCGAGGCGCTGCGGCTGCACGGGCTCGCCCGGGCGTTCCTCGGTGCCGGCCGCCTCGGCGAGGCCCGCCGCCTCGCCGCCGGGGCCGTCGACGCCTGCACGACCGAGGCGACCCTGCCGCTGCACCACCGGGCGCTGGGCCTGCTCGCGCTGGCCGAGAGCGCCGAGGGCGCCCTGACGGCCGCGGAGGACCACGCGCTGCGGGCGCTGGCCCGCGCCGACGATCAAGGCGTCGGCCCGGACCGGCGCTCGGGGGCCGGTTGCCTCGCTCTGGCCGTGGTCGCGCTCGAACGGGACGAACGCGACGGCCGGGAGGTCGCCCACCGCCGCCTCGAACAGGCCCTGGCCTGCCCCGACGTGCCCGACGACCCGGTCCTGGCCGCCGAGGCAGCCGTCCTGCGGTCCCGCCTGGAGCTGTCGTGCGGGCGCTGGCAGGCGGCCCTCGACGCGCTCCCCGCTCCGGGCGCCGCCGACGAGCCGTGGCCCGCCCAGCGGCTCGCCCTCACCCGCGCGGTCGTGGAGCTGGCCCGCGGGGACCACCGGGCCGCCGTCGCCGCCGTGCACGACGTCCCCGCCGACGGACCGGCCCCCCTCATCGCCCTGGCCGGCGCCCACCTCGTCGCCGGGCACCCGGACCGGGTCCGACGGCTGCTGGCCCGTGCCGGCGGCTCGGCGGACCTGAGCCTGCCGGACCGGGTGGCCCTCCAGCTGGTACGCGCCCATGCCGCCGTATTGGCGGACGACCGGACGACCGCTCGGCGTCTGCTCGGCGACGCGCTGGACGCCGCCCGGCCCGAGCGGCTGCGCCGGCCCTTCACCGACGCCGGACCCTGGCTGCGCCATCTGCTGGGCGGCATCGACGGCACCACCACCGCACCGGCCCGAGGCGCCTGGCTCGCGGCGCGGGGAGGCGCGGACCTCCCCGGCCCGGTGCAGTCCCTCAGCGGCCGGGAACGCGAGGTGCTCGGGTGTGTGCAGCGGATGATGACCGCCGACGAGATCGCCGACGAGCTCCGCCTCTCCGTCAACACCGTCAAGACCCACCTGCGCAGCGTCTACCGCAAGCTGGGCGTCTCCCGGCGCCGGGACGCGGTGGAACGGGCCAGGGAACTGCACGTGCTCTGACGCCGTGACCGTCCGCCGGGTCCCACCTGTTCCGGGTGGTGGCATCGTCCGCCGCCGGCCGCACGCTGCTGCTGAAGGTGCCCCCGGCGGTGGGGAGCGACACGACCATGCGCTACGAATTCCGGGTGACCGGCGACGTTTCCCGTCTCCTGTCCGAGGCGTTCCCCGAACTCGAGACGGAACCGGTTTCCCGGCAGACGCTGTTCTTCGGCACGATCACGGACGAGGCCCACCTGTACGGGCTTCTCGCCCGCTTCCAGGACCTCGGGCTGCGGGTCGAGGAGATGCGCCGCCTGCCGGAATGAGGGAGCCTGCCCGGGAGAAGGGCCCCGCCCGCTCCCACCCGGGGCGGCGGGCCCGTACCCTCCGGTCCGCGAGCGCGGCCCGGCAGCAGGAGAGGCGCGGTGAAGGTCCTGCAACCCACGCTGACGAAGGTGCCGTGGATCCTCGCGGCGCTGGTGCTGGTGGTCGGTGTGCTGCTGGATCTCCTGGCGCCCGAGCCGTACACGGGGCTGCCGCTGCTGGCCGCCGCCCCGCTCATCGCGGGCGCCACGCTGTCCTTCCGCTCCGCGTTCGCCGTCGTGTGCGTCACCTGCGTGGTCTCGGTGGCGGTGGACGTCGAACGGGAGCGCCCGGCGACGCCGTTGCTGGTCGATCTGGCCGTGGTCGGCCTGATCGGTGTGCTGGCCCTCGTGGTCAACCGGCTCATCGTGCGGCAGGGCCGCGATCTGGCGCGGGCGAGGGATGTCGCGGAGGCGGTCCAGCGGGCGGTGCTCCCGGACCCACCGCGGGAGGTGGGCCCGGTGGCCGTGGCCGCGGGGTACACGGCCGCGCAGGCCGAGGCGCGGATCGGTGGCGATCTCTACGCGGTGCAGCAGACGCCCTTCGGGGTGCGGATGATCATCGGGGACGTGCGGGGGAAGGGGATCGCGGCCGTCGCCGCCGTGTCGGTGGCGATCGGGGCGTTCCGCCAGGAGGCCGAGTACGCCTCCACCCTGGCCGCGCTGTCGCAGCGGATGGACGAGGCGCTGGCAAGGGAGGCGGCCCGGAGCGGCCCGCTGATCTCGACGGAGGGCTTCACCACCGCCGTACTGGCCGAGGTCTCCGCCGACGGTGCGGCGCTGAGCCTGGTGAACCGCGGGCATCCACCGCCGTACCTGGTGCACGGCGGCCGGATCGTGCGGCTCGACCCGACCGCCCCGCAACTGCCCCTCGGGGTGGGACTGGGTGAGCTCGCCCCGGCCGGCTCCGCGTCGGTCGATGTGGTGCACCTGCCCCCGGGCGCGTCGCTGCTGCTGGTGACCGACGGCGTCACCGAGGCGCGGGACAGCCACGGCACGTTCTACGACCCCGTCGACTCCGCGCGCCTCCAGCGGCCGTTCGAGGACCCCGACGAACTGGTGGAGGCCCTGACGGAGGACGTCGGCCGCTGGACCGAGGGCGTGCACGCGGACGACATGGCCATCCTGGTGGTCACCCGGCGCGGCCGCGCCGCCTGACGACCGCGGACGACGTCACACGGTGAACACGAGACTGACGTTGTGACCGCCGAAGCCGAAGGAGTTGGCGAGCGCGGCGTGCCACCGACCGGTCCGGTTCTCGCCCCGCACCACGTCCAACTCGACCCGGGGATCGAGCCGTTCGAGGTTGCGTACGGCCGGTGCGACGCCGTCCCGGAGGGTGAGCAGCGCCGACAGGGCACCCACCGCGCCGGAGGCGCCGAGCATGTGACCGGTCATCGACTTGGTCGCGGTGACCGGGGCGTGGTCCCCGACGGCGAGGCCGATGGCCTGTGCCTCGGCCAGGTCGCCGGACTCGGTGGAGGTGGCGTGCGCATGCACCTGGCCGATGTCCCGGGGGCTCACCCCGGCGTCCCGCAGCGCGGCGTCGATGGCGTGGACCTGGCCCTCCGTGTTGGAGGCGGTGATGTGGTCCGCGCTCGAAGTGATGGCGGCACCGGCCAGCGTGCCGTAGGTGCGGGCCCGCCGGGCGCGGGCGAACTCGGCGCGTTCCAGCACCATCACGCATCCGCCCTCGCCCATGACGAAGCCGCTGCGGGCCACGTCGAAGGGCCGGGAGACGGACTCGGGGTGCTCGTGTTGCGGGGAGAGGGCCTTCATCTGGGCGAAGGCGGCGAGGGTGAAGGGGTGCAGACACGCCTCCACCCCGCCGGCGACCACCACGTCCGCCCGGTCGGCACGGATCAGGTCCAGCGCCATGGCCAGCGCTTCGGCGCCCGACGCGCAGGCACTGACCGGGGTGCGGGCGCCGCCCTTGGCGCCGAGGTCCATGCTCACCCAGGCGGCGGGGCCGTTGGCCATGAGCATGGGGACCGCGAACGGCGAGAGCCGGCGGGCACCGGACGTCTCGAAGAGGTCGTCCTGGCCGAGGGTGGTCAGCATGCCGCCGGTCCCGGTACCGATGACGACGGCGAGCCGCACCGGGTCGACGTCCGGGGCGCCGGCGTCCTGCCAGGCCTCACGGGAGCTGACCAGGGCGATCTGCTCCACGCGGTCCAGCTTCCGCGCCTGGGTCCGGGGCAGCGCGGCCGCCGGGTCGTCGGAGAGCTTGGCGGCGATGTGGACCGGGAGGTCCGCGGCCCACTCCTCGTTCAGGGCCTGCACGCCCGACTTCCCCGCCAGCAGGCCCGCCCAGGTCGACGGCGCGTCACCGCCCAAGGGCGTCATCGCACCGACACCGGTCACCAGCACCTGATCCGTCGCGGCCATCCCCGCTCCTCCTAAGGGCATAGGAAACTTACAAGGTCTGCAACGACCCGCTTCGAGCATGCCAGTGTCTGAGCAGTGAAAAGATCGGGAAGTGGGCCGATTCGACGGCCTCGAAGTTGTGGAACCTACACAAGATAGGTCCAGACAAATACCGGGACGGAAAGGCGCGAGGAGAACGGCCGGCTACGGAGCCCGCAAGGCGTCGACGGCGATGCGGGCGGCCGTGCCGATGACGGCGTCGGCCGCGGGCAGGGTGGCGGCGGTGTTGGCGGTGCGGGTGAAGACGGCGACGGCGTAGCGGCCGCCGTCGGGGTACTCGACGACGCCGACTTCGTTGCGCACGGTCGGCAGACTGCCGGTCTTGCCCGCCACGTGCACGTCGTCGAAGGGGAAGCCGGAAGCCATCCGGTGCGGCCAGACCTGCAGGCCGAGGATGCGGCGGATGGCGGCGCCGTGTTCGGGGGTGCAGGCCTCGTCGCGCCAGACGGCGCCGAGCAGGCGGGTCATGTCGCGCGGGGTGCTGCGGTTGGTGCGCGCCGGGTCGAGGGCCCGGAGCCGGGTGATGACGTGCGGGTCGGTCAGCGCCCGGGCGCCGCCGGGACCGGCGTCCCTGCGTATGGTGGCGAAGAGTTCGCCGAAGGTGTGGACGGCGTGCGTGCCGCCGAGGCCGAGGCGCTGCGTGGTGTGGTTGACGGCATCCAGGCCGACGCGCCCCAGCAGGAGGTCGGCGGCGGCGTTGTCGCTGACCGCCATCATCAGATACGCGACATCGCGCACGGACATCCGGACGGGGTCGAGCATCGCGGCCAGTCCGGTGGGACCCGCGGTGCGCCCGACCGGCGGGCACTCGACGGGTTCGGCGAGGTCCAGAGCGCCGGTGGCGGCCAGTTGGTGCAGGGTCACGAGCAGACAGAGCTTGTGCACGCTGGCCGTGCAGACCAACTGGTCGGCTCCCGCGCCGAGTTGTGCGCCGGAGTCGATGTCGAGCGCGTGCAGCCAGCCGGTGACGCCGGCTTCGGCGAAGGCCGCCCGGATGCGGGCGGGGGTGTCGGTCACAGCCAGTACTCCGATGCCGGGCGAAGGTGCAGCGGTCGCGGGGCCGCCTCGGCCCGCGCGCCGGCGGTGGTGCGCAGCGCGTGCGTGGCCGCGTCCGCGAACGCGCCGACCGCGGCGTCGCCACGGCCCTTCGGCCAGGCGACGGAGTGCCGCCAGGCCAGCGGGGCACCGGCCAGCGGACGCCACACGACACCCGATCCGGCGTCCGCGCTCAGCTCGCGGACGTCCGCGGGCTGGGTGTCGTACGGGCCGAAGGCCACCGCCCCGGCGGACAGGACCAGGCCGCGGACGAAGCTCGCGCCCTGGCCGTGCCGGACGGCGGCGGGGGTGAAGCCGTTGCGGGCGCACGTGGTCAGCAGGTCGTCGTAGAGCGCCGGGGCGCTGCTGCGGGGAAAGAGGATCAGGTCGTACCCGCTGAGCGAGGCGAGCGGCACCTCGTCGAGCGCGGCCGCGGCGGCGCTGCGCGGCAGCAGTACGCCCAACTCGCGGCGCAGGACCGGGCCCAGCTCCAGACCGGTGACGTCGCAGGGGTGGTGGATGACGCCGACGTCCAGGTCCTGCGAGGCGAACCGGGCGAGTTGCTGAGCCGTGGACAGCTCGTGCAGTTCCAGTTCCAGGCCGGCATGGTGCCGGGGGAAGTCCGCCAGCACCGCGGCGACGGTCTCGCCGGCCAGGTCGGGCAGCAGGGCGACGCGCAGCAGGCCGGTCTCGCCGTCCCGGATGCGGCGGGCGGTGGCCATGAACGCCTCGGAGCGGGCGAGGAGTTCCCGCGCCTCGGCCAGCAGCAGCGTCCCGGCTTCGGTGATCGTCACCTGCCGGCTGGTGCGCTCGAACAGCCGGACCCCCAACTCCCGCTCCAGCCGCTGGATGCGCTGCGACAGCGGCGGCTGGGCGATGCCGAGCTCGGCCGCGGCACGGCCGAAGTGTGACTGTTCTGCAACAGCCACGAAGCACTCCAGATGCCGAACCAGGTCCATGGCCAGCGATCATATCGAGAATTGATCGATCCGAGATCGATATCGGTCTTGGACAGGATGCGGCGGGCGTTGCTCTCCTCAGGACATGGATGCCTTCCCCACACTGCGTCGCGGCCGCCCCGTCCGCGCCTGGTCCCTCGCCCTCGCCCTGCTGCTCGGGCCGGCACTCGCCGGTTGCGGTGCGACCGGGCAGCCGGCGTCACCGACCAAGGCCGCCGGCTCCCCGTCCGCCAAGGCCGATGCCACCCACCGGCAGGTGCGGGTGGACGGCCGTACGCGGGAGTACCTGCTGCACCGCCCCACCGCGCCCGGCGGCCGGACCCGGCCCCTGGTCATCGCCTTCCACGGCCGCGGCTCCACCGCCTCGTACCTGCGCGAGCAGAGCCGCCTGGACGAGGACGCCAGGGCCCGCGGCATGCTGATCGCCTATCCCGAGGGTCTGGGCAAGCTGTGGGGTGCCGGCACCCGGGCGACCGAGCGGCGGCCGGACCCGGACCTCGACGTGCGGTTCACCAAGGCGCTCATCGCCGAACTGGTGCGCACGGAGCGGGCCGACCCCAAGCGGGTCTACGTCGTCGGGTTCTCCAACGGCGGCTCGATGGCCCTGCGCGTGGCGGCCCAGAGCCCCGGGCTGCTGGCGGGAGCGGCCGCGGTGTCCGGCGAACTCCCCACAGGCGACGCCGCGGTCAAGCCCACCGGTCCGGTGCCCCTCATGATCATTTACGGTGCCGCCGATCGCGTGCGCCCGCTCGCCGGAATGCCCCACCCCTCCCCCGCCCCCGCCGGCGAGGAACCGGTCACCCCGACCATGTCGGCCCGGGACAGCGCCGCCGCGTTCGCGACCGCGGGCGGGGCGACCGCCGCGGCCAAGACGAAGGCCGAGGCCGGCTACGACCGCACCGTGTGGCGCCTCAAGGCCCCCGGAGCGACCGTCCAGCTCCTCGTCATGCACGACGCGGGACACACCTGGCCGGGCTCACGCATCAAGCCGCCGGCGGGCTTCGGACCCACCAGCACGGCGCTGAACGCGACCAGCACGATCCTCGATTTCTTCCACCTCTGAAGACCGGCGTCCGGCCCGCCGCGCCCTCCCGACCACCCTGCCAGCCAAGGACTTTCCGATGCCCCGATCCCGATACCCGGCCCCCGCCACCACTCGCCGTCGCACACCGCGCCCCGTGGTCCGCACCGTCACCTCGGTGGCGGTGGTGAGCGCGGTCGTCGCGGGCGGTTCCTACGCGGCGGGGCTCGGCCCCTTCGCCCGGGGCGCCACCGAACCCGAGCCCGCGGCCCTGGCCCAGGCTCATGGCTTCCTCGCGGACTGGGCCGCCGGGCGCCTGCCGGCCGCGGCCGGCCGCACCACCAGTCCCACCACGGCGCAGCACGTGCTGCGGAACTTCACCGCCGGGCTCGACATCCGCCGTCCGACGCTCACGGTCGCGGCGACGCCCATCCGGGCCGAGGACGACACCGTCGACGTCCCCTTCACCGCCACGATGCCCATAGCCGACCTGGGCACCTGGACCTACAGGTCGAAGCTTCCGCTGCGCCAGCAGGGCGACGGGAGCTGGAAGGTGGACTGGTCGCTGTCGGTCGTCCACCCGCGGCTGAGCGGGGCCAAGAGGTTTCACCTCGAACGCGAGGCACCGGTCGCCACCCCCGACGTCACCGACCGCAAGGGCGCTTCCCTGTCGGGCGCCAGGTTCCCCTCGCTGAGCCCCGTCCTGAACCAGCTCGACCCCGGTACGGGCGGCGGCGCCCCGCGCGGGGCGATCCAGCTCGTCGACCGGGCCACCGGGAAGGTCGAACGCACGGAGGCCACCTTCGGGAAGAAGCCCGTCCGGTCGGCCCGCCGGCCCGTCCGTACGACGCTGGACGCCACCTGGCAGGCCGCCGCGGAGCGGGCCCTCGCCTCCGGCGCCCACGGCAGGAACGCCTCGCTGGTCGCCCTCCGGATCGACAACGGCGAGATCCTCGCGATGGCCAACTCCCCGTCGTCCGGCTTCAACCGCGCCGTCTCGGGCACCTATGCGCCCGGCTCCACCTGGAAGATCGTCACCAGCAGCGCCCTGCTGCTCAAGGGCGCCGTCGCGCCCTCCGACGTCGTCGACTGCCCCAAGTACCTCACGGTGGGCAAGGAGTTCCACAACGTGGAGACGTCCGAACACCGCAACGCGACCTTCCTGAAGGACTTCACCGAGTCCTGCAACACCGCGTTCATCAGCCTGCGCGGGAAGCTCGGCAACCGGGAACCGGGCGACGTCGCCGGCAGGTATTTCGGCGTCGGCCAGAAGTGGCACGTCGGCATTGCCTCGTACGACGGGTCGGTGCCGGCGCCGCGTGACGAGACCGAGAAGGCCGCCTCGATGATCGGGCAGGGCAGGGTCCAGGCCAACCCGCTGATCATGGCGTCGGTCATCGCCACCGCGGTCTCCGGCACCTTCCACCAGCCCTCGATCACCCACAGGAATCAGGACTCGACGACCACCACGCCGCTGCCGCGCAAGGTCGTCACCCAACTCCGCGCGATGCTGCGCACCACCGTCACGGACGGCACGGCCCGGATCCTGTCCGGTCTGCCCGGCGAGGTCGGCGCGAAGACCGGCACCGCCGAGGTGTCCGACGACGAACCCAACAACGGCTGGCTCGCGGCGCACCGCGGCAATGTCGCCCTCGCCTGCGTCGTCGAACAGGGGGTGACCGGTGGCGGTTCGGCCGGTCCCGTCATCCGCGACCTGCTGACCGCCGTTCCCACCGATCCCTCATGACGGCGCCGGCGCCGCTCAGAAGTCCCGTCCGTCCGCGACCATGTTGTAGGCCTCGTCGTCGAAGGGGCCGTGGAATTCGCCCTGGGCGTCGCCGAGATCGACGTCCGTGGTCGGGTGGGCGACCCGCAGCCGCTCCATCATGGGGTCGGACAGATAGTGGTGATGCAGGTCCAGCCGCTCCAGGTGGTCCAGCGGCTGCCCGTTGAGCAGGGCTTCCGCGCCCCGGTCGGTGAGCGTTCCCAGGGCCAGGCTCAGCGACCGCAGACGGGGTACCACGGCCGCCTCGGCGACCTCCTCGGCGATCTCGTCCTGGAGCGCGCTGTTCTGAAGGCCCAGGGACCGCAGCGCGGGCAGCCGCTCACCGCTCAGGACCGGCGCCAGGTCGCACACGTCGGCCACCTCGCCCGTGCCGTCATCGACACCGAGCCAGAGGTCCAGGCGTTCCAGCCCGGGCAGGTCGCTGGCCGCCACCGCCCGCATCACGTCCGACGGCAGACAGCAGGACTCGCAGCGCAGCGTCTTCAGTGCGGCATGCCGGAAAGGGCTCAGCTCCCACCCCTGCTTTCCCCGCACGTCCAGCCTCTCCAGCAGCGGGAAGCGTTCGAGGACGGGTGTGAGGTCGGTCTGGTATATGCAGAAGAAGTCCGGTTCGTCGCCGAGGAACAGCGCCTCCAGTCGGGGGAACCGCTCCGCGGCGTCGAGCAGGTGGGTGGCGGCGGCCGGGCCGTCGAAGCCCGTGAACCCCAGGATCAGGGTGGTCACCTGGGTGGTGTCGACGGTCTGCACGAAGCGCTCGAAGACCTCGGGGAATTCGGGCGGCCCCGAGATCGCCGCGTCGAGACGCCAGGCCGTTCCTTGCGGGTCGGTACGGACAGCGCGGTCCGGGTCGAACTCCACCACCGGCCGGCCGTGGAACTGCCTGGTGCGCTGGTGTCCGTACATCGATGCTCCCGTTCACGTCTTGTTCAGATAGGCCAGGACCGCGAGGACGCGGCGGTTGCTGTTGTCGTCGTCGGTGATGCCGAGCTTGCCGAACATGGAGGTGGTGTATTTGCTGATGGCGCTGTCGCTGAGGAAGAGGCGCTGGCCGATGGCCTGGTTGGACAGTCCTTCGGCCATCAGGCCGAGCACGGAGTGTTCGCGTTCGGTGAGCCGTTCCAGGCGGCGGGGCGAGGAACCGCTGGAGAGCAGTTTGGCGATGACGGCCGGGTCCATCGCGGTCCCACCCCCGGCAACGCGTTCCAGGGCGTCGATGAACTGATCGGCGTCGAAGACGCTCTCCTTGAGGAAATAGCCGATGCCGCCGGCGCCGTCGGCCAACAGCTCGCGGGCATACAGCTGTTCCACGTGCTGGGAGAGGATCAGGACCGGCAGCCCGGGCAGTTCCCTGCGGGCGGCGAGGGCCGCCCGCAGGCCCTCGTCCGACTGCGTCGGCGGCATGCGGACGTCGACGACGGCGACGTCCGGCCGCCACGACACCAGCGCATCGAGCGTCTCGGGCCCGGTGGACGCGGTCGCCACCACCTGGTGCCCGTATGCCTCGATGAGGCGGACCATCCCGTCGCGCAGGAGGTAGAGGTCTTCGGCTACAACGATTCGCATGGCACCACCATTCTTGCGCAGGTCGGGCCGCCTGCCGGACTGCTGATCTCCAGGATGCCGTCGAAGACCGCGAGACGGCGGCGCAGCCCGTCGAGTCCGCCGCCGGCGCGCTCGACGGCACCGCCGCGGCCGTCGTCCGCCACCTCGACGACGAGGTCGGTGCCGTCCAGGGCGAGGGAGATCCGGGCCCGGGTCGCGCGGGCGTGCTTGACCGCGTTGGTCAGCAGTTCGGCGACACCGAAGTACACGGCGGACTCGATCGGCGGGTCCAGGCGGAGCCGGAGGTCGGCGCTGACGTCCGCTTCCAGCGGGCTGTCCAGGGCGAGGGCGCGCACGGCGTCGACGAGCCCCCGCTCGTTGAGCACCGGCGGGTTGACGCCCCGGACCAGTTCGCGCAGCTCGGTCAGTGACGTGGCGGCGCCGGCCCGTGCCTCCCGCATCAGCGCCTTGGCCCGGTCGGGGTCGGTTTCCATCAGCTTCTCCGCGGTCGCCAGGGAGAGCCCGAGCGAGACCAGGCGGGCCTGCGCGCCGTCGTGCAGGTCCCGCTCGATCCGGCGGATCTCGGCGGCCTGCGCGACGGTCGTGTCCGCGCGCTGGGCCGTCAGTTCGTCCACCCGGTCCGCCAGTGCCATCGCGGGCGACGGGCGCAGGAAGCGGACGGCCACCGGCTCGACGGACCGCCAGGCGTACGGGGCGCCCGCGACGGCCACCGCCAGGCCGAGCACCCCGGCGAGGCGCACGAGGAGCTCCGACTGCCCGAGGCCGAGGACCGCCGCCGCGACCCCGGCCGGCGGGACGGCCGCGAGCACACCCATGGTGAGCGGCGCGATCGCCATGAACCGCAGGTCGCGCCAGGTCGCGGGATCGCTCCACCAGAGCCGCCACCGCTGCTCCTGGCGGGCGTCCCGGCTGCTGCGCCGGTAGGAGAACCCGTTCCACCAGTATCCGGTGGACATCCGCACCACCGGCTCGGCCTGCCGGTACCCGGCGGGGATGACGGTGCCCGTCCACCTGGCGACGAGCCGGCGGACCGTCCGGCACAGCGGCCGGGACACGGCGAGCGTGCCGATCGCCGCCCACACGAACACCGCTGTCCACGCCCACGGGTTCCCCGCCCACCAGACCCCCAGCACGACGGCCGCCCACCCGGCCGGCACCAGCATGCTGACGGCCACCACCACGCACGCCCGGACGAACCCCACCCCGGCATCCGCCGCCCACGACCCCAGTTTTCGCATGACCATCCCTTGTCGCTTCTCGTTGCCAGTGCGTCCACTGTGCGCTGCCCACAGCCTGATCCCCGCCGGTTCGGCCCGGTAGTGGGTCTGGCCCCACTCACCAGTACGTCCAGGCTCATACCGGGCCGCTCGTGCGCTCCCTAGCGTCGACACCATGACGACGACACGCAGCACGAACGACAGCAGCACGCAGGACAACAGCACGCACGGCATGGGCACCACCGGCCACCTCACGGCCGCGACGGCCCACCTCCACCCTCCGCGCACCCGGCGGGCCTTCGGCACGGCGAAGAAGCTCGTCGCGGCCTACGGTGCGCTCAGCGCGGCCGTCCTCATCACGGTCGCCGTCCTGGCGCTCACCGGACACCAGGTGACCTCGTTCATGTGGGGCCGGTCGGGCGGGGTGCTCGCGAGCGCCGCGGTGATCTACTGGATGACCGTACTCGCCGCACGGGGAACCCGATGGGCCTATCTCCGGGTGCGCATCCTCTCGGTCCTCATGCCGATCGTGATCGTGGGCATCGACATGATCCCCGGCGTCTGCCCGCTCTGGTTCGCCCTGATCCAGGCCGTCTCCGCGGTCCCCCTCGCCGCGGCCGCTTTCCTCAGCAACGGGTCTCAGCTGCGCGCCGCCTTCCCCAAGGGCTCGTAGGAAAGGCTCTTCCGGCAATGCGGTCGGGGCCCCACGTCCGGCGCGTTGCCGTGCCGCAGCGGACGTGGGGCCCGCTCACCGGGTGCTCAGGAGGAGCCGGCGGGGAGCGTGGCGCGGACGGTGCGGGCCGCGGTGACGAGGTTCTCCAGGGAGGCCCGCACTTCGGCCCAACCGCGGGTCTTCAGGCCGCAGTCCGGATTGACCCACAGCCGCTCGGGCGGGAGCGCCGCCAGCCCCTTGCGCAGGAGCGCCGCCGCCTCGTCGGCACCGGGGACGCGGGGCGAGTGGATGTCGTAGACGCCGGGCCCGGCCTCGCGGGAGTAGCCGGCCTCGGCGAGTTCGCCGGCGATCTGCATGTGGGAGCGGGCGGCCTCCAGGCTGATGACGTCGGCGTCGAGGTCCTCGATGGCGGCGAGGATGTCGCCGAACTCTGCGTAGCACATATGGGTGTGGATCTGCGTGGCCGGGCGTACGCCGCCGGTGGTCAGCCGGAACGCCTCGGTGGCCCAGGCCAGGTAGGCCGGGCGGGCGTCGGCGCGCAGCGGCAGGGTCTCGCGCAGCGCGGGCTCGTCGACCTGGATGACCGAAGTCCCGGCCTTCTCGAGGTCGTTGACCTCGTCGCGCAGGGCCAGGGCGACCTGCCGGGCGGTGTCGGCGAGCGGCTGGTCGTCGCGGACGAAGGACCAGGCGAGCATGGTGACCGGGCCGGTGAGCATGCCCTTGACGGGGCGGCCGGTGAGCGACTGGGCGTACGTCGTCCAGCGCACGGTCATGGGTTCGGGACGGGCGAGGTCACCGGCGAGGATCGGCGGGCGGACGTAGCGGGTGCCGTACGACTGGACCCAGCCGTGCTGGGTGGCGAGGTAGCCGGTGAGCTGTTCGGCGAAGTACTGGACCATGTCGTTGCGTTCGGGTTCGCCGTGCACCAGGACGTCGAGCCCGGCCTTCTCCTGGAAGGAGATCACTTCCTGGATCTCGGCCTTGATGCGCTCCTCGTAGGCGACGGCATCGATGCGCCCCGCCCTCAGGTCCGCCCTGGCGGTGCGCAGTTCGCCGGTCTGCGGGAAGGAGCCGATGGTGGTCGTCGGGAGCAGCGGCAGCGAGAGGTGGGCGCGCTGCGCGGCGGCCCGCCGGTCGTACGGCTGCGAGCGGCGGGTGTCCCGGTCCGTGACGGCCGCGGCCCGGGCGCGTACGGCGGGGACGCGGGTGATCGGCGAGGCGGCACGGGAGGCCAGGTCGGCACGGTTGGCGGCCAGTTCGGCGGCGATGGTTTCCGTTCCCTGGCCGAGGCCACGGGCCAGGGTGACGACCTCGGTGGTCTTCTGGCGGGCGAAGGCCAGCCAGCGCAGGATCTGCGGGTCGATGTCGTGTTCGGCGGCGGTGTCGAGGGGGACGTGCAGGAGGGAGCAGGACGCGGCGACATCGACGTGGCCGGCGAGTCCGAGGAGGGTGCCGAGGGTGGCCAGCGACTTCTCGAGGTCGTTGATCCAGATGTTCCGGCCGTTGACCACGCCGGCGACCAGCCGCTTGCCGGGCAGTCCGCCGACGGCGGCGAGGTCGTCGAGGTTTCCGGCCGCGGCCCCGGTGAAGTCCAGCGCGAGTCCGTCCACCGGGGTGCCGGCCAGTACGGGCAGCGCGTCGCCGAGCCGGTCGAAGTACGAGGCGATGAGCAGTCGGGGCCGGTCGGTCAGGCCGCCGAGACCGCGGTAGGCGCGGGCGGCGGCGTGGAGCTCGGCGGGGGTGCGGTCCTGCACCAGCGCGGGCTCGTCCAGCTGCACCCACTCCGCACCGGCGGCCCGCAGTTCGGCGAGCACCTCGGCGTACACCGGCAGCAGCCGGTCGAGCAGGGTCAGCGGGTCGAAGTCCGCGGCCACCCCGGGCGCGGGCTTGGCCAGGAGCAGATAGGTGACCGGGCCGACCAGCACCGGGCGGGGTCGGTGGCCGAGCGCGAGGGCCTCGCGCAGCTCGGTGACCTGCTTGCCGGGGTCGGCGCGGAAAACGGTGCCGGGGCCCAGTTCAGGCACCAGGTAGTGGTAGTTGGTGTCGAACCACTTGGTCATCTCCAGCGGCGCCACGTCCTGCGTGCCGCGCGCCATGGCGAAGTAGCCGTCGAGGGAGCATCCCGCGCTCGGCCGAGGCCGGGAGCTGGGGGCAGGGTCCGCCTCGGCGGCGGCGCGGTGACGTTCGGGAACGGCACCGACCATGACGGTGGTGTCCAGCACGTGGTCGTAGTACGAGAAGTCCCCGGTCGGCACCTCATGGATCCCGGCGTCGGCCAACTGCCGCCAGTTCGCCCGACGCAGCTCCGCCGCGGTCCGGCGCAGCTCATCGGCGGTGACCCGGCCCTTCCAGTACCCCTCGACGGCCTTCTTCAGCTCCCGTTCCCGGCCCTGCCGGGGGTAGCCGTACACGGTGGCCCGAACGGTCGCGGCCGCGGACTGCCCGGCCCCGGTCCCTGTCGCTGTCTCGGTCACAAGAAACTCTCCTTCGCGAGCTTGTCTCCTACAGATCCCGGAGACGGAACGGGGGCGCGAAGGACGAACGAACCGGACGGAGCAGCTCAGGAGTTCAGCAACGGCGAGCCACTGTCCGATCTGTACGCCGACCCGCCCTCGAAGGTCACCGGAATGTCCGCACGCGATCCCTCACGCGCGGGCAACGGGCAGGTCTTCGGACTCGCGGGCACGTCCACCGATGGAACTCTGGCAGGCGGACACCTACTGGCCGTCGCTTCCCAGACCCGTCCGGGCCCAGTGCGTATGACGGCGATCGTTCCCACTCACCGCTGCGGGGCAGTCCCGGAATCCCACCGGGTTCCCTCTTACGACGCACCTGTCTGGCGGACAGGGCGAACCAGCTGCCCGACCAGCGTAACGCCTCCTCCGTGGCTAGCGGCCCGTCGCGGCCGGTCGGTATTCGGTGAGCAGGAGGGCGATGTCGTCGGCGCGGTAGGAGGAGCGTTGGGCGTGCTGGAGGAGGCGGTCGGCGAGTTCGTCCAGGGAGCCGGCGCGGGCGTGGGCCAGGGAGCTGCGGAGGTGGTCGATGCCCACGTCGATGGGGGTGCCGCGCTCCTCGACCAGGCCGTCGGTGTAGAGGGCGAGCACGGAGCCGGGTGGGAGGTCGACGGGGGTGCGCGGGTAGTCGCTTGCGTGGTCCACGCCGAGGAGGGGGCCGGTTTCCAGGTCCAGCACGTCGGTGTGCCCGTCGGGATGGCGGAGCAGGGGCGGTGGGTGGCCGGCGCGGACGGCCCAGGCGCGGTGGCCGGCCGGGTCGAGGTGGAGGTAGCAGCAGCTGGCGAGGAGGCCGGTACCGAGGTCGATGAGGGTGCGGTTGGCGCCCGCCAGGACGTCGCCCGGGGCGTGCCCCACTGCCACGAACGCCCTTACCGCGCTGCGCAGTTGGGCCATGGTGGCGGCGGCCGCGATGCTGTGTCCCTCGACGTCTCCGATGACCAGGGCCACGCCCTCGGCGGCCGGGATGACGTCGTACCAGTCACCGCCGATGTCCATGCCGCTGGTGCAGGGGAGGTAGCGGGCCGTCGTGCGCAGGTCGGGGAGGACGGGCAGCCGGTGCGGCAGCAGGGCCTGCTGGAGGCCGCGGGCGAGGGCGAATTCGGAGTCGTAGAGCCGGGCGCGTTCCAGTGCCTGGGCGATCAGGCCGGCGAGCGCGGTCAGGACGCTGCGGTCCTTGGCCGTGAAGTGGTGGATCTCGTCGAAGCCGAGGACGCAGGTGCCGGCGGGGCGGCCGGAGGCGATCAGCGGGAGGTACGCCCAGGAGTTCACGCCGCCGATCGGGATGCCGGGGTAGCCCTGGGAGAGGCTCTGCTGTGACTCGATGAAGAGCGGGATGCCGGAGGTCAGGGTTTCCGTGCCGGGCAGGGGTGCGCGCAGCGGCATGCCGTCCAGCCAGTCGAGGAAGCCCTCGTGGTGGCCGGTGTGGAAGATCAGGTGCATCGTGCCGTCACGGACCGCGTAGAGGGCGAGTTGCTGGCCGCCGAAGGCCGGGAGGAGTTGGTGGGCGACGACTTCGCAGACCTGGTGGGTGGTGACCGCCTCGGTCAGCGCACTGCCCAGTTGCAGGACGTGGTACATGACGCCCAGTCGGGCCGGTGCGGCGGCCGCGGTGGTGGAGGGGGCCGGAGGGGTCGGCGCCGCGGCCGCAGAGGCCGGCTGTGGCGGTGCGGTCACGGTGGGCGGCTCGGCGAGGTCAGGGGCGGCGTCGGGGCGTCCGGTGGGGACGACGCGGCCGGTGACGCCGTTCGGGTCGGGGTGGAGAGAGAAGGCGAGCCACTGGTCGGGCGGGCGGCGGACGAGGAAGGACGTCGGCGTCTGCGAGACCATCGCGGAGCGGTGCTGGTACTCGATCGCGGGATCGGACAGCCACGGCAGGGCGTCCCACAGGCACTGCCCGACCAGGTCCTCGCCCCTGACATCCAGCAACTGCTCCAGGCTGCGGTTGGCGTAGCTGACCCGGCCTTCGGGGGTGAGGGAGAACAGTCCGTCCCGCAGGCGCTCGACCGCCGCAGCCGCCGCGCGGCCGGCCCGCGCGTCGACGACCACTCCGACGAGGTGGGCGCGCGCCCGGTCGTCGTCCGGCAGATCCGGCACCCGGCCCCAGAGCACCACGCTGCGGTACCCCTCGCCGCTGCCGTGCCCCTCACCGGCGCCTTCCGCGCCACCGCCCGGCCCGGCGCCCGCGCCCTCGCGTACGCGCAGGGTACGGGACACGATCCGCCCCTCTGCGGCCGCCGTACGGGCCGCGGCACGGAACGCCGCGCGGTCGCCGGGGTGGAGACGAGAGGCGAGGGTCTCCGCCCGCGCGTCGAAGGTTCCGGGGTCGAGGCCGAAGATCGCGCAGAAGTCGTCGTCCGCGGTGAGGGTGGAGGCGGACAGGTTCCAGTCGAACAGGCCGGCCCGTACGGCCGGGGCGGAGGGGGCCGGAGTCTCGACCGGGGCCGTGCGCGCATCGCCCTCCAGGGGGTCGCCGCTGCGGTCGCGGCAGGCCGCCAGGGAGGCGCCGAGGCGGTTGGCCAGGGCCCGAAGATGGCGCCGTTGGGTCTTGGTCAGCCCGTCGCTGCCGGGCGGCGCGGCCCATACGACCGCGAGCGCACCGAAGGTCTCCCCGCCCGCGCCCACCGGTACGGAGCAGGAGCCGAAGGCGTACGGCAGGGCCACCGCGAGCTGGGGAAAGCGGCGCATGGTCTCGTCGGCGTCGGCCAGGTGGATCGTGCGCCCGGAGCCGTACGCGACGGCGACCGGTATCGGGCTGCTCACCGGAACGAGGCTCCAGCCGCCCAGCTGGGACGGCGGCACCCCGCAGGTCGCGGCGAGCACCAGGGAGCGGCGGTCGCGGGAGCGCAGGAAGATGCTTCCGGCGTAGGCGCCCGCCCCCTGAACGGCCTTGACGACGGCTGCCGCCAGCAGGTCGTCGCGCTCCGCCGTCTCCTCGCGCACGGTCGACCGGCCCATGCCTCCAGTGTGCGCAGAGGCGGGCCCGGCGGCCCAGAGGATTACTCAGGGCGATGGATGCGCTACCGGGCGCACGCTCCGGGCCGCCGGCGAGCCGCGCCCGTCCGGTTCCCGGCGGCGCGTCAGGGCCGGAAGGGCGCGGAAGAGCTTTCCTTGTCGGCCGCCGCCTCGCGGGCGTTGTCCAGTTCCCACCCTCGGAAGGTGAAGAACACAATCAGGACGCCGCCGCAGACGATGGCCCAGTCGGCCAGGTTCATCACGCTGAAACCGCGGACCGAGATGAAGTCGACCACCGCGCCCTGGAGTTGGCCGGGTGTACGGAAGAGGCGGTCCGTCAGATTTCCCAGCGCACCACCCAGCAGGAGGCCCAGGGCGATCGCCCACGGGACGCTGTAGAGACGGCGCGCCAGGCGAACGATCGCCAGGGCGACGGCCACGGCAATCACCGTGAACACGAGGGTGCTTGCGCTGCCCATGCTGAAGGCCGCTCCGGAATTGCGCATCACCCGCAGCTGCAGCCAGGTGCCTATGACGTTCACCGGGTCGTGGTGTTCCAGCTTCGCCACCACGGCCAGTTTGCTGAACAGGTCGATCGCATAGGCCAGGCACGCCACCATCAGGAGCAGCGGGATTCGTCGTGTGCCCCTGGCTTCCCTCCCCCCGCGCTCGCTCTCGCCACCCGCCGCGCCCCGCCCCGGATCCGTCACGTTCGGTCCCCTCGAAGTCCGTATGTCCCGCCTCATGATCGCGCATGCCGTCCGCCGGGGCAGGTCATACCCCCGCGAGGAGCGGCCACGGAGCCGTCTCCGCTCCACCCTGTCCACACACCTCCGGCCTGCCTTCCGGAGAACCGAAAGACAGGCCGGATCCAAGAGATCGGAGCGGTGCGACCGGACGGTCCGCCGGGATCAGACCGCCGGCGGCGCCGGGTAGGTCGGGTACTCCACCCCGGAGACGTGCTGGACGACGCGGATGACCTGGCACGAGTAGCCGAACTCGTTGTCGTACCAGAGGTAGAGGATCGCGTTGTCGCCGTCGACCTTGGTGGCGCCGGCGTCCACGATCGAGGCGTGGCGCGAGCCGACGAAGTCCATGGAGACGGCGTCGGGGGCGGTGGTGAAGTCGATCTGGCGCTTCAGCGGCGAGTGCAGGGAGACGTCGCGGAGGTAGTCCAGGACCTCCTCGCGGCTGGTCTCGCGGCCGAGCCGCAGGCTGAGGATCGCGATCGAGACGTCCGGCACCGGCACCCGGATCGAGCTGCCGGTGATCGGCGCCTTGAGGTCGGGCAGCGCCTTGGCGACGGCGGAGGCGGCGCCGGTCTCGGTGATGACCATGTTGAGCGGCGCGGAGCGGCCCCGGCGGTCGGCCTTGTGGTAGTTGTCCAGCAGGTTCTGGTCGTTGGTGAACGAGTGGACGGTCTCCACGTGACCGCGCAGCACGCCGTACTCGTCGTCCATCGCCTTCAGCGGCGGCACGATCGCGTTGGTGGTGCAGGACGCGCAGGACAGGATCTGCTCGTCCGGCTTGATCGTGTCGTGGTTGACGCCGTGCACGATGTTCGGGACGTCGCCCTTGCCCGGAGCGGTCAGCACGACCTTCTCGACGCCGGGGCGCAGGTGCTTCGACAGGCCCTCGCGGTCGCGCCACTTGCCGGTGTTGTCGATGAGGATGGCGTCCTTGATGCCGTGCGCCGTGTAGTCGACCTCCGACGGGTCGTTGGCGTAGATCACCTTGATCGCGTTGCCGTTGGCGATGATCGTGCTGTTCGCCTCGTCAACGGTGATCGTGCCCTGGAACTGGCCGTGGATGGAGTCCCGGCGCAGCAGCGAGGCCCGCTTCACGAGGTCCTGCTCGCCGCCCCCACGGACGACGATGGCGCGCAGCCGCAGGCCGTTGCCCGAGCCGGCCTTCTCGATGAGCAGGCGCGCGACGAGGCGGCCGATGCGGCCGAACCCGTACAGCACGACGTCACGGGGTGCGCAACGCTCGATCTTGTTGGCACCGGTGGCACCGGCGACGGCCTCGGCGGTGAACTCCGCCACCGAGAGACCGCGGTCGTCGGCCTTGTACGTCGCGGCGAGCATGCCGAGGTCGATCTGGGAAGGGCCGAGATCGAGCGTGGTGAGGGCCTGCAGGAACGGCATCGTCTCGGTGACCGAGAGCTCCTCACCCGCGATCTGCCGGGCGAATCGGTGGGTCTTGAGGATGCTGACCACCGACTTGTTCACCAAGGAGCGGCTGTGAAGCAGGACCGTGACGTCCCGCTCCCTCTGCAGCTTCCCGATGATCGGGATCATCGACTCCGCGATCTCCTCGCGGTTTATCCAGTTGGTGAACGAGTCGTCGTTGACAGTCACAGGATTATCTTTCGAGCTAGGCGGTGCTCATATGCTAA
This sequence comes from Streptomyces bugieae, assembly GCF_036352915.1. Lineage (NCBI taxonomy): Bacteria > Bacillati > Actinomycetota > Actinomycetes > Kitasatosporales > Streptomycetaceae > Streptomyces > Streptomyces bugieae. Next base: position 673,654 of record NZ_JAZBJP010000002.1, read on the forward strand.
CCCCTCGACTTTTTGATCATCCAAGCGGTCCCACCTGAACGGGATCCCGCCATCACCCTCATGACTACGAGGTGGGCGAAATGTCCTGCTTTGCCACGCAAGTCCGTTGCCTTTTGCGGTGATTAGCCCCCTCGGCGCGGGGACCGAAAACGACGTTGCGCCGGCCCCCGATGATCACTAAGGTCAGCCGGGTGACTGCCGGGTCGGCCATGGGCCATTCCACCGTGAGGCTCCCGGCCTCGGCGTGAGTTCGAGGCGGGCAAGAGCCCCGCCCCTCCTCCGTGTCTTCTCGCTCCGGCGCCCCCCACGCGGCGCCCTTCCCAGCACTTCCCCAGACCCGGAGACACACCACCCATGCCGTACGACCAACAGCACGCCCACACCTCCGAGCTGCCGACCACCCTCGCCCGGCTCAACCACACCGCCGTCTACGCCAGTGACCGCCGGCTCTCGGCCGAGTTCCTCGCCGCGATCCTGGGCCTCGCGGTCAGCGCGCCGTTCGGCCCCTTCCTCCCCGTCGACCTCGGCAACGGCGTCACGCTCGACTACTTCGAGAAGCGCGACGAACCGATCCAGCCGCAGCACTACGCCTTCCTCGTGCCGGACGCGCAGTTCGACGCCATGATCGCCCGTCTCGAAGCGGTCGGCGTCACCTACTTCGCCGACCCCCACCACACCGAACCCGGCCGGATAAACCGCCTGTTCGGCGGCCGCGGCGCCTACTTCGCCGACCCCGACGGCCACAACATGGAGATCATGACCCGGCCCTACGCCCGCCCGTAGGCGCGTCGCCACGCCTGCCGTCCCGGATCAGCACCCGGGACGGCCGGGCCGGTCCTCAGCCGATGCTGCGGCCCAAGTAGGCGGCCAGGCGGTCGAGAGGGCTCGCGTCCTCGGGGGCCGGCTGCGGCGGGGCGAAGGAGCCTGCGTCGGTGCGCGGCAGATCGCCGTAGATCTCCTGGACGACCGGGAGGGCGAGCTCGGCCAGGTGCTGGACGTCGTCGAAGGGGTGCCCGATGGCCCGGGCCAGGTCCCAGCCGTGGAGCAGCATCTCGATCACGACTTGCTCGACGAGCCGTCGCCCGGGTGCGGGGCCGTAGCGCTGGTCGAGCATGCCTGGGCGGCCGAAGGCGGACCGGGTGGACCGGGAGGCGAGACGGAACGCCTCGATGTGGTCGTCCCCGAGGTGATCGGCGGTGAAGTCGGAGCGGGGAGTGCCGTTGGCCAGAGCGGTCCAGAGCAGGTTCTCCCGGACCAGGTGGTTGAGCAGGGTGCGTACGTCCCAGTCGGCGCAGGGCGTCGGTTGGCCGAACTGGGCCGGGACGACCGCGGAGACCAACCTGCTGACGGCGTTGAGGACGTCGTCGCAGGCCTGGAGTACGCCCGCCGGCCCCCAGGTGTCCTGCCCCGCGTCGGCGTCGTACATCGTGTGGAGTTCCGCGGCTCGACTGCCTGGTGTGGGGTTGGCCCGCAGTGCGGTTCTCAGCCACTGGCCGGCGGCGGCCATGCTCGGCCGCGCGGTTCCGCCGTTGATGAGGCACAACAGGTGCCAGTACCGCTCGACGTGCGGGTCGGAGGCGACCTCCAGCTGTTCCAGGAGAAGCCGTCTGGCCCGGGCGTCGTCGACGGGCCCGACCGGGTGCGGATCGCCGGCCGGCGCAGTCTGTGTGGGTATCCATGCCGTCACGATGGCGGCGACGACGGGGTCGGCCGCGGGTGAGTCGGGGGCGATCCCCTGCTTCCTCGCCGTTTCCACCCGCCGCAGCCAGTCATCGGTGAGCCGTTCCGCCGCCTGGAGCGCGGCCGGGTCGTGTTCTCCTGGCCGGTGGTCGGCGGCGTAGCGGGCCATGCGGCGCATACCGGCCCGTAGAGCGGGGTCCTGGACGAGTGCGCCCAGTTCCAGCCAGGCGTCGACCTGCTCGTCGCTGGGGTCGGCCGGGAGGTCGGGGGTGGCCGCCAGCAGGCCCCTCCGGTAGGTGGGGACGTCCAGCTCCCCCAGGGTCTCGGTGACGAAGTCCTGGATGATGGTGCGGCGTTCGGCGTCGGACATGCGCGCCAGCTCGGTCATGGTGGTGAGTCCCTCGGCAGTGGTGTCGCGGCGGATGACGGAGCGCAGCACGGCCTGCTGCGATCGCAGCGTGCGGATCTGCGCCTCCAGCGCGTCGATGTGGGTCGCGGCCACCTGCGTCAAGGTGTCCTCGCGCTCCAGCACGTCCCGGATGGTCGCCAGCCCCAGGCCCAGCCCGCGCAGGGTCCGCGCCAGTTGGAGGCGGGCCAGGGCCTCGGTGCCGTAGAGCCGGTAGCCGCCGGGCGTCCGGCGCGCGGGAGGCACGATCCCGAGGTCGGACCAGTGCCTGATCAGCTTCACCGTCAGCCCGGTCTTCCGGGCGACCTCTCCGATGTTCCAGAACGTGTCTTCGCCGACGCGCATGCCCTCCACCCTTGGGTCTCCCACGGTGGGAGAGTCAACCGGCCGGGGTGGCCGGGGCGGTGTCGTGTCCCTCCAGCAAACGGTTGCGGAACAGGTCGAGTACGTCGTCCAGTGCTGCCCGGGTCGGCTGGCCCGGCGCGTCGATGAGGTGCTCGGTGAGTACGGAGTGCGGGCGCAGCACCGCGTCGGGGTTCGCGGCGTCGTCGTCGAGTTCGACGGCGACGAACGCGTCGCCGAGTTCGCGGCGGAGGAAGGCGAACCGGTCGCCCGGCACCAGGCGGTCCGAGCGGAAGCGCAGCCCCATGACCTGAAGGCCGTCACGTGCGCAGCGGGTGCGGACGGCGGCGAGGTCTTCGCTGGAGATGTCGATGCCGCCGGCCCGGCCCCTGGTGACGGGCAAGGGCAGCGAAGGCTGGGACAGGACGGGGGCCACGAGGCGCTCGTCGACGGCCATCGCCAGGGCGAAACCGCCGGTGAGGCACATGCCGACGGCGCCGACGCCGGGGCCGCCGCAGCGCTGGTGCTCATGGGCGGCCAGGGCCCGTAGCCAGGTCACCACGGGGGAGGACTTCCCGGTGGCGAGCATGGTGAATTCGCGGCTCACGCACACCTTGCCCAGGGAAGAGGCCACGTACGTGGCGGACTTGAGCCGGCGGCCGGCCGCGAAGTCGGCAGGGCGGCCGGGCGTGCCGAAGAGCACCGGGAGGACGGCGGTGCAGCCGATGGCGGCCACCCGTTCCGCGAAGTCCAGCACCTTGGGCGTGATCCCCGGGATTTCCGCCATCACGATCACCGCGGGACCGGTACCGCGACGCAGGACCTCGCGGGTGACTCCGTCATGGGTGAAGGTGTCGCGGTGAAAACCGGTCGGGTGCTGTTCCGCTGCCATGGAGTGCCTCATCCTGTCCTGATCAAGTCGGCGTAGTGCCACAAGAGTTGGATCAGGATGCCGGTCCTGCGGCGAGAGCGCAGCGGTGAGGATCACGTCGGCGCCCTCTCGCCTCATGTGGCGCTCTGTGGATGGCCGGCCGTTGCCGAGCGGGGTGGCCAGGACTGGGGCGCGAGGATGCCGAGGACGTAGGCGCGGGCGACCAGGGCGCATCGGGTGGGGGCGTTGAGGAGGTCGCGCAGGCGGCTGAGGTGGTAGTCGACGGTTTGGCGGGAGAGGCGGAGGGAGGTGGCGATCTCGGCGTTGCTGCGGCCCGCGGCCAGGAGGGAGAGGATGCGTACCTGACTGGCCGTCAGCGCGGGATGGGGTTCGTGGGCGAGGCTCTGGTGGGTGATCACCGCCCAGACACTGGCGGCGCGGGACGGGCCCCGGCCCACGGTGGTCAGGTGCAGTTGGGCGCGGCGCTGGCGGCCGCGGCCGTCGACGAGGACGGCGGAGGTCTGGATGCGCCGGCTGCGGCGGGCTATCAGGGCGTGCCAGCCCTTCCGGAGTGCGGGTAACTCCGGGGCGGGGGCGAGCAGGGTGTGTGCCCGGCGGCCCACGAGGTCGGAGAGCCGGGTCTGCAGGAGTTCGGCGGCTGCCGCGCTGGCCTGGAGGATCCTTCCGCCGGCGGAGATCAGGGCACACGGCAGTCCGCTGTGGTCGCGCAGCGCGTACAGGTTCTCCTCGGCCTGCTGGCGCTGGTGGAGGGCGCGGGTGTGGTCGCTGATGTCGATATAGATACCGGCCACGCAGGTCTGGGTGCCCTCGCGTACCGGGAAGCGGTGGCCGGCCGCGTGGCCGGTGGCGCCGTCCGCGCGGTGGTAGGTGAGGGTGTGCCGCACCGGTTTGCCTCGGGCCAGCACCTCCTGGTCCAGGGCGAGCACCCGGTCGGCGTCGGCCGGGGCGTCGACCTCGCGTACGTTCTTGCCGATGACGTGCTCCGGGGTCGTTCCGTAGAGGTGCGCGTAGGCGTGATTGGCCCAGAGGTAGCGGCCATCGGGGTCACGGATGAAGGCGGCGGCGGGGGCGAGATCGGCGAAGGCGTCGTAGCGGCGGGCGGCGGCGGGAAGGGGAACGGCGGGAGCCGGGGACGGGGCCGGGTCGCGACCCTCCCCGGACACCTCGACGGCGATGCCGCGGAGGCGGTCCTGCCGGGGCGGGTCCAGCGGCCAGTTCACGTCGAAGAGCCGGCCGTCGAACCGTGCCCGCCGGTGGTTGCCGGCGGGCAGGTGGTCGGCTGCCCGTTCGTGCTCGGTGACCTGCGACGCATCGGTGACGTGCGGCTGGTCGACGGCCTGCCATTGGTCCGTGACGGTGTCGAGGAAGCGCTGGGCGGTGCGGGTGTCGTCGAAGGCCCCTCCTCCGCTGTCGATCACCCGTAGCTCGCGGTCGGCTTCCCACCAGGACACCGGAAGGTGTTGGAGCAGCGACTTCAGACCGGTCTCGTCCACGACGGCCTCTCTGTGACGAAGAGACGGAGAGATGGGCGGGGCGTTCGGCTACCTCGCGTCCCGGCCGGCTCGCGCGCCGGGCCCCCTCGCCCTTGGCATGCGTATCCCCCGCCGCTACGCCGTATGCCCGGTTCTCGGCCGATCTGGTGGGCGCCGGGCTCCATACGGCATCACAGAACCTTCACAGCCGCTCGGCGAACTCCACAACTCTGGCGTTTGCCTGAGCGTTCGGCGCCCATGACAGCGGATCGGGCACCGCCGGGCTGGTTCTCTGGAGGTACCGCGTCGAGGCGTCAGCCGCCGCGTCATCAACGGCCGTTCCCACGGCCCTCCCCGCCTGTGAAGGAGACGGATTCCAGTGAGCACGGTGCTGTTCGTGTATGCCAAGGGCGGGCCGCCCTTGGGGTATGCCCTGTCACGGGTCGCCGCTCGGTCGGCAGTGCACCTGCTGGCACTCAGCACGCTTCCGCCCACCGTCGCCGCCTCCGCCGAGCGCCGGTGCGCGTCCGTGCGGACCGCCACCGGGCCCGAGCGGGGCGACCTGGTGTCCCTGATCGTCTCCCGGGCCCAGGCCGTGGGCGCGGACGCGGTCATCACCTTCTCCGAGTACGCCGTCGTCGCGGTCGCCGAGGCCTGCGAGAAGCTCGGCCTGGCCGGCGCCGGTGCCTCCTGTGCGCTCGCCCGTGACAAGCGGCTGATGCGCCGGACCTGGGGCCGGCGGGGCATCTCGCAACCGCGGTTCCGCCCGGTGGCCGACGAGCGGGAGCTGCACGACGCGGCCGCCGAGCTCCGCCTCCCCCTGCTGCTGAAGGCCGCCTGGAGCGCCGGCTCCACCGCGCACCGGATCATCCGTTCCGCCGAGGAGGTACCGGCCGCCTGGCAGCGGGCCCGCGAGGTGATGGCCGAATCCGCCGAACTGGGCTACGCCGAGCTGCACGTGGCCGACGCCGGGGCCGACTTCCTGGTCGAGGAGATCGTGCCGGGCACTGCGGGCGGCTGGTTCGACCAGCCGGGCTGGGGAGACTACGTCAGCGTCGAGGGCGTCGTCGTCGACGGCGTGTTCCGACCGGTCTGCCTCAGTGGCCGGATGCCGACGGTGGAACCGTTCACCGAACGCGCCGGCATCACCCCGGCCGCGCTGCCGACCGACGCCCAGCAGCGCGTCGTGGCCCTCGCCCGCGAAGCCGTCGACGCGCTGGGCCTGGAGAACTGCGGTACGCACACCGAGATCAAGCTCGGTGCCGACGGCCGGATGTGGGTCATCGAGACCGCGGCCCGGTTCGGCGGGGCGATGACCGTCCCGCAGATCGAGGAGGTCTTCGGCCTGGACCTCATCGGCATGCTCGTCGACCATCTGCTGGGCCGCCCGGTGACCTGGCCCGCCCGGGCCCTCACCCCGCAGGAGGCGCGCGGCGCGGCCGGCTCCTTCGTCGTACTGGCCGTGGACGGCGCCGGTGACGCCTGGCCGGACCGCCGTCGGTGGGACTTCCCGACCGTACGGGACGCGGTGCCGCTCAGCGCCGGCAGCCGGCTGTCCGTGGTGGCCGAAAACTCGCTCCCGGACGGATCGCCGGTCCCGGTGTACGACCCGGCCGCGGGCGCCAACACCATGGCCGCGCTGTGCCTGTTGTCCGCCGCCGACCCCGAAACCGTGCTCCAGGACTTCCGGACCCTGATGGACGCACTGCCGTCGGTGCTCCCCCAGGCGGAGAGCCACAAGGAGACGGAAACAGACGCGGAGACGAAGACGGAGACGAAGACGGAGAAAGCCGAGAAGGACGAGAAGGACGAGAAGGACGGGCAGTGCAAGGCCGAGACCGTGGAGGCACGCTCATGACCCTCGCCATGACCATCGCCACGACCACCGCCCCCGACCCCACGGCAGTTGACGACAGCACGGCAGTTGACGGCCACTCGACAGCCGAAGACCGTACGACCATCGGCGCGCAGCTGGCCCTCCCGCTCTTCCACACCCTCTGCGGCACCCTGGCCGGCCACCCCTACGTGAAGGTCGTGGTCGACCGCGTCGAGAACACCTGGCACCTGCTGGACGCCGCCGTCCACCCCTTCCACGTCGACTACATCGCCACCCGTGTCCTGGGTATGGAGCTGGCGGAACTCGACTCCTGCCTGGACGCGTTCAACGCCTCGGTCTACGCCGCCCCGGAGCGCAGGTTCCTGTTGGGCGTGCTCTCCCTGCACACCGACATGGGCGCGGGGACGGCCGGTGCGGGCACCCGGATTCCCACCGGCCGCCGGGCGCGTCCCTTCCTCGTACTGGAGACGACCGAGGCCGACACCATGAGCGGCCCGATGCTCCAGGAGTTCTACACGTTCGTTCGCCACCGGCTCGACAGCCGGCTGCCGCTGCTGCTGAAGCCCGCGAACCACGGTCAGGAACACGCCCTCACCGCGATCAGCGACGTCCGCGTGCCGCGGATCCTCAGCCACCAGCTGTTCGGCAGCCGCACCCGCACCCCGCTCAACCCCGGCGAGGCCGTCGGCCGGCTGCGCCACTTCCGCACCGCCCGGGAGTACGAGGTCTACGCGGCCGGCGCCGGCACGCTCGGCGGGTCCGACATCGTCGCCATGCCGTGCCTGCCCGACGACGTACCGAGGGTCGCCGGCTTCATCAACACCGCGCCCACCACGCCACTCTCGCACACCAACGTCCTCGCATCCGGCTGGGGCATCCCCAACGCCATCATCCGCGACCTGGACCAGCTGATGGAGGCGGAGGGACTCGCGGACGCGGACGCATGGGTCCGCTACGAGGTGCGGGACGACGACATCGCCCTCGTACGGCTCTCCCAGCCACCGACCCCGACGCTCACCCCGTCGCCTTCCCCGTCGTCTGCGGCGGGCGCCCAGACGTCGACGATGGATGCGTCGGACCCACGCCCCTCGCACCCGATCCGGCTGGAACCCCCGCTCCTGCACGCCGACATACCCGCGCTGCCCCTGCGCCAACTGCGCCGCACCGACCAGAACCGCTACGGCACCAAGGCGGCCAACCTCGGGGAACTGCATCACGTCCTGGCCGGCGACACGGCTGAACAGCCTGCACGGGCCGGACTGACTGGACCGGCTGGACCGGCTGGACCGGCTGGACCGGCTGGACCGGCTGGACCGGCTGGACCGGCTGGTGAATCGTCCAGCCGCTCCGTCGACCTGACCGCGTACTACGGCCGCCCCAGGCCGCCCCGCGCCGATCTCTACGCCCACCTCACCACCCGCCTGGGCCTTTCCGGACGTCCTGGCCTTCCTGACCTTCCCGAGGGCACGCGGGGCGCGCAACTCCGCGCCGCCGCACGGGACTTCGTCCGGGCCACGGTCACCGCTCCCGACGGCATCGCCCTTCCGTTCGCCCTGCAGCACCGCTTTCTCACCTCCTCCCCCGCCATACAGCAGGCCATCAGCGAGCTGAAGGCCGTCCTGGAGCGCGAAACGGCCGTCACGGTCGACGTCATCGACCCGCTCTGTCGGCGACTTCAGGACCTCGTCCAGCACGCCGCCCCGATGCCCGACGACGTGGCCCGTGCCATCACCGCCGCCCTCCGGGGGCTGTCCTCCGGCCCGTCCGGCGCTGCCGGTCGGCTCGTGGTGCGCTCGTCCTCCAACGCCGAAGACCTGCCCGGGTTCTCGGCAGCGGGGGTGTACGACTCGGTCACGGCGGTGCACGGTGCGGACGAGCTCGTCGCCGCGGTACGTCAGGTGTGGGCTTCCCTGCTGTCGCCGCGCAGCGTCCGGCTGCGCCACCAGGCGGGCATCTCTCCCGACGACACCTACATGGGCGTGATCATCCAGCGCTATCAGCCCGCGGACCTCGGCGGCGTGCTGGTGACCTGCAACCCGACCCGGCGCGCGGACTTCCGCAACGTCTACCTCAACTGCTCGCCCGGTTCCCCGGAGAACGTCGTCGACGGCACCGCGCTGCCGCTGCAGTACCTCTACAACACGGTCGAGGGCGGTGGCCGCACCGTCGCGCTGGGCTCGTCCGCCGAGGACCTGCCGGCCGCCACCCGCGAACGACTTGCGGACCTCGCCCTGACCGGCCGGCTGCTGCAGTCCCACTTCAGCGGCACCGCCCCCAGCCGTGTGGGCTCCGGTGACGCGCACGTGGATGGGGACCGGAACGTTGGCGCGGATGTGGACGTGGACGTGGACCAGAACGTTGGCGTGGACGTGGACATGGGCCAGAACGTTGGCCTGGACGTGGACATGGCCCCGGACGTAGACCGGCCGCTGGACATCGAATGGCTGATGACCGATCAGGGCGCCTTCCACCTGGTCCAGATCCGCCCCTACGCCCGGTGAGCGGCCACCTCCCCGGCTCCCGGGGCCTCCGTCATGCGGGCGGGCGCGCGAAGAGTTCGACGGACGCGCCGCCCCTGCCGCCCCGGGCCCGCCGCATCATCCGCCTGAACAACGGCTTCCAGCTCCTGTTCAACCTGCTCTGGTGGATGCCGGTGTTCTACGCCTACCAACGACAGGCGGGCCTCACCGACGGCCAGATCTTCGGCATCCAGAGCATCTACTACACCGCGTTCTGCCTCTTCGAGATCCCCACCGGACTGGTCGCCGACCGCATCGGCACCCGCAACTGCCTGCGGGCCGGCGCGGTCGTCATGACCGCGGCCAACCTCGCTCCGGTCTGGGCCCCCAGCTACACCGGCTTCCTCGTCCACTTCCTGCTCATCGCCGCCGGCCGCTCCCTGACCTCCGGTGCCGCCAGTGCCTACCTCTACGAGGGTCTGCGGGCCGAGGGCGCGGGCGCCCACTACCTGAAGGCCGAGGGACAGGCCCGCGCGCTCGGCCTCGCCGCGAAGGTGCTGTGCTGGCCGCTGCTCGGTCCGCTGATGGCCATGGCGCACTCCGCCCCGTACGTCCTGAGCGCGGCCAGCGCGGGCGGCTCCCTCGTCTGCGCCGTACTGCTGCCCCGCCAGGCCGCGGCCGTCCCCGCCGCGGGCCGGAAGCGCGCCACGAGCCACGAGGCGGCCGCCGCCCTGCGCGCCGTCCGCAGCACGCCCTGGCTCGCCCTGGTCATGGTGCAGGGGGTGGCCCTGTTCACGCTCTCCCGTATCTGCCAGGTCAACCTCTTCCAGCCGCTGCTGCTCGACCACGGCATCGGCGAGAGCTCGCATGGCACCGTACTGGCCGCCATGACCGTCGCGGAGGCGGTGGCCTCGGCCCGTCCGCAATGGCTCACCTCGCGGCTCTCTCCAGTGGCATGGGTGTCGCTGCTCAGCCTCGCGATGGCGGCGGCCCTGGCGGGCAGCACGCTCGGCGGCCCCTGGACGACCGTCGCGCTGCTGTGCGTGTTCGCCGCCGTGACCGGTCTGGCGTCTCCGCTCCAGCGGAAGCTGGTCAACGACGCGGTACCCGCGGGCGCGCCCCGGGCCACCCTGCTGTCGGTCGAGAGCCTCGTCGACCGCGCGGTGTGCGCCCTGGCGGCCGTCGCCGCGGGCGCGTACCTCTCGGCGCACCGCCTGGACGCCCTGCTGTGGCACAGCGCACTGGCCACCGCCGTCCTGCTGGCGGTCCTCCACCTGCTCCTACGACGACATCATGGCCGGGCCCGTACGGCGGAAGGCGGGGCGCATAGGGAGACCCGTGGGATCCGTGCGGAGGACGGCAGGGCACATACGGAGAGCCGAGGGGGCCGTACGGCGGAAGGCGGGACGGAGAGCCCTGGGGCCCCTTCGGCGGAAGGCGGGGTACACACGGAGGGCGGCCGGGCGGAAACGGGCCGTACCGACGAGATCCGGCCGGTCGCCACAGCAGGAAAGCCCTGACCCCCGCGCCCATACTGGAGGGGTGCGTACTGGAGGGGTACGGCGGTCGGACGGACCGGCCGAACCGGCTGGGCCTCTTGGGGGTGCTGGGCCTGCTCGACCGGCTGGACCGGCCGAACCGGCTACCGGGCACTACGGCGAAGAAGCCTTCCGTCCCGAGGAAGCCGGCGAGGCCGACCGCATCGACCTGGGAGCACTCGCCTACGACACGGTGAGCACCGAACGGCTGACGGCGCTGGGCGCCGGCCCCGGCTGGCACTGCCTCGACGTAGGCGCCGGGACCGGCACCATCGCCCGGTGGCTGGTGGAGTCGGCGAACGTCACGTCCGTCCTGGCCGTCGACCGTGACACCCGCTTCCTCACCGCCGATGCCCCGCCGGGGCTCGTGGCCCAGACCGCCGACGTCACCGCACTCGACTTCGACCCCGGCCGCTTCCACCTCGTCCACGCCCGCTTCGTCCTGATGCATCTGCGCCCGTGGCGACGCATGATCAACCAGCTGAGCTCACTGCTCACCCCGGGCGGCGTACTCGTGCTCAGCGACGCCGTCGACCTGACCACCTCCTCCGCCCCGGCCACCCCGTACACCCGGGTCATGCGCGCGATGTGGCAGGCCCTGCGCACCACGATCGGTACGGACATCTCCTGGGTGCCCGACTACCCCTCCTTCCTGCTGGAGGAGGGCCTGCACTCCGTTGCCGCCGAGATCCACGTTCCGCCACTACTGCCCGGCAGCCCCATCAGCCGCTTCTGGGAGGACACTTGGCAGCGCACCCACGACGCCATCCTCGCCACCGGCCAGGTGGACGAGCCCCAACTCGAACAGGCCCGCCGGTCCCTGTCCTCCCCACACTCCGCCGCCCTCTCCCCCGGCATGCTCACCGCCTGGGGCTGGAAACCCCGGCACACCGCCTCCCCACCCCCGTGATCCGGTGGCAGGCGACCGCACACCGCTACACCGTTGGCCCGTTGGATCACCGGACGCTTGGCACGTTGCCCGTGAGAAGATCCGTTCCCCCATCGGCCGGTTCCCGGCAGCCGAACGTGGAAGGTGTGGAAGGTAACGATGTACGCAATACCCCTGGGTGACGACGGTGCCAACGGCGGCAGCCGCGCCGAGCTGCGTCCGCTGGAGCCGTGGCAGGCCGAGGAATTCCTCGCCCACATCGACCGTGGACGGGAGTTCATCGGGCAGTACATCGGGCTGGCGGACCTGATCGTGGACCTGGACGCGAGCCGCGCGTACCTCCACTCGTACGTGGAGAAGGCCGCCGCCGACACCGGCCGCCTCTGCGGCATCTGGCTGGACGGCCGGCTCGTCGGCGGGGTCCTCTTCCGCACCATGGACGTCCATCAGGGCACTGCCGAGGCGGGCTGCTGGCTGGAGCCGTCGGCCGCGGGCAAGGGGCTGGTGACCCGAGCCGTACGCGTGCTCATCGACTGGGCCGTCGAGGAGCGGGGCATCCACCGTGTGGAGTGGCTGGTCGCGGCGGGCAACGAACCCAGTATCGCGGTGGCCCGGCGACTGGGAATGACCAAGGACGGCGTGCTGCGCGAGAGCTATCTGTACCGGGGCCGGCGCCACGACATCGAAGTCTGGTCGGTACTGGCCCCGGAGTGGCGCGCGGCCAAGCGCGGCGCCTAGGAGCCAGGAGCCCAGGCGGCCCACTCATCCCCTCACCGCCCTCGGCCCCTCACCGGTCTCACCCCTCACCGGGCTCGCCCCTCACCGCGTACGGAAGGAGACCATCAGGATGTACGTACTGGTGGCCAACATCCAGAGGGGAAAGACCAGTTCGGTCCAAGGGACGGAACCGACGACGAAGAGCAGCACGAGCGCGGCCGCATAGCCGAGCCAAGCGAGCCAGCGCGGGAAGACCCGCAAGGCGAGTCCGATGGTCGTGGTGGACAGCGTGAACACCGCGGCCATCCGCATGGCGTAGCTCGCCAGCAAGGTGAGCGTCGCCCGCCCGTAGGTCCACAGGTCCTGCGCACCGGCCGGGACGTTGCCGGTGATGGCGAGCAGGCCGCCGGCGGCGGCCCCCGCCGCGAGCACCAAGGCGGTGAACATCAGCCCGCTGCACAGGAAGAGGGTCGCGAAGAACCTGTTCTCCGCCCGCTCTTCCTCAGTTCCCGAGCCGGCGTTCGCCGGACGCCCGATGTCCCGCTCCGTGCGCCCGATGTGATCCCGTACGGCGCCCATGAACCACAGGAAGAAGATGCCAGCGAACGGCAACAAGCCCAGGGCGACTTCCAGGATCTGACGGTGGGACGATCGTGACGGCCACTCCCCCGCGCGGACCGGGATCGGGGAAGGCAAGCTGATGCGGATGATCATGAGTACGGCGGCCAGCAGCAGCGCAGCCAGCACTCCGGCCGCACCAGCCGCCCGCGGCGTACGCAGCGCCCCGCCCGGCGTGACCTCCAGAGAGTCTCTCTCCTCCATCGCCCCATCGTGGCGCCACCTCGCCCCCGACCGGCTGCACAGCCACCCGGCGTCCCTGACGGCCACTGAGATGGCTTACAGCCTCTGGGCACCGAGGCACGGCACAGCACTTCACCTCACTTCACCTCCCTTCGCTTCACCTCACCACTACGCATCACACCACTCTCCAACCTTCCCTACTTTCCTCAAACTTCCTCATTGCACTGACGAATAGAGGAGGTTAAGGTATTTTCATGCCTGATCGTTTCTACTCCGTGGAGCAAGTAGCGGAGCACCTGGGCCTGCATGTCCGCACCATTCGGAACTACGTGCGGGACGGACGTCTGCACGCGGTGCGCATCGGCAAGCAGTACCGCATCGCCCACGAGGACCTGGAAGCCTTCACCGGCCGCCCGGCACCCGCACCTCCGGGCGACGCGGACGAACGGCGACCGCACCAACAGAAGCAACAGAAGCAACAGCACACCGAGGTCTGCAGCATCGTCGAGATCGACGCGATCACCCCCGAGAGGGTCGACCGCCTGACCAACCTCCTGATGAGCGTGGCCACCGACCGCGGTCCGGGCCATGCGCCCCTGCGGATCGAGACGGCCCACGACAAGGAGAGGGCCCGGCTGAAGGTCATCGTCCTGGGCGGTCTCGCCGACACGGCCCGGGTGCTCGAATGCATGGACGGAGTGCTCGCGACATGAGCACGAGGACGAACACACGAGGACAAACAGGAGCATGAGCGCGAGCACCAACGCCCCCACCAGCACAAGCACCAGCACCAGCACCAGCACGATCTACAAGACCGAAGCCGGTGCGAGGGAGATCCAGCAGCGTTACCGAGAGATGCTCCAAGACTGGCCGGTCCCCGCCGAGGAGGTACGGATACCGACCCGCGAAGGCGAGACCTTCGTCCTCGCCTCCGGCCCGAAGGACGCGCCGCCCGTACTACTGCTCCACGGATCGGGAGCGAACACGACGATGTGGCTGGACGACATCGCCTCGTGGTCGCAGCACTTCCGGACGTACGCCCTGGACCTCATAGGCGAACCGGGCTTGAGCGCCCCCTCCCGCCCGCCCTTGTCCTCCGACGCCCATGCGCTCTGGCTGGACGAGGTGTTGGAGTATCTGGGCGTGAGCCGAACGGCGATCGTCGCCACTTCCCTGGGCGGATGGGTGGCACTCGACTACGCCACCCGCCGGCCGGACCGAGTGACCCGTCTGGCCCTGCTCTGCCCCGGCGGCGTGGGCCGGCAGAAGGTGGCCTGGCTGTTCAAGGCCGTGCTCCTGCGCGCGGTCGGACGCCGGGGGGTGCGCCGGTCAACCGCGGCCGTCACCGGCCTGAGAGCCCCCGAGACCCAGCATCTCCTCGATCACGTCATGCTGACCTTCACTCACTTCAAGCCCCGCACCGAGCGGCTCCCCCTCTTCCCCGACAGTGCGCTGCGCCGCCTGACCATGCCCACGCTGGTGACGGTCGGCAGCCGCGACGCCATGTTCGACTCCGAGGGCACCGTCCGGCGCGTACGCCAGTGCCTCCCCCACGCGACCGTGAACGTCCTCCCCGAGGCCGGTCACGCCCTCCTCAACCAGACCGACTCGGTCCTCACGTTCCTCCGCGGCTGACCGACTTTGCGAAATAGCACCGCGCCCATCCCGGCGCAACCATCACACGACACCGGACGGACGGTGGACTGTGGTGACCGGCACCATGACGCGCCGTAGTGGCCTTTTCGTACGGTGACCAGCAATCCAGCGGTGTCCCCGCACGCAGACCTGTGGCCGGGCACCTTCACACCGGCCTGCGCCCGCGCGCAGACACGGCACACCGCTGGGTCGCGGGCCCGACCGGTCCCTACGGTCCGACCGGCTCGTACCGTCGCCACATCGCCACATCGCCACATCGCCACATCGTCACGTCGCCACATCGTCATGTCTCCACGTCGTCACGTCGCCACGTCGCCACAGGAGGTCACGGTGACGCTCCCCCCACCGCACACACCGTCCCACCAGCAGACTCCCGCGTCCCCAACCGCTCCAGCACAGCGCCGCCGCCCACGCGCACGTCTGACCCGGCTGGCCGCCACCTGCCTGATAGCCGCGGGCACCGCAGCGTTACTCACCCCCACGCCCGCCGCAGGAATCAACAACCACCACACCAACACCGCCGCGACGGAACGGCCGACCACCACCCTGGAGAAGATCGCCAACTTCGGCGCCAACCCGGGCAACCTCACCATGTACGTCTACCGACCGCCCCAACTCCCGTTACATCCCGCCGTGGTTGTCGCCTTGCACGGCTGCACCCAGAGCGCCCGGATCTACGCCGACAATTCCGGGCTGACGACCTTCGCCGACCGGTACGGCTTCCTCCTGGTCTTCGCCGAGACGACCTCCGCGAACAACCCCGGCCAGTGCTTCAACTGGTTCCAACCCCTCGACAACCAGCGCGGCCAGGGAGAAGCCGCCTCGATCCGGCAGATGGTCGCGTACGCCAATACCGCCTACGGCACAGACCGCTCACGCACCTACGTCACCGGCCTGTCGGCGGGCGGCGCCATGACCTCGGTGATGCTGGCCACCTACCCCGACGTCTTCACGGCGGGCGCCGTCGTCGCCGGCCTCCCCTACAACTGCACCAAGGACACCGGGCCGTTCACCTGCATGAACCCCGGCGTCGACGGTACGCCCGCCGCCTGGGCACAACGCGTCCGCGACGCCTACCCGTCGTATTCCGGCCCCTGGCCCCGCGTGGCGATCTGGCACGGTGACAACGACACCACGGTCGCCCCGAGGAACGCCGACGAACTACGCGACCAATGGACCGCCGTCCACGGCCTGAGCCAAACCCCGGACCGCACCTCCACCATCGGCCCGAACGCCACCCGCAGTCAGGAATACCTGGCCACGGACGGCACCGTAGCCGTCCAGGTCAACAAGGTGCCGGGCATCGGCCACGGCACTCCGGTCGACCCGGGCACGGGCCCCCAACAGTGCGGCCGGACCGGAACCGCGAACTTCATCGCCTCCATCTGCTCCAGCTACTGGATCACCAAATTCTTCAACCTCGGTTCTTAGCAGGGCGGTTCTGCCGCCCGCCGGCGGCCGCCCCCGCCACCCTCATCACGAACTGCCCGCACACTTCCTGGGACCGGCGCGTCCTGGGGCGCGGGTGGCACCGATGGAGGCGAGGGCCACGGCGAGGACACCGGCCCATTGGGGGACGGCCAGGTGCTGGCCGAGCAGGACGAGGCCGATGAGGGCGCCGACGGCGGGTTCGAGGCTGGTGAGGACGCCGAAGGTGCGGGGCGGCAGCCGGCGGAGGGCCTCGAGGTGGAAGGTGTAGGGCAGAACGCTGGAGAGGATGGCGACGACGGCGGCCAGGGCGAGGGTGGTGGGCTCAAGAAGTCTGGAGCCCGCCTGGGCGATGCCGTACGGGAGGCTGAGGAGGGCACCCCAGGTGACGGCGAGGGCCAGACCGCGCCCGTCCGGGACGCGTTCCGCGAGCCTCTTGCCGACCAGGATGTAGCCGCCCCAGCAGCATCCGGCGAGGAGGGCACAGGCCAGTCCCGCGGTGTCGAGCGGAATGCCGGAGTGGCTGAGCAGCACGACACCCGCCGCGGCCAGGCAGGCCCACAGCAGATCGGCGGCCCGGCGCGAGCCGAACAGCGCGATGGCGAACGGGCCGAGGAACTCCATCGTGGTGGCGGCGCCCAAGGGGAGACGGTCGACCGCTTCGTAATAGCTGAGGTGATGGACGGCGAGCAGGGTGCCGGCGGCGGCCGCGACGCCGAGGGTGGTCCGGTCCCAGCGCAGCCCGGGGCGCCACAGGGCGGTGAGGACGACGGCGGCCAGGCACAGGCGCAGGCTGACCACTCCCGCCGGACCCACGACGGGGTAGAGCCGGGTGGTCAGCGCGGCCCCGCACTGCAGACCGAGCACGCCACCCATGACCAGACCGGGGGCGGGCACTGCGCCCAATCCCCGGCTGATCACGGCAATGGCTTGCGCACGGCGACTGACGAGCTGACTGATGGCACCCTCCGTCCCTCCGCCCGTCCGCCCGGTGGCGTCTGGCCGGACGGGGAATCGCATCGCCCGGTCGCACCGACCTGCAACATGGCACAGCGAAAATGGCATGGCGACAACATGGCCACAACCCCCGACGATCAACGAAATCCGCATCACTCCGGGCCCGTTGACCTGGCGAATCGGCAGCCGCGCCGCACATGGCAGCTGCGTCCACCTGTCAGGTTTCCGTGGGAGGAGGAGGACAGCCGCATCAGGTCTTTGCGGGGACTTTGCAGGACCCATGGAGTCCGCCCCGTCCGGCCCGTGGGCCCCGTCCGGCCCGTGGGCCCCGTCCGCCCAGTGCGCTCGGTGCGCCCCGTGCGCCCCGTGCGCCAGGCAGCTCAGCCGCGAAGACGAGGACGGCCGTCAAGTGTCGCCGCATCCACTCCGGCCTCACTGAGCACCCCGGCGGCCACGCCACGACCGATCTGGGCGAGCCCCAGAAGCAGGTGGTCGCAGTCGATACCTGCCGAACCCGCCGCCTCGGCCCGCTCCTCCGCGATCGCGATCGCCTTACGGGAGTAGGGCGTCCAGGCAATCCGCTCCGCCGCTTGCGACGCCCCCATGCTCAGCCGCGCCCCGACGGCCTTGTGCAGGTCCTCGGGCGATACGTCGGCGGCCCGCAGCAGACGCGTTGCCGTGTTGTCCTCCGCGGTGAGGCCCCAGAGCAGGTGTTCCGTCCCGATGTAGTTGTTGCGGTGATGCACCGCGGCCTGCTTCACATGCACCATGGCCTGGCGGAGGTCGTCCGTCATGGTCTCGGGCCCGTAGCGCTTGTGGGGTGCGTGAAAGCGCTGCTGCACGGCTTGCCTGGTCACGCCCAGCGCCGTACCGATGTCCGTCCACGAGCTGCCGTGCATCCGGCAGTGCTCGACATAGTCCTCGACCAAGTCGTCTGCCAGTGCTTGCAGTTGACCGGCAAGGTTCGCCGCCACCGTGAGCAGTGCGAGCCAGTCCGGCTGTTCTTGTCCACCGGGCCGGTGCGCGGCATCGCAGGTCCTGTCGACTTCCGCTATCAGGTCGTCCAAGTCTGGGAGAGGCATGAGGCAAGTACGCCTTGACAATTCCCGTTTGTCAAGGCGCACTTGCCTTCCTGTCCCCCCAACGTCACGTACGCTGCCGGATATCCAGCACGCACCCCACCTCCCACCTCCCACCTCCCATCCCCCACCTCCTCCCATCCGCTCCGAACGGCCCGGCACAGTGATCACAAACGAACCCCCGCACCTCCCGTCGCCCGACGTTCTCTGGTCCCACGCCGCCACCCTCGCCGCCTGGAGTAGCGAGCAACAGCTCCCCGTTCACAACTACCGCCTTGACGAGACCGGACTGCGCTCCGCGGACGTGGGGAACGGTTGGTGGGCCCTGTCCTGGGTCGAGGGCGGACGAGCCGTGCTCTACGGCATCGACCACGACTACAGCGACACCGTCGGCCTGGCCCCGCCCGTCGACCTGCTGGCCGACGGACCCTCCTGGCTGCCATGGCAGTGGCTCGACGACGTCATCGCCGGCGGCGAGGAGATCGGTTTTGTGTACTGGTGGGACGGCCGGGAGTGGGCGCGGGCTCCGTACCCCGTCGAGGTGCACGACGACGGCGTGCACAGCATGGTCCCGACGGACGACAGCGAGGTGCGGCAGGTCTGCGATGCCCTGGTGACCGACGGCGCGGACCCGGCCGCCGTACGCGAGCGCGAGGCGGCACACCGACGAACCGCTGCCGCCCCGGTCCCGAACGGGGCCGCCGTGTTGCCGGCCGGCCAGGGCGAGCCCACCGACCGGAGGGTCCCGTGCTGGCTTCCTGAGCAGCACGCCGCGGTACTCGCCGTGGAGATGAAGGCAGCCACCGAACTCAACCGCCCGGCACCGCCGGCCACGCCGGAACGGGACCGACTGATCGCCTGGCTACGCGCCAACGGCCCCCGGACGGAGGGGAGTTCGGCGCTCTCGGCAACGTTCGTGGACGCCGAGGACACCGATTACGGCCGCGGCGCGGACGGATTCCTGGACGTGCTGGGCCGACGCATCTTCGGCGAGACAGCCACGCTGCTGGCCGCCCTACGGAACGCGGAAGCCGACCCCGAACGGGGCCGCTGGCTATACATCCGCATAACAGTGACCAACTCCGACACCGACTCTGACATCGACACCGACACCGACACCGACACCGGCACCGGCACGAACACCACGAGCACCATCGAGCGCGGCTACGACTGCCTGCCGGACTGGTGGCCGGCCAGACGTGGAATCGTCGCCACCCTCCCCCACACCGTCCGCCTCGAAATGGCACGCCGAGCGGCCCACTGGCGCCCGAACTGGGCCGGCCTCCTCGACGAAGACATCCGCCGCGACGGCACCCCGGCCCGGCTTTGCCGGGTGGAACTGGCACCACCCCACATCTCGGCTGCGAACGCGCACGCGGATGCGCATATGAATGCGGCCGCGGATGCGGAGCCAGGTTCGTAGGGAGTTGGCACTGCCGTGGTGCGCTGGCCGGGAGCCCCGGAGGATGTGGAGCGCGGACACCACGTCGAGTGGACCGTCGAGGAGGACATCGCCTGGGCCGGCAACACCCGACCGACTGCCGACACCACGCCCGCACTGCACGAGGACGGCGACCAGATCGTCCTCCGAGGCCGACTGAACCTCACCGGAGACGGAGCGGCCTTCCTGGACCTGGGCAGCGGTACCCAGATCCTCTTCGACCTCGCCGACCCACCACCTCCGGACGAAGTCCATGGGACATGGGTCGAGATCCGCGTCAGGCGGGAGAGCGTCAGCCTGTGGCCCTACCTCGTCTGAAGTGGCCAGAGGGGTCTCTGCTGGTGGGCGGCGGTGGTGGGCGGCGGGGCTCTGTCGTATCGACGACGGGCCCCGGTGGAGGTGAGACGCCCCCGCCGTGGTGGTCACCGGTCAACTTCTGCAGAGTGCTCGCGCTTCGTCCGCGGAGGGCGTGGTGCGTGCCGGCGATCACGGCCTGACCTCCTCAGGCTCGGGCTCGAGCTCCCAGGTCTGCTGCTTGAGCGCCATGCGGGCGGCGGGCGCCCGGCCGGGGATGCTCGCCCAGTACGGGTGCGTGGCGATCCGCACCGACAGCTGCTGCAGTCTGCGGCGCAGCACCGTGGTCTGGGATGGGTTTTCCTCGCACGAAAGCTCTCGGTACGCGGTGTACCAGGCGCGCTGAGCCTGCACGAGATCTTCGGGGAAGGCATAGGGAGGAGTCACACGAAGATTGCATCACATGTTCGAATTGCGGTGCAGCACACGTACGAGTGAATCCGGCCCTCTCCCTCATTGAGCCGGTGGGCCGCCACCCGACGCCTACGTGGCAGCCGAGGCAGCCGACCGCTGAGCGCGCGCCCGGGCCTGGTCCGGGTACCACCTCGTGAAGCGGACCGCGCCCACGAGCAACGCGATCGGAATGATCCAGTTGAGCCAGTCCGCCCCTGACGTGGTGTGCAGGGCGAGGACGCCAAGCAGGGCCGTCACCAGGAACACCGCTCCCCACACCGCCGTCAGTACCCGGTTGACGTGCCGGAAGAGCGGGCTCCCCCAGTACGCGCGGGGCACGGACTCCCGGGCGTACTGCTCGGTGAACGGCATGAAGGCGAGGGAGGTGAGGGCCACAACGGCCAGCACCCCGGCGGACAGGGTCTGGGCGTATGTCTCCAGCCAGATCAGGGCGTGGCGGTCGAGGACCAGCGACAGGATGCAGATGACGGCGAAGAAAAGCATGCCGGCGATGTCCAGGATCTTCAGGCTGCGCCGCCTGATGTCGGGGATGCTGGCCCCGATCGCCGTGATGAGCGCGGCGAGTGCGGCAAACCCCCACGAACTGGGGCTCGCCACCACGGCGAAAATGATCCAAGGGGCGAAGCCGAGGAAGAGGTTGAGACCGCGTGTGGCGTCGGGGCGTCGCGGGTCGCTCGGTGACGGCGCGTCGTCGGGCTTGGGCGTCGTGTCAGGGTGGGTCATACGAAACCTCCGGTCGACTCCGTCCGGTCCGGCATCCCTGCTGCCATGCTGTGCTCCACGGACCGGAGTCGCATCCGGTGCGCACCTCGACTCGGCGAACCCGCCACTACGGCGAGTGGCCGTTGCTCGACGACAAGCAACACCCCGAGCAAGGATTCGACGACGAGATCCCCGAGCCGGTCGACGAGGAGCCTCCATACCCACGCCGGGGCTCACTGATGTTGAGTTCCGCTCCCTGCCAGTCGTTCAGCGTTCGACCTTCGGCGCTTTAAGATCACGGACGATCGCCGTACATCAAGCCGTTCGGATCGGCGTTTCAGGGAGCGGAAGCGGAGGGGGACCGAGGGGGACCGATGGCATACGAGATAGACCTGCCGCTGGACGAACAAGGCGGGAAGGGCGGAGAACGCAGAGAAGACGCTGCAGGTGAAGTAGGCCGAGCAGACAACGAGGCCGCCGGGCTCGCCGCGGAACTCACCGAACTCGGCAACGATGGCTTCCTACGGGCGACGCTCCGCGACCAGCCACCGGCACACTTTCACCACCGCAGCACCGACCACCTCCTAGGCTGGCCCTCCGGCGCCCCAGACATCGCCGAACCCACCTCCAGCCTCCTGCTCCGCGCCCTGCACACCTGCTTCACCGCGCACCTCCCCCTGAGCCTCTCGCCCGATGTCCTCTGGTACGCCGTCGTGCACGAGGTAGCCGTACACATCCGGCTGAACCCCGAAACGTACGAGGGCATCTTCACGGAGACGCCCGGGCACCGGCAGACCATCGTCGTACGGGACGATTCGGCCCCGCTGGACTGGGAGCGCTCGATCAACCTCGTCCAACAACCACTGCGCGCCCGGATCGGTGACGAGGCCGCCGACCTCTTCCAGCCCACCTTCTCCACCACCACGGACACGGACGCCACGGCCATGCTGGTGGCGCTGATGGACGTGGTCAGCCCGTACTACCGCTTTCGGTGGCAGACCCTCTGCGGCATTCCGCGAATCCGGTTGGAGGGCACGGACCGGGACTGGCGTCTGCTGGCGGCCCGGGTGCGGGAACTGGCGGAGTGGTTCGAAGGGCTGCGGCCGTGGTTCACGGCACTGCAGCCGGTGCTGGACGCGATCTGGGCGACGGCCTCGGGTTGGGGTGTCGACCTCGACTTCTGGCGTTCCCTCTACAAGTGGGAGTCGGCCTCGGGCGGCGACCGGGTGACGGGCTGGATCACCGCGTTCTTCGCCCACCGGTACACCGACGACGGTCCGCGCCCGAAGCCGTCGTTCGGGCCCGGCACGACCGCCGAGGACGACTTTCCCTCGCACGTCTCCCAGGTCCCGTTCCGTTGGGAGACCCCCACGGGAACGTTGGACATGGCGTTCCTCGGAGGCATCCTCGGTATCGAGCGCGAGGGAGAGTGGATCCGACCCCAACTCGGCCACGCAGTAGTCGAGTTGGCTCCCACAACCAAGCCCAACCCCAACGCCAAGCCTGCCACCGAGCCGGACGGCGCACCGCATGCCGAACCGGACGGCGAACGAGCGGACAGACCGTACGCCGGCGCGCGCCTGCCCGAGCCCTGGACATGGGCGGACGTCCAGCGCCTCACCGGCTGCCCGCAGGCCCATCCGCTCACCACCATCGGCACCGTCACCCACAACGGCAGCCCCCTCCAGGTCGACTACGCGATCAACCTCAACGGCATCTGCGCGGTCCGGGCCGGCGACCGGAATGACGACGGCGACGGCAACTGGTATCTGGGCGATGTCGTCTCCGACGCCGGGGACATCCAGTGCTGGGCCACCTACGGCCCGGACCTCGGCGACGCCCTGCGCGCGCTCTAACAGCCGGCCAGGGTCAACGGAAGTCGGCAGCGTGGTCAACGGCCCACTGGTGCAAGGTCCGTGCCGGCCCTCCGGCCACCTCCTCGACCGTGGTGGTCGTGACCGGCCGCGGGGCATCAAGCATCTCGGCGTACCCGTCCAGCAGGGTGTCCACGAAGGAGTCGGGGAAGGTGTCGTCGGCCAGCAGCTGCTGGCGGGCGGCCTCCCGCGACAGTTCCTCCCACCGGAGAGGCCGTCCGATGGCCTCTCCGATGATGCGCACCTGATCGACCTGGGTCAGGATCTCGGGCCCGGTCAGCGTGTAGACCGCCTTGTCGTGGCCCTCCTCGGTCAAGGCGCGTACGGCGACGGCGGCGATGTCGGCCTCGTGCAGCAGAGCCATGGGCACCGCCCCGTAGGCGCCGCGCACCACGTCGCCGGTGCGGATCTGGTCGGCCCACCAGAGGGTGTTGCTGGCGAAGGTGCTGGGACGTAGATGCGTCCA
Source organism: Streptomyces bugieae (assembly GCF_036352915.1). NCBI lineage: Bacteria > Bacillati > Actinomycetota > Actinomycetes > Kitasatosporales > Streptomycetaceae > Streptomyces > Streptomyces bugieae. The sequence goes on from NZ_JAZBJP010000002.1 coordinate 697,058, forward strand.
GCCGAGTCCCGACCGTTCGATGAGGCGCTCCACCGCGGCGTGGGAGCGGCCTACCGGGTGCCGCTGTTGCCCGGGGGCGAGCCCGTCCTGGACGGCCCCCGAGGAGAGAAAGACCACGTGCTCCACGTGCCGCCGTAGCGCATCGACGACAGCGGGCGCGGCGTCAGCCGTATGAAAGGGCCACATGAGGAAGGCCCGGTCGACGCCCTCCAGGGCCTCTTCCAGGCCGCGGGCGTCGGCCAGGTCGCCGGCCCGTACCTCGACGCCGCCGTACGCCAGGCCGGCCGAGTCCGGGTGCCGGGTCAGGGCCCGTACGTGTACACGTACACCTACACCTACATCAGTCGCCAACAACTGGGGGACGACCTGGCGGCCCACGTTTCCCGTCGCGCCAATAACCAGCACGGTGCGCTCCGCCGCGCCCTCCGCCGCACGGTTCATGGCCGCACCCGTGTCCATCGCGGTATCCCTGTCCATCGCGCTTCTCCCTCTGCAGGCGGCGTCTGTCCCGCTTGTCACCGCCCACAGTGCGCAACGGAGCGCCGGGGCCAACCACCAATGCGGGGATGTTGGCGGATACCAGCATGTTGAGGACGATGACGACGGATACCGTCATGACAGGCGGAGACAGGCCAGGACCGGTGGAGCCGGGTCAGGACCGGTGGAGCCGGGTCAGGACCGGTGGAGCCGGGTCAGGAGGCGCACCGGCACCCGCGCCAGGCGCAGGCGAGGACCCAACCGCCACCCGATCCCCGCCCCCGCCTCACCTCACCTCACCTCACCTCACCGCCTACAACACCGGGTCCGACGTCCCCCGTTGCTGCGGTATCGCCACGCCCTCCGGCTGCTGTAGTGCCACCGTCCGTGTCGGCGCGGGAATCCTGATTCCCTCGTCCCGGTACCGCTGATGGAGCCGCTTGATGAATTCATGCTTGATCCGATACTGGTCGCTGAATTCACCCACTCCCAGAATCACCGTAAGGCCGATCCGAGAGTCCCCGAAGGTGTGGAAACGAACGGCCGGTTCGTGTTCCGGAACGGCGCCACTGACGTCGGTCATCACGCTCTTGACGACCTCCAGGGTGACCCGCTCGACGTGTTCGAGGTCACTGTCGTAACCGACCCCAACCTGGACGAGGATCGACAACTGCTGTTCCGGCCGGGTGAAGTTGGTCATGTTGGTGCCGGCCAGCTGCGCATTCGGGATGATCACGAGATTGTTGGAGAGCTGGCGGACCACGGTGTTACGCCAGTTGATGTCGACGACGTATCCCTCCTCCCCGCTGCTGAGCCGAATGTAGTCACCGGGCTGCACGGTCTTCGAAGCCAATACGTGTACGCCCGCGAAGAGGTTGGCGAGGGTGTCCTGCAATGCCAGGGCGACCGCCAAGCCGCCCACGCCGAGCGCCGTGAGCAGAGGGGCTATGGAAATGCCCAGGGTCTGCAGGATGACCAGAACGCCCATTGCCAGCACCACGATGCGGGTGATGTTGGCGAAAATGGTGGCCGATCCGGCCACGCCGGATCGTGACTGGGCCAGCGACCTCACGAGTCGGGTGATCATCCGGGCCGCGGTCAGTGTAACGACCAGGATGAGCAGCACGGTCAGCGTGCGGTTGACGTTCCGTCCGACCGTAGGCGTCAGCGGCAGCGCAGCGGCCGCAGCCGCCAGACCACCGGATATCGCCGCCCAGGGCACCACGGATCGCAGTGAATCGACAATGACGTCGTCGCCGCTCCATCGCGTTCTGCTCGCGTGCTTTCCCAGCCACCGCAACACCGCTTTGCACAACAGTCCGGCGACGATACCGGCAATCAGCGCGGCACCGGCAACGATCAGGTCATGCAGCGTGACATCACGGTTCACCGGTCAACCCCCGCTCCCGGGAACTGCAGCCCTGCCACTGCCACGCATCGCATGTGATGCTCCATCATTCGGTTTTACCTGCTTGTCTCTAGGACTTCGAATGCGCCGGGGCCCGACCGCAGACGTGTGCGTGTACGTGTACGTGTCCATGTACGTAGACGAAGACGTGAAGGTCCCGCAAGTCGTGGTCGTCCTGACGCGATCAGCCATCCTGCCGCACACGACGCGATACGCAGCGAGCACCCCAGGAGAAACCAACCACCCGTGCCCGCCCGCCTCCATCAGGCATGCGCTCACTACGAACCCCACCCCACACTCCGCGCCCCGATCTGGCCCATTCTGCCGTCACCCACACGTGCGGTGCTGCGCATGGACGATTCCGCGAAGGGGAGTCATGCGAAGCCGCACGCGTCGACCGATACACGGCGGCGGACCAACTGGTGTTTTGAGAAGGGCCGACTTGAGCCGTGAGAACGAACAACGACACCAAGTCGGGTCAGCGTCCTGAGGAAGGGTGTTCCATGCGCCGCTTTGCCGCCCTCATGCTCGGTGCCGCCGCATTCTGCGGAGCGGTCACCGCCGCGCCTGGTCAGGCCACCGCCCTGGCCAAAGAACCATGTGGCTTCTACAAGACAGGCAGTGATGCGTACTACCGCCACTGCACCACGGACGGTTCGAACGTCGTGATCAAGGTGGAGGTCGCCTGGGCCCCCGACTACCAGCGCTGCGTCGGCCCGGGCCGTACGTGGCTGGGCTCCGCCTCCAGGATCCAGGGCGCGCACTACGTCGGGCGCACCTGCTGACCGGCCACGAGCTGTCCCTCCTGCTCCGGCCCGTTGCGACGACTCGTCCGCCAGCCGTCAGGCCGGCAACCGGCAGCCGTCAGCCTGGCAACCGACAGCCGTCGCAGCACACGGGAATTACGGAGCCTCGGGCGACTCAGAAGGGAACGGCCACCCCAGCCTCTCTCATTCGACTCAGGGCACGGCCCATACACTCGGCGACCGAGGCGCCGTCAGCTCTCATCGGCGGCAACGGCCCGCCACCGGCGGCGAAGGTCCACGCTGGCCGGCCTTCGCGCAGGCGCTCCGCATCGATGCGAATCATGGCTCCAATCCCCTGCTCACCGAGCCACTCCAGGATGAGCAGCGTCGCATCCTCGACGCCGCTGTCCAGATCTACCGTGGGCCACCGCCCCATCCCCTTGCCCATGGCCGCAACCCTACTGGGCCGGTCGGGACTACGACGTGGGTGCGCTCGGGCGAGGAGGCAGCCCAACAGGCATGGGGCGTAGGCGGATAGGCAGGGGGCGTGGGCGTAAGCGCAAGCGGCAAGCGGTAGGCAGCAAGCGGCAAGTGGCAAGCGACGTTGTCCAGATTGCGCAGGCGCTGGTGTCCGTCAAGGGTGCCGTCGTAGGTGCGGGGCCTGCACCAGCACGGGCGGACTGTCAGGTGGCGGTGCCTCCCGGTGTCGGCCCTTGCTCCCCCGCCCCGGCCCCTCCGCCCTCCTCCCTCTCGTCTTCCATCTGGACCCTTGGCAGGATGAGCACGCCCCAAGTGACCAGCACTGCCCCGATCGCCTCCGGGATCAGCCACCATCCGGTGCGTACGCGGTCCCCGTAGACCACGATGCCCAGGGCCAGGCTGACGAGGGCCTCTCCCAGGGTGAGGACGGGTTGGGAGACCACCAGCGGGCCGGATTCCAGCGCGTTGGCCAGCAGAAACAGTGCGCATGCCCCGGCCGCCACAAATCCGTAGGTCTGCCAGGAGGCGAAGAAGGTGCTCGGGCCGTGCCGGTTGAACGTGTCGGTCGCGGACTTCATCAAGGTCGCCGTCAGGGCGTAACCGATCGCGGAGGCGGCGCTGAAGAGGGCCGCGCGGGCCTTCCCCCGCGGGCGAGACGCCGCTGCCGCCGCACACAGCGTGATGGCACCAACGGTGGCCAGCAGCGTCACCACCCACGTGGCCGACGAGACCTCGGTGCCCGCTCCGGACGGTGCGGCAGCGGCCAGCGCCAGACCGAGGCCGACGGCGACGCTCAGGGAACCGGCCCAGCCGGCCGCCGGCAGCCGTCGGCGGGACAGCGCGCAGGCGATCACGAGCGCCAGGGGCAGTTCGGTCACCAGGATCGGCTGGACCAGGACAAGCGAACCCAGCGCCAGGGCCAACGCCTGGCACGCCGCGGCGCCGACCACCACGGCGATCCCGCCGAGCCATGCCGGATTACGCACCAGGTGCCGGACCAGCCTGGGACTGAAGGCATCACCCTCCGGTACGGTCCGTGCAGCCAGGCGCTGGAGCACGGTACCCGTGGCGTTGCCCACGGCCGCCAGCAGCGCGAACAGCGCAGACAACACAGCCGCCACCGTGCGATCCCCTCGGGTCGTGAGGCCATTGGTTCCTGGCAGCAACCGTGGCAGAGCAACCCGCAACGCGCGGAGCACGGCACGCCACCAGATGAGAACGACGACCACACCACGGCCGCACACTTCCCTCCGTTAGAGGCCTGGCCTTCCCCCGCCCCCTTTCCCTTCCCCCTTCTCCTCCCTCCCCCGCCTCGTCCTGGGCCGTCCCGGCGTAAAGCGACCCGGCGTGTGGGCATGAACCGTGGGTGTGGTCCGTGGCTGGTGCCTGGGCTGAGCCGGTGGCCGCTATGGGGAAGGCAACAGGCGGCGTCGTTGGTCTGGGGCAGGCCGTGGCTGTCGGTACCGGAAGCCCCAAGGCGGTAGGCACACGTACGGGTCGTGGGCGCATGGGCAGCACGGCGGCCGATATGTAGACGGCGTGGTGGCTGACCGCTGCTCATGAGCCAAGGAGGGATATGCCGTGGCGCCTGCGGAAGGCGCGGCTGTGGTGCACGGTGAGTGCCACCGTGGCGGCCAATATGCCGAGGGACTGGAAGCGGCCGATCACTGGCACCAGGTCAACGGGCAGCGCCACTGCTTCGACGGTGCTCAATACGGCGTCGAGCAGTTGCGCGGTGCCCCACAGCACCGTGAGTCCGCGGAGCGCCGCACGGAAGTCCGGCCGCTCGCACCACATGCGTTCCGCCGCTTCCTCCGCACCCGGCCCGCCTAGTCGGCGTCCGAACTGGAACGCCAACGGACGGGCGGCGAAGAGCGAACCCAGGACCCAGACCCCTAGGACGGCGGGGATGGCAGCGTCCTTCAGGAGCAGTATCCGCGGGCTGCCGCTGATCAGTGAGGTGACGGCCGACACGACCAGCAGGGCGAGCACCACTAGATCAACGAATTCGACGCGTCGGCGTATCACGGCGGTGCCTACTGCGTGCGCCGCCGGAATGGCACCGCTCAGCAGCAGCGCCTGCCACTGGGCGACGTCCTGTGCGCGTAGCACGTAGTACACGACGAAGGGCAGGAGGATGTTGACGATCAGCGGGATGAGGAAGGCGCGCCTTCGGTGTGTGCCGTCCGTACGCGTGGCTTCCACGCCTCCCGTGGCTGCTGCGCCATCGACGGATTGCCTGGCCTCCGCGTCCTCCATGCTTTTCATGCCCTCCATGGATTTCCTGCCTTCCACGGTGTTCATGAGTCCCCCAGCGATCCGAACGAAGTAGAGATGACGAGGTGTCGGCCGTGCGGCACAACCGCTCACGACCACTTGCCTCGACGTTAGGAGTTGGGAGGGTGGAGAGGCGTCGGCCCCAGGGTTGGTCCGGCGGTCGTGGCTCTCCACCCGTGCTCCTCAACCGCTGGGTGGACCTCGACCTGCTGGCCGGTCCACTTCGGCAAGATGACGATGGCCATCGCCTGCGGCAGGCCTACGGCAGTGCTCGACACTGGCGCCGGGACGGGCACCGGCCCCGACTCTTCAGAGCATGACGGAGAGCAGCAGCGGCACTACCGACGCGGAGGCTGCGGTACCGACCCAAGCGACCGAAAGCCGCGCCTTGCGCCAACGCATGGTCCAGGGGAAGGCGAAGGAGAGTAGGGCGAGGCATGCGCCGGTCGCGTAGAGGAAGGGAGCGCTGATCAGGGGGACGGTCACGTTGGCCGGACAAAGATCCGGGCCGCAGGAATCCGTGGCCATGGTGGCGAAGGCGTAGAGGGTGAAGGCCGGGATGTAGAGACCGCCGATCACCCCGACGGCGACCAGCGGCGGGCACCACCACAAGGGGTCACGGAGCCGCCGTGCCGGGGAGGGGACGGGATGGGGCAGGGGCAGGGGCAGGGGCACGGCAGGGTGGGGCGGCGGGGGCACGGTGGCCGGTGCGGCGTGGCGGTGGGCGACGGGCTCTGGCGCGTATGCGGTGGGGGCAGGGTGAGGCGGCAGAGCAGTTGCGTCGTCGGTCATGGGGTGAGTCAACGTGGCCGGAGAGCGTGGTTGCCAGAGGGCAGGTACTCAGATGGGCTGAGGTGGGGTGGGGCTCCGTACTTAACCGTCGAGCGGCTGCCGGTCCACGTAGCGCCCGTCAGCACGAAGCACCGAACATCGAGCACCGGGCACCGGGCACCGGGCACCGGGCACCGGGCACCGGGTACCGCGCACCGAGCACCGCGCGCCGAGTAGCAGCATGGCCGAGCAGCAGCATGAGCGACAGCGCCAACCGGGCCGGGCTCCAAGGCCCGCGCCCACCGTGACCCGGAGGACAATGAAGGCATGACGCCGCCCCTTCCTGCCCGGCTGGTGGTCCTGCGCCACGCCAAGTCCGCCTGGCCGCCGGACGTGCCCGATCACGAGCGCCCGCTGGGCAAGCGCGGCCGCAGGGATGCGCCGGCGGCCGGGCGCCGGCTGCTGGCGGACGGGTGCGTGCCCGACCTCGTCCTGTGCTCCACGGCCCGCCGCACCCGCGAGACCTGGGACCTCGTCGCACCGGAGCTCGGCGCCCGACCGGAGGTGGTCTTCGAGCCGCGGGTGTACGGAGCGAGCGCCGCCGAGCTGCTCGATGTGGTGCGCGAGGTTCCGGAGCAGCGGCGGACGGTGCTGTTGATCGGCCATCAGCCGGGCGTCCAAGACGTGGTGCTGGCGCTGGCAGGACAGGAAGAGGGAGAGCGGGGCAGGGACGCGGACGGGGAGGCGTTGGGGCGGGTGCGGGCGAAATTCCCTACGTCGGGGATTGCGGTCCTGGCCCTGCGGGGCGCCTGGGCGGACCTCGCGCCGGGCACCGCCACCCTCACGGACTTCACCGTCCCGCGCGGCGAAGCTCCTGGGAAGTGACCCGGAACGCTCAGCTCACAGCTACTTCCCTCTTCACCGACCACCGATCACCGACCACCGACCACCGCCTGCTGCCTGCTGCCTGCTGCCTGCTGCCTGCTGCCTGCTGCCTGCCGGCCACCGGCCCTCAGCCACCGACCGGTAATCACCGCTCCCCGCCCCCGAACATCGCCGCCCCTTCCACACCCGTCGCCTGGTTTTCCGCTACGTACGGCCGCAGCTCCGCCTCGTAAGCGGCGAAGGCGGTCGTGTGGTCGCCGTTCGCTCCGGCCAGGTGTCGGGCCAGGGTCCGGGCGCCTATCAGGGCCTGGGAGGTGCCCATGCCACTGGTGGGCGCGGCGCAGTAGCCCGCGTCGCCGAGCAGGGCGATCCGGCCCTGCGACCAGCGGTCCAGGTGGACCTGGCAGGCCGAGGAGAAGTAGAAGTCGTCGGCCTCGGTCATGGCGTCCAGCAGTCGCGGCGCTTCCCAGCCGCGTCCCGCGAACGCCGTGCGCAGCGCCTGCTCCTGTTCCTCCCGGCCGCAACGGTCCAGCGCGGGCGTCGGGGTGGCGAACGAGAGGCTGACCGTCAGCCGGTCCGCGTCGCCCGCGCTGAACGCGTAGATCGCCGTGTCCGGTGCATGCTGCAGCACACCGCTGTGGTCGAGACCGAGGTAGTTCGCGGTGCTGAAGCCGGCGCCGGAGAGGCCGAGGTGGCGCACCGCGTCGGCGTGCGGGCCGAACGCGAGCCGCCGGACCTTCGAGTACACCCCGTCCGCCCCTATGACGAGGTCGAAGGTACGGGGCGCGCCGCGCTCGAACTCGACGGCGACGCCGGAGTCGTGCTGGGTGAGCGCGCTGATCGAGTCGTTGAAGACGTACTCCACGTCGTGCGTGGTGATCCGGTGCAGGATCCGGGTCAACTCCCGCTTCGGCACCTCCAGTTCACCGGCGAAGGCTTCGGCCGGCAGCATCCCGGTCTCGGTGCCGGCCTCGTCCACCAGGGCTGTGCCGCGCATCTTGGTCTCGTGGCGGCGCACCTCGGCGAGGATGCCCAGGTCGTCGAGCACGTCGAACGCGGCGCCGCGGAAATCGACCGCGTATCCGCTGTCCCGGAGGTCCGGGGCGCGTTCGACCACGGTGACGTCGTAGCCGTCGCGGTGCAGGAAGTAGGCGAGGGCGGGTCCGGCCACGCTCGCGCCCGAGATCAGAACCGTTGCGTGAGTCATGGGAATGACCATATCCAGGGTTTGACCAAATGGGCAAACCGTTTGGATAAACCATTTGGGCAAGAACGCACGGAGCAGTGGATGGATCCCGTCGGACGGAGCAGTGGATGGATCCCGTCGGACGGAGCAGTGGGTGGATCCCGTTAGGGTCGACCAAGCGGATGAACCAAGCGGATGAACCATGCGGACAACCCTCGGATACGCTGCGGACATGGGAAATCGAGAGGACCTCCTCGCCGGCGCGAAGCAGTGCCTGATCGAACGCGGCTGGGCGCGGACCACCGTCCGGGACATCGCGGCAGCGGCCGGAGTCAGCCATGCCGCCATCGGCTACCACTTCGGGTCCCGGGACACGCTGCTCACCCAGGCGCTCGTGAAGGCCGTGGACGAGCTCGGTGACGAGCTCGCGAGTCGCGCGCCCGAAGGGACGCCGGAGCAGCGCTGGCAGGCGCTGATCGACAGCTTCACCACGCATCGGGCCCTGTGGGTGGCCCAGTTGGAGGCCGCGGTGCAGGCCGAACGGTCACCGGAGGTACGGGCGCACCTCGCCGAGGGGCAGCGCATGGCGCGGGAGGGGCTCGGGGGCTCGGTACCGCTCGCCCTGCTGAGCGGTCTGATGCTGCAGTGGCTGGTGGACCCGGAGAACGCGCCGTCGGGCGCGGAAGTCATCACGGAACTGCGCTCGACGTCCCTGGATTGACGTCCCGGGATTGACGTCCCTGGATCGACGTCCCGGGATTGGCCTCCCTGGCTGACGTCCCTGGATTGACGCCTATGGGTTGGCCCCCACGAGGTAGCCCCCATGGGTTGGCCGCCACGGTCGGCCCCCACGGGTCGGCCACTCCAAAGCCAACGTATGGCCGTGCCCCGCCTCGCCGGACGGCCGGGGTCCTTGCCAGACGCATATCGTCGTCACCCTGGTGGACGATGACGGCCGGGACATTCCCGTGGGGCCGGGTCGGCGTTTCTTCTGCGCGCCGGAGGAGACCGCGCCGGTCGGCGCGCCCCCCGATGGTCCGCGCGTTATTGACCGCCGCCACGCTGACCGCCCTCGCCTTCAGCGCGCCCGACGCGGTGCGCTACCTCAAGATGGACATGAGGTCAGAGACCATCCGAGGACGGTGGGCCGGTGAGCGAGGGAACGGCAGAGGATCAACACCCGCGTCACCTCGCGGAAATTCGCCCCCCGGTGCAGCCTCCCCACACCCACTCGAAGGAACGCTGACCGATGGGCCCCGTCTCGGACGCCCCAGACACCCCGAACGCGCCAGACACCTCCGATGCCCGGGACGCCCCGGACGCCCCGGACGTCATCGAGGAGCTCACCGCCGATCACCGCGCGGTACAGCGGCTGTTCGACCGTATCCGCGCCGCCGCACCGGGAAGTGCCGCCCGCAAGGCCCTCGTCGAGCAGGTGTCCGCCGCCCTGGTCCGGCACTTCGTCGTGGAGAAGGCGTACCTGTACCCCGCCGTGCGGGACTACGTGGCGGACGGGCGGCGGTGGGCCGAGAAGGAGTTGTCCGACCACGGGCACATCGAGGAGCTGCTGCACGAGCTGGAGCAGCGGGAGTCGCAGGACGAGGACTTCACCGCCCTGGTCCTGGCCCTGTCGACCCGGGTGACCGGTCACCTCCTCGACGAGGAACAACGGCTCTTCCCCCGGCTGCAGGCCACCTGCCCCGCGCACACCAGGCGGGAGCTCGGCGAGAAGGTCCGGCGGGCGAGGAACGGTGCCCCGACCCACCCCCGGCCCCACGCCCCGGACTCCGCCCTGGCCACCCGGGCGGTGAGCCCCGGCCTCGGCCTGCTGGACGGCGTACGGGACTTCCTCACCCGGCGGGGCCGCACCCGGCGCTCCTGAGGGGCGGCCGGACAGTCCGGACGAGCGGCCCGACAGTCCGGACGGCCGGCCCGACAGTCCGCACGAGCGCCCCGACCAGCCGGACGAGCGGCCCGACAAGCCGTCGTCCTGGCCGGCGCCCGGACCGCGGCCATGCGCAGGAAACCGGCGCGCCAGGCGGGTGGCAGCGGCGCCCGTCCCGTTTGGCCCTGCCGTGGAGGTGTTACGGCTAGGCGGTGCGCTCGTGGTACGCGTCGAGAAAGGGCTCGTGTGATGGCCGAGCAGCATCCGGACCAAAACGGTGGCGTACCCGATCCGCCGGACCAAGACGGTTGCGTACCCGATCCGCCGGACCCCGCGGGCAGGTTCTCCGGGGCTGCGGGACGGTTGATCCGAGGAGGTGGCCACCTTGGTCCAGGCGGAGCTCGAACGGGCGAGGGACGAACTGACCGCAAGGGCCCGCGAGACGCGCCTGGGCTCCCTGGCCCTGGCCGCCGGCGGTGTCTGCGCCTCGCTGGCGCTGCTGTCGGCCCATGAGGCGGTGCTGCGCGCGGCGGAACGCCACTGGCCGCCACCGCAGCGGGCCGCCGCCACCATGGCGCTCGGCTACGCCTCGGGCGCCGCGGCGCTCGCCTCGTTCGGCTGCTGGCGGCTGCGGAAGGCCCGCGCCGCCTCGCGCGGGGCGGTGGTGCAGATGATCCCCGACCGGACGGCCGACTGAGCCCGTACGCCAAAGAGTGCAGGTGGCGGCCGTCGGGCCCGGGCTCGATCGGCTCCGCGCGGTCGGGTGCCCGGGTCCGTGATCGTCGGTGCGGCACCGGGCGCAGGGAGGCACCCGCAGGGGCGAAGAGGGAGTGGAGCATGCTGTTCCAGAAGCGGAAGGCCCGGCTTGCGGCGCAGGCCCGCGAGGCGGCCGTCACCAGCTACAGCGCGCTGGACCGCCGGGCCCCGGTCTCCGAACTGGCGAAGGAGCTGCTGCGCAAGGCCTTCCCGGACCACTGGTCCTTCCTGCTGGGCGAAATCGCGCTGTACAGCCTCGTGGTGCTGGTGCTGACCGGAAGCTATCTGACGCTGTATTTCGAACCCAGCATGAGCCAGAGCACGTACCACGGTGCGTTCCACCCGCTGGACGGGCTCGTGATGACGGACGCCTATGCGTCGACCCTGGACATCAGTTTCGATGTCCGGGGCGGGCTGCTGATCCGGCAGATGCACCACTGGGCGGCCCTGGTGTTCGTGGCCGCGCTGGGCGTGCACATGCTGCGGGTGTTCTTCACCGGGGCCTTCCGCCGTCCCCGCGAAGGCAACTGGATGATCGGGGTGACGCTGTTCCTGCTCGCCCTGCTGGAGGGATTCGCCGGTTATTCGCTCCCCGACGACCTGCTGTCCGGCACGGGGCTGCGCACCGCGAACACCATCGTGCTGTCCATTCCCGTCGTGGGGACGTATCTGAGCTATTTCCTGTGGGGCGGGTCGTACCCCGGCCACATCCTGATCGCCCGGCTGTACACGGTGCATGTGCTGTTCGTGCCCGCGATTCTGATCGCCCTGCTCGGTGCGCATCTGGTGATGGTGGTCTATCTGAAGCACACTCAGTGGTCGGCCAGGGGGAAGACCAATCGGAACGCCGTCGGGCAGCCGATGTTCCCGCAGTTCACCGCCAAGTCCACCGGTCTGGGCCTGATGGTCTTCGGGGTGGTGGCCTGGCTGGGGGCGGTCGCCCAGATCAACCCGGTGTGGGACTACGGCCCCTACGTGGCGGACCAGGCGTCCACCGATGCCCAGCCGGACTGGTACGTGGGCTTCCTCGAAGGGGCGTTGCGGCTGATGCCCCCGTGGGAGACCAATGTGGCGGGGCACACCATCATGTGGAACGTGCTCCTCCCGGCGGTGGTGCTGCCCGGTGTGCTCTTCCTCGTGCTCTACCTGTACCCGTACTTCGAGAAGTGGGTGACGGGTGACCTGATGGAGCATCACCTCTGCGACCGGCCGCGCGACCGCCCCACCCGTACGGGCCTGGGGGTCGCCGCGATCGTCTTCTACGCCGTGTTGCTGGTGGCCGGCGGCAACGACGTGGTCGCCGCGGTCTTCGAGGTCTCGGTCGAGGCGCTGACCTGGATCTTCCGCGTCGCGGTGATCGTCGGCCCGATCCTCGCGTTCCTCATCACCAAGCGCTTCTGCCTGGCCCTGCAGGCCCATGACCGTCAGCTGCTGGAGGAGGGCGAGGAGACCGGCCAGATCAGCCAGAACGTCTACGGCGGGATCGGCGAGAGCAACCGGCCGCTCGACACCGACCAGCGTTACCGTCTCCTGGTGCGGGACGTTCCCGCGCCGCTGGAGCATCCGGGCGGGCGGGCACCGCGCCGGCAGCGGCTGCGCGCCGTGCTGAGCGCCTGGTACTACCGCGACCGGGTCGAGATGCCGGCCACCGCGGAGGAGCGTCTCCAGATTTCCGGAAAGACGATGGACCCGGTGGCGGGCGCGGGCCGCGCGGGCGAGGAAGAGACTTCCTAGAGCTCAGCGGGCCCGTTCAGTCGTCGCGGCGGGCGAATTCGAAGACCATTCCGAAGATGGCGGACACGGTGACACCGAGCCCGATGAGGAGCAGCCACACCGCGTAGACGAGGCCGAGTCCCGACAGTGCCACGCCCAGTGCGACCACGATCGGATAGCCGCTGTGCGGCGGGAAGAAGTCGAGTGGGCCGCTGCGCTCGTGGATCTCGGATTCCTGCCGGTCCTCCGGCCGTTCGCCCTTGCGGCGGTAGTTCACGGCACAGAAGAACGAGATGACGACCGCCATGAAACAGGACACCGTGAGCGCGGCGATGCCGGCCGGTTCCCGGGCGAACCAGATGTACACCGCGTCGGTGAGCAGGAAGAAGAGGGCGACGCCCGCGAAGAGAAACGCCTCGGCTTTCACTTCTGCTCGTCTCCCAAGGTGTCCGGGGTCGGTTCGGACGTTCCGCGTTCACCCGGGGCGAGTTCGAGGTACTGGGGATGATGGAGGTCGAAGGCGGGCGAGTCGGAACGGATCCGGGGAAGCGCCACGAAGTTGTGACGGGGCGGCGGACACGAGGTGGCCCATTCCAGCGACCGTCCGAATCCCCATGGGTCGTCACTCTCCACCCCGGGCGCGTATTTCGCGGTCTTCCAGACGTTGTAGAGGAAGGGCAGGGTCGACAGGCCCAGCAGGAACGCACCGGCCGAGGAGATGGTGTTCAGGAGGGTGAAGCCGTCGGCGGCGAGATAGTCGGCGTAGCGGCGCGGCATGCCCATCTCACCGAGCCAGTGGTGGACGAGGAAGGTGGTCTGGAATCCGATGAACAACGTCCAGAAGTGAATCTTCCCCAGTCGCTCGTCGAGCATCCGGCCGGTCCATTTCGGCCACCAGAAATAGAAGCCGCCGAACATCGCGAAGACGATCGTGCCGAACAGCACATAGTGCAGATGCGCGACGATGAAGTAGGTATCGGTGACCTGGAAGTCCATGGGGGGTGAGGCGATCAGCACACCACTGAGGCCTCCGAGGAGAAAGGTCACCATGAATCCGACGGCCCAGAGCATCGGCGTCTCGAACGACAGGCTGCCCCGCCACATCGTCCCGATCCAGTTGAAGAACTTCACCCCGGTCGGTGCCGCGATCAGGAAGGACATCAGGGAGAAGAACGGCAGCAGCACCGCGCCCGTGGCGAACATGTGGTGCGCCCACACCGCGGCGGACAGCATGGTGATGGCGATCGTCGCGCCGACCATGCCGACGTATCCGAAGACCGGTTTGCGGCTGAAGACGGGCACGATCTCGGTCACCACACCGAAGAACGGCAGCGCGACGATATAGACCTCGGGGTGGCCGAAGAACCAGAAAAGGTGCTGCCAGAGCAGCGCCCCGCCATTGGCCGCGTCGAAGACGTGCGCACCGAGCCGCCGGTCGGCCAGCAGCACGAGGAGTGCGGCGGTGAGGACCGGAAAGGCGAGCAGCGCCAGGATGGAGGTGAAAAGGATGTTCCAGGTGAAGATCGGCATCCGGAACATCGTCATTCCGGGGGCGCGCAGCGTGATGATGGTGGCGACGAAATTGACCGAGCCGAGGGTGGTGCTGAGACCGGCGACGACCAGGCCCGCCGCCCACAGGTCGCCGCCGGCACCCGGCGAAAACACCTCGCTGTTCAGCGGTGCGTAGGCGAACCATCCGAAGGGGGCCGCACCGCCCGGCACGACGAATCCCGACACCACCATCAGCCCGCCGAAGAGGAAGAGCCAGTACGTCAGGGCGTTGAGCCGGGGAAAGGCGACGTCGGGTGCGCCGATCTGCAGGGGCATGACGGCATTGGCGAACCCGGCGAACGTCGGGGTCGCGAAGAGCAGCATCATGACCGTGCCGTGAATGGTGAACAGTTGGTTGTACTGCTCATTGCTGACGATCTGCAGGCCCGGTCGGGCCAGCTCCGCCCGCATCAGCATCGCGAGAACTCCGGCGAACAGGAAGAACCCGAAGGCCGTGACGAGATACATATTGCCGATCACCTTGTGATCGGTGGTCGTCACATACTTCCGGATCCTGTTGCCTGCCTTGACGCGCGGATTCTGGGAGGCGTCCAGCGGCTCCCGCCGCCGGTCGTGGTCCAGCTGCGACATCGCCCCTCCGAGACACTGGCGGCCGGCGGCGGGTTCCGGCCCCTCACCGCGCCTCACTGTGTAGCCGCAACCGTTGGCCGCCAAACCTTCTGTCGACCATCCAGACCCGCCCCCATGGCCCACCGCACGTCATTGCGATATCACGTCCGAATACCGCCAGCCCCGGTGCGGCACACAGCGCAGACTTTTCCCTGGATGAGGAATCCGATGACGACACATTCCATGACGTCGCATCTCCATGATGCTGATTCCTCGGGAAAGGAATGAGCGACCATGACGCTCTACACCACGATGGACAGCCCGCTCGGCGAGCTGCTGCTGGTCGGCGAGCGGTCCCGGACCGCGCGCGGAGGCACCGCGCTGGCCTCGCTGTCGGTGCCCGGCCAGAAGGGCGGCGTCACCGTCCGGGACGGCTGGACCGGGGACGCGGCGGCGTTCGCCGAGATCACCGGCCAGCTGCGCGCGTACTTCGACGGCACCCGCACCCGCTTCGACCTCACCTACGTCCCCTCCGGCAGCGCGTTCCAGCGGCAGGTCTGGGCGGCGATCGAGACCGTCCCGTACGGCACCACCACGACCTACGGCCGGATCGCCGACCGGATCGGGGCCCCGCGCACCGCGGTCCGCTCGGTCGGCGCCGCGATCGCCGCGAACCCGCTGCTCATCGTCCGCCCCTGCCATCGCGTGATCGGCGCGAACGGCGCCCTCACCGGCTACGCGGGCGGCCTGCAGCGCAAGCAGCGACTGCTGCTCCACGAGGGCGCCGCCCAGGCGGCCGCCTGAGTGACCGGCTCCAGAGCGACGCACACCTCACGAAGGAACCCACCATGACCCCCGCCACCACGACCGAGGCCACCTCACCGGACGGCAGCCTCACCGCACGGGTCGACGCCGCCGACTGGGGCGCCCTCACCGACGAGGTCAACGAGTACGGCAGCGCGCTGACCGGGCCGCTGCTCACACCCGGCCGGTGCCGCGAGATCGCCGCCCTGTACGACGACGCCGAACGGTTCCGCACCACCGTCGACATGGCCCGCCACCGCTTCGGCTCCGGTCAGTACCGCTACTTCACCCATGACCTGCCGGACGCCGTCCGCGAACTGCGCGAGGCGTTCTACCCGCATCTCCTGCCGATCGCCCGCGACTGGGCCGCCAAGCTCGGGCGGAGCGCCCCGTGGCCGGACGATCTCGGGCGGTGGCTCGCTACGTGCCACCGGGCCGGGCAGGCCAAGTCCGCCCAGATCCTGCTGCGTTACGGCGCAGGCGACTGGAACGCGCTGCACCGCGACGTGTTCGGCGAGATGGTCTTCCCGCTCCAGGTCGTCATCGGCCTCGACGCACCCGGTGTCGATTTCACCGGCGGCGAGTTCCTGATGACCGAACAGCGGCCCCGCGCCCAGTCCCGGGGCTCGTCCACCACGCTCCCCCAGGGACACGCGCTGGTCTTCACCACCCGCGACCGCCCGGTGGCCTCCCGGCGCGGCTGGTCCGTCGGGCCGATGCGGCACGGCGTGAGCACCGTCCGCTCCGGGGTGCGGCGGACGCTCGGCCTCGTCTTCCACGAGGCGTCATGAACGGCCCCACCACGGGTCCCCAGCCGGGTACGCGGGAGGTGCCCGCTCCGCACACCGAGGTGGAGCTGGCCGCCCTGATCGGCCTGCTGACCGGGCACCGCTCGCGGATCCGGTCCGTCGCGGTCGGCCACGGCCGGGACGGGAGTTCCCGCGCCGCCGCGCAGGCGTTCACCGCGGCCTGGCAGGCGCTCGGCAAGGACGTCCTCGCGGTCGTCGACTGGCCCGAGCACGCGGCCTCGTGGCTGCGGCCCGCCCGGCGACTGACCGCCCAGACCCCGGACGCCTGGGTGTTGGCCGGCGCACCGGCAGGCGTCGCCCCACTGCTCCGGCGCCTGCGCCGCTCCACCGACTGGGACCCCGCTCGCACCGTCGGCTTCGCCTCCCTCGGCACGCCCCGACTCGTCGAACTCGCCCGTGCCGACACCGTCCACGGGTTGCGCGGCGCATCGCGGGACGGCGGCACCTGGGATCTGCGCCGGGGCTGGGCCACCCACTACCTGCCCGCGGTGGCGGCCGACGCCCAGCGGTGACCCGCTCCTTTCGGCCCCGGTCAGGGGCGGTCCTGCTCCGTTCGACCGGCTCCACCGGACTCCCCCGGGCCGCCGCCCTCATACGGCAATTGCGCGCGCTCGTCGACGAGTTGGTCGCCGATGAGGAACCCAGCGCGGCACCCGGGGCGCGCGGAGTCCGGTCGTATCGGGCATCCGTCCGTCAGTGGTCGACGTGGGTCAGGCAGAGCGTGGTGTCCCCGAGCCTGCCGCCCCTCTCCTCGTACTGGGTGAACTCAGCGGGGCACTCGCCGCTGGGTCCGGGCGTGAACCGGATCTTGTAATCCGCTTGGGGATCGGTGCAGTTGATGGTGAACAGCACCGGCTTGGCGTGCGTGCCCCGGTTTTCCAGGCAGTCCCCGACCTTTGCCTCACGGGCGGTCTTCGCCGGCTCCTTGCCGTCGCTGAGCAGCCAGAACACCGTGCCGAGAGCGGCCACGACAGCCAGCGCGATCACCGGCCTGAGCCACTGCCGGGGATTCGGCCCGGTCGGCACGAACACGGGAGCGCCCGGCGGCGGCTGGTTCTGCCCCCACTGCTGCCGGCCCCACTGCTGCGGAGTGGGTGGCCCGTACGGAGCGGGCGCGGGTGGCCCGTAGGGGGCCGCCGCGGGTGGCCCGTACGGGGCGGGGCCGCTCTGCCCGTAGGGAGTCGGTCCGGGCGGCGGGCCGTAGGGGTTCGGGCCGTTGTGGTCATACGGGGACGGACCGCCGGGAGGCGGCGGTGTGTACGCGGACAGAGTGTTCCCCCTCGCCGTTCGATGTTCGGTACGGCAGGCTACGCCCCCGCCCGTTCGACGATTCGGCGAGGGGGTTACCGTCCTCGACCATGAGCGAAACACCCCATCTGCACGCCGTTCGCACGGCCTACGACACCGTGGCCGTCGACTACGAGCGGCTGCTGCGCGACGCCTTGCGGGCCAAGCCGCTGGACCGGGCGATGCTGGGCGCGTTCGCCGAAGCCGTACGGGCCGATGACGCGGGCCCGGTCGCCGACCTCGGCTGCGGCCCCGGCCGGGTGACGGCGCACCTGCACGGCCTCGGCGTCCCCGTCTTCGGCATCGACCTGTCGTCAGAGATGGTTGCCGTCGCCCGCCGGACGTTCCCGGGCCTGCGGTTCGACGAGGGGTCGATGACGGCCCTGGACCTGGAGGACGGCGTTCTCGGCGGCATCGTCTCCTGGTACTCGATCGTCCACACCCCGCCGGAGGTGCTGCCGACGGTCTTCGCCGAGTTCCACCGGGTGCTGGCCCCGGGCGGTCATCTGCTGATCGCGTTCAAGGTCGGCAACCAGCTCCGCCACCTGGAGAAGGCCTACGGCCACGCGCTCTCGCTCGACGTCTACTGGATGCCGCCGGAGGAGATCGCCGAGCTGCTGAGCGCGGCCGGGCTGGTCGTGGACGCCCGGCTGATCCGCGAACCCGACGACCAGGAGCGGCCGACGCAGGGCCGGCAGGCGTACTTCCTGGCCCGCAGGCCCGGCTGACGTGACGGTGAGCCGACGTGCTTGACGCGGCCTGCGCCCCGTCGGTGCGGAACCGCCGTGCCCCGCTCCGCGTGATCACGAAGTATGGTCCGGAAGACTGAAGCGGGGCGCCTCGTCGCCCACCTCGCGGCCGTTGCGTTCGTCGGCTGTGTGCTGACCGCCGTCCAGTTCCAGGCGGTGCTGATCGCGCTCTTCACCGGCCGCGCCGCGGCACTCGTGGCCGTCCTGGTCGCCGGGCCGGCCCTCGGCATGGCGTCGCTCGCCGCCCTCGCCACCTCCGTCCGCACGTTCGTGCCGCTCACCCGCCGGGCGCGCGGACGGTGGGCCTGGGCGGCGGGCGTGTACGCCTGCGGCACGGCGGGGGCGGTGGCAGCCGTCGCGGCGAACCTGCGCGACGACGGGTTGCACCTCACCGTTCCGCTCTATCCCTGGGGCGGCCTCTGTTACGCGCTGGGCGCCGCCTTCTTCCTCCCGGGCACGCGGACCCGGCTGGCCACGCTCGCCGCCGCGGCCCTGCTCGCGGCCGGCGGCTCCTACCTCGCCTGGGACGCCGCCCAGCCACCCACGCTCACCGAGTGGCTCACCGCCAACGGCGTCGACCGCGGCCTGCTGCGGGTCGGTCAACCGCCGTCCGGATACGCACTGGAAGACGTCGGCGCGAGCGAGAGCGCCTTCGGCGCGACCTACGCCCGCCCCGGCGCCCCGGACCTGCACCTCTCCGTGGAGCGGAGCGGGCACGACACCCGGCGCACCGATGCGCGCGGCTGTCCCGTCCCGTTCGGCGAGACGATCCACTGCGCGGACGACGGGGACGGCCGCCAACTGGTCACGTATGAGGGCGGTTACGCGCGGCGGGAACTGCGTCTGCGCCGGAACGGGCTGGTCCACACGGTGACCTTCCAGGGCAGCGGCCGCGCCGGCCTGTCCGCGGCCCGGCACCTGCTGACGACCCTCAGGCCGGCGACCGATGCCGAGCTCGCCCCGCTCCTCGACCGGCCGATGCGCAGCTGACGCCCGTACACCCCGCGCCCGAGACCGAGCCGAGTCCACGCCCGCGCCCGAGACCGGGCCGGCGAAATTGAGCAGCGCCGGGAAGCGGCTCCGCAGTACGGTCGCGCGATGGATGAAGTGGATGAAGTGGATGAAGTAGGCGATACGGACGGGTATTTCGGAGAGCGGGTCGCCGCGAGGTACGACGAGTCGTCGGGGGACATGTTCGCCCCGGACGCCGTGGCCGAAACGGTCGACGTGCTGGCGGCCCTGGCCGGTGAAGGCCGCGCCCTCGAGCTGGGCATCGGAACGGGGCGGATCGCCCTGCCGCTGGCGCGTCGCGGGGTTCCGGTGCACGGTATCGACATGTCACGGGCGATGGTCGCGCGGCTGCGGGACAAGCCGGGCGGTGACGCGATCGGCGTGACGATCGGCGACTTCGCGGCGACGCGCGTACCGGGGACGTTCTCCCTCGCTTATCTCGTGTTCAACACGATCATGAATCTGACGACACAGGCGGCACAGGTGGCGTGCTTCCGCAACGTCGCGGCCCACCTCGAACCGGGAGGCTGTTTCGTCATCGAGGTCGGGGTTCCGGAGCTGCGGAAGCTCCCGCCCGGGCAGAGCGCCGTGCCCTTCCATGTGAGCCCGACCAGTTGGGCCTTCGATCTGTACGACGTCGCCACCCAGACCATGAGCTCGAACTACGTCGACGTCGTCGACGGCCGCGGGGAATACCGGTCGATCCCCTTCCGGTACGTCTGGCCCGCGGAGCTCGATCTGATGGCTCAGTTGGCGGGGCTGCGGCTGCGTGAGCGGTGGGACGGTTGGGGGAAGGGCCCCTTCACGAGCGAGAGCCACCGACACGTCTCCGTATGGGAGAAGCCCGCCGACTTCGTTGGGGAGGAGCCCGCCGACTGACCGCGCGCGTCCCGTCCCGGGTCGACGCCGGCGTGGTGCAGCCGCTGCCGGCCCAGGGCACAGCCGGGCGTCCGCAAGACGCCGCACTGCGGGACAAAACCTGTCAAGAAACGGTCCGATTCGTAAATTCGTAGTTTCTTGCTTGTTGAACATCTGTCAATCGATCTCAACTCGTGGCAATCTTCGGTCGATTCACTCCTCCACCGGGCACCCCACCCCTCGGCTGCCCGGACCACTTCTTGGGTCCGCGACCCCGCGGCCCTCACAAGGGAGACCGAGTTGAGACGGATCTCGTCCACCCCCCGCAAGAACACCCTGCGCGCTGCCGCCCTGGTCGCCTCCGCCGCGATGGTCGCGGTCGGCGTCCAGGCCGGATCGGCCAGTGCGCAGGCGGACCGCGCGACCGGCGCGTCGGCGGTCCAACTCTCCGCAGCGCAGCGGGTGTCCGCGCTGCAGGAGGCGCAGAGCAGCGCGTCCACGATCGCCGCCAAGATCGGCCTTGGCGCGAAGGAGAAGCTCGTCGTCCGGGACGTCATCAAGGACGCGAACGGCACGGTGCACACCCGCTACGACCGCACCTACGCCGGCCTGCCCGTTCTGGGCGGTGACCTGGTGGTGCACCAGGCCGGGAACGGCACCCGCAGCGTCACCAAGGCGACCAACGCCCGGATATCCGTGGCCAGTACGACCGCCGCGCTCGCCCCCTCCGCCGCGAAGAAGAGCGCCCTCAGCGCTGCCGCGGCGAAGAAGGACACCAAGACCGGCACCTCCAGCACGCCGCGCAAGGTGATCTGGGCCGCCTCGGGCAAGCCGGTCCTCGCGTACGAGACCGTCGTCACCGGCACCCAGAAGGACGGCACCCCCAGCGCACTGCACGTCATCACGGACGCGGCCACCGGCAAGAAGCTGTTCGAGGACGAGGCGATCGAGACCGGCACCGGGACCAGCACCTACAGCGGCAAGGTCTCGCTGACCACCACGAAGAGCGGCTCGACCTACCAGCTCACCGATGGCGCCCGCGGCGGCCACAAGACGTACGACCTCAACCAGAGGACGTCCGGCACCGGGACGCTGTTCACCGACGCGGACGACGTGTGGGGCGGCGGCCGGCAGACCGCCGGCGTCGACGCCCACTACGGCGCGGCGGTCACCTGGGACTTCTACAAGAACACCTTCGGCCGCAACGGCATCCGCAACGACGGCAAGGGCGCGTACTCCCGCGTCCACTACGGCAACAGCTACGTCAACGCGTTCTGGGACGACGGCTGCTTCTGCATGACGTACGGCGACGGCAGCGGCAACACCCACCCGCTGACCTCCCTCGACGTGGCCGCCCACGAGATGAGCCACGGCGTCACCGCGGCCACCGCCGGCCTCAACTACAGCGGTGAGTCCGGTGGCCTCAACGAGGCCACGTCCGACATCTTCGGCACCTCGGCCGAGTTCTACGCCAAGAACTCCACCGACCCGGGCGACTACCTCATCGGCGAGAAGATCGACATCAACGGCGACGGCACCCCGCTGCGCTACATGGACAAGCCCAGCAAGGACGGCGGCTCGGCGGACTACTGGTCGAGCACGGTCGGCAACAAGGACGTGCACTACTCGTCCGGCGTCGCCAACCACTTCTTCTACCTGCTCTCCGAGGGCAGCGGCGCCAAGACGATCAACGGCGTCAGCTACAACAGCCCCACCGTCGACGGCTCCAAGGTCACCGGCATCGGCCGGGACAAGGCCGAGCAGATCTGGTACAAGGCCCTCACCACGTACATGACCTCCACCACCAACTACAAGGCCGCGCGCACCGCGACCCTGAAGGCGGCCGGTGACCTGTACGGCACGACCAGCGCCGAGTACAAGGCGGTCGGCGCCGCCTGGGCGGGCGTGAACGTGAAGTAGCACCAACCGCCTCACGGCATCGGGCACCAGGGCGTCCCGGCACCGCGCGGACATCGATGGGCATGACGCACATCGAGGTCGGCGTCGGTGCCGGGACGCTCGCGTTGGGGACGTGGTGGGGGCCTCAGCGGCCGGCGGCATCACCCTTCACCACCGTCAACCACGGGTTGACACTCGCTCGCCTGTCAACCTAAGGTTGTCACATGACGAATCCAGGCGGACCCACCCATCCCGTACGCCTCGACGACCTGATCGAGGCCATCAAGAAGGCCCACCCGGACGCCCTCGACCAGCTCACCGACGCGGTGATCGCCGCTGACCACCTCGGCGACATCGCCGATCACCTCATCGGCCACTTCGTGGACCAGGCCCGGCGCTCCGGCGCCAGCTGGACGGACATCGGCAAGAGCATGGGCGTCACCCGCCAGGCCGCTCAGAAGCGGTTCGTGCCGAAGACGTCGGGCGACTCGGACCTCGATCCGAGCCAGGGCTTCAGCCGGTACACCCAGCGGGCGAGGAGCGTCGTGGTGGCCTCCCAGAAGGAGGCCCATGCGGCGGGCAACGGTGAGATCGGCACCGTGCACCTCGTCCTCGGGCTGCTCGCCGAACCCGATGCGCTCGCGGGGAAGATGATCCTCGCGCAGGACGTGTCGCTGGAGGCCGTCCGGGAGGCGGCGACAGCGGCCCTGCCTCCCTCCACCGGGCAGGTCCCCGCGCTCATCCCGTTCGACGCCGAGGCGAAGAAGGTCCTCGAACTCACCTTCCGTGAGGCCCTGCGCCTGGGCCACAACTACATCGGCACCGAACACATCCTGCTGGCACTCCTGGAGCACGAGAACGGCTCGGGGCTGCTCACCGATGTCGGCATCAGCAAGGCCGCGACGCAGGAGCACGTGGAGGCCGCCCTGGAGGTGCTCAAGCGGATGAGCGGAGCCCCGGCGGACGGGCAGGGGAAGGCGGGCGCATAGCGGGGCCTGCGCTTCGGCCCCCGGCCGGCAGCACAGCAGAAGGCAACGCGAAAGCCGATGGGTCCGGCCGGAGAACCGGCCGGACCCATCGGCTCCTGGTGTCGCAGGCGGAGGGGTTGGGTGCGGTCAGTGGCCGCCCTCGTCCACGACCGCGACCTCCTCGATGTTCTGCTCGATGGCCTCGGTCGAGACGGCGGTGCTGCGGGCCCAGTAGTAGATCCCCAGCGAGAACACCGTGACGATGGCCATGTCCCACCACAGCGGGATGTGACCCTGACCGCCGAAGCCGCCCTGCCAGGCGATGAGGCCCATGCCGATCAGGTAGACCGGCAGCCACTGGGCGGCCTTCCAGTCCAGCCGGGGCGCGTTCGGCAGCTGCTTCTTCGTCGCGTACCAGGCGTAGCTGCCGAGCAGCACGTACCCGATGACGATCGCCCAGCCGAGCCGCTGCAGGGTGCTCCAGCCGGCCCAGTAGATGATCAGGCTGGCCACGATGAAGGACAGCGGCGAGATGATGTTGCCGCCGGGCAGGCGGTACGGACGCTCACGGTTCGGCAGGCGGTCGCGGAACACACCGAACGCGAGCGGGGCGCCGGCGTACATCAGGACGCTCGCCGAGGTGATGAAGGAGACCAGCTCCTGCCAGCTCGGGAACGGCAGGAAGCAGATCACGCCGGTCAGGAAGGAGATGATCAGGCCGAACCACGGCACACCGCGCTTGTCGATCCGCTCGAACAGCCGGGGTGCGTAGCCGTTCTTGCTCAGACCGTAGGAGATGCGCGAGGTGGACGTGGTGTAGATGAGGCCGGTGCCGCCGGGGGACACGATGGCGTCCGCGTACAGGACCCAGCCGAGCCAGCCCAGGCCGATCACGGTGGCCAGACCCGCCCACGGACCGCTGATGCCGACGTAGTCCAGCTTGGCCCAGCCGTGCGCGAAGGAGGCCAGCGGCAGCGCGCCGATGTAGACCACCTGCAGGAGCGTGTAGATGACGGCGCCGATCACGACCGAACCGATCGTGGCGCGCGGCAGGTCACGCTTGGGGTTGCGGCTCTCGCCGGCCAGCTGGATGGCCTGCTCGAAGCCGAGGAGCGCGAAGATGATGCCGCTGGTGCTGATGGCGCTGAGCACGCCCTTGGCGCCGAACGGTGCGAAGCCGTGCGAGGTGAAGTTGTGCGGGTGGAAGTTGGTCGCCGCGATGACGAAGATCGCCCCGAGGGGTACGGCGATCTTCCACCAGGTGGCGGCGCTGTTGGTGTGGGCGAGCACCTTCACACCGAGGAAGTTCACCGCGACGAAGATCGCCATCAGGATGACGGCCACGATGAAACCGCTGGTGGTGAGGGTGCCGTTGGCGTGCAGGAAGCCCTGGGCCCAGGACCAGTGACCGGCGTAGCCGATCATGGCCTCGACCTCGATGGGAGCCACGGTCGCGGCCTGGAGCCAGGAGAACCAGCCGAACGACATCCCGGCCAGGCCGCCGAAGGCGTAGTGCGGGTACCGCGCCGTACCGCCGGCCACCGGGAACAGTCCGCCGAGCTCGGCGTGCACCAGCGCCAGGAGCACGATCGCGACCGCGCCGATGCTCCAGGAGATGATTGCGGCCGGGCCCGCCACGACCACGGCCTTCTGGGCTCCGTACAGCCAACCGGAGCCGATGATCGAACCGACCGAGGCCCACATCAGGCCGATCAGTCCAACGTCCCTGCGGAGGGAGCCCGGATCGCGTGTCTTCAGGGGAGCGATCTGGTCAACGCTTGCCATAGGAGGCCTTTCAAGACAGGGCTGGCCGAAAAGTTGCCTCAGACTAGAGAGCATTCAGAGCCCTGCAAAGAGCCGTTGACTGAATAGTTACATTCGGCGGAAATGCATGCCCAATACAGAGATTTGACGTCCGGCCTTTCGGGCGGCACGGGGCGCCCGGTTGAGCCTCACAGCCGCCCCGGCACACCGGAGAGCTACCGGTCGATTACTCGTACGGGCCGGCAATTCGAGGAATTCGAGTTGGGGAAAATTTGAACATTCGCGGCGGATAAATTGGCCTGGAGGGTATTGCCCGGGGTCGACATTCGGGGTAGTTGCGGCGCTGCGGCGGGTTCATCGCCACGCCGCCCGGAGAGGCAGTCCTGGCGATCAACACCGGCGTGCGAGCACGACACGGCGCCCGAGGGAATAGCGAACCCAACCCCCGTAACTTTTCCGCAAGTTGAGGCGTGGCGAGCTCACGACACCCCGAAAAGACGGGTCCGGCCGCGACACAGGCACCTCCCGCGCACGGACTCGATCACCCGCCCTGGGGCCGGATGCCGCCACGAACCCCGCTTTGTCCGTTTTTGGTATTGCCTGGTGGACTCGTACACCTCAGTGTCGATTCGGTCAGCCGCTGATCACGTCCCGGGAGGACACCGATCAGCAGCCACCGCGCCCGGCCCTCCCCCGCCGGCACGCCGTCGGCCTCCCTGAGGTAGGGGACGCATCCGGCCCGCCCGCGCCTGGTGGCATCAAGCGCTCACATCCAGCCAAGGCAAGGTCTCACGATGACGGAACCCGATACCGCTCTGCACAGCGCCGCAGCCGTACGCAGCGAACTGGACCGCTTCATTCAATCCCGGGAGTTCAGCTGTCTGGGCGCCCGCGCCGCACTGAAACGCGACACCATTACGCACCGGCACTACCAAAGAATGGGCAACGAGAGATCAGCCCAGGAGAATTACCGCGACCTCCTTGAATACGTGGCGGCGCTACGGCCGCTGCTGTCGGACCAGAGCTTTCGCACGTTCGTCGCGACGTTCGACGAGCCGGGGAACGTGGACGAGCTCGCCTACGAGGGGCTGATATGGCAGCACCTCCAGCTCATGCATGACATCGACAGCCGGACCTTCGGCCTGGACGACGGCGCCTCGTCCGATCCCCGCACGCCGAACTTCGGATTCCACACGGGCGGTCACGCGTTCTTCGTCGTGGGAATGCACCCGGGCGCCTCCAGGGCGAGCCGTCGCTTCTCGACGTCGGCGATCGCTTTCAACTCCCTGGCGCAGTTCGTGCTCCTCGGCGAGAAGTTCTACTCGATGCAGGGCGCCATTCGCCGCCGTGAGGCCAAGAACAACGGTTCCGTCAATCCGAGCTTCACCGTGTATGAATACGAGCAGCCCGCGCGGCACTTCTCCGGTCGGTTCACGGAGGAGGACTGGACGTGCCCGTACGCCTCGCGGCACGCCCCGGCGACCGAGGACTTCACCGAGGGGCTGCTCCAGCACGGGCGGTGAGACAGGGCCCGGTCGGTGAGACGGGCGGAGGACCCGGGGGCCCCGGGCGGGGCCCCCGGGGGATGCGCAGGCTCCGCCCGGTCGTCAGCCGTGCTGCGCCTGCTGGTACGCCGCCTCGGCCGTGGCGCCCAGCACGGGACCGTACATGTGGGTGCCGGTCTCCGGGCCGTCGCCGTGGCTGTTGACCGAGATCAGCACGCCCTTGCCGGTCGCACGGTTGAAGTCGGTCAGCCAGGGGCCACCGCTTGCGCCTCCGCCCAGGTCACACGGGACGGCCTGCTCGTTCCCGGGCGCCGGCTTCGCCGTACCGGTGCAGTGCAGAAGCTCCTCGCCGCGCTGCGGACGAGTGGCCGGGTAGCCGAAAGCGACGGTGTTCCCACCGACCCGGCGGTGGAAGGCGATGCGCTGGCCGCCCACCACATCGGCCAGCGCACGCCCCTTGGCGTCGGTGTCCACGGCCAGTGCCGCGACGTCGTTGACCCCCTCCTCGGCCCAGGTCCGCGGCGTGAACGTCGCCCGGACCGGGAAGGCGCCGTACGGTCGCTTCCCCTTGCTGTAACCGGGCACGAAGACCATGTCGACGTAGGTGTTGACCGGCGACGCCGGGCGCCGTACGCAGTGCCCCGCGGCCATGACCACGGAGCGGTTGGCGCCGTTGACGGAGGTCGCGGTGCACCAGGTGTCGGCACCGTCACCGTTGACGAAGAAGAGCCGCCCGACGGCCTTCATCGCCGCGCCTCTCCACGGCCGGGACTTCGGCCCGGTCGGCCCGAGGTCCACGGACTTCCCCACGGCCTTCATCCGGGCCGGCGTCCAGTAGGCGAGGGCCGCTCGGCGTTCCTCGGCGGTGTAACCGACCTTGAGCACGGCCGCACTTGGGGCCTTCGGGACGACGGCCCCGGCCCCCGGAGCGGCGACGAGCGAGAGCGCGAGGCCGCTGACGGCGGCGCCGAGAGCGGTGAGGCGGACGGGGAGGGCGGACCTGGCGGACATGACGATCGACTCCTGAAGGGACGGGAAGGAACCTGAAGGGACAAGAAGTGACGTGAGGGGACGGGAAGCGATGTGAAGGGCCTTGGCGGAACGGGGCGCCGGCCCCACCGTCGATGACGGGCTGACGCGATGCCAGGTTTCACCCGAAGCAGGGTGGATGTCCGTTGCGGTGGGGAACGACCGACGCAGACGCCGCGACGCGCTCCCCCACACCAGCCGAGCAACGCCGCGTAGAGTCCCGGCCGGTAAGAGGTCCCGGAAGCCGCACGTCAGAGAGCGGGAAGCACACCATGCTGAGTTCCTTCACCGAGCTGTCCACGCCACTGGTGGCCGACGCGTGTCTCCGCTGCGGCGTACCGCTGCGCACGGCACCGGCCGGCATCGCCCCCGTCGTCCCCGGGCAACGGGTCGCCGGCCGCGCGTTGCCGGTGCGGCACTACGGCAGCGTGGACGTGTTCCTGGAGGCCTTCGCCCAGGCCGAAGCGGGCGACGTGCTGGTCATCGACAACGGCGGGCGGACGGACGAAGCGTGTATCGGTGACCTGACGGTCCTGGAGGCCGAAGCGGCGGGCGTGGCGGGGCTGGTGGTGTGGGGCCTGCACCGCGACACACCCGAGCTGGTGGAGATCGGCCGCCCGGTGTTCAGCTACGGCGCCTGTCCGCCCGGCCCGGTACGGCTCGACGAGCGGGAGCCCGAGGCGCTCGCGACGGCACGGTTCGGGGAGCACCTGGTCGGCCGCGACGACCTGGTGTTCGGTGATGACGACGGGGTGGTGTTCCTCGCCGCCGAGCATGCCGAAGAGGTCCTCGCCACGGCCCTCCGGATCCGGCGGACGGAACGCGAACAGGCCCGTAAGATCCGCGCGGGCCAGCCCCTGCGCCACCAGACGGCCTTCGACGACTACCTGGCCCGCCGCGGCACCGACCCCACCTACACCTTCCGGCAGCACCTCCGCCGCATCGGCGGTGCCATCGAGGAGTGAGCCCCGCCCTCTGTGCGAAGGTGTGTCCCATGGTCATGACACCCGACGGACGCACCGTGCCGCCACCACACGCCGATGAACGTGCCACGCTGGAAGCCTGGTTGGACTTTCACCGCGCCACGCTCCCCCTCAAGTGCGAGGGGCTTGACGACCGTCAGCTACGGCTGGCCTCGGTGCCGCCCTCGTCGATGACACTGCTGGGCCTGGTGCAGCACCTGGCCGAGGTGGAACGCAATTGGTTCCAGCGGGTGTTCGCCGGCCAGGACGTGCCCGCGGTATTCGCCGAGGACAGCGGCCAGGGAGAGGGCGCTGGCTTTGATCTCGTTCCCGGGCGCGGGATCGACGAGGCGCTGGCCGTCTGGCGGGCGGAAGTCGCCCGGAGCCGCGAGCTGATCGCGGGCCGTTCCCTGGACGACTCCGGGCGGCTCTCGGAACAGGAGGCCGGCCACGTCGGCGACAAGGGCGTTTCCCTGCGCTGGATCCTGGTCCACATGATCGAGGAGTACGCGCGACACAACGGTCACGCGGATCTGCTCCGGGAGCGCATCGACGGCGTCACGGGGGCGTGAGCCGCCGCGGGGCCCGACACCGCGGACCCCGCACCACAGACCGCGGGCGGGGGGGCCGACAACCGGCCGCCCCGCCCACGTGCCCGCCTTCAGGACCGCGAGTTACCTCGCCTGGCCGGGCACCTCACCTCGACGCGTCATTCCACGTCGACGTGGTCACTACTGCACGTCGACGTAGTCACTCGTGGCCGTCGCCACCGACGACGTCGGCGTGCCGGCGAAGACGTAGCGCCAGTAGCCGTCGGCCGACGCCTTCACGGTCGTCTTCAGGTTGCCGCGGCTGTCCGACGTCACGGTCTTGACGGTGCTGTAGCTGCTGGCGCCCTGCTTGCGGAACTGCAGCTGCACGGACTGGTTGCCGTACCCGCCGTACGTGTCGGTGTCCCAGTTCGCCCGGGTCAGGGCGCCGGTGACGGTGAGGGTCGCGCCCGTCTTCACCGGCTCGGGCCCGGCGTTCGTGGTCAGCTTGGAGGCGCGCTTCACCCAGCCGGACTTGTAGGTGTCCTTGATGGTGTAGTCACCGTCCTTGCCCACCGCGGCCGCGTAGACGTGCCACCTGCCGGCGAGGAGGTTGCCGTAGATCGTGGAGGCGGGGTCGGCGACCAGGGTGACCGAGCAGGTGGACGTCGTGGCGTTGACCTGCTTGCAGCTGCCGTGGTCGGTGCTCGGGGTCATGGCACCGTCGACACCGGTCTTGGAATCCAGGTCGGTGCCGTGCCACAGGAAGGCGTAGCCGTCGTAGATTCCGGCCGGGTCGGTGGCGGTGACCGAGACGGTGTACGTCTTCTTCAGGCTGGTGCCGACCACGATGTCCTTACCGCCGTTGACGGTGACGTTCGTGATCTTGGTGTCTCCCTGTGCGTCGTCCGCGCCGGCGACGGCGGGGGACTGCGCGGCGAACGGGGTGAGCTGCGCCTTGGCGGCGCCTGCGCCCGGGGCGTCCGCGGCCTGTGCGGCCGGGATGGCGAGGGCGGATATGGCCAGGGCGCCGGACAGTGCGGCGGCAGTGGCACGAATGCGCATGTGTTCCTCGGAAGGAGAAAGGGGAACCGCCGGCGTGGAAGACGGCCGGCGGGACCCGGATCGGTCGTGGAGTCCACTGACTCCGATCACGAGACCCGTGAAGGATGTGAAGGGTTGTACGTTCAACATGGAGTTCTTGTGCCTGCATGCACACGGCACTCTCGGGCACGCGACCTCCCATGGGACTCCTGAAGCAGATGGAACAGGTAGTGGAGGAGTACGAGAGCGCGCTGATCGCCAAGGTCACCGGGAACGACCCCGTCGAGCTGTGCGACGACCTGCGGCGTGAATGCGACGACCACGCGATCGTCTGCAACCAGCACCGCGTCCTCGTACCCAATGAGTACACGGTCGAACTCGCACCGGAGGTGCACGACGAACTGGCCGCGCGGGGCGGGCAGGTGGGGCAGCGACTCACCGACGTACTGGCCCAGCACGCCGCGAAACGCGACTACGAGTGGGCCGGCCCGCTCACCGTCCACATCACCGCGGCGGACGTGCCGAACGGCCGCTACCGGGTCACCAGTACGGCCAGCACCCACATCCCCGCCGGCGCCCTCACCTCACGGACAACGTGAGCCTCTCCAGGACGCCGCTCCCCCGGACACCGCCCCTTCCTCCCCGGCAGCTTTACGCCGACACCTGCGACGATGTCACGCTTTGCCGGGATCCGGCCATGGACGCCCGCGCGGCCGCTCACCGTTTCCCGCCGAGGGGCGGGCCCCGCAACTCCTCGCTCACGCCCTGATCACGACGCAACCGTCAGGGCAAACACTCCGCCTCGGCGGGGAATTCACCGGGCCGCCCCCGTCCCCGTCACCGCCGCCCCCTATCCTCTCCCGCCCGGCCCCGCATACTGACGACCGAGTACTGGCCGGAAATTCTCCGCATTCGGCCGAACCGGCCGGCGTTCCGCAGGGACGGCCTTCGGCCAGGCCGAATTCCCGCTTGCCGCAAAGCCGCTCCTCTGGGAATGCGAATCCCTTGAAGGGGAAACTGATCGACCCATTCGACGTCCGGAACGCGACTTCCGGGCGGGCGCCCGCCAACCGTAGGTTCCTTTCCGAGGCACATGCCTTGGGAAAGTGCACAATCAACCTTTTCGCGTGACGCGCACCGCGTCACCAGGTCAGGAGGAGCCCGTGGCAAGTCGCAAGGCCATCGCCGCCGTTCTGTCCGCATCCGCCCTGCTGAGCGTGGGTCTGCTGTCCGCCGGCAGCGCGCAGGCGGCGACCGTCCCGACGATCCGGCCGGACGTGCGGTACACGTTCCAGAACGTCGGCAGCGACCGCAACCTCGACGCCTTCGGAAACGACACCCTCAAGTCCTGGTCTCCCGACATCTCCGGAACTCAGGACTTCTACTTGAAGGCCGGAAGGTTCCAGGGTTACCAGCTGGAAAGCGCCATCCACCCCGGCCGGTGCGTCACGGCCAAGGGTATCGGGCAGCAAATTGCGCTGGAGGACTGCAATTCCGGAATCCAGGCCCAGTACTGGGACTACGCGAACAGAGACGAGGGCTCGGCCCTCATCAGCCGTAAGTTCGCCAGGGGTTGCATTGCCGACGCCGGCAATCGCAACGCGGTAGCGCTCGCTCCGTGCACGGGCTCCGACGACCAGCGGTGGATCCCCTTGATCGGCTGAGGCCCGCGGCACCGGCTCAACCTGGCGGGGCGGCGAGCCCGGCAGACTTCCCGCCCCGCCAGGCGTTCAGCGCCGGGGCGATGACGGCGAAGGCCCGGTCGATCAATGCGGCGGGGTCCTCGGTGCCGTCGCTTCCGCTCCACCGTTGCAGTGCGGCGTCAAAGGCGTTCAGGGCCATGCCGGCGGCCATCCGCGGATACAGGTCGGTGTCCGCATCGAGGTCCAGGCGAGCCACCAACTCCGCCGACAGGTCGTCGCGCCACTGGGCCTGACGCTCCAGGAAGCGTGCGTAGAGGGCGGGCGTACGCAGGATCAGCTGCACCACGGGCAGCGCCCGGTCGGAGTGGTCGGCGCAGGCGGCGAGGGGGACCGCGATGGCGTGCTGCAGCGCCACGGACGGGCGCTCCTTGGTGGGCCGGGCCGCCAGCTCGGCGCGGATGTCGTTCCCCATGTCGGCCAGGAACTGCACGACCACGTCCTCCTTGGACGCGAAGTAGCGGAAGAACGTCCGCTTGGACACGCCGGCGGCGGTGGCGATCTCGTCGATGGTGACCGCGTCGAACCCCTTCTGGGCCAGCAATTGCAGCGCCGCCTGGGTCAGTTCGTCGGAGACGAGCTGCCGTTTGCGCTGGGCCAGGCTGACGTGGGGGCGGGAGCTCATGGCCTCATCGTACACACCATGCCCTCATTGGCACTCGGTAGCGCAATGACACCCAGGCGCGTATTGACACTCGGTGACAGCAGCGACAGCATGTGCCGCATGGAGCAGCAAGCAGAGCGGAATCAGCAACGGCATCAGCCACGGCATCAACATCCGCAACAGCAGCCGCGACAGCGGTCGAGATCCCGGCAACACCGCTGGGACAGTGGGCAGATCCCGGACCAGACCGGTCGGGTCTTCGTCGTCACGGGAGCCAACAGCGGCCTCGGACGGGCAACCACGCGGGCGCTCGCCCGCCGCGGCGGGCAGGTGATCCTGGCGGTGCGCGACGAGGCCAAGGGGCGCCGTACGGTCGCCGAGCTGACCGCCGAGCAGCCCGACGCCCGTCTTGAGGTGCGCCACCTCGACCTCGCCGATCTGGACTCCGTCCGCACCTTCGCCCAGCGGGTGCACGCCGACCATCAGCACCTGGACGTGCTCATCAACAACGCCGGTGTGATGGCCCCGCCCCGCTCGCTGAGCGCACAGGGGCACGAGCTGCAGTTCGCCTGCAACCACCTCGGCCACTTCGCGCTCACGGGGCTACTTCTCGATCTGCTGACGGCGGGACGCAACCCCCGTGTGGTGACGGTGAGTTCGATCAACCACCGCCAGGGACGCCTCCGCTTCGACGACCTCGCCGGCGAGCGCGGCTACGCGCCCATGGCCTTCTACAACCAGTCGAAGCTCGCCAATGCCGTCTTCGGACGGGAACTCCACCGGCGACTGACGGAAGCCGGCAGCCCGGTGCGGAGTCTGCTCGCGCACCCCGGATACACCGCGACCAACCTGCAGATGAGTGGGCCGGTCGGCCTGTGGCGGGTGGTGTTCGGCCGCATCGGCAATCCGCTGTTCGCGCAGCCGCCGGACCGCGGCGCGCTGCCGCAGTTGTACGCGGCGACCGAACCGGAAGTGGAGAGCGGGGCCTTCATCGGGCCCGACGGCCCGGCCGAGCTACGCGGCGGGCCGACGCGGGTACGGCTGTCTCCCACGGCGGCCGATGCCGAGACCGGCCGCCGCCTCTGGGAGGTGTCGGAGCGGCTGACCGACGTGCGGTTCGCCCTCGCGGCGGCCGCCCAACGGCCGCCTGCTCCCTAGGCACTTGCCGCCGGTCCCGGCCCCTCGCACCGACGGCCGCGCTCAGCCGTTGGTTGCCAGCACGCGGGCCAGGTCGGGGACGTCGGCGGCGACGAGGTCGACGTCGGTGGGCGTCGGGACCGGGGCGGCGTCCGGGCCCCATTCCAGCGGGCGGGGGATGTACGCGGTGCGGAGCCCGGCGTCGGCGGCCGCCGCCAGATCGTCCGGGTGGCAGGCGACCATCAGGAGCCTTCGCGGTTCCACGTCGAGCAGTTCGGCGGCCGACAGGTACACCCGCGGGTCGGGCTTGTAGGACTTGACCAGCTCGGCCGAGAGGAGGCAGTCGAAGCGGAGCCCGGCGTGCTTGGTGAGGCGGGCGAGCAGACCGACCCCGCCGTTGGACAGCGTGGCGGTGATCACCCGGCTGTCGTGGAGCCGTTCCAGGCCGGCCGGGGCATCGGGCCAGGCAGGCAGCCGGTGCCAGGCCCGGACGAGCTCGTCCCGCTCCGCCTCGCCGAGGGCATCGAGTCCGGCTCCGTGACCGGCCAGCGCCTCGTCGAGCGCGATGCGGTGCAGACCGTCCAGGGGCAGCCAGGGCAGGTCGCCGGACACGACCCTGAGCAGAGCCGGCCGGTAGCGGCGGCGCCAAGCGTCGCTGACGGCGCCCCAATCGGCCTGCAGTCCGGCCCGGTTGCCGACGGCGGCCAGCGCCTCCGTCACACCCGACCGCCAGTCGGTCAACGTCCCGAAGACGTCGAACACCGCGGCGTCGATGTCCATGCCCATCCCTGTCCCCCTGTTCCCGTGCCGCGCAGCAGCGGGTGTCCTGCACCCTCGGTCGTCGGGACGACGTGCCGGCCGCCGCCCGCGGGAAGCGGGTCGGCGGCCGGCGGCAAGCGGTGCAGGGAAACCTTCGAGCGGCGGCTCGATCAGACCTTGCTGAAGCACAACGTGTAGCTGGCGGTGTGCCGGCCCACGTACTCGATACCGTAGTCCCACTTCGGCCCGCACTTCTGGGCGGGTCCGTCCAGCCGCTCGCCCAACTTGTACTCGGCATCGGCCGAGCCGCAGTCGACGATCAGCGTCACCGGCTCGCCCTCGGGGTCCTTGACCTTGACGCAGTCGCCGATCTTCGGGTTGTACTTCTTGTCCGCCGCCTCGCGCCGGGCGACCCGCTCGGCCTCCTTCTTGGCCTTCCCGCCGTTGGGGTTGGTGTTGTAGTCCCACACGTACCAGGCACCGCCGCCGAAGATGGCCAGGATGACGAGGGCGGTGATGAGCCCCCGCAACGGGCTGCGCTGCGGGGGCCGTTGGGGGCCGCCGGGGGGCTGCGGGTGTCCGTACGGCTGCTGGACGGGCGGCTGGACCGGCTGCGCGTAGCCGTACTGCTGGTGCGGCGGCTGGTTCTGGTACGGCGGTGGTGCGGACATTCTGGGGTCCCCCATGGTGGACTGCTCGACTCCGGCTGAAGATCAACAGGCTGTTGACCGGGGCAGGCTACCTGCCGCGACCTGCCCGGCCGGCATCGGTCCCCCTCCGGATGAGCCTTCTGCCGCTCTGGGGCGTATGGGCGGTCGGCCCGGCACATACGGGTTGTCGGCCCACCGGAACCCGGCAGCTATGCGGTGGCGCCGGCCGGCGCACCGTCATGGACGGTGGCGAACCGGCCGCGTGCCGTGGTGCCGTCGGGGAGGCGCCAGACAGTGCTGACGTGCCCAAGCTCCATGGGGTCGGGGGAGGTTGGGCCGTCCCCGCGCTGCGGCCGGAGCACGCGGTGGAGGGAGAGGGTGAGCTGCTTGGCGTCCACGGCCACGAGGACGTCGGTGCCGTGCGGGCCGTTGACCACGTCCACGGGAGTGATCGCGGCCGGGCCGCCGCCGACGCTCGCCGCTGTGCCGGAGGCGGAGAACGATGCGGTGACGGACGGGTCGACGGCGTCGCTCGTGTTCTGGTCCTGGGCCTCGGCGTTGCCGGTGATGAGGGCGAAGAGTTGCGCCGTCAGGACCGGGTCGTGGATGCCGTCGTAGATCCAGCGGCGTCCCAGCACCCCGTGTTCGGTGTTGCCGACGAGCGCGCGCTCGCCGCCCTCCAGCGGAGCGCCCCGGTAACTGAGCGGTATGTGGTACGTGACGGGCCGGTCGCCGGATGCGTCGGTGACGGCCATGAATTCGAGGCCCACTTCACCGTCCGGATCGTCGAGCCGGAAGCCACCGGCCTTGGTGAGCTCCGGCGCGCTCCCGGTGCCGAGGTACCAGGGCTGCGTGGGCAGCCATGAGGTGAGCAGCTCCAGTTTGGTGGGCTTGAGGGTGGTGTCGTGGACGACGGCCATGGTGCCTCGGACCTTCTCTCGAACTTCCCCAGGGGTTCCCCTGTTGGGGGCATCTTGCCAAGACGGAAAGCCCGCTGTAGGAGGCACCGGAGAAGTGGCGTCACTACGATGTGCGGGCGGTGGGCCGTTCGTTCGGGGTGAGGTCGAGGGCGACGAGGGGGCTGGTGGCGAATGGGCGCGGTGCGGGGGACCGGCGGTCCTGGTGCGGTCGGGCGGGACGTGGGGGCCGGGGCCGGCGGGGGTGACCGGGGCGGGGTTCCGGTGCGGGAGATGGTCCGGGAGGTCGTCGGTGAGGTCGCGCCGGACGAAAGGGTCCTGGTCGAAGGGCTGTTGCGGCTCGACGACGAGCGGGCCGTGGCGCGGCTGAGGGGGCGCGGGCGGACCCGTGAACCGCTCGGGTTCGGGGTGCAGGAGGTCACGGCACTGGTGGCTCCGGTGGTGTGGCTGGCGCTGGACGAGGCCGCGCGGAAAGTGGCCGGCGCGGCCGTGGAGAACGTGGGCCGCCGGTCGAAGGCGTGGCTGCGCAGGGTGGCGCGCCGGCCGGCGGCGGTCAGGGTCGTGCCACCACTGACGGCGGAGCAGTTGGAGTCGGTGCGGCAGCGGGTCCTGGAACTGGGGGCGGAGAGCGGGCTGGCGCCGGAGACGGCGACCGCGCTGGCCGAGCGGGTGGTGGCGCGGCTGGTGCTGCCGCCGTCGCAGGGGCAGTTGGCGCCGGAGCGCGGGGACGGCGGCTCCGGGGAGCCGGGACCGGAGGCGCAGGGGCGGCCTTGATGGGTGCGGGTGGGAAAGGGAGCGGGTTAGCGGGGCGTCCGGCGAGCGCGGGCCCGGATGCCGGCGGGGGCGTGGGCGTCGATGAGCGCGTCCTCGGGGCGGGCACGGGGCTGCGCTTCGTTTTGCTGATGGTGCTGTTCCTGACCAGCAGTGCGACCGTGACGGACAAGATCGTGGAGTCGGTCGCCGATCCCCGCAACATCCGGGTCGGGTGTGCGCTCGCGGCCGGGGCCGATCCGGACAGCGACTACCTGGGCATCGCGCTGACCACGGTGCGCGCCGGTGACGCCTACCAGAGGTGTCTGGACCGCTTCGTCCCGTCGGTCGCGGGGTGGGTTCCGGTCGTCGTGCTCGGTGCGCTCCTCGTCGCGGCGGGCGGGCTCTACTGGATGCTGCCGCGCTGGAAGGGCCGCCGAGGGCGGGTCGTGCCGGTGGAAGGGGGCCTCGTCGGCGGACCGGGGGCCGGGCCGGGCGCCGGACCGGCAGACGGGCGGGGCGAGTTGCGTGCGGTGCTGGATGAGCTGGTCGAGGTGGCCGGGCTGTCCGGGCGTCCGCCGCGGTTCGTGATCGCGCCGGCGGAGGTCACGGCCGGTGCGGTGGTGTTCGGACGGCTGCGGCGCTACGCGGTCTGTCTGCACGGCGGGCTGGTGGCACGTCGGCGGCAGGATCCCGAGGGCTTCCGTGCGGTGGTCCTGCATGAGCTCGCGCACATCCGTAATCGGGACGTCGATGTCACGTATGCCACGGTCGCCCTCTGGCGCGTGTTCCTCGTCGCGGTGCTGCCGGCGTACCTGGTCTGGATCGCGCTGGACCTCAGGTCCTCCGCGATGTCGGTCCTCGGGCCCGCGGAGCGGATCGGCACGGCGCACGAACTGGTGCTGTCGGCCGCGATGATCGCGTTCGTCCATCTCGCCCGTGCGGATGTCCTGCGGACCCGTGAGACCTATGCGGATCTGGACGCACTTGCCTGGGGCGCGGATGCCGGGGCGTGGCGCGACCCGGGGTCGCCCCGGGCGTCCCGTTCCCGCCGCCTCTGGGGGGCGTTCGCCGCGTTGTGGCGGACGCATCCCCCGTGGGACCGGCGGGTGGCGTCGCTCAGCGATCCGCGGGAACTGTTCGCGCCCCATGCCGGCACCCTCTTCGTGGCCGGTGCCACGTCGACGATCGTCGGCGACCAGATGGCCGACCTCTTGCCGGGCGTGCGGCAGGGATGGCTGCTCGGGCCGTTGACGGCCCTGCTCGCGGGCCTGATCGCGGCGATTCCGGGCGTGGCGTTGTGGCGCGGTGTGGCGCGTGCGGTACTGACCGGCGGCCGGGTGCCGTCGGGTCTGCGCGCGGGGTGGTGGCTCGGGGTGGGGCTCGTCGTCGGCGAGTTGCTGATGAGCACGACGTCCGGGAGCACGCGGTGGCTGCCCCGGCATCCGGAAGCGTTCGCCCTGCTCCTCGTGATGAGCGTCGGCATCCTGGGCTGGACGGCGCAGTACGCGGAGCTGTCGGTGCGTTCGTGGCGGGGACGCACCCTGCGCCCGGCGATGCTGCTCGGACTGGCCGCGACCTGGGCGGTGTTCGCCCTGTGGTACGCCTGGTGGCAGTCCGACGGCCATGTGCTGACGATGGGGTGGGCGTACTCCAACACCGGGATCCGGGAAGCGCTGGAGCACGATCTGCCGGGCACGGTGCCCGGGCACGAGGGCGCGCTCTCGGCGATCGCGATGGCTCTGCCGCTGCTGCTGCCGATCGGTACCGACCCGATGATGCTGTGGGCCGCCGCGCTGCTGTGGCTGCTGCCGCTGCTCGCGTGGGTACGGCGGCGCGGTGCGGAGGGGGCGGCGCCGCGCTGGGTGCAAAGTGCGCTGCGCGGGGCGTCCGGCCCGGCCCGAGGGCCCGCGGCGGTGCTGCCGTCGCTGCGACGCCCCCTGTACGCCGCCGGTATCGGCGCGCTGGTGTGCTGGGCCGGCATCGTCGCGGTCATGGCCTCGATGCACACCTGGCAGCCGCCGGTCGACCGGCGGTACGGCACCTATCTGCTGGTGTTCCTGGCGTCGGCGCTGATCGTGCTGGTCTGCGGTACGGCCGCCACGGCCGCGCTGACCGCCGCGCTGACCGCCCGCTTCTCGCTGCTCCTCGCTCTCGTGGCGGCCGGCACCACGGCGCTGCTCGGGCTGGCCGGGCTGTTCCTGCTCGGGTCCTTCGACGGCTGCCTCGGCCCGCTCAACACGCTGAGATCCACCTGCCATTGGCAGCCCGACGCGATCTGGTCGACCACCGAGATCCTGCTGCCCCTCGTGCTGGGGCTCGGGATCTTCGTCTCCGCCGCGGCCGCGCTGCTGGGGATGGCGGCGCGGAGGGTGGGGCGGCGGGCACTACGGCGGGATGGTCCAAGTACCAACAAAATCAAGCCCGTTGAGGAGAGTGCGAAGCGGAGGTGGGGACGGCCCGGGCCCCGGCGGGAGAGGGTGGTCGCGCGACGGGTGTGGGTCGGCGTGACGTGCGGAGCCGTCCTCGTGCTCAACGCGACGGTGAGACTGCCCGGCGGCGACGGCGGACGGCCCGGCCGGGCCTCGCTCACGAAGGAGCAGCTGATGCCCCGTGACGCGATCCCGGCCGCCTCGCCCCAGGTCCTCGGTGCGCAGACGGACGCCTGGCTCCGGCTCGGCGGACGGAACCTCACCGGACGCTTCGGGGCCGAGGTCCTGGGGATCGTCACGGCGCTGCAGGACAAGTCGGCGCTCACCGACCGCGGTTACGCCGACCGCCGGATCCGTCCGCACTGCGTCGCCGTCGAGCAGGTCGTGACGGAGGCCGGTCGCTACCTTCCGCTGCCGGACCCGCGGGCCCAGCAGCGGTGGGCGCGGCTCCAACGGCGGGGCGGACAGGCGGGCGCCGACTGCCGGCGGGCGATCGTGGAGGGCAGGTTCCCGGTGTTCACGAAGGCCATGCGGGACTTCCTGGACATCGGCCAGGCCACCACGGAACTGCTCGACGTCATCACGGCACAAGCCGCCCCGGGGCGAAGAACGCACGCCGCCCCCGGGAGGCCACCGGCAGCCGGCGGACCGGCTCAGCCTTCCAGCGGAACCCCGAAGCGTACGGCCGGAGCCGCGGGAGCCCCGTAGTACGCCGAGCCGGTGCCGGTCGGGCCGGCCGGGCTGCCGGGCAGGCGCCAGACCATGCCGGTGCCGTTCTCGCCGTCGGCGGTCACGGCGAGGTCCGCCCGGCTGTCGTGGTCGGTGTCGGTGAGCAGCAGGGCCGCGCCGAAGCGGTCACCGGGCTCGGCGGCGCCGGGCACTCCCGGGCTGTCCTGGGTGTACATCTGCGCCCCGGCCGTCGTGAGTCCGCCGGGTGAGCCGCGCAGTACGGTCACCGCGCCGGCCGACTTCACGGCCGCCGTGCCCGAGCCGAGCGTCTCCCCGGGGGCGCCGACCACGAGGTCGCCGACGTGGTCGCCGTCCACGTCGCCGATGGCGAGCGCCCCGCCGAAGGTGTCCTCGGGCTCGGACGTACCGGGAACGCCCTCGGTGTCCTGGTCGACAAAGAGCGTCGGGCGTCCGGTGCCGGGGCCGCCGGCCGCCCCGTACACGACCGTCACCCGGCCGCCGATGCCGCCGCCGCCCTCACCGCGGCCGGCGACCGCGAGCTCCGCCCGTCCGTCGCCGTCGAGGTCCGCCGCGGCCAGGGCCCGGCCGAAGCCGTCCCCGTCCTCGTTGTGTCCCGGTACCCCCGGCGACTCCTGGTCGAGGACGGCCCGCTGCGAGCCGAGGCCGCCGGCCGCGCCGTGGAGCACGGTCAGCCGGCCCGCTCCGCCGTCCGAGGCGGCCACCACGTCGCCGTAGCCGTCACCGTTGAAGTCACCGCGGAGGCCGGGCGTGGCGGCGGTGGCCGGGCCGGCGTCCAGGGAAACCAGGCCGGCCGCGAGCAGTACCGAGCAGGCCGCCGAGGAGAGCGTGGACCGCCCGCGCCCGGCGGGACGGACGGAGCGGGCCGGGCTCGTGCCGTTCCCGGTGGTCACCGTCGGCCGCTTCTCCCCCGACGCCCTCATCGGTCCGCTGATTCGCTGCGCGGTGGGCATGGCAGGTCCGTTCTCTGCGCCGGGAGCCCGTGGTCAGGCGGCCTCCCGAGGTGTCTTTGCCCAGGGAGACCGTTCAGCCCCCGTAGGGGTTGTGGTGGACGACGGGAGGCGGCGCCGGCGGCCGTCCGGGGCGCCGGCCGGGCCGGGCCTCAGGGGCCGGGCGTCATAAAGTGTGAGTTTCGCGGCCGCGGTTGCCATCGGGCCGTGCTGTCGTTGAGAACGGCATGACCAAAATGAACCGTACGTTCGCCGCGCTGCTGCTGGCCGCCGGCGCCTCGGCCGCCGTCCACCCCGCCGCGAACGCCTCGCAGACGGACCAGCCGCTGCTGTTCAGCGTGGACCACGAATTGGCCAAGCTCCACGATCTGGGACCGCACGGAAAAGTGGCCCGGGCGGCGACCTCCCTCACGTCGGTGTTCCATCTGCTCACCCCGGTCAGCCGGGTGCTGGACAAGGGACAGCGGTGAGAGCGGGCCCCCTCATCCGATATCACATGACATGGTCGGCGAGGGAATAGATGAGGTAGCCCGAATACGTGATGAGCACCAGGCCCCAGAAATAGGAACTGGGCTGTTCGTTCCGGATGTTCCACATCTTCTTCAGGCAGCCGACCGTGGCCAGAATGCCGAGAAGTCCGACGGCCGCGGAAATCCAGAAGATGACCGGGTTGTCGGCGGCGAAGCCGGTACCGATGTTCGCCACGATGAACAGCAGTACGGGCCAGGTGTGGTTCAGCGGCGATTCGTCGGTTCCGGAAGCCTGCTGTGTCTCGTGCGCCATGGTTGCTCCTCGGTTGTGCGGGGGGACGGGCGGCCGGTGTCCCGGGGTCGGCGGCGAGCCCGGGAAAGGCCCGTCGAAGGTGGACCCGGCGATCGGCCGGTAACTCGCCGCGGTGCAACGGAAATTGCTGGATATACGGCGTGCGCCCCGGGTCGCCGGAGCGTACCAGGGGCGCACGTCGTTCAGCCTGGGATTCCGCTAGCGGCGGGAATTCACAGGATGATGTCGATCAGCCACTCGATGGCGACCTTCGTGGAGATCACGCCGCCCAGCGTCAGCGTCTTGCGGAGCCACTTCGGAAGCTTGTTCCACTGCTTGGTGAAGTAGCCCTTGCCCTTCTTGGCCCACTTGGTGAGCTTGATCTGCCAGCTCTTCGGCAGGCGCTTGAAGGCGGCCTTCAGGGCCTTCTTCTTCAGCTTGTCGATGATGCCGTGGGGGGCGACCTGGTTCGCGCCGGTCTGCGCGGCGGTGCTGGCGCCACCGGTCTTGGCCGCGGCGTCCGCGAGCTGCTGCGACAGGTTCGCCGGGAGGACGGTGCGGGCCTGGTCGACGGTGAGGGTCTGCACCGCGGCGGTGCGGGCCGGCGCCTCGGTGGCGGCGGAGGCGGCCGGCGCGGCGACGCCGAGGGCCACGGCGGCGGTCAGGGCTGCTGCGGTTATTCGCATCTTGTTGCGCATGAAGACTCCTCAAATCAACTGGGGGGCACGGCCGTACCCGCAGGGGGTCCGGAAGCGGCCTTACCTGGACCGGAAGTTCCGATCGACTGGTGAAGAGTTTTCCGATTGCGCGGTCTTCTGGGTATTGAATCTTTGGGCAGTTGAACGGGTGGGCAATGCCCATCGGGACAATGCCGCGCCGCGGAATTCCACGGCACCGGGCGGCATTCTGCGCCGTACCGTAATAACGCGCCGGACAGGGCAATTCGCCCGTTTCTCCGTCTTCCGGATCCGGCGGCCGACCGGTCGCGGCCCCGGAAAGCCGCCATGGGATGCTGAGACGTCCCTGCTCAGGGCGAGAATCGGGAGTGTAGAGCGGCGTGATGTCAGCGATACGACGGGCTGTGACCGGTACCTGGGACCGCTTCGCG
Organism: Streptomyces bugieae; assembly: GCF_036352915.1. Lineage (NCBI taxonomy): Bacteria > Bacillati > Actinomycetota > Actinomycetes > Kitasatosporales > Streptomycetaceae > Streptomyces > Streptomyces bugieae. Next base: position 739,459 of record NZ_JAZBJP010000002.1, read on the forward strand.
GCCTCCGATCCCGGTCTGCTGCGGTTGATGGCGGGACTGCGGACGGTGGGGGCGATCCTGGTCACGCTCGTCGTCCTGGCGCTGCTGCACACCGGCGTCACCCTGATGGTCGCGGGCGCGATGACGGCGATGGTGTCGACCTTCGCGATCCGGGAGAAGGAGGTCCGGGGCCAGGCGATCACGCTGGCGCTGGGCCTGCCCGTCGCGCTCGCCGCGATGTCCCTCGGGGCGCTGCTGCACGCCAGCGTCATCGCCGGCGATCTGTTCTTCCTGGCGCTGATCTTCGGTGCCGTGTACTCCCGCCGGTTCGGTGACCGCGGCACGGCGCTCGGACTGATCGGGTTCCAGGTCTACTTCGTGTCGCTGTTCGTGCGGGCCACCGTGCCGGCGCTGCCCCAGGTGGCGCTGACCCTGGCCGTCGCCTTCGCGGGCAGCGCGGTCGTACGGTTCACCGTCGTCCCGGAGACCCCGCAGCGCACCCTCGCCCGGCTGCGCGCCGCCTTCCGGGCGCGGCTGGCGCAGCTGGTGGCCACCCACCTCGCCCTCATGGACGCGGAGCCGGGGCAGCTGGACGACGTCCTGGACGATCTGCGCCGGGACACCGCGCGGCTGCACGAGGCGGCGCTGATGATCCAGGGCCGCCTGGAGGAGGGCACCCCGGACGAGGCCACGGCCGGGCTGCTGCAGCGCCGGGTCGCGGATGCCGAGATCGCCGCCGAGCGGCTGGGGATGCTGCTGCTCAACGCCCGCAGCGCCGAACGCGCGGACACCCTCACCCTGCACCTCCCGCACGCCCCGGTGCCCACCACCACGAGCGTGCTGGAGACCGGTGGCGATGTGCACACCAGGCTGCGGCGGGACCTGGAGGCGCTGAACCTGCTGGTGGCGCGGCGGGCGCCGGACGACCGCGGCACGGCGCTGGCGCACGTGCGCAACCGGCTGCTCGGCTACCGCGACGAGGACAAGCTGCCGCCGGCCTCGCCGGCCGTCCAGGACGCCTTCCGCGGTATCGGTGAGGCCGCGCGCGCCGTCCTGGGTCTGCGGCTGGCGCTGGACGGGCCGCAGGACGAGTCCGACGACTCGCCGGCCACCACGCGGTCCCGGGAGGAGTTCGACGCCGAGGACCTCGCGATCGTCGGGGCCGGGACGGACGAGGAGGGCGCCGGGTCCGAGGACGACCGCACCGGGCTGCAGCGGCCCACCACCCGGGCCGCCTTCCAGGTCGCGGTGGGCTCGGCGCTGGCCATCGTCGGCGGGGAGTTCCTGTCCAGCCAGCGCTGGTACTGGGCGGTGCTGACCTGCTGGGTGGTCTTCCTCAACACCTCGTCGACCGGCGAGATCCTGGTGAAGGGCTACCGCAGGCTGGTGGGGACGGTGTTCGGGGTGGTCGCCGGTGTCGGGCTGGCGGGACTGGTCGGCAACCACACCTGGACCGCGTTCGCCCTGGTGCTGGTGTGCGTCTTCGGCATGTTCTTCACCGCGCCGCTGTCGTACGCGCTGATGTCGTTCTTCGTCACGGCGATGCTCGGTCTGCTCTACACCCTCCTCGACACCTACAGCCTGTCCGTGCTGGTGCTGCGCATCGAGGAGACGGCGCTGGGCGCCGCCTGCGGGATCATCGCCGCGGCGCTGGTGCTGCCGGTGCACACCGACCGGCGTACGGACGAGCACCTGGACACCGTGCTGGTGCGGCTGCGGGAGGTGGTGGCCGCGGCGGTCGAGCAGCTGAGCGGCGGGCCCGCCGTCGACCTGCTGGGCCTGGCCCGTGATCTGGACACCGCCCTGGACGAACTGCGGGCCTCCACCCGGCCGTTGACGCATCCGATCACGCCGCTGCGGGTGCGGCGGCAGACCGCGCAGTATCTGGTGGCGCTGCTGGAGACCTGCGCCTATCACGCCCGGTCGCTGGCGGCGACGGCCGAACTCGTGCCGTACAGCAGGACGATCGCGGCCGATCCGCGGCTCTCGCTCGCCGGGAAGCGCATCGCGCGGAACCTGGATCTGATCGCCGCGCGGGTGCGGGACGAGCCGGCCGAGGGCGAGGTGGAGGCCGGGGCCAGCATCGCCGCGATGCTGGAGGCGAGCGACTCCCCGGCGCTGCGGTCGGGAACCGTCACCTTCCGCGTGCTGCGGCATCTGCAGCGGCTGGACGAGAACGTGGTGGGCATCGCCCGGCCGCTGGACGTGCCGGTGGCCGGCCGGAACGCCGGCCCGCGGGCCTGACCCGCCGGCCGGCCCGGGCGGTCACAACGCGATCTGCTCCCCCGGCTTCAGCAGCCGCAGCCGGTCCTCGCGGCCGGCCCGCCGGAAGGCCTCGACCAGCGAGTCGCTGCCCTGCGTGAAGTGGCCCCAGTGCTCGAAGTGCAGGGGTACGACCTGGCGGGCGCCGAGGAGGCCGGCGGCCTCGGCGGCCCGGTCGCTGGGGAGGGTGAGGTACGCGTCGCCGAGCAGTGGGGTCTGCGCGCCGCCGGCGAACAGCAGCGCCACGTCGAACGGTCCGAACCGTTCGGCGATCGCCCGGACCACGTCGAGCGAGGCGTTGTCGCCGCTGATGTACACCGTCGGCAGGCCGGCGCCGGACAGCACGAAGCCGGTGACCTCGCCGACCAGGTGCTCGGTGCCGTCGGGGCCGTGCTGCGCGGGGACTCCGGTGACGGTGAGGGTGCCGCCGTCCGGGCGGGGCAGGGTGAACTGTTCGCCGTCGGCCAGCGCCCGGACCGTGCCGCCGAGCCGTTCGCGCGCGGCGGCGGTGGACAGGACCAGCGGGGCCTCGGCGGTGTACGCCCGGCCGGCGCGGTCGAGATTGTCCGGGTGGTGGTCGTGGGAGAGCAGCACCGCGTCGACCGGGCCGACCTCCTCCGGGGTGAGCGCGGCGCCCGCCGTCTTGACCAGCTTCCGCTCGCCTATGGGGTAGTCGCCGGGCGGGTCGAAGGTGGGATCGGTCAGCAGCCGCACCCCGGCGATCTCCAGGAGTGCCGTGGGGCCGCCCACATACCGGACGGTGACTCCACCGGACGACGAGGATGCGCTCATGACTGCCTTTCGCTTGCAGGGACGCCGCCGGGGCGACGGTGCGGACGGCGGGAGGCCGTCCGCATGATCCGTAACACCGGTGTGCCGGGGCGCATTCCGGCCCGGGTCCCCGGCTAGTTCGCGAGCGGAACGGCCGCGCCGGTCACCCTGATCCGTGCGTCGTCGGGGTCGATGTCGACGTACAGGTCGCTGGGGCGGCCCATGTCCTCGCCCTGGCGGAGGTGGGCCCGCACCGGCTCGGTGACCAGACCGAGGGTGCGCAGATAGCCACCGAAGGCCGCGGCGGCGGCGCCGGTCGCCGGGTCTTCGACGACGCCACCGACCGGGAAGGGGTCCCGGGCGTGGAAGTCCAGGCGGTCCGGCGCCTGGCGCTGGACGAGGTGCACGGTGGTCCAGCCGTGCTCCCGCATGAGGGCGTGCAGGGCGTCGAAGTCGTAGTCGAGGGCGGCCAGCCGCTCCCGGCTGCGGACGGCCAGGACGAGGTGGTCGTTGCCGGCGAAGGCGATGTGCGGCGGCAGTTGGGGGTCCAGGTCGTCCCGGCTCCAGTCCAGCGCCCGGAGCACGGTGTCGACGAGGGCGGCGCCGGCCGGGCGGGAGTGCGCGGGCACGCTGGTGAGCGTGGCCCGCAGGCTGCCGTCCTGGCGGGTGGTGGACACCCTGATCTCGCCCGCCGGGGTGTCGAAGACCAGCTCTCCGGTGCCGGTCCGGGAAGCGAGGGCGACCGCGGTGGCGATGGTGGCGTGGCCGCAGAAGGCGACCTCGGCGAGGGGGCTGAAGTAGCGCAGCCGGTAGCGGCGGGCGGCGGTGTCGTGCGCGGTGACGAAGGCGGTTTCGGAGTACCCGACCTCGGCGGCGATGGCCAGCATGCGGGTGTCGTCGAGGGCCTCGGCGTCGAGCACCACACCGGCCGGGTTGCCGCCCGCGGGGTCGGTGGTGAAGGCGGAGTAGCGCAGCACCTCGACGTCCGCGTCCGCGTGCGCGACGAGGTGGGTGGAGGAGTCGGGGGAGGATGTCGTGTGGTTCGTCATGGGTTCACCGTGTCACCGCACGGCCATCGCGTCCAACGATAAATCTTGCTGATGTCCATCGGACATCGCGATAGCGTGGAGGAATGGAGACCCGGCTTCTGGAATCGTTCGTGGCGCTCGCGCGAGCGGGCAGCTTCACCGCCGCGGCCCGCACCCTGCATCTCGCGCAGTCCACCGTCACCGTCCAGATCCGCACGCTGGAGAAGGAGTTGGGGACGCCGCTGTTCGACCGACTGCCGTCGGGGACGGTCCCGACCGCCGCCGGGCTGCGACTGCTGGAGGAGGCCGAGGCGGTGCTCGACGCGGTGGCCCGGCTGCGGGCGACGGCCTCGGGCTGGCACGGCGACGCGGCGGGCGGGACGGTGGCGGGCCAGGTCACGATCGGGGCGGCGGACTCGCTGTGCGCCTCGCGGCTGCCGTCGGTGATCGCCGCCCTGCGGCGCACCCATCCCGGGCTGGAGGTCCATCTGAACGCCGTCGGCACGGCGGCGGCGGTGGACGGGCTGCGCAGCGGCCGGCTCGATCTGGCTCTGGTACTGGAGCCGGAGGTGGACGAGAGCGATCTGCCGGCCCTCCGGATCGCCGAACTGCCGTTGACGTACGTCGCGGCGCCGGACCATCCGCTCGCCGGGCGGACGGCCGGCTGGGAGGAGCTGGCCCGGGAGAGCTTCTTCGTCCACGAGGAGGGCTGTTCCTACAGTGACCGGCTGGTCCGTGCCCTGCAGGGCGTGCCGGGAACTCGTCCTGGAATCACCCGATTCGGCAGCATCGATGCCGCCCGCTCGTGCGTGGCGGCGGGCCTGGGACTGACCCTGCTGCCGGAAGTGACGGTGGAGGGGCAGCTGGCGGACGGCCGACTCGCCGCCGTGTACGGACCGGAGGCGCCGCCCGTGCCCGTGCAGCTCGTCCGTCATCGCAGGCGGTGGCTCTCGCCGGGCGCCCGGGCGGTCACCGAGGAGCTGACCGCGGCCTTCGCCGACACCTCCCTGTGACATCCGCCATAACCTCCCCCGGCCGCCACTAAGCCGGCTAGTAGCAATCCCTTCCACCGACATAGGGGATTTGTCCGCCTTGAGGCGGCGATTCCCCATGGATGCGCGGACGGCCTGCGGCCCGACGGCCTTTCGTCCCCACGAGACGAGCATGACGGCCCTTCTGACGGGGTGACAGGCATTCCCGGGAATTGGCCGCACCCGGCAGCACACCTCACCGCCGGCGACAAGGGCCGACTCGCACTACTAAACGCATTAGTAGATACCACCTCCCGCTTTCCTTGCCTTATGCGCCGGGGCTTTCCAAAAATGACGACCCCCATTACCGAATGAGGTCATCGATGACGAAGCACCGCCGGACGAGGCATTACCGGAAAATAGCCATCGGCGCCCTGGCCGTCAGCGCGCTCGCCGTGCCGACCGCCGCCATGGCATGCCTGAACGGACCGGGTGAAGGCCATTGGGGCCACGGGAAATGGCACGGGAACGCCCACCGCCACCACCACTGGGGAAGCGCCGGATCGCACGCGAAGCCGAGCGCGGGGACCACCCGGAAGGCCGCCGCGACGCCGAGCGCGACGGCGAGCGGCGCGCCGGCCTCCGGCACCGCGGCCAGCATCCTGAAGCTGGTCAACAGCGAGCGCAGCAAGGCCGGTTGTTCCCCGCTGAAGCTCAATGCGAAGCTGACGAAGGCGGCGCAGGACCACAGCAAGGACATGGCCGCGCACCGGAACATGTCCCACACCGGTTCCGACGGGTCGGACCCCGGCCAGCGGATCACCCGCGCCGGGTACCGGTGGAGCGCGTACGGCGAGAATGTCGCCTACGGATATTCCTCGCCGCAGAGCGTGATGAAGGGCTGGATGGACAGCCCCGGCCACAAGCGCAATATCCTCGACTGCTCCTTCAAGGAGCTCGGTGTCGGCCTCGCCCAGCCCGGGGATTACTGGACACAGGACTTCGGCACGGCCGGATGAGGCAGTCCCGGAACGGCCGGATGCGGCAGTCCCAGCAGGGCCGGATGAGGCAGTCCCGGAACGGCCGGATGACGGCCGGCTGAATTCCTCCGGTCCCAGGTCTCGCCGTTCCGATGTTCCGCCGCGTTCCGCGCGGTCCTCAGCCACCCGCCCGGTCGTGATCGATCAGCAGGTGCCGGGGGCCGCGCAGGACGGGGCTGCGGCGGTACGGGGGCGGGTCCTCGACGAGCCGGGGGGCGTCGAGGTGCTGGATGAGGGCGGTGAGCGCGGCCTGGGTCTCCAGCCGGGCCAGCGGGGCGCCGAAGCAGCTGTGGACGCCGCCGCCGAAGCCGAGGTGCTGGTTGTCCTCGCGCCCCGGGTCGAACCGGTCCGGTTCGGGGAACCGCCGTGGGTCGCGGCTGCCGGACGCCAGCACGAGGATCAGCGGGGCGCCGCGCGGGACGGTGACGCCGTTGATCTCGATGTCGGCGAGCGGGGTGCGCTGCGGCAGCATCTGCACCGGCGGCTCGTAGCGCAGGAGTTCCTCGACCGCCCGCGGCATCAGCGCCGGCTCGTTGCGCAGGCGCTCCAGCGCCTCGGGGTGGCGCAGCAGGGTGAGCATGCCGTTGGTGATCAGGTTGACGGTCGTCTCGTGGCCGGCGATCAGCAGCAGCACGGCGGTCGTCATGATTTCGATCTGGTTGAAGCCGCCGTGGTCGGGTCCCGGGTCGGTGGCGAACGCGGAGAGCATGTCGGCGCCGGGGTCGCCGCGGCGTGATGCGGCGAGTTCGCCGAGGTAGATGCCCATCGCCCGGCGGGCGTCGGCGGCCGCGCGCTGCCGTTCGGTGGGATCCGCGCCCCGGGCGGGGTCGAGCCCCGACACGATCGTGTCCGACCAGCCGCGGAACGTCGGCTCGTCCTCGGTCGGTACGCCCAGCAGCCGGCAGATCACGGTCACCGGCAGCGGGTAGGCGAACTCGTCGACGAGGTCGATGCGGTCCCTGGTCCGGAGCTGGGCGAGCAGGTCCTGGACGATGCGGGTGATCTCGCCGTGCAGGGCGTCGATCCGGCCGGGATTGTGGGGCGGCCCGAAGGAGCGCATGGCGAGGCTGCGCAGCCGGTGGTGTTCGGGGTCGTCCAGGCCGATGAAGGACGGCGGGATGCCCTGCTCCTCGTCGCCCGCCTCGTCGGGTTCGGTGCGGTTGCGGCGGTCGGAACTGATCCGCGGGTCGTGCAGCAGGGCAGTGATCTCGTGGTACGTCCCGACCAGGTAGCTGCCGTTCTGCTGCCGGGCCACTCCGTGCTCGCGCAGTTCGGCGTAGAGCGGGTACGGATCGGGCCGGCTGGCGTAGTCCGTGATCCGCTCGATGAGGGTCTCGGGGTCCGCGGCCATGGGCGGGGCTCCTCACGCGGTGGGGGACGGTGGTCCGTCCGTGGTCTCAGCGGCCCGGTTGGACCAGGGTCAGGCGACGGTCGGGCAGATGGCCGGTGAGGGCGACGGTCGGGCCGTGCGAGAGCACCTTGGGGTCCGGGACGTCGGAGGGGACCGGGGCCGGGGACTCGCCCTGGTCGGCGGCGCCCGGCGCGGGCGGGAACGGCGCCGCGGTCTCGATCAGGCGCTGGTAGTACTCCAGAGATTTGGCCTGGTTGACGCTCACCGCCGCGGTGACCCGCCCCCGGTAGCCGTAGACGGCGACCAGCCGGAGCTCCTTGAGGGAGCCCTGGGCGATGACCACCTGGTCGGAGAAGGTGGGGACGCCGACGGACTTGATGTTCAGGCCGAACTGGCTGGACCAGAAGGCCGGTACGGTCAGGTGCGGGCGCCGGCGCGGCCCGGGGTTGACCATGTTGTGGGCGGCCACCTCGGCCTGGGCGACCGCGTTGCCCCAGTGCTCCAGGGACAGCAGCTGGTACTCGAAGAGCGGGTGCGGGAACCGCGCCACGTCGCCGGCCGCGAAGACGTCGTCGGTCACGATCCCGTACATGTCGAACGCCCGGCAGCCCGCGTCGCAGGTGACCCCGCGCGGCCCGGCGGCAATGCCGGATTCGGCCACCCACTCGGTGTTGCGGACCGCGCCCAGGGCGACCACGGCGACATCGGCGTCGATCCGCGTGCCGTCGGAGAACCGGGCGCCGATGAGCCGCCCGGCGCGGTCGCCCTCCAGGGCGGTGACCGTCACCCCGCAGCGCAGGTCGACGCCGTGCGCGCGCTGCAGTTTGGCGGCGAGGGCGCCCAGCGTGCCACCGAGCGCACCGACGAGCGGCGCCGGTCCGCGTTCGGCGACGGTCACCGCGAGGCCCCGCTCGATGCAGCCGGAGGCGATCTCCGAGCCGGTGAAGCCGGCGCCGATGACCAGGACGCGGCGCGGCCCGGCGTCCAGCCGCGCGGCGAGCCCGGCCGCGTCCCCGCTCGTGCGGAGGGTGAACACCCCCTCCAGGGCGGCCTCTTCCGGGTTCGGCCAGGGCCGGGCCCGGGTTCCGGTGGCGATCAGCAGCCGGTCGTAGGGCTCCTCCGTGCCGTCGGCGAGCAGCACGCGCTTGCCCAGCGGGTCGAGCCCGGTGGCCCGTACGCCGAGCCGCCAGTGGGCGTCCACCGGGCGGCGCCGCGGCAGCCCGGTGTCGCCCGCGGAGACCCGGCCGAGCAGGACCTGCTTGGACAGCGGCGGCCGGTCGTACGGCGGCTGGGCCTCGTCGCCGATCAGGGTCAGCGAGCCGGCGAAGCCCTCGTCGCGCAGCGTCTCGGCGGCCCGCAGCCCGGCGAGCGAGGCACCGACGATGACGATCCGGCCGTCGCGGGGGTCACCGTTCACCGGTACCGGCCTCCTCTCCCACGAGGATGGCCTGCACCGGGCACGCGGCGACCGCCCGCAGCACGCGTTCCTGCTGCCCGTCCGGGACGACCGGGTGGTACAGCAGGGCTTCCTCGCCGTGCATGGCGAACACCTCGGGGGCGAGGAAGGCGCACTGCGCGTACCCCTGACAGCGATTGAGGTCGACGACGACGTTCATCGGTCCGCTGCCACTCCTCTCACCCCGTAGTCCCGGCACGTCCGCATGCGCGCGGTGGGCGTTGGCTCGTCGTCCCTGTCTACCGCGCGTCGCGGAGCGGGGCAGGTGGAGCGGGGCCGTTGGAGGGGCCAGCGTCGGCCCGTACATGCGCGAGGTCATCGAGGGCGGCGGGTACCCGCAGCCGGCCCGCCGGGTGATCGAGGCGGAGGACACCGGGCCGGACGAGGGCTTCGAGTTCGGCCTGCGGTGCGTCCTCGACGGCGTCGGGGCCCTCGCCGATTGATTTTCGATCGAAATCTATCGACAATCGATCGATGCATCGCTTTTTCATCCTCGCGCTCCGGGCCGGCATCGTCGCGGCGATCCTGGTCGGCCTCTTCGGCCAGATCGTGGTCATCCCGACGACGGCGGCCGATCAGGTCGACCGCTTCCCGCCCTACGCCCCGTTCGCCGCGCCGTATGTGACGGTCGCCGTCGTCGGCGTCGCCTGCGTCCAGGTCGCGCTCGTCGCGGTGTGGATGCTGCTCGCCATGGTCCGGCGCGACGCGCTCTTCAGCCCGCGCGCCTTCCGCTGGGTCGACACCCTGATCGGGGCCTCGGTCGTGGCGACGCTGCTGGCGCTCGGGGTCACCGGGCATCTGGCGCTGGCCGAGATCCCTTCGCCCGGCGACGGCATGCAGGTCATCGGCGCCCTGGGTGCCGCGCTCGCGAGCGTCGGCGTGGGAGCGGCGTTCGCCATGCTCGTCGTCGTCATGCGCGGCCTCCTGCGCAAGGCGACGGATCTGCAGACCGAGATGGCCGAGGTGGTCTGATGGCGATCGTCGTCGACCTCGATGTGCAGCTCGCCCGACACCACATGTCGGTGGGCGAGTTCGCCGCCGCCGTCGGCATCACGCCCGCCAACGTCGCCGTGTTGAAGAACGGCCGCGCCAAGGCGGTGCGGTTCACCACGCTCGACGCGATCTGCCGCACGCTCCGCTGCCAGCCGGGCGACGTGCTGCGCTGGGTGCCCGACGACGACACGGACGAGGGCTGAGGAACCTCGATCCTCCGCCGGTGGCCTCAGCCCTCCCCCGGCACCTCAGCCCTCCGCCAGCACCGCCCGGATCACATGCCGGGCGTTGTGCGCCATCGTCGGGTTGGTCCGCCGGTGGTACGGCAGCGCGATCAGCGCCTGGGAGAGCGTCCGCGCCCGGCCGCGGGTCCAGGTCGCGTCGTCCACGTCCAGCGCCTCGCGGAACACCTTCCGGGCGTCGGCCGGCAGCAGGTTCCACGCCGGGAACAGGTCGCAGGCCGGATCGCCCACCCCCATGCACCCGAAGTCGATCACCGAGGTCAGCCGGCCGCCGTCCACCAGCAGATTGCCCGGCATCAGATCGGCGTGCAGCCAGACCGGGGGCCCGTCCCAGCCGGGGGTGCACAGCGCGTCCTCCCACACGGCGGCCACGGCGTCGCAGTCCACGGCCTCCTCCGGGATCCCGCGCAGTTCCTCGACGGCCGCCCGGGTCGCCGTGTCGAGCGAGGCGAGCGGCCCGCCGCGGTAGGCCGCCGGCGCCCCGCGGAGGGTGAGGCTCCGCATCGCCGTCACGAACCCGGCCAGATCCTTGGCCAACAGAACCGGCTCGCCCAACGCGCCCGCCTGCGGGTTCTCCCCCGCCAGCCACCGGTACACCGACCACGGCCACGGATACCCCTCGGCGGGCTCCCCGGCCGCGAGCACCTCGGGGACGGCCATGGGCAGCCGCGGCGCGAGACGGGGCAGCCACTCCTGCTCCAGCGAGATGTCCGGGGCCCCGCCCTCCACCAGCGGCAGCCGTACGACCAGGTCGTCGCCCAGCCGGTACATGGCGTTGACCGTGCCGCCGGACGGAAACCGTTCCACCGGCAGCTCCGCCCAGTGCGGGAACTGCCCGGCGATCAGCCGCCGTACGAGGTCGTCGTCGAGGGGGTACGGGCCGGGGCGCCTCTGCCCTGTGCTGCTCATGGGACGCCATCCGACCGCCGGACAGCGGCGGGCGTCAAACGCTTTTCGGGAGGACCTCGCCGCGGCCGGCGATGCGGTCGGTGCGGCGCGCCGGTCAGCGCACCGAGGCGGCCGGCGGGCGTTCGCGCAGGGCGCCGTAGGCGAGGAAGTACGCCGGCACCCGGTTCAACCACCGGGACCGGGTGAGCAGTTCGGCCAGCCGCTCGGCGCGCCGCGGATGGCCGAACGGGGGCCGGCCGGTCAGCACCGGCTCGATGACCCGGGCGTGCGCCACCCGTTGCAGACCCTGGGTGAGCACCGTCGTCGGCCACCGGCGGCGCTGGACACCGCGGACGTCCGACAGGCCCACCGTCCCGGCGCGCAGCGGTTCGACGAGGTAGCGGGCGGCGGCCACCGCGTCCTCGACGGCGAGGTTGATGCCGATGCCGAAGACCGGTGACATCGCGTGCGCGGCGTCACCGATGCACAGCAGCCCCGGCCGGTGCCAGCGCCGGAGCCGGTCGAGGCGCACATCGAGGAGTTTGACCTCGTCCCAGGACCGCACGGCGTGCGCCCGGTCGGCGAGCCAGGGAACGGCGGCGGTGAACTGGTCCATGAACGCGTCGAGGCCGGCGGCACGGCGTTCGGTGTCGGTCCCCTTGGGGATCAGCCCGGCGCACTGCCAGTAGTCGCCGCGGTCGATCATGGCGGTGAGGAAGCGGTCGCCGACGCCGCCCACGAGCCCGTGCGGATCGCCGTCCCGCCGCGGCAGCCGGAACCACCAGGCGTCCATCGGGCAGGCGAACTCCTCACGTCCCAGTTCGGGCAGCGTCCGGGCCAGCGAGCCGCGGCCGTCGCAGGCCACGGTGAGGGTGGCCCGCAGTTCCCCGGTCCGCCCGTCGGAGGTGCGGTACCGCACCCCGGACACCCGGCCCCCTTCCATGAGGAACGACGTCGCCTCCGTGCTCATGCGGACGGAGAACGACGGCTCCTGCCGGGCCTCGTCGGCCAGGAGGTCGAGGAGGTCCCACTGCGGCACCATCGCGATGTAGTTGAATCTGCCCGGCAGTGCCCCGATGTCGCCGACGGTGACCAGCGAACGGCCCGGCCCGAGCGGCAGCTGAACGGTCGTCACCCGCCGCTGCGGCAGGGCCGCGAACCGCTTGCCCAGGCCGAGGTCGTCCAGCAGCGCCAGCGTCGAGGGGTGCACGGTGTCGCCGCGGAAGTCGCGCAGGAAGTCGCCGTGCTTCTCCAGGACGGTGACCTCCACGCCGGCCCGGGCCAGCAGCAGGCCGAGGACCATTCCGGCGGGGCCGCCGCCCACCACACAGCACGTGGTCCGTTCCATCGCACCGCTCCTTCCGCGGAATTCCCGGGTCCGCCACACCCGCACCAGACTGCGCACGGGCATCGGCACAGGCATATATGCCCGGACGCCCCGGTGGCCAGACCCGGGGCCGGGCCGGCCCCGGGGTCCGCCGTGCCGGAGCGTGGTTTACCGCTTCACCGCGGGAGGCCGGCTCACCAGGTGTGGGCGACGTCCACGATCAGCTGGTTGCCGGACTGCTGCACCCGGAACGGCAGCTTGGCCCGCACGCCCAGGCCGATCTGCGTCTGGCCCTCGAAGCTCGCCCCGAAGCGGGTGTCCTTGAAGGTCCGGTATCCGCTGATGTTCACGCCCGGCAGCGGCTTACCGGCCGTCCCGGCGTAGGTCTGCTTGCCGGTCGCCGGGTCGTAGCTCGGGGCGGAGACGTAGACCTGCAGGATGGCACCGCCCTGGACCGGTATCTGCTCGCCGGAGCCGTCCTGGTGGAAGGCGTCGACATAGCCGACGTGGTAGCCGACCTTGCCGGTGGCGCCGCCGATGTCGAACACCATGCGGTCGTAGCAGGTGTTCTGGCTGGTGGTGATGTTCTTCAGCGGCTGGGCGTTCGCCTCGGTCGCGGTCTTGTCGAGGCTCCCCCAGTTCGTCGTGCAGGCGGTGACCGTGCCGTGCGTGCCCACCGGGCCGGTCGCGGCGCCGGCCATTCCGGCCGTCCCGAGCACCCCGGCGCCCGTCAGGACGACCACCGTGGCCGCTGTCGCCAACCGTCGCATTTCTGCCCCCAAAGGAAGGTGATGGATGAAGTCCGCGCGGTAGGACCGACGGGACGGCACGGACGTTGCCCCAGGGACGCATTCCGGTCAGCGCGCGGCGGAAGTTGTCGTGAAAACGGGGTCGCCGGCCGGGTGCGGAGCCGTGTCGCGGGTCATCGGACGGGCCGCCGGTCAGCGCACGCCGTGTGGCCGGAACTGGATGCTGATCCGCGGTCCGGCCGCCCGGGTGCTCTTGGGTATGGCGTGCTCCCACGTCCGCTGGCAGGAGCCGCCCATGACGATCAGATCGCCGTGCCCGAGCGGCCGCCGTACGGTGCCGCCGCCGCGGCGCGGCCGCAGCAGCAGGTCCCGGGGCACGCCCACGGACAGGATGGCGACCATGGTGTCCGCCCGGCGGCCGCGGCCGGTGCGATCGCCGTGCCAGGCCACGCTGTCCCGGCCGTCGCGGTAGTAGCAGAGCCCGGCCGTGGTGAACGGTTCGCCCAGCTCGTCGGCGTAGTGGGCGCAGAGCGCCGCCCTGGCCTCCGTGAGGACGGGGTGCGGCAGGGGGTCGTCGGCCTGGTAGAAGGCGAGCAGCCGCGGGACGTCCACGACGTGGTCGTACATCTGGCGGCGCTCGGCCTGCCAGGGGACGTCCGCGGCGAGCCGTACGAACAGCGCGTCCGCGCCGCTCAGCCAGCCGGGCAGCAGATCGATCCAGGCCCCGTCACCGAGCTCGGTCCGGCGTATGCCGCGCAGCGGGCCGAGACGGATCTCGTCGGTCTGGTCGAAGAGCGAGCCCTGGAGTTGCGTGCCCATGCCTCCAGCCTACCGAGAGATTCGAAAATCTGTTCTGCCACCCGTCCGGCCGGGTCACTGATCAGGGCTCCGCGGTCGCCGCCCGGGTCCGCTCGTCCGCGTCCGCCAGCCAGAAGTACACCGGCGGCAGCACGAGCTCCAGGACGGTCAACGGGACCTGGAACCACTGCGGCGGACCGTGCACCGCCAGCGAGAGCAGCCGGCCGATCCCGCCGAGCAGGAAGATCCCGGCGAGCGCGCGCACCGCCTTCGCCGGGATCGGTGCCTGCCGGGCCGTCCAGATCCAGGCCAGTCCGTACCCGAGGAAGATCGCGTTGTAGAACCGCTCCCGGCTGTCCACGGTCGCACCGGCCGATCCCTCGCCCGGTACCGAGGCGATGCCCAGCACCAGATGGAACGCCCCGATCGCCACACAGGCGATTCCCATGGCCCACACCAGCCACTTGAGCGCTCGATCCATGACCGTTACCCCCTTCGTCTCGTGCGGCTCAGGCCGTGGCCTGGTCGGTGGCGCGCCGGCGGGCGGCGGCGGCCCCGGCGGGGTCGCCGAGCAGGTCGGCGAGCCGGGCCTTGGCGAACCAGTTGTACGGGCACACCGGGCGCAGGTTGCCGCGTTCGCTGAGCAGGGTGCGGGCCAGGTCCGTCCGGCCCGCGCGGAGGGCGGCCTCGACGAGGGTGCGCTGGAGGGCGTCCCGCTGGGCATGGCTGCCGCCGAAGTCGTTGAGGCGGTGGCGGACCGGCAGCAGATGCTCGACGGCCGCGGCGTGGTCGTGCCGGCCGTAGGCGATCAGGGCGCGGCAGACCGGCAGGCCGATCTCCGCGGTCATCCACCGGTTGGAGACCGCGGGGGCCGAAGTCACCCAGTTCTCCCGGTCCTTGACGAGGCGCTCCGCCCGGTCGATGCGGTCGGCGCCGACGTAGGCCATGACGGCGTGGGCGTCGTTGAAGGCGTAGTGCGGGCCGTCGGCCCGGCGCTCCCAGGCGTCGGCGAGCCGGGCCCAGCGGGTGCCCTGGTCGTCGCCGGCCAGATGGAGCCGCCACAACAGGGCGGCGGCGTCCAGCAGTTCCATCGCCGCGCCCGGGGACCCGTCGCGGTGCAGGGACGCGTCGTAGATCTCCAGGACCCGGGCGGTGTTGCCGGTCTCCAGGGTGAAGAGGGCGTAGTGCCACCAGTTGTGCACGGTGAGGAGGGTGTCGCCGGACCAGTTGCCGGTGCGGTCGTCCAGGAAGCGGATGCCGTCGGTGAAGCGTCCGCGCATCTCGTAGGTGTGCGCGACGCCGTGGATGCCCCAGACGTCGTCCGGGTGCTGCGCGAGGGCGGCCAGGCCGGTCTCCTCCGCGCGCTCGTAGTGGCCGGACTCCTCCAGGCCGAAGGCGTACATGCCGAGCAGCGGGCCGTGGTGCGGATCGTGTGCGTCCCAGGCGTCCAGGGCCCCGCCGACCCGGTCGCGCAGCCGCTGGGCGTCGCCGGTGAGGAAGTCGTGCTGGTGCCCGGCGATGAGGGCGAGCACGTCGCGGGGGAAGGCCACGGTGAGGTCGCCGAGGATGCGCCCGGCACCGTGCAGATCGCCGTCCAGCCAGGTCGTCGCGGCGGCGAGGTGCATCCGCTCACGGGGCGTCAGTTTCCCCTCGTCCAGATCGGCGAGGAAGCCGTGGAAGGCCGTGCGGGCCTCGGCCGCGTCCTTCTCCTCGGTGCCGAGCACGCCCAGATACGCGGCGAGGGCCCGGCCCATGACCGACCGCGGCGAGTCGGCGAGCACGGCCCGGGCCGAGTCCACCACCCGCGGCCGGAAGAAGAGCAGGTCGTCCAGCGCCTGTTCGTAGTGACCGAGGGCTTCGGAACTGGTGTCGCTCATCACGTGCCCGTGGCGGTCCGTGGTCATGGAGGGCTCCTGGTGCCGGGAACATCGTCGCTGATGACCATCGTCCCCGGCGCGGACGCGGTTCAGCAGGCGCTTCGCCCGGAACTGGCCGAATCGGCCCAGCCGGGGCGTTCCGGGGACCTTCCGGAAACGCCGCGGGAGGGGACCGGGAGAATGACCGTGCGCACGGGCGTGCGGTGTCATCCCGTGCACGCCGCGTGGACCGACATGGGCCAGAGGAACACTGCGAGGGGAGCAGGTCGTGCGAAGTGCCACGGTGACGCCCGGGGGCGACCGGATGCGGTGGGTGGAGCTGCCGGGGGCCGAGCCCTGCCGGGTGTACGTGCACGGGCTCGGCGCCGCGTCGCTCCCGTACTTCACCGAGGTGGCGGTGCACCCCCGGCTGGCCGGCCACCGCTCCCTGCTCGTCGATCTGCTCGGGCACGGCATCAGCGACCGCCCCACGGACTTCGACTACACCCTGGAAGCGCACGCCGATGCCCTGGCCGCCGCCCTGGAGTCGGCCGGGGTCGCCGGGGCCGAGCTGATCGCGCACAGCATGGGCGGTTCGGTGGCCATCGTCCTGGCCGCCCGGCATCCGCGGCTGGTGTCCCGCCTGGTGCTCGTCGACGCCAACCTCGATCCGCTCACCCCGGCGCCCGGGACCGGCGGCAGCCGCGGCATCGCCGCGTACTCCGAGGAGGAGTTCCGCTCCGGCGGCTGGGAGGAGGTGGGCGAGCGGGCCGGGGCGCACTGGTGGTCCACCATGCGCCTGGCCGGCCGGGAGGCGCTGCACCGCAGTGCCACCCACCTCGTACGCGGCACCTCGCCGACGATGCGGGAGCTGCTGCTGGAGCTGACGGTCCCGCGCACCTACCTGCTGCCGGAGGCCGACGGTCCGCTCCCCGGCGCCGAGGCCCTCGTCCGGGCGGGGGTGCAGGTCGTGGCCGTCCCGGACTGCGGGCACAACATCATGCTCGACAATCCGGCGGGCTTCGTACGGGCCACCGCGGCAGCTCTCACGCCACCCAGTGGGGCCGACGGGCGGCGGACGGGACCGTGAGGTCGGCGGCGAGGGCGGTGGCCATGCGCTGCACCGCCTCGCGCAGGGTGTCCACCGGCGTGGTGTAGGGAATGCGCAGGCGCTGTTCGAAGAGGCCCGGGTCGGTGGCGAAGTAGGCGCCGCTCTCGATCCGTACGCCGTGCTCCAGCGCCCGTTCCGCCAGCGCCGAGGCGACCGGCTCGCCCAGGTCGACCCAGAGCGACAGCCCGCCCGGCGGCAGCCGCCAGGTCCACTGCGGGGTGTGCTCGGCCAGGGCCTCGGCGAGGGCGGCGCGTTGCCGGCGCAGCTGTTCCAGGCGGGCCGGCAGCAGGTCGCCGGCCTGCGCCAGCAGGGTGAGGGCCAGCAGCTGGTCCACGACGGAGCCGCCCATGTCGGTGGCGACGCGCTGGCCGGCGAGTTCGGTGACGAGCCGGGCGGGGGCCCGCAGCCAGCCGATGCGCAGACCGCCCCAGTGGGTCTTGCTCATCGAGCCGATGGTGATGACCTGCCCGGTGCCGCCGGGGGTGGCGTGCGAGGCGAACGGGGGCGGGGCGGGGACGTCGAGGGCGAGGTCGGCCAGGGTCTCGTCGATGACCAGCCAGGTGCCGGAGCGCCCGGCCGCGCGCAGGGTGCGCACGCGTTCCCGCTCGGGCATCAGGCAGCCGGTCGGATTGTGGAAGTCCGGTATCAGATAGGCCAGTTGGGGCACGACCTGGCGCAGAGTGGACTCGATGATCTCGATGTCCCAGCCCTCGTCCGTCACCGGGACCGACACGGCACGGAGCTGGGCGCGGCGCAGGGCCTCCAGGGCGTTCGGGTAGGACGGGTTCTCCACCATGACCCGGTCGCCGGGGCGGCAGAGCAGTCCGATGACGAGGGTGAGGGCGTGCTGGGCGCCGGAGGTCACCAGGATCTGTTCGGGGAGGGTGGGCAGGCCGCGCCGGGTGAAGCGTTCGGCCAGGGCGGCGCGCAGGTCCGGCAGGCCGTAGGGGTGGTAGCCGGGGGTGGGGGCGTGCTCGGCCAGTTGCGGGGCGATCTGGGTGAGGGCGTCGACGAGCGTCCGCTGCGGCAGCCCCGGGGCGGCTCTGGCCAGGTCGATCGCGGTGTCCTGCGGGCCGATGAGCCGTGAAATGCCGCGCGGGGTACGGCCCTCGGGCAGGTCCGTCCAGGTACCGGAGCCCTGCCGGCTGTGCGCGTAGCCGCTCTCGCGCAGCAGGTCGTACACGGCGGTGATGGTGGTCCGGCTCGTGCCGAGTGCGACGGCCAGTTCCCGCTCGGCGGGGAGGGTGGCGTGCAGCGCGATGCGGCCGTCGAGGATCAACGTGCTGAGGGCCTGGGCGAGATGGCGGTAGGCGGGCCGGGCCCCCGCGGGGTCGGGCAGCAACGCGGCGAGCTGCCGGGCCCCCACGGTCCGGCCCGGGCGGGGTGCCCGGTCCGCGGGCAGGGACGGAGCTGCGTCCACCACACCATTCTCCTGCGATTGGCCGTGTCGTCCGGGCCAATCACTCTACAGAGTGGCCGCATTGGCCTGGAAAGCGGGCCTGGAAGGCAACTGTGCAGACGGAGGTGACGCCGTACGTGGAGACGTACGGCGTCACGTACGGCAGGAGGCAACCGCCCATGCGGCAGGACATCACCACGACGGACCGGGATCGTCGCCCTGGGAAGGCCACGGTTCCCGCCCCTCCCCCGCTCACCCACCTCCCCCTCGCCGAACACCCGTTGCGGCGGCTGCTCCAACTGTTCGCCGGCCTCACCCTCTACGGATGCAGTCTCTCGCTCATGGTGCGGGCCGGGCTGGGGCTCAGTCCCTGGAGCGTGCTGAACGAGGGGCTGGCGGAGCGCACCGGCCTGAGCTTCGGCACCCTCACCGGCCTCGTGGGGGCGCTCGTCCTGCTCCTGTGGATCCCCCTGCGGCAGCGGCCCACCTTCGGGACCTTCGCCAACATCGTGGTCCTGGCGGGCTCCTCCGACCTCGGCCTCTGGCTCCTCCCCCGGCACCTCGGGCTCCCCGCCCGGATCGGCCTGCTCACCGGCGGCGTTCTCCTCAACGCGTTCGCCATCGCCGTCTACGTCGGCGCGCGGTGCGGCCCCGGCCCCCGGGACGGGCTGATGACCGGCGCGTCCGCCGCCACCGGGCGTTCGCTCCGGCTGGTCCGGACACTGATCGAGATCAGCGTGCTCGTCGTGGGCCGGCTGCTCGGCGGAAGCGTCGGTGCCGGCACCGTGCTGTACGCGCTCGCGGTCGGCCCGACGACCCAGTTCTTCCTGCCCCGGTTCGTCTACCGGAGCCCCGCCGAAGGCGGCCCGGTCAGTCCGCGGCCGCGCCGACGCCGTCGCGGCAGTCCGGGTGACCCCAGCCGTCCGGGTTCTTCGCGATGGGTTCGCCGGCCGCGTACGAACGCCCGCAGCGGCAGCGGCCGGGGAACTTGGCGTTGAGCGTGCGGCCGGAATTCCCGGACGTACGGCGGCGCGGTGTGGAGGCCGTCTTCGCCGTGGGGCCGGCGGTGGCGCGGCGTCGGGTGCCGGCCGGTCGGGCGCTGTCCGCGGCGGCCGGCGGCTCCGGCGACCCGAGGGCGCTGCCGGCGGCTTCCTGGACGGTCGCGGCCTGGCTGGCGGCGCGGTCGGCGAAGTCGTTGAGCCGGTCGCCGTCCACCTGGTGCGCGGGCACATAGCGGAATTCCACCGTGCGGCCGGCGAGCAGTTCGTCGATGCGGACGACGAGTTCCTGGTTGGCGACGGGCTTGCCGGCGGCGGTCTTCCAGCCCTTGCGCTTCCAGCCGGGCAGCCAGGTGGTGACGGCCTTCATCGCGTACTGGGAGTCCATCCGGATCTCCATCGGCAGGGCCGGGTCGGTGGCCGTGAGCAGGCGTTCCAGCGCCGTGAGCTCCGCGACGTTGTTGGTGGCGGTGCCCAGCGGACCGGCCTCCCAGCGGACGACGGTCTCCCCGGCATCGGCGAGGACCCAGGCCCAGCCCGCGGGCCCGGGGTTTCCTTTGGAGGCGCCGTCACATGCGGCGATCACGCGTTCAGCCATGCCCGCGATCATGCCAGGTCAGGGGCCGTGGGGCGAAGTCGTCCGGGCTGCGGTGAGCGCTCCGCGGGCGACGCCGGGCGCGGTGCGATGGCCGCTCCTAGGCTGGGTGGAACGGATGCCTCCGTCACGGGAGAGCCCCATGACGTACCGCTTCGGCGCGAACGACCAGTTCAACTACGAGATCCTGCTCGCGCTGGGCTCGGCATGGCGGCGGGGTGCGGACGTGGGTGAGGTGCTGTCCACCGCCGCGACCCTCACCCGGGGCGACGGGGAGGCCTGGGTACGGGCTTGGGGCGGTCTCGGCCGCAGGGTCCGCGAGCGGGCCGAGAAGTGCGCCGCCCAGGGGCGGGCGGTCAGCGCCCGGGACGCGTACCTCCGGGCGGCCGGATACTTCGGCATGGCGCTGGTGGCCGTCGATGCCTGCCCGGACCCCGAAGCCCGGCTCCGCGAGCTCTTCGCGGAGCACCGCATCTGCTTCGACCGCTTCGCGGCCGCAGGGGACCCGCCGGCCGAGCGCGTCACGATCCCCTACGAGGACCGCACGCTGCCGGGCTACCTGTTCGGCCCGCCGGACCGTACGGGAAGGCTGCCGACGGTGATCGTCAACAACGGCAGCGACGGCCCGGTCTCGGCCGCCTGGACGCTGCTCGGGGCGCCCGCGGTGGAGCGCGGGTACCGCACCCTGCTCTTCGACGGGCCGGGCCAGCAGTCCCTGCTGTTCGAGCACGGGGTCACCTTCCGCCCCGACTGGGAGCAGGTGATCACGCCGGTCGTCGACTTCCTGACCGCGCGGGCCGACGTCGACGCCGAGCGGCTCGTCCTCGCCGGGATCAGCCAGGGCGGTTACTGGGTGCCCCGGGCGCTCGCCTTCGAGCACCGCATCGCCGCCGCGGTCGCCGATCCCGGGGTCGTCGAGGTGGTGGCGAGCTGGTGGCCGAATCTGGGCCCTGACCTGCGCGTACTGTGGGAATCCGGCGACCGCGAGACCTTCGACCGCGTGCTGCGCGAGGCCATGGCGGAGTCCCCCGAGCTGGCCGCCAGGTGGCGCCGGCGGGCGAAACCGTACGGCGTCGAGTCGCCCTTCGACCTGCTCACCGAGGTCTCCCGGTACACCGTGCTGCCGGTGGTCCACCGGATCACCACCCCGCTGCTCATCACGGACCCCGAGGGCGAGCACTTCTGGCCCGGCGCGTCCGCACGCCTCTTCGACGCCCTGCCGGGCCCCAGGGAACTGATCCGCTTCACCGAGGCCGAGGGCGCCCACCTGCACTGCGAACCGATCGGCCGCGCCCGCTTCGAGCAGCGCGTCTTCGACTGGCTCGACGCACGGCTGGGCATCGATTCCGGGGCCGCGCTGCCGGGGCCGGGCGGCGCTCTTGAACAGGAAAGGAAATTTTCCTGAGCCTCTAGGCAGGGGCCGCCGGGCGTAGCACCATCGGCCGTAGGGGCCCGGGCCCGAACCCGCCCGGCCTCCTCCGGACACAGCACTCGACAGGTCGGCACAGACCGACGTGGCTCCACCTATCTCGACGTTCCCACTGTGAGCGCACCGGCGCCGGTGTTCGACACCGCGGCACCCGACGCGCCGGTGCCGGAATCGAGACCATCATGAGACTGCTCGCTGAGCGGCGGCCGGACGTACAGGCCCGGTCCGACGCCCTTCGCTCTCCCCCGCTCGGCGCGGACCTCGGTCTGCTCCTCCTGCGCCTGACCGTCGGCCTCCTCATGGCCGGCCACGGCGCCCAGAAGCTCTTCGGCTTCTACGACGGCTACGGGCTCGGCGGAACCGGCAGGGCCTTCGCCGCCCTCGGCTTCCACCCGGGCAGGTTCTACGCGGGCCTGGCCGGCGCCTCCGAATTCCTCGGCGGCCTCGGGCTCGCGGCCGGTCTGTTCACCCCCCTCGCCGCGGCCGCCGTCATCGGCGTGATGATCAACGCGATGATCCTCGGCGTTCCGCACGGGCTCTGGACGACCGACGGCGGCATCGAGTACCCGCTGTGCCTCGGTGCGGTCGCACTCTCGATCGCCGCGATCGGGCCGGGGCGTTTCGCACTGGACCGGCCGTTCCGGTGGCGGGACGGTGGTCTCGGCTGTGCGGCCTTCGCCCTGGGGGTGGGTGGCCTGGGCGCCGCACTCGTACAGCTCCTGGGCCTGTGACGCCGGGCCGGACCGGCCCCGCCGACCGTGGACGGACCTATGCTGAGGCGGATGTTCGCACCCGAAGGTCCCACGTTCCGTGAACTCGCCGTGCAGGCGCTGTCGTCCGTCGAGCACGGCTATGACCTGCTCGCCCCGAAGTTCGACCACACGCCGTTCCGGACGCCGGAGTCGGTGCTGGCTCCGGTGTCGCGGGCGCTGCGCGAGCTCGGCCCGTTCGGGAGCGGCCTCGATCTGTGCTGCGGTACGGGCGCGGGCATGGACGTCCTGCGGCAGGTGTGCCGCGAGCGGGTGACCGGCGTCGACATCAGCGCCGGGATGCTCGCGGTGGGCCGCGCCCGGGAGACGGTGCCCGCCCGGGCGCCACGGATGGAGTGGGTGCGCGCGGATGCGCGGGCCCTGCCGTTCGGGCCGGTCTTCGACCTCGTGGTGAGCTTCGGGGCGTTCGGGCACTTCCTGCCGGGTGAGCGCCCCGGGCTGTTCGCGCAGGTCCGCTCCGTGTTGCGGCCGGGCGGCCGGTTCGCGTTCCCGATCGCGGCGCCGTCCCGGCCGGGGTCGGCCGCGTACTGGATGCTGGCGGGGTTCGACGCGGTGATGCGGGTCCGCAACGCGCTGTGGCACCCACCGTTCGTCATGTACTACCGGCCGTTCCGGCTGAGTGACGTCCGTGCGGAACTGGCGCGCGCCGGCTTCGCCGTACGGCTGCACGCCCTGCCGGAGCTCGGCCGGCGCCCGGACGGCAGCCCCCGGTGCCGGCTCGTGGTGGCCACCCGGGCCGAGGCGGTGTGACGGCCCGCACCCGGCCCGGAACTGTCCGCAGGATCAAGGGAGTTGACAGGCCGCGCACAGCCGTCGCAGCGTGGACCGCATACCGGCGCGGTTGCGTGTGGCGCGCCGGCCGGCCGGGGTGCCGGTGAAGAGCAGTCCGAGCGTTTCGGCGATCCGGGAGCGCCATCCGCCGCGCCGGTGGTCGATCCAGTACTCGGTGACCCGGGTTCCGCCGCCGTCCGCCGCCGGGGCGAAGCGGTAGCCCCAACGGGCCACCGGCAGGCCGAAGGTGGCGACGTCGAAGGCGAACTCCCGGCCGGGTTCGTCGACGACGATCCGGCACTGGGTGAACCACACCCAGAAGGCCCGGCGGTTGAAGCCCACGAACCGGTCGCCGTGCCGCCACACCCCGATGACTTCCGGACTCCACTCCTTCATCCGGCGGAGGTCCGATACGGCCTGGTAGAGGACGTGCGGCGGGGCG
The DNA here is from genome assembly GCF_036352915.1 of Streptomyces bugieae. Taxonomy (NCBI): domain Bacteria; kingdom Bacillati; phylum Actinomycetota; class Actinomycetes; order Kitasatosporales; family Streptomycetaceae; genus Streptomyces; species Streptomyces bugieae. Next base: position 762,685 of record NZ_JAZBJP010000002.1, read on the forward strand.
GCGCACTCCAGGGACTCCTCTGCGGTCCATTCCCGTGCGGTCATCGTGCGGCTCCTTCGTGCGCAGTACCGGCTGCGGTGGTGGGGGCGTCGGTGCGGGCGGCCACGACCGTGGCGGCGTCGAGGATCTGGCGGGTGACGGCGGCCGTGTCGGACAGGACGGAGAGATGTCCGCAGCCCGGCCGGACGACGAGGCGGCCGTCCCGGCATGCCGCGAGGAAGCGGCGCTCGTCGCGGCGGAGCTGATCGCGGGCCCCGTTCACCAGCCAGACCGGGCCGGGATAGGCCGAGAGCAGGGACACCGGGTCCATCCCGCAGACGGTCTCGATGATGCTCGGCATCAGCTCGCTGCTCAGACCGCCGGCGACCATGGCCTCGGCCAGCGGGGCGGGGAGCGCACGGCGGAAGGCGTAGGCGCTCAGCCGGTTGGCCGCCTCGGGGTGCCTGCCCCCGAGGCGTGCCGCTCCGCGGTAGGCGGTGCGGAGCACCCCTCGGGGTACGGCGGTGCAGCCCATCGCCATCAGCCCGCTGACGCGTTCCGGGTGGCGGGCGGCGGTGGCCGTCGCGACGTAGCCGCCCAGGGACAGGCCGATGAGCATCGCCCGGCCGCCGACCTCGTCGATGGCGTCGGCGACCGCCGCCACGGCGCCGGGCAGGGTGAACGGTTCGCCGCGCCGGGAGCCGTGGCCCGGCAGGTCGGGTGCGACCGCGGGATGGCGGGTGCCGATGGCGTGGATCACGGGGTGCCACATCGTGCCGCTGACGCGCATGCCGTGGACGAAGACGAGGGGCAGCCCGGCTTCCGAGGGTGGTTTCATGCCCGGCACGCTAACAGGAAATGCAACGCAACGTTGCGTTGTTTTTCACTGCTAGGCTTCCCCCATGAGCGGAAGCGAGCGGCAGGGCGGACGTGGGTGGCGGACCGGAGGGGATGAGCGCAGCGGGCACCCCGACGGGAGGCGGGCCGGCGGGCCGCGGAAGGCGCAGGAGATCTTCGACGCGACGCTGGACCTGCTCGCGGCCCACGGCTACGAGGGGTTGACCATCGAGGGCGTCGCCCAGCGGTCCGGTGTCAACAAGACCACGATCTACCGCTGGTGGCCGTCCAAGGGTGCCCTCCTGGGTGCCGCGCTCATCGGGGCGCGGCGGCTCGACTTCGAACTGCCCGACACCGGCAGCCTCCAGGGCGACCTGGAGGCCCTGCTGGGGGCGATCGTCACCCTCCTCACCGCACCGCCGTCCTGCGACATCGCGGTGGCGACGCTGGGTGCCGTCACCCACAGCCCCGAACTCGCGGGCCACATGAGGGAGTTCTTCGCCGACCGGCTCGCGCGTGAGCTGCCGGTCTTCGAACGGGCCGTCGCCCGCGGCGAACTCGCACCGGACGCCGATCCCACGCTGCTGGTGGACTTGCTGGCCGGCGCCGCCTGGTTCCGCCTGACGCTACGTCAACTCCCGCTGGACCAGGACTTCGTGTCCCACGCCGTCCGCACCGTCCTCAAAGGGGCAGGCACTCCGGACGCCCCCTAAATGGTCTGTTGCGCCCTCAACTACAACTTTACGAATTCTTGGTGTAGTTGAATCAGTTTTCACACCAGTCTCAGACGCAACAGCGACGGACACGGACGAAAGACACGAGGAGCGGGCGCGCATGAGCACGACGAACCGGCAGAAGAGAGCGCGGACGAGCGGCGGCATACGGTCGGCGGGCCGGGGAGCGGTGCTGTCCGCGGTGGCGCTGGGACTCGTGACCGCGATGGCCGCACCGGCCGTCGCGGCGGACGACCCGACGCGCGAGCAGCTCATGGCGGACTGCGCCTCCGGCGAGGGCAAGTGCAGCTTCAACGAGCCGGTGCTCGGCAAGGCGTACCTCGGGAACTTCCACCAGGTCTCCGACTCGCTCTTCAACTGCAGCACTTCGGACGCCACCCAGTCGATGGGCTGGTCGGACACGGTGGGTTCGACGGACTCCGCGGGCGTCTCGGTGACCGTCGGCGGCAAGATCGCCGACCTGATCGACCTGAGCGTCACCGCGACGTACAGCCACACCTGGTCCAGTTCGCACACCGAGAACAGCTCCCTCACCATGACCGTCAAGCCCGGCGAGGTCGGCTGGATCTCCCGCGCGCAGGTCATGCAGACCGTCTCCGGCACCTGGCAGACGCACTACGACAGCCCGAAGTGGGGCCACTACTACTGGTTCGTGCCGGACACCGTGACCGGTCCCGCGACCAACGGGACGGACGGGCAGAGCAACGCGGTGACGGTCAAGACCCGCAAGATGACCGCCGCCGAGAAGGCGTCGTGCGGGGCCGGCGCCAAGCGCGGGCGGGCGTTCGTGGTCCAGCACTGACGCATCCGCCGGTGCCGCCTCCCGCGTGACGGGAGGCGGCACCGCGACCTGAAGCGGCCGGCGTCCTTGGGCTAGCCCAGGACCTCGGCCGCCTTCGTCCGCGGGCCTCCGGCGTCACCGGTGTTGAGCGTGCCGGCCGGTTCGAGCAGCAGGATGGCGGTCTCCTCGTCCGCCACCGGGCAGTGCTCGACGCCCCGGGGCACGACGAACAACTCGCCGGGGCCGAGGGCCACATCGCCGTCCCGCAGCTGGATGGTCAGCCGGCCGCTGATCACCAGGAACAGCTCGTCGGTGTCCTCGTGGGTGTGCCAGACGAACTCCCCCTTCACCTTGGCGAGTTTGACCTCGTAGTCATTGAGGCCGGCCACCTTCTTCTGCGACCACAGGTCGGAGAACTGCGCGAGTTTGTCGGCGAGATTGATCGCGACGGGAGCCTGGGGCATACCGGTCCTTCCTTACCGCACGTCGGCCCGGACCGTTCGCGTCCGGGCTGGTGACAGCCTCCCGGACGCCGTGTTCGCCGGTCTTGTACGTTCCTGGCATGACTGCAGACCGGCCCCCGTCCGCGCCCCGGCCCCGTACGCCGGTCAACCCGCCGGGTACGCCGGTCGTCCCACCCCGTACGTCGGTCACGGCCTGGCGGCCCTCCGTGCCGGGCATCTCCGAGGTCCTGCACGCACACTTCACCGACCACGCCTACCCGGCGCACACCCATGACACCTGGGACCTGATGATCCTCGACGACGGAGCGGTCGACTTCGCGCTCGACCGCGACCGTCACGGTGCGACCGGCACGGGCACGGTCGTCCTGCTGCCTCCCGGTGTCCCCCACGACGGCCGGACGGTCACCGCGACCGGGTTCCGCAAGCGGGTGCTCTACCTCGACACGTCCGTGCTTCCCGAGCGGCTGACCGGCCGCGCGGTGGACCGGCCGCTGCTCGACGACGCCCCGCTGCGCCGCCGCGTCCACCAGCTGCACACGGCCCTCGGAGACGCGGGCGACGGGTTCGAGGCCGAGTCCCGGCTGGCGTTCATACGGGAGCGGCTGCACGGGCACCTCGCCACCTGGGCGCCGCGCCCGCCCGGCCGCGAGGGAAGCCGGCTGGCCGCCGAGTTGCGGGAGCTGCTCGACGCACGCGTCACGACCGGCCTCTCACTGCAGGAGGCCGCCGCCACCCTGCACGCCCATCCCACGCATCTGATCCGCTGCTTCAAACAGGCCTACGGGCTGCCGCCGCACACCTATCTGACCGGGAAGCGGATCGAGTCGGCGCGCCGGCTGCTGCTCGACGGCCGGCGGCCGGCCGCGGTCGCGGCGGCGGTCGGATTCCACGACCAGGCGCATCTGAACCGGCACTTCACCCGCCACGTGGGGACGACGCCGGCACGGTTCGCCACGGGGGCGGCCCGCGCACGGCAGCAGGTCACGTCCCCGTAGTGGTGGCCTCGACGTCGCGGACGAACCGGGTCAGCAGGCGGGCCAGGTCGGCACGGTCCGCGGTGGACCAGCCGGCGGTGGACTCGGCGATGATCCGGCAGCGGAAGCCGCGGATCCGCGCGAGGACGTCCCGCCCTGTCCCTCACCGACGAGGGCCGCGCCGCGCACTCGCCGCCCGCGTGCCGGCGGGGGCATGACGCAAGGCGGTTGCCCAAGAACGCACTTCGGGCCGCACCGGCCGGGAAAGGCCGCCATTTCGGCCAACTCTGCTTCTCAACAGTTTGTTGCGCCGCGTGGTTGCCTACAGTCCCGCCATGACGCATGGGCGTGGCGCGGTGGACGGCCGGGTGCTGGTGGCCGGGGCCTACTCGGTGGATCTGGTGTTCCGGGGGCCGGCGGAACCCGTCGCGTACGGGACGGAAGTGTGGGCCGACGGCTTCGGGACGGCACCCGGTGGGGCGTACACCCTCGCCATGGGGCTGCGGCGGCTGGGCCGGGAGGTCGTCTGGGCGACGGACTTCGGCACCGACCCGTTCAGCCGGGAGGTGCTGGCCGCCGCGCGCCACGAGGGGCTGGACGAGCGGGGCTTCCGGCACCATCCGGGCCCCGTGCGCAGGGTGACCGTCGCCCTGTCCCGGCCGGACGACCGTGCGATGGTGTCCTACGAAGACCCGGTCGCGGTCCGCCCGTTGGCCGAGCTGATCGAGATCCACCGGCCGGCGGTGGTGATGCTGCCGCACCTCCGGTACGGACCCGAGGTGTCCGAGGCGCTGGACGTTGCCGACCGCATCGGGGCGGAGGTGTTCATGGACTGCCAGGACTTCCCGGGCACGGTGGACATGCCGGAGGTGGCGAAGGTGCTCGGCCGGGTGGCCGTGTTCGCTCCCAACGCGGCTGAGGCGCTCCGGGTGACGGGGGCCGGTTCCGTGGCGGAGGCGGTCGAGGTGCTGGCCGGGCTGGTGCGCACCGTCGTGGTCAAGCAGGACGCCGCGGGCGCCCTGGCCGCCGCGGACGGTGTACGGATCGCACAGCCGTCGGTGCCGGTGGAGGTCGTGGACACCACGGGGGCGGGAGACTGCTTCAACGTGGGCTTCGTGCACCGGCGACTGGCGGGCGGGACGCTCGCCCGGTGCCTGGCCGCCGGCGTCGCCTGCGGCGCGGCGGCCGTCACGGCCGCGGGTTCGGCCGCCGCACCGGACGCGGCGGGCCTGGAACGCTGGCTCGCGCGTCTCCCCGGATGACCGGGCGCGCCCTCGCGCACCACTGCTGAGCGTCTTCCGCGTTCCACCCACCCACGGCATCCGAGGACAACGGGGGCTCCATGACATCGCTGCGACCGGGAGAGCGGCCCGCCCCCGCGCCGAGGGTGCTCGTCACCGACCTGGACGGCACCCTGCTCGGTGGTGACCGCGCGGACCGCGGGCGGCTGCGGGCGGCGCTGGACCGGCATCCCGAGGTGACCGTGGTGTTCGCCACCGGCCGCTCGCTGGCGTCCGTCGAGCGGATCCTGGACCGGGACCCGCTGGTCCCCCGGCCCCGGTGGATCATCGCCGACGTCGGGGCGAGCGTGATCGACGGATCGGACCGGAGCCGTGTCGACGTGGTGCAGAACCAGCTGCGCGAAGGCTGGCCGGGACACCGGCGGGTGCGTGAGCGGATGGCACGGTTCCCGGAGCTGGAGTACCAGGAGGGGGTGGTCCAGGAGGGCCGCTGCTCGTTCTTCCTGCGACCCGGGCGGCTCTCCGACGACATCACCGCCGCCGTAAGGGAGTTGGGCTGCGGCTGGACGTACTCGGCGGGGCGGTACTTCGACGTGCTCCCCGCACCGGCGAGCAAGGGCCGGGCGCTCGCCCTGCTCGCCCGCAAGCTCCAGTGGTCCATGGAGTCGGTGCTGGTGGCGGGCGACTCGCTCAACGACCTGTCGCTGTTCGAGCTCGGCTGCCACGGCGTCCTGATGAGCGGGGCGGAGCCGGCCCTGCGGGAGCGGACCGCGGACCGTGCCGAGGTGTACCGGCCGGACCGGGCCGGTGCGGCCGGCATCCTCGCCGCCCTGGAGGGTCTCGGCTGGATCGAGCGTCCGCACGCCGTGGTGGTCGGGTACCACCGGCCGCCGGTGCGCTGGGCCGACGGACGGTGGCGGCGGCCGGTGAGTCCCAACGGCGTACTGCCCACCCTGCAGGGCCTGTTCGGCGCCGACGGGCCGGACGGGGTGTGGGCCACCGCGCTGGTCGAGGACGGCACCGCACCGCAGGCCGCTCCGGAGCCCGGCCGTCCGCACCGCACGGGCCTTCCGCTGGCGTTCCTGCCGGTGGACGGCGTGCAGTGGACGGAGTACTTCCACCGTGCCTGCAAGGAGACGCTGTGGCCGGTGCTGATGTCACAGCCCGGCCGGATGCGGTACCGCGCCTCGGCCTGGCGTCACTACGAACGGTTCAACGCCCGCTTCGCCGACCACCTGAGCACCCATGCGGCCCGTGACGCCACGGTCTGGCTGCACGACTACAACCTGTGGCTGGTGCCCGGGATGCTGCGTGCCGCGCGCCCGGACCTGCGGCTGGGGCTGTTCCACCACACGCCCTTTCCCCCGGCGGACGCCTTCGGCCGGCTGCCGACCGCGGGGCAGCTGCGCGACTCGCTCGCCTGCCTGGACTGGGCCGGGTTCCACACCGAGGCGTTCGCCGGCCACTTCCGGCAGGTGCTCGCCGGCGCCGCGCGGATGCCCCGTATGGGGGTGCATCCGCTGGGCATCGACCGCCGGGCCGTCGAGGAACTGGCCCGCGCGCGCAGCGTCCGCGCCGGTACGGACCGCGGCCGGCCGGCCCTGGTCCTGTCGGTGGAACGGCTCGACTATGCCAAGGCACCGCTGGAGAAGGTCCGGGCGATCGACGCCCTGCTCGCTCAACGCCCCTCTTTGCGTGGCGAGTTGGTGTTCCGCTTGGTGTGTCCGCCGCCGGAGCCGGGGATCCGGATCCACGACACCACCCGGGCGGCGCTGGAGCAGGCCGTCGACGAGGTCAACGGGCGCTGGAGCTACGGGAGTTGGCGTCCGATCGACTATCTGCCGCGGGCCCTGCCGTTCGCCGAGGTGGTCGACCAGTACCTCGCGGCGGAGGTGTTCTGGGTGACCTCCCTCCAGGACGGGATGAACCTCACCGCGAAGGAGTTCATCGCCAGCCACGCCGCGACCGGCCGCCGCGGGGTCCTCATCCTCTCCCGGCACACCGGCGCGGCCGCCCAGCTCGGCACCGCGGCACTGCTCACCGACCCGCGCTCACCACAGGACCTCGTCGACACGCTGCACCGGTCGCTGACCATGACGCCCGGCGAACGCACCGCCCACCTCGGCCGCCTGGCGGCGCTGCTCGACGATCCGCCGCCCGCCCAGTGGGCCCGCGACATCCTCACGGCCATCGGGGAAGCGGCGAAGGGCCGTAACTCGCGGAAGTAGCAACATATCTGACGCGTCGTCATCACAGCCCGGCATCAGCATCGATCCGACACCCGTGCGGGCCTGAGCCAAATACGAGCCTTCACCCAGGGTGCACGGACACGCACAGCGGGTATCACCCCTCCGCGCCACTTCTCCGCACCATCCCCCTCTTCTCCTTCTCCCCCTTCGCGCCTCACCCCTTCGCGCTCCCGGGAGCCGCTCATGAAGCACACCCACCCCCAGCCCGGCGACATCGGGCTCACCCGCATCAACGGCGTCAGCGGCCGGCTGATCCGCTTCGGACAGTGGATCAACGGCGACGGCTTCGCCGACTACGAACACGCCTTCCTGGTCCTGCCCGACGACCGGCTGCTGGAGGCCGAGCCGGGCGGGGCGCGCATCCGGCCGCTCGCCGAGTACGACGGCGCCGAGGTGCTCTACGTCTGCCCGGAAGGGCTCACCGAAGCGCAGCGCTCGGCCATCTGCCGGGCCGCCACGCGCTATGTCGGCGTGCCCTACAGCTTCCTCGACTACCTCGCGATCGCCACGCACCGGTTCCACGTTCCCGTTCCGGGCCTGCGCCGCTACGTCGCCAGCACCCGGCACATGATCTGCTCCCAGCTCGTCGACCAGTGCTACCAGGACGGCGGGGTGCACCTCTTCGCGGACGGCCGCTGGTCCGGCTATGTGACGCCGATGGCGCTGTACACGCTGCTGGCCACCGACTGAGCGAGCCGACCGGCAGGCCGGGGGGACGGTCCGTTCCGCGGCACCTCGCCCCCCGGCCGTCGCCCGGCCGCGTCGCCCGGTCCCGTCAGGTGCCGGGCTTGCGTCCGTAGACGTGGACGTCGTCGCCGGTGCGCAGCAGGGACCAGTACTTCGCGGCGTCGCCGCTGCGCATGTTGACGCAGCCGTGCGAGCCGGGGGCCGACCAGACGCTGCCGCTGATGGAGTGGAAGGCCTGGCCACCGTCGAAGAACTGGCTGTACGGCATGGCCACGTGGTACAGCGTCGAGACGTGGTGCAGATGGCGCCAGTAGATCTTCTTGGCGCCGGTGCGGGTCTCGTACCCGTCCCGGCCGCTGCGGATCGGCACCGGCCCGTAGACCAGCCGGGAGCCGTCCTGGATCCAGCTGAGCTGACGGGTGAGGTCGACGCAGGCGATGCGGCCCTTGTTCGTCGGGCAGTGGTGGGCCTTGTTCGGGTTGTGGCCGGCCGCCCGCTGCTGGGCGACCAGGCTCATCACGCCCCAGGTGACGGGCCCGGCGTAGCCGATGTTCGGGGTGATGCCGTGGCTGGTCTGGAAGGCCCGGATCGCGCGGCAGTCGGCGGCCGACTGCCGGCCGTCCACGGGCAGTCCGAGGAAGCGCTCGGCCTGCTTCTGGTAGGGGCCGCGGGACGCGGTGCAGGCCGAGGCCGCGGCGGCCTGGGCCGGGGAGCCGAGGGCGACGGTCAGCGGAACGGTCAGCGTGGTGAGGGCGAGCGCGGCGGCGGCCCGGCGGCCGGCACCGGACCACCGCGGTATGCCCCGGGGTATGCGCAGCGAGAAACGTCTTTTCATGCCCGGTAGGACTGTTTGCCCCACCCGCTGGTTGCAGCCGTGACCGACCCGGAATATCGGATACGTCGGATCCGGCCGCCGGTGGCCTCCGTGGTGGTGACGCGGACGGACCGGCCTCCCACGATTCGTGCGCCGGGCTTGCGACGATGGGCCCGCCGCGGGGGAACCGTGTCGCCGCCAAGGAGGCTGTCATGACCGCCAGCACGGACCTGCTCGTCGATGCCTTCGGCCGTATCCGGGAGGCCGTCGAGGAGGCGGTCACCGGACTCGGTCCGGACGAGCTCAGCACCCGTCCCGAGGAGGACGCCAACTCGATCGGCTGGCTGGTCTGGCATCTGACCAGGATCCAGGACGATCACCTGGCCGGGGTGGCCGGCACCGAGCAGCTGTGGACGTCGGACGGCTGGTACGAGCGCTTCGGCCTGCCGTTCTCCGCCGACGACCACGGTTACGGCCACTCCCGCAAGGAGGTGGCGGCGGTGAAGGACCTCGGCGAGGAGCTGCTGACCGGCTACCACGAGGCCGTCCACGACAACACGGTGCAGTACCTCGCCGGCATCGCCGACAAGGACCTCAAGCGCGTCGTCGACCGGGCCTGGACCCCGCCGGTCACCATGGGCGTCCGCCTCGTCAGCGTGATCGCCGACGGTCTGCAGCACGCCGGCCAGGCGGCGTACGTGCGGGGGCTGCTCGGGTACTGAGGGACGCCGCCGACGGGGCTCGGGCCCTCGGGGATCAGGTCCTCGGGGGCAGGCGGTGCAGCTCGACCCCGGTCAGCCGGCCGGACGCGATCCGTGCGGTCATGTACGTGCAGTACGGCTGGCGTCGCCGGTCGGTCGGGGAGCCGGGGTTGAGCAGGCGCAGCCGGCCGTCGGCGACCGAGTCCCAGGGGATGTGGCTGTGCCCGAAGACCAGGACGTCGAGGTCGGGGAAGCGGGCGGCGCAGCGGCGCTCCCGGCCCTGGGCGGGGCCGGTTTCGTGCACCACGCCGAACCGCAGGCCGGCCAGCTCGGCGTAGGCCACCTCGGGCAGCCGGGCCCGCAGTTCCGGGCCGTCGTTGTTGCCGTACACCCCGATCAGCCGCCGGGCACGGGTCTGGAGCAGGTCCAGGGTGGCGGTGTCGACCCAGTCCCCGGCGTGCAGGACGGCGTCGGCGCGCGGTACCTCGTCGAGCAGCTGGGGCGGCAGGGCCTTGGCGCGCTTGGGCAGATGGGTGTCGGACAGGAGCAGCAGTCGCACGGCCCCGACGGTAGCCCTCCCCCGGCCGCCCGGCACCTCGGCGTGCGCCCCTCCCCTGCTCGGTGTGCGCCCCTTCCCCCGTGCGTTCCGGGTCAGCGTTCCTGTGCGGTGGGGCGGACCGTGATCTCGTTGATCGCGACATGGGCCGGCTGGGTCACCATGAAGGTGACGGAGCGGGCGATGTCCTCGGCCCGCAGCCAGCATTCCTGCGGAATTCCGTGGGCCGCCCCGGCCTGGCCGCCGAGCGTCATCTCCGTCGTGGTCATGCCCGGTTCGACCAGGCCGACCCGGACGCCGCGTCCGGTCACCTCCTGCCGCATCGCCTCGCTGAAGGAGCACACCGCGTGCTTGGTGGCGGAGTAGACGCTGTTGTCCTTCCGGGGCACCCGGCCGGCGACCGAGCTGACGGTCACCAGGTCGGCGACGCCGCGCGGGCCGTCGGCCGCGGCGCGGAGCAGATGCGGCAGCGCGGCGTGCGACATCCGCAGCACCGCCCGGAGGTTGAGGTCGACCATCCGGTCCCACTCCTCGGGGTCGCTCTGCTCCACCGGGTTGCGTGCGCCGTAGCCGGCGTTGTTGACCAGGACGTCGAGCCGCCCGAAGCGGGCGACGGTCTCGTCGACGATGCGCTGCGGCCGGGCCGGGTCGGTCAGGTCCGCGGTCACCGCCAGGGACGGGCCGCCCAGCTCGTCGATGGCCGCGGTCAGTTCCGTCAGCCGTGCGCGGCGGCGGGCGACCAGCGCGACGGAGGCGCCCTCGCGGGCCAGCGCGAGCGCGGTGGCCGCGCCGATGCCGCTGGAGGCGCCGGTCACCAGTGCCACGGTGCCGGCCAGGGGTGCGCGGCCGGCGGCACCGGGCGGTGCGGCGGTCCCGGCCCGGTCGGCCGCGCTGCTGTGGTCGCTCTCTCCGGTGTGCATGTCCGCCGCTCCTCCTGGTGATCGGGGTGGAGACCGTGCTGGTCGCCCGTGTGGCGAGCCTTGCCGGTCCCGCCCTGCCCGTACCCCTCCTCGGGGCGGATTCACCTGGGGGGCTCCGTGCTGAGCGCTCTTGCGCTTCATGGGCGAGGCCCGGCAGGCATGGTGTGCCTGCCGGGCGGTGGGCGCGGGTCGTCAGAGGGCGGCGAGTTCGCGCGGGAGGTGGTGGTGCTGGAGGAAGGACTGCAGGGTGCGGTCCCAGGTACGGGCGAAGCCCAGGGCGAGATCGGTCGTGCCGCGGACCGGGAGCGGGAGGTGCCGTTCGGCGGCGAAGCCCATCATGCGGGCGACGGCGCGCCAGAGCCGGGCGTCGGTGCTGCGGCCGACCGCGGCGTGGTGCACGGCGAGCAGATGGGCGGCGAGTTCGTCGCCCGCGCCGGCCGCGAACCGCCACCAGTACAGGGCGCTGTCCCACTTGTCGAGCGTGTAGAGGAGGCAGGCGAAGGTGCGTGCGCCGGCCGCGTCGTAGTCGGCCGCGAAGGCGCCCAGGGTGTCGATGTCCTTGGAACGGAGCACGACGTGGCACAGCCGCCGGGCCTCCGCGAGGACCGCCGCGGGAGGCACGTCCGGGTCGAGGAGGGGGGTGGGCCGGCGGCGCCAGCGGCCGCGGGCGGCCGCCGGGCGTACCGGGGTGGGGCGGATGCCGCCGACCGGGGCGCGGGTGACGGGGTCGGGTTCGCGGCCGGTGCCGTCGGCGATGCGGGCGGCCAGCCGCTGGGTGAAGGCCACCGGGTCGTGGTCGGCGAACTCCCGGCCGATGGCCTCGGCCTGACGGTGCAACAGGTCCATGAGCGGGTCGTCGGGCATCACGCGTCCTCTCCGGTCCCGCAGGAACCGTTCGTCATGAGCTCTTTGAGTCGTTGCAGGCCGATGCTGGTGCTGACCTTGGCGGCACCCGGGGTGGTGTGGAGCCGCTCGGCGATCTGCTCGTAGGAAAGGCCCGCGAGGTGGCGCAGGCGCACGGAGTTGGCCTGCAGCGGGGCGGTGGCCTCCAGTTCGTCCAGGGCGCGGTCGAGCGGTTCGCAACTGCGCAGCTCCTGGAGGTAAGCGGTGTCCGGCGGGTCGGCGTAGGGCTGGACCCGGCTGTTGCGGATCTCGCGGCGGTAGAAGTCGGAGATCACGCCGCGCAGGATCGTGTAGGTCATGGCCTTGGGGTTGACGTGGGCGAGGATGCGTTCCCATTTGACGTACATGCGGCGGCCGGCTTCCAGCGTGGCCTCCTCGGCGTCCCGGCGGTCCCTGAGCCGGGACGCGGCGACGGCGAGGAGGGCCTTCTGCTCGCGCTGGAAGAAGACCTCGAAGTCCAGTGGCAGATCGGTGGGGCTGGCCAGGGGAGAGTGCTCGTTCACCGGCTCTCCTCGCAGCGGGAGCCGGCCGGTGGCCGCAGCGGCGGCGGGATGACGTCCGGGAACGCGCCGGGGCGCGGGCGGTACGGGCCGAGGGGGCCGCGCGGGGCCGGCCCGGCGTACGGACGGGCGGGGGCGTACGGGTGCTCCGCGCGTGCCTGTGCGGCGGCGCGGACCACGCGGCGGACAAGGGCGTCGAGTCCTGTGGCGGTCAACCGGTAGACGCCGACCAGTGCCAGCGCGTACCAGGGCCATTCGTGCCGCAAGTGCTCCACGAGCCCTCCCTTCTTGTGAGGTGCAGCCCCGCTCCGCGTCGTTGCGGAGGGGGCGGAACGGAAAGGCGTTCCTGTCCCTCTCACCGATGGGAGGGGCCCTCAGGGTTAATCAGGCTTCGCACAGAATCAGCAGAAAGTGATCGATCAATTGCACACTGTGCTCCCGACCTGCACTTTTGTTCATGCGGCGTGATCAATGCCACATTGACGCGAGGTTTAATCACCGGTAACTAGCGTTCGAAACCTGGTGGTTGGGTTCGCGCCGAACGCGACGGTGCGTCAGCAGCACCGCCCCTGACCGCCGATACCGGCGGTGGCCGGCACACCCCACGGCCCGACGAGCCGATGCACTGGCCAGAGGTCCGTGCGCGGTGCGTGCGTGCCTGCGCAGCGCATGCACCAAGAGCTCCGGATGCGCTCGGCGGACACCCCCCGCGGCGGGTGAGTGATCGCCGGCGGCCCTGGAGCGATGCGCCACGGCACGGGGGGTGCGCCCCTGCCGGTCACGGCGGGTGCACCCTGCGCAGGCACGGCCGCGCCGCCACGACAAGGGGGCAGGGCGGGCCGCGGCGGCGCTACCGCGCGCTCTCCCCAGCCGAACTCGGTGCGTGGTTGTCTCTTGCCCGTCGAATTCATGGCGCCGCACCGGAATTCGCCGACGAGTGCACGAGCACCCCGCACCACCGCACTCGCCGCGAAATCCGATACGGCGTCGGTTTCCTGAAGAGCCGCCAGGGAACTGCGCGGCGAGCGAGGGAGCAACGCATGGAATTTCCTCAGGTATCGGAATCGACCGCCCGGGGCGAGTTCCGGGGCAATGGGGTCCGGGGCATCACGGCGGCGGCCGTCCTGCTGGCGGCCGGGGCGCTGAACGTGGCGGCCGAGCAGCCCGCCGACGCGGCGAGCGGCGGCACCTGGGACCGGCTGGCCGGGTGCGAGAGCGGAGGGAACTGGCGGATCGACACGGGCAACGGATTCTCCGGAGGGCTGCAGTTCTCCCACCACACCTGGCGCTCGTTCGGCGGCCAGACGTACGGCTCGCGGGCCGCGCGGGCCTCCCGCGCACAGCAGATCCAGGTGGCGGAACGGGTGTTGGCGCGCCAGGGCTGGGGGGCCTGGCCCGCCTGCTCGGCCCGGCTCGGGCTCAACTCGGCGGCCCGGCACGGCACTCCACGGGCCGGCACCGCGCACACCGCGCCGCGGCGGCACGTCCAGGCCCCGGACCGTGCCCGGGTCCGGCACCCGCAGTTCCACGAAAAGCGCTACAAGGCCATTCGGCACCGGAGTACCCGCGGCACGATCGTCGTCAATTCCGGCGACACGGTGAGCGGTATCGCCGCCGCCCACGGATTCCGCTGGCAGGAATTCTACCGGGCCAACCGCAAGGTGATCGGCGCGAATCCGGATCTCATTTTCCCGGGCATCCGGCTCGCCGTACCACGCTCACACTCCGGCTCCGCCGAGTGAATTCGGAATCCACCGAAGGGCGTGGGGAATTCCTGGATTCCCGGCGTACCGGATCATCCGGCTGACCCGGCCGACCGGGTGTCCGGATGACGCACGGTGAGGGTTGCAGGCCGTCCGTGGCGCCGCGGACGGCCTGCCCGCATGCCCGGCCGGGGGCCGGGCCGGCAGGCGGACCGTACGGGCCGCGCCGGGGGCGCTCCCCTCAGGCCGTCGCGTACACGCGGGTGGCGAACTCGGCGATCTGCCGGTCGCTGAGGTTCTTGGCGAGGTTCTGTTCGGTGATCATGCCCACCAGACGGTGGCCGCCGTCGACGTCGATCACCGGCAGACGCTTGATGTGGTGGCTCTCCATGGTCTGCAGGACCTCGTTGGCGTCCGCGTTGGCATCGATCCAGTGCAGTTCCCCGCCCAGCGAACCGGCCTGCACTTTCGCCGGATCCACGCCTTCGGCACAGCAGGTGATGACGATGTCGCGGTCGGTGATCATGCCCATGAGCCGGTTGTTGTCACCGCAGATGGGCAGGGCCCCGACCTCCAGGTCGCGCATCATCTTGGCCGCGTCCTGAAGTGATTCGTGCGCGCCGATACAGCGCACACCGCCGGTCATGATCTCTCGGGCTCGCAGCTTGCCGGCCATGATTCCTCCCGTCTCAGGAGCGTTGCTTGCCTCGCCCTTCGATCACACCACGAAAGGCCCCCCGACGCTTCCCGGGATCGGGCCCGGCCGCGCCGCCCCGGGCGTAGGGTCGGAGCCCGTGACGTCGAATCCCTTCTTCGAGCCGAGTGATCTTCCCTACGAGCTGCCGCCCTTCGCGCGGATCCGCACCGATCACTATCTCCCCGCCTTCGCACGCGGCATGGCCGAGCAGCTGGACGAGGTCGCGGCGATCGCCGGCCGGGCCGCGCCCCCGACCTTCGGGAACACCGTGGAGGCACTGGAACGCAGCGGCGCGCTGCTGGACCGGGTGCACCGGGTGTTCTTCAACAAGGCCGGCGCGGACACCGACGAGACGATCCAGGCGCTGGAGGCGGAGATCGCACCCCGGCTGGCCGCCCACGACGACGCGCTGCTGCTCGACCCCGGCCTGTTCGCGCGGCTGGACGCGCTGCACGCCCGGCGCGAGCAGCTCGGCCTGGACCCGGAACAACTGCGGCTGCTGGAACGCCACCACACGCTCCGGGTGCGGGCCGGTGCGCGGCTCACGGCCGAACAGCAGCGCCGGTTGCGGGAGATCAACGCCGAGCTGGCGACGCTGTCCACGCGGTTCGAGCAGAACGTACGGGCGGCCACCGCCGCCGCGGCGCTGATCGTGGACAGCACGGAGGAACTGTCCGGACTCCCCGAGGCCCAGATCGCCGCCGCGGCCGAGAACGCCCGGGCGCTGGGCCACGAGGGCCGGTTCGCGCTGGTGCTGAAGAACTTCACCCAGCAGACCGAGCTGGCCGCGCTGGACGACCCCGCGCTGCGGGAACGGCTGCTCGCCGCCTCCCTGGGCCGCGGCACCGACAGCAACGGTCCGGTCGCCGTCGCCCTGGCCCGGCTGCGCGCCGAACGCGCCGCGCTGCTCGGCCACGCCAGCCACGCCGCCTGGGAGGTCGCCGACCGGACGGCCGGCACCACGGACGCGGTGGAGGAGATGTTCGCCCGGCTGACCGGGCCCGCGGTCGCCAACGCGGAGCGGGAGGCCGCGGCACTGGCCGAGGCGGCCGGGGTGCCGGAGATCCGCGCGGCCGACTGGCAGTACTACGCGGAACGGGTCCGCAAGGAGCGGTTCGACCTCGACGCGGCCGACCTGCGGCCCTACCTGGAGCTGGAGACCGTGCTGCACGACGGGGTGTTCCACGCCGCCGGGCTGGTCTACGGCATCACCTTCACCGAGCGGCCCGACCTGGTGGCGTACCACCCGGACGCCCGGGTCTTCGAGGTGCACGACGCGGACGGCGGCCCGCTCGGGCTGTACCTCGGCGACTTCCATTCCCGCGCGTCCAAGCGGGGTGGTGCCTGGATGAACTCGCTGGTGCTCCAGTCCCGTCTGCTGGACCGGCGGCCGGTGGTCGTGAACAACCTGAACATCGCCAAGCCGCCGGCCGGCGAACCGGTGCTCATGACCTGGAGCGAAGTCACCACGCTGTTCCACGAGTTCGGGCATGCGCTGCACGCGCTGTTCTCGGACGTCCGCTATCCGCTGCTGTCCGGTACCCATGTGCCCCGGGACTTCGTGGAGTTCCCCTCCCAGGTCAACGAGATGTGGGCGGACCGGCCCGAGGTGCTCGCGCACTACGCCCGGCACCACCGCACCGGCGAGCCGATGCCCGCCGAGCTGCCGGCCCGGCTGCGCGCGGCGGAGACCTTCGGCGCGGGCTTCCG
This sequence comes from Streptomyces bugieae, assembly GCF_036352915.1. Taxonomy (NCBI): domain Bacteria; kingdom Bacillati; phylum Actinomycetota; class Actinomycetes; order Kitasatosporales; family Streptomycetaceae; genus Streptomyces; species Streptomyces bugieae. The sequence goes on from NZ_JAZBJP010000002.1 coordinate 779,135, forward strand.
GATGGTGGAGCACCAGGCCGCCGCGGTGCTGGACTGGGCCTGGCACTCGCTGTCCGCCGGCGACGACCTGCCGGGCGCGGACGAGGCCGAGTCGTTCGAGGCGGCCGTCCTAAAGCGCGCGGGCCTGGCGTCGGCGGCCATCCCACCGCGGTACCGCACCGGCTACTTCAACCACATCTTCGCCAACGACTACGCGGCCGGCTACTACGGCTACCGCTGGGCCGAGGTGCTGGACGCGGACACCGTCCGGTGGTTCCGGGAGAACGGGCGACCGGTCCGCGAGAGCGGGGAGATCTTCCGCCGGGAACTCCTCGCCCGGGGCGGCAGCGTGGACGCCATGTCGGCGTTCCGCGCGGTGGTCGGACGCGATGCGGACATCGAGCCGCTGCTGGCCCGGCACGGACTGGTCGGCCCCGAGGCGGACGGTCCCGAGACGGACGGTCCCGGGCTCATCTGAATCCCGGCATCCGCGGCAGGCCCGGCGGCTCAGGCGGCCAGGAACCGGTCCTGCTGCGCGCCGTGCAGGCGGCCCGCCGGGAGCTTGCGGCCGAAGGCGACCAGCAGCAGGTCCTGGGCGCTGCCGGTGAGCGGGGTGCCGGTGCCGAAGGACCAGTCGAGGTCGTCGGCGTGCAGCGCGAGGCCGCGGAGGTCGGCGCCGAAGAACTTGGCGGACCGGAGCGTGACGTGGTCCAGCAGGACGCGCAGCCGGTCCTCGGGGACCCGGCGGTCGATGCCCAGGGCGACGGTGATGTCGAGGCCGTGGACGACGTCGTGGCCCAGCGCGGAGGCCAGCCCGCCGACCGGCGGCGTCCAGGGGTGGTGCGCGTGCTCCCGCAGGAAGCCGGCGAGCTGCCGCGGGGCGGCGGCCGCCGCGTCCTTGCGGGCGAGCCGGTCGGCCATCTTGTTGATGTTCCCGCCGGACTTGAGGAGTTCGGCCACCACCCTGGGCAGCGGATAGCGGAAGCCCATCGACATATGGGCCGCGACCTCGCGCACCCGCCACCCCGCGCACAGCGTCGGCGCGTCCCACCGCGCTTCCGGCAGGCCGTCCAACAGGTCCGCCAGCTCCCGGCGTTCGGCCGCTATCGCCGCTTTGATGTCCATACCGTCAAGGATCTTGTTCCACCGGCCATAAGTCCAAGAGCAGTTGGTTCTGCCTCCCAGAAGCAGTGGTTATGGGACTGGTTAGGATCGCCGGCATGGAACTCCATCAGCTCCGGTACTTCGTCGCGGTCGTGGAGGAGGGCGGCTTCACCCGGGCCGCCGCCCGGCTGCACCTGTCCCAGCCGGGGGTGAGCGCGCAGATCCGGCAGCTCGAACGGGAGCTGGGGCAGCCGCTGTTGGACCGTTCCGGCCGCCGGGTGACGGTGACGGAGGTCGGCGCGGCGGTCCTCGGGTACGCCCGGACCGCGCTCGCCGCCGTCGACGGGATCCGGCACACCGTCGACGAGTTCACCGGGCTGCTGCGCGGCCGGGTCGCGCTCGGCCTGGTCTCGGGCGCCGCCCTCGACGCCTTCGAGGTGCCGGCCCTGCTGGCCGACTTCCACGACGACCACCCTCAGGTGGAGATCTCCCTCACCGAGGACACCTCGGAACGGATGCTGGCCGCACTGCACGGCGGGGAGCTCGACCTCGCGGTCATCGGCCTGGCGCAGGAGGAGGCCCCGCCGGGCATCTCACTGCGGCTGGTGGTCGACCAGCCGCTGGTCGCCGCGGTGGCCCCGGGCGATCCGCTGCTCACCCCGCCGGACCGGGCCGATGTTCCGCTGGCCGAGCTCCACGACCGTCCGCTGATCAGTCTGCCGCGCGGGACCGGCCTGCGCGGGGTGCTGGAACGGGCCTGCGCACAGGCCGGCATCCGGCCGCGGATCGCGTTCGAGGCGGCGGCCCCGGAGGCGCTGGCGCAGCTCGCCGCGCGGGGGCTCGGGGTGGCGGTGATCCCGGCGCTGCCGCCGGGGGCCGCGGCGGACCACGGGCTGCGTACGCTCGCCCTCACCGACCCGCGGCCGCGCGGCCGGGTCGCCCTGGCCTGGCGGACGGCCGGCCCGACGCCCGCGGCCCGGGCGCTGCTCGACCGGCTGCACAGGGCCCTGCCGGTGCCGGCGGGCGGGGAGGGCGGCGGGCCGGCCGGGGATCACCAGGGGCTGGGCGCGTAGTCCTTGAGGAAGCAGCCGTGCAGGTCCTCGCCCTGTTCGCCGCGGACGATCGGGTCGTAGACCCGGGCCGCGCCGTCGACCAGGTCGAGCGGGGCGTGGAAGCCCTCCTCGGCCAGCCGCATCTTCTCGGGGTGCGGGCGTTCGTCGGTGATCCAGCCGGTGTCGACGGCGGTCATGAGGATGCCGTCGGTCTCCAGCATCTCCCGGGCGCTGGTGCGGGTGAGCATGTTCAGCGCGGCCTTGGCCATGTTGGTGTGCGGGTGGCCGGGGCCCTTGTAGCCGCGGCTGAACTGCCCTTCCATGGCGGACACGTTGACCACGTACTTGCGGCGCGCGGCGGACGCCGCGAGCGCCGGGCGCAACCGGCTCACCAGCAGGAACGGTGCGGTCATGTTGCACAGCTGGACCTCCAGCAGCTCCACCGGGTCGACCTCGTCGACCTTCTGGATCCAGCTGTTGGTGGCGTGCAGGTCCGGCACCAGCCCGCCGGCGTCGATCGCGGTGCCCGCGGCGATCCGGGCGGGGGTAGCAGAGCCGGTGGTCAGGGCGAGCGCGGTGACGTCGGCGGCGGTGAGCGCGCCGGCGGTGCCCGGGACGGCGGGCAGTGCCGCGGGGGCGCCGCTGCCGAAGTGCCCGAGGACCAGGGAGGCGGGCAGTTCGCCGGCCGGCAGCGGTGCGGACTCGGCGGCGACGAGCTGCCCGTACGCCTCGGGTGAGCGGCGCACGGTCTGTGCGGCGTTGTTGATGAGGATGTCGAGCGGGCCTTCGGCGGCGACCGAATCGGCGAGCGCGAGGACCTGCGCCGGGTCGCGCAGGTCGATGCCGACGATCTTCAGCCGGTGCAGCCAGTCGGCACTGTCCGGCATGGCCGTGAAGCGGCGGATCGCGTCGTTGGGGAAGCGGGTGGTGATCGTCGTGTGCGCGCCGTCGCGCAGCAGCCGCAGCGCGATGTACATGCCGATCTTGGCGCGGCCGCCGGTGAGCAGGGCGCGCCGGCCGGTGAGGTCGGTGCGGGCGTCGCGGCGGGCGCGGTTCTCCTTGGCGCAGTCGCGGCACAGCTGGTGGTAGAAGGCGTCGACCTCGGTGTAGCGGCTCTTGCAGACGTAGCAGGAGCGGGGGCGCTGGAGGATGCCGGCGATCTCCGTGGTGACGGAGCTGGTGAGGGCCAGGCCCTGGGTCTCGTCGTCGATCCGGTCGGGTGCGCCGGTGGCGGTGGCCGCGGTGACCGCCCGGTCGTTGGCCGTCTTCGCCGCCCGGGATTCCTGCCGCCGGCGCTGCTTGACCTTGCGGTAGATGCCGGAGGTGGCGCGGCGTATGGTGACCGCGTCGGGGTGGTCGATCGGCAGCGCGTCCAGCTCTTGGAGCACGCTCAGGCAGATGGCCATGCGCTCCGCATCGATGCCCGTGCCCTCGGCCCGGCCTGTTTCGGTCACCGTCATCGCCGCTGCCGCTTCCTGGATCTGTGTTCGATTGCTCTACCGGCGGAACTGTACGTAGCCGGGGCCGGGTCCGCCAAACCGGTGCGGGGCCCGGTGCGCTCGCGCACCGGGCCCCGCACACCACCGACGGGCCCGTCAGTTCACCGCGTCATGGCTCAGCTCGATGTCGCAGTCGGCCTGCCCGGCGGCACCGAGCCGCAGCGGACTGGCGACCGGCGGGTACCCGCTGGCGATCAGCGTGTACTCGCCGCTGTCGAGGTCGGTGAAGACGTACTCGCCGTCCTGGCCGCTGGTGGCGGTGCCGACCACGTTGCCCGCCGGGTCGAGCAGGGTCACCCGGGCGTCGTCCACCGGGGCGCCCTGGGCGGTGCGGACGGTGCCGCGGACCTGGGCGCCGAGCGTCAGCCGGATCTCGTACCAGTTGCGGGTGCCGGCGGTGACCTCCACCTGGAGGGCGGAGGGGCGGTGCTGCTCGGCGCTGACGGCCAGGGTGTAGCTGCCCGGGGTCAGTTCCCCGAAGGCGAAGCCGCCGTCCTGGCCGGCCACGCCGGAGGCCACGACCTCGCCGCGCACATCGGTCGCCACGACCAGCGCACCGGGCACCGGCTCGTCGCCCTTCTCCTCGCGGACCTCGCCGGCGAGCCCGGCGGCGCCGCTGAGCACCAGGTCGTAGGTGAGCGGTCCGTCGCCGACCACGACGGTGACGGCCTGCGGCTGCCGGGCACCGGCGGAGGCGATCAGCACATAGGTGCCGGCGCCCGTGGTGGGCAGCGCGTAGCCGCCGTCGTCCGTGGTCTGCGTACGGCCGAGCTGCCGCCCGCCGACGCTGATCAGGGTGACCGCGGCGCCCGTCACCGGCTGCCCGGAACCGTCCCGGACCGCGCCGCTGATGGCCGGGCCGGTGGCGTCGGCCGCGGCGGTCGCCGGGGTCTGTGCCGGCACCGGAACGGGGTTCCCGGCCGGAGCTTCGGCGGGTGCGACCTCGGCGGGTGCGACCGCTTCGGCCGGTGTCCCGGCGGCTTCCGCGGTGGGCGAGGCCTCGCCGTTGGCCTCGGCCTCCGCCTGGGCCCGTGCCTGCAGTCCGGAGATCTGCCGCAGCGGCACCTCCTTGATGAACCACATCAGCAGGAACGCCAGCGCCACGACGACCGCGCCCATGAGGAACACGGTGTGCATCGAGTCGGCGAAGCCGCGCTTGAACGGCTCGGCGAGCCGCGGGTCGAGGTGCTGGATGAACGACGAATCGCTGAGCACACCCGAGGAGTTGCCGTTGCCCGGGTGCTTGAGCATGTCCAGCACCGGCTTGTTGGCCGGGTCGTGCAGGACGGCGGGGTCGCGCAGGGCGGCCTGGAAGCGCTGGGTGCCCGCCGCGTCCCGGAACGCCGAGGCGATCTTGTCGCCGACGGTGCTGAACAGCACCGACAGGAAGATCGCGGTACCGGCGGTGGCGCCCATCTGCCGGAAGAAGGTGGACGACGCGGTCGCCACACCCATGTCCTTGGGCGGGACGGCGTTCTGCACCGCCAGCACCAGGGTCTGCATACAGCCGCCCAGGCCGAGGCCGAAGACGAGCATGTAGGCCATGGTCTCCCACAGCGGGGTGTCCCACTGGACGCGGTAGTGGAAGAGCAGCATCGCCGCGATCATCAGCGCGGTGCCGACGATCGGGAAAACCTTGTAGCGGCCGGTCTTGGCGGTGATCTGGCCGGACGCGATCGAGGCGATCAGCATGCCCGCCATCAGCGGCAGCATCTCCAGACCCGACCTGGTGGGGCTGGCGCCCTTCACGATCTGGAGGTACTGCGGGATCATCAGCATCCCGCCGAACATGCCCATGCCGATCAGCACGGACATCAGACTGGTCTTGCTGAAGGTGCCGTTGCGGAACAGTCGCATCGGGATCAGCGCGTCCTCGCCGATCCACCGCTCCACGAAGATCCAGGCGATGATGCCGACCGCGCCGATGACGTAACAGGCGATCGACCGGGACGAGTCCCAGCCCCACTCCCGGCCCTGCTCGGCGACGAGCAGCAGCGGGACGACGCCGACGGAGATGGTGAGCGCGCCCCACCAGTCGATGCGGTGGTCGCGCCGGGTGTGCGGGATGTTGAGGACCTTGGCGACGACGAACAGCGCGATGATGCCGATCGGCACGTTGACCAGGAAGACCCAGCGCCAGCCGGTGACGCCGAGCAGCTGGTCCTGGCCGGCCAGCGCGCCGCCGATCAGCGGTCCGGCGACGCTGGAGGTGGCGAAGGTGCCGAGCATGTAGCCCTGATAGCGGGCGCGTTCGCGGGGCGGAACGATGTCACCGATGATCGCCAGCGCCAGCGACATCAGACCGCCGGCGCCCAGACCCTGCACCGCGCGGAACGCGGCGAGTTCGGTCATCGAGGTGGAGAAGGTGCAGAGCACCGAGCCCGCGACGAAGATGCTGATCGCGGTGAGGTAGTAGGGCTTGCGGCCGTGCAGGTCGGACAGCTTGCCGTACAGCGGGGTGGCGATCGTCGAGGTGATCAGGTAGGCGGTGGTCGCCCAGGCCTGCTGGCTGAGGCCGTGCAGGTCGTCGGCGATGGTCCGGATGGACGTGCTGACGATGGTCTGGTCGAGCGCGGCGAGGAACATGCCGAGCATCAGGCCGCTGAGGATGGTGAGGATCTGACGGTGGGTCAGCACTCCGGACCCGGGTATCGCCTTGGCTCCCGCCTCGGGCGGGGAGGTGGTGCTCATGTACGTATCTCTCCCTGCTCCACGGCGGCACCCTGGTCTCCCCCGGGACCCAGCCGTGTGTGTTGTCGTGTCGCCATGTCCTCGTTGAGCCGGCCGAGCAGCCGGATGAGGTCGGCCCGGTCCTGGGGCGACCACGGTGCGAGGAGCGCGGCCAGTTCGGCGTCGCGCTGGCGCCGGTAGTTCTCGAACGCGGCCCGTCCGGCGTCGGTCGCGGTCAGCAGTGACCCGCGGCGGTCCTCCGGATCGGGACGGCGGGCGACCAGGCCGCGCTCGACCAGCGAGCGCACCTGGCGGCTGACCGTCGACAGGTCCAGGAACGCGTCGGCGGCCAGGTCGGTCGCCCGCTGGTCCCCGCCGACCACCAGCCGGGCCAGCAGCACCCGGTCCGCGGCGCCGCCGTCGGTCTTGGCCCGCTGCTTCCAGGCCGCGAGCAGCCGGGAGAAACGGACGATCTCCGTTCCCAGCCCGGCCGCCGCCTCTTCCAGCGCCGACTCGACGGTGATCTGCGGGGCCGCCCGGTCACATCCCGGGACGAGACCCTTACTCATCGTGTTGATCCTTAGCGGTGCGGCATCGAGCCGGCTCGATCCGGCGAATAGATTGCTTGTACCTAGCAAGGTTAGCGTCTCAGAAGGGGTGCCGCGCACCGGGGGCGGATACGTTTCCGGTGCGGCCGGCCGGCGGCCCGCGATGGCCGCACCGCGGTGGTCCTCACGCGGCCGGGGCCGCGCACTCCTCGGTGGCCTTGACCACGGTCAGCGTGATCTTCCGGTCGTCCATCGGCGTGCCCGGTGCCGGGTCCTGGCCGCAGACCTTCCACGAGGCAGGCCAGAGCACGATGCGGCCGGCTCCGCGGCCGTCCCGGAACCGGACGGCGGTGGTGTAGTTCAGCTCCCCGTAGGCGGCGACCAGGTTCTTGCCCGTCACGTCGGGCATCGGGCGGCCGTCGGCGCGGGCCGGTGCGGCCGGGCCGACCAGGGAGACGGCGAGGGCCGTGACGGCGGTGGCCGTGGCGAGGACGGTTCTGACGGTGCCGGTGTGGTTCATCCCCGGTGAACGATCAGCAGGCGGGCCGGTCACTTACCGCCGAAGGGGTCTCCTTACCGGCGACCAGGTCCCTGGCCAGTGCGACCCGGGAGAGGCACCGGGCGCCCCACAGGACCAGGGCGATGCCGGCGCATTCGGGGATCAGCCACCAGCCGGTGCGGACCCGTTCGTCGAAGAGGGTGACGCCCAGCGACAGGCTCACCAGCGCATCGCCCAGGGTGAGCACCGGCTGGGAGGCGGTCAGCGGCCCGGACTGCATGGCGTTCTCGAAGAGGAAGAGGGCCCCCACGCCGACGGCCGCGAAGCCGTAGGTCTGCCAGGAGGCGAAGAAGGAGGCCGGGCCGCCGGTCTGCCAGGCGTGCGTGGCGTCCTTCATCAGGGCCGCGGTCAGGGCGTAGGAGACGGCCGCGGCGGCGGCGAAGCAGGCCGCCCGTACGCCGCCGGCCCCGCGGCGCAGCGCGGCCCCGACCGCCGTCCCGATCACCGCGGCGCAGACCGCCAGGGCGAGCACCCAGCGGTCGAGCGGGGCATGGTCGGTGCCGATGGTGGGGGCGGCGGCGGCCAGCGCGGAGCCGAGGCCGACGACGATCAGCGCCACGCCGGTCCAGCCGTCGCGGGAGATCCGCCCGCCGAGCAGCAGCCGGCCGATGAGCAGGGCCAGCGGGAGTTCGAGGACGAAGATCGGCTGGACCACGGACAGCGCGCCCTGGGAGAGCGCCAGCGCCTGGAAGCAGGCCGCGGCGATGACGGCGAGCATGCCGCCGAGCCAGGCGGCCCGGTGCAACAGGTCGACCAGCAGGCCCAGGCGCAGGCCGGGGGCCAGCGGGACGGTACGGGCCGCACGCCGCTGCAGCACCGTGGCCAGCGCGTTGCTGGCCGCGGCGAGCAGGGCGAAGAGCACGGCCGGCCATGTGGCCATGCGGCAACCTCCCGGGCACGGCGGCGGAGCCTCAGCGCTTCGACGCTAACCGGAGGAGGCACCGTCGGCCTGCCGACACGAGGGCCGGCCCGGTCCGGCCGGCGGCACCGTACGGGCCCGGACCGCCCGGTGGCAGATCTTCCCTCCGGCCTGACAAAAGGGCAGGTCAGGGTAGGTGCCTCGCGGTCCGTGGGTGGCGCAATACTGCGGCAACACCACTGGCCGGAATGCATCGCTATGGTCCCCGCATACCGGCCGAACGCCCCGGCAACTCGGCGCGCCGCTCCCCCACACGGTCCGCGCCCCGCTCCCGCCTCCCGCTCCCCCAGCCTCCCCGCCTCCTGGAGACCGCCATGCCTCTGACCTCGCAACGGGCCGACGTGCCCGTGACCATCGACGAGTCCAAGTGCATCGACGGCTGCACGCTCTGCGCCGACATGTGCCCGCTGGACTCGCTGGCCATCGATCCGGCCAGCAACAAGGCGTACATGCACGTCGACGAGTGCTGGTACTGCGGCCCGTGCGCCGCTCGCTGTCCCACCGGCGCGGTCACGGTCAACATGCCCTATTTGTTGCGATGAGAGGCACGTCCCCATGCGGCACTCCACCCTGAAGCGCACGAAGCGCGCGATCCCCCTCGCGGCAGCGGCCCTGCTCCTCCCCCTCGCCCTCACCGGCTGCGGCGGCGCCGCGGAGGCGGGCGACGGCAAGCACGTCACCGTCACCGTCGGCTACCAGTCCAAGACCATCAACACCGTCACCGCCGGCACCCTGCTGCGCTCGCTCGGCTACTTCGAGCGGGAGCTGCGGGCGCAGGGCACGCGCGACGGCAAGACGTACAAGGTCGACTGGCAGGACTACGCGACCGGCGCGCCGATCACCGCGAGGGGGTCCCCCCTGGCCCTTAAGGCCTTGGGGGAGGTCGCCGGGAAGGTCGACATCGGCTCGATGAGCGACTTCCCGCTGCTCATCAACGCCGCCCGCGGCAAGCAGCTGCACGCCCCCACCCGGCTGGTGTCGGTCACCGGCTACAACCTGCGCGGGGCGCTCAACACCATCGTCACCAAGCCCGGTTCGGCGCTGCGCTCGCTGTCGGACCTGCGCGGCAAGAACGTCTCCAGCAGCGTCGGCTCGGCCTCCGACGGGACCCTGGTACGGGCCCTGCAGCGGGCCGGCATCGACCCGGAGCAGGGCGTCCACAAGCTCAATCAGCAGCCGGCGGTGGGCGCCTCGGCGCTGCAGTCGGGCAGCGCGGACGCGCTCTCGCAGTTCGTCGCCTGGCCGGGGCTGCTCGCCTTCCAGGGCAAGGCGCAGGCGTTCTACGACGGGGGCGCGCTCGGTCTGCCCACCTTCCACGGCGTGACCGTGCGGGACGCCTTCGCCGGTCAACGCCCGGGTGTGGTCAAGGCGTTCCTCGCCGCCCAGCGGGACGCGACCCGGTACGTGCAGCGCCACCCGGTCGACGCCGCCGAGCGGGTCGCCAGGGCCACCGGGCTGCCGGCCGAGGTGGTCTACCTCTGCAACGGCGCCGGAGGCATCGCGACCTTCGACCCGACCCTCAAGCCGCAGCTGATCGCCGCGCTGAAGAAGGACGTCCCGGTGCTGCGGGCGGCCCGGCTGACCGGGCCGGTCGATGTCGACTCCTTCGTCAACGACCGCTACGTCAAGGCGAGTTACGGCAGCGGATACGCCAAGGCCGTGCGCTCCACCGCACCCCCCTCCGCCGACGAGGTGTGGCTGCGCGGCGAGGACCGCACCCACTCCTTCGCGGATCCGGCGGCGCTGCTGCGGTTCGTCGCCGCGCACCGCGGCTCGGTGCGGGCCGCGTACGTGGCCGATGCGACGACCGGCAGCCGCTGGTTCGCCGACAAGGCGGTCTGGGTCCGGGACGGCGGGCGGCTGCTGCCGTTCGTCACCCGGGCCACCGCGGACGCCTGGACCCGCAAGCACGCCGGCGCGCGCACCGTCGACTACGCCGCCGCCCTGGAGCAGGCCCGGTGAGCGCGCCGTGGACCCGGCGCGCCCGGCGTGCCACGGCGGTCCTGGCGGCGCTCGCCGGCTGGTCGGCATCGGCGTCTCGTGGATCTGTGTGATCTCCGCGGAGATGATCTCCGGGGAGTACGGCGTGGGCTACCGCACCTAGCAGGACTACACGATCGTCGACTACCCCGGTGTCTTCGTCGGGATGGCCACCATCGGGCTGCTGGGACGGCTGACCGCCACGGCGGTGGAACTGGCCGGGCGGCGCCTGGTGCGCTGGCTTCCCCACCGGGAGGGAAGTCAGGCGCCGACGCGCCGGCTGCCCCGTACGGAGGGAGGCCAGGCGCCCGAGCGCGCGCTGCCGGCCGAGGCCTCTTACGTGGGACGGGCTCCGGCGCACACCGGCCTGACGACGACCGGGGAGCGGGCATGACCGACACCGAACTCACCGCCACCGCACCCGCCGGGGCGCCCGCGCGGGGCCTGCGGCTGACCCTCGCCGGCGCCGTGCCCGGCCGGCCCGGTGCGCCCGTTCTGCACAGCCTGGACCTGGACGTCGCCCCGGGCGAGATCCTCACCGTCGTCGGCCCGTCCGGCTGCGGCAAGTCCACGCTGCTGCGCACCCTCGCAGGTCTGCTGCCCCCGCTGGGCGGCCGGCTGAGCCAGGACGGCGAGCCGCTCACCGGGCCCGCCGCCGACCGCGCCCTGGTGTTCCAGGAGGACGCCCTGCTGCCCTGGCGCACCCTGCGGGGCAACATCGAACTCCCGCTGGCCATAGGGGGGTTGGCGCGTGCCGAGCGCCGGGCGCGGGCCGCCGGCCGGCTGGCCCGGGTCGGGCTCGGCGAGCAGGCCGCCCGGCTGCCGCACCAGGTCTCCGGCGGCCAGCGGCAGCGCGCCCAGCTCGCCCGCGCGCTGGCCGGCCGGCCCCGCGCGGTCCTGATGGACGAACCGTTCGGCGCGCTGGACGCCCGGACCCGGTCCGGGATGCAGGAACTCCTCGTCGAGGTGCTGCGGGGCACCGGCGCCACCGTCGTCTTCGTCACGCACGACGTCGACGAGGCCCTCTTCCTCGGCGACCGGGTGGCACTGCTCGGCACCGGCCGGACCCCCCGCGTCGTCCGCGTACCCCGCCCCCGCGACCGCGCGGCGCACGCCGATCCGGCCACGGCCGATCTGCGCCGTACCGCCCTCGCCTCTCTGAGCAGCTGAAAGGCAGATCCGCATGGACATCCCCGCACTCGACGACGCCGAGGAACTGGTCTGTGACGTCCTGGTCATCGGCGGCGGCACCGCCGGCACGATGGCCGCGCTCACCGCCGCCGGGCGCGGCGCGTCCGTCCTGCTGCTGGAGAAGGCGCACGTCCGCCACTCCGGGGCGCTGGCCATGGGCATGGACGGCGTCAACAACGCGGTCATCCCCGGCCGCGCCGAGCCCGACGACTACGTCGCCGAGATCACCCGCGCCAACGACGGCGTCGTCGACCAGTCCACCGTCCGGCAGACCGCCACCCGCGGCTTCGCCATGGTGCAGCGGCTGGAGCGGTACGGCGTGAAGTTCGAGAAGGACGAGCACGGCGCGTACGCGGTCCGCCAGGTGCACCGGTCCGGCTCGTACGTGCTGCCGATGCCCGAGGGCAAGGACGTCAAGAAGGTCCTCTACCGGCAGCTGCGGCGGCGCGAGATGCGGGAGAAGATCCGGATCGAGAACCGGGTGATGCCGGTGCGGGTGCTGACCGGCGACGACGGCCGGGCGGTCGGGGCCGCGGGCTTCCACACCCGTACGGGCCGGTTCACCACGGTCCGGGCGGGCGCGGTGATCCTGGCCACCGGCGCCTGCGGCCGGCTGGGGCTGCCCGCCTCGGGCTATCTCTACGGCACGTACGAGAACCCCACCAACGCCGGTGACGGGCATGCGATGGCGTACCACGCGGGCGCCGAGCTGACCGGTATCGAGTGCTTCCAGATCAACCCGCTGATCAAGGACTACAACGGCCCGGCCTGCGCCTACGTCGCCAACCCCTTCGGCGGGTACCAGGTCAACCGGCACGGCGAGCGGTTCGTGACGTCCGACTACTGGTCGGGGCAGATGATGGCCGAGTTCGCGGCCGAGGTCGCCTCCGACCGCGGCCCGGTGTACCTGAAGCTCAGTCATCTGCCCGAGGAGTCGGTCGCCGCCCTGGAGACGATCCTGCACACCACGGAGCGCCCCACCCGCGGCACCTTCCACGCCGGTCGGGGGCACGACTACCGCACCCACGACGTGGAGATGCACATCTCCGAGATCGGGCTGTGCGGCGGCCATTCGGCGTCCGGGGTACGGGTCGACGACCACGGCCGCACCACCGTGCCGCGGCTGTACGCGGCCGGCGACCTGGCCTGCGTCCCGCACAACTACATGATCGGCGCGTTCGTCTTCGGCGATCTGGCGGGCGAGGACGCGGCCCGATACCGCGCCTACGAGGGCGAGTTGCCCGAGGATCAGCTGCGTGCCGCGCACGAGCTGATCTACCGTCCGCTGCGCCACCCCGACGGCCCGCCGCAGCAACAGGTCGAGTACAAGCTGCGCCGCTTCGTCAACGACTACGTCGCGCCGCCCAAGAGCGGCGCCCGGCTGTCGCTGGCCGTCGAGCACTTCGAGCGGATGCGCGGCGAGATCGACCGGATGGGCGCCCGTACGCCGCACGAGCTGATGCGCTGCGCCGAGGTGCACTTCATCCGCGACTGCGCCGAGATGGCCGCCCGGTCGTCGCTGGCCCGTACCGAATCGCGCTGGGGGCTGTACCACCATCGCACCGACCATCCGGCCACCGACGACGCCCGCTGGCTGCACCATCTCGATCTGCGCCGGTCGACGGCGGGCCGGATGGAGTTCACCGCCCGCCCGGTGGAGCCGTACGTGGTCCCGGTGCCGGAGTACGCGCCGGCCGGCGGCCCGTCCCGGTTCCTCGGGGAGGTCGAGCCGGAGCAGGTCGCCACCGCGGGCCCGCGCGACACCCCGCCGGTGGGGTCCCGGACGGCCGGCGACGGCGCACCGGGCGGCGGGCCGGCGCACCCGGTGGCCGCGGCCGGCCCCTCGCCGCGGCTGCTCGGGCTGCTCGCCCTCGCCGAGGAGCAACCCGATCTGGCGGCGCTGCGGCCCTACCTGACCGATCCCGACCCGGCCGTCCGGCGGGCCGCGGTCGACGCGCTCACCGAGGGCGTGCCGGCCGGCACCGGCCCGGCGCTCGCGGCCGCCCTCGCCGATCCCGACCCGGGCGTACGGGCCGCGGCCGGAGCCTCGCTACGGGAGCTGGTCGAGGTGCTGGAGCCGGAACCGGAGCTGGGCGCGCCGCTGGCCGCCGCGGTGCACGACGGCCCCGACGCCGCGGTCCGGGCGGCCGCGGTGGAGGTGCTGCGAGCGCTGCGCCTGGGTGATGCGGCGCTGTTCGCCGGTGCGCTGGACGATCCCGCCGTGGACGTCCGGATCCAGGCCGTGCGCGCCCTGGTGTCCCTGGACGCCGTCCCGGACCTGCGGCGGGCCGCCGGGGACGGGTCGCGTGAGGTACGGGTGGCGGCCGCGCACGGGCTGGGCACGGCCGGCGGCCCGGACGACCTGGCGGCGCTGCTGGCCGACCCGGACCCGCTGGTACGGGCCGCGGCGCTGGGGGCGCTGGCCACCACGGGCTGCCCGGCGCCGTACGACGCGGCCGCGGTCGGCGCGCTGGGGGACCCGGCGTGGCAGGTCCGGGCCGGCGCCGCCCGGGCGCTGGCCGCCGCCGGGCCCGGCGTCGCGGTGCCCGCGCTGGGCTCCGCCCTGGCCGACCCGGAGGCGGACGTGCGCCGGGCCGCGGTACTGGCACTGCGCGCCCACGCCGGGCGGCCGGACGCCCGGAGCGCGCTGGCCACGGCCGCCGACGACCCGGACGCCGATGTCCGGGCCTACGCCCGGCCGGCAGCGAAGGGGTGACACACGTTCGGGCCGTCCGGGTGGCCGCGGGCACGGCCGGGTTGAAGGCTCGGGGGAGACGTCCCCGAGGCGCAGCCGGACCGTGCAAGGAGTTCCGATGGCCCCCGTCTACCGCTACGACGACCTGAGCGCACTCTTCATCAACTGCACGCTCAAGCGCACGCCGGAGATCAGCAACACCGAGGGCCTGCTCGAGCGGAGCCGGGCCGTCATGGAGGGCAACGGGGTCGCGACGGAGGTGATCCGGGCCGTCGACGAGGACATCGCGACGGGGGTGTGGCCGGACATGACGGAGCACGGCTGGGCGTCCGACGCCTGGCCGGAGCTGTACCGCAAGGTGCTGGCCGCGGACATCCTGGTGCTGTGCGGGCCGATCTGGCTCGGCGACAACAGCTCGGTGATGAAGCAGGTCATCGAGCGGCTCTACGCCTGTTCCAGCGTGCTCAACGAGCGTGGCCAGTACGCCTATTACGGCCGGGCGGGCGGCTGTCCGATCACCGGAAACGAGGACGGCGTCAAGCACTGCGCCATGAACGTCCTCTACAGCCTGCAGCACCTGGGCTACACCGTCCCGCCGCAGGCCGACGCCGGCTGGATCGGTGAGGCCGGGCCCGGGCCGTCGTACCTCGACCCGGGGTCGGGCGGCCCGGAGAACGACTTCACCAACCGCAACACCGCGTTCATGAGCTGGAACCTGATGCATGTCGCGGCGATGCTCAAGCGGGCCGGCGGCATCCCGGCGCACGGCAACCAGCGCACCGAGTGGGACGCCGGTTGCCGCGCGGACCAGGCCAATCCGGAGCACCGCTGAGCGCCCGGGCCGGGTCGGCGGTGGCCGATCCGCACGCGTCCGCGCCCGCCCTCCGCCCGCCGGCCGTGCGCTGGCCCCGCTACGCACGGTTGGCCCCGGCCGTCCTGCTGGCCGGCGGTCTCCTCTGGGACGCGCTGTCGCCGCAGGACTACTGGGGCGATCCGATGCTGACGGCGGCCAGTGTGACGGCGGGTGCGCTGCTCTCGCTGCGGCACACCGTCGCGGTCGGGCTGGTCCTGGTGCTCGGGGTGTTCGCGCTGACGGTGAAGGACGGCACCGCCGGTACCAGCGTGGGTCATCTGGAGCTGGCCAACACCCTGTTCGCCGCGCTGATGGGCGTCGGGGTGAACCGGGTGATCGCCCGGCACGGCCGCCACCTGGATGTGGTGCGGATGGTGGCGGAGGCCGCGCAGCTCGCCGTGCTGCCGGCCCCGCCGGAGCGGATCGGGACGCTGGCCGTCGCGGCCCGCTACCAGGCCGCCCAGAGCGAGGCCCGGATCGGCGGTGACGCCTATGCCGTGCAGCGGACGCCGTACGGGGTGCGGCTGCTGATCGCCGACGTACGGGGCAAGGGGCTCGGCGCGGTGAGCGCGGTGTCGGTGCTGCTGGGGGCGTTCCGGGAGGCGGCGGAGCAGGAGCCGGAGCTGACCGGGCTGGCCGAGCGGCTGGAGCGGGCGGTGCTCCGGGCGGGCGAGCAACTCCCGGAGGAGAGCCGCCTGGAGGGCTTCATCACCGCCCTGCTGGGTGAAGTTCACCCGGAGAGCGGCGAGTTGAGACTGCTGAACTGCGGCCATCCGGCGCCGTACCTGTGCCGGGACGGTGCAGTGCGGCCGCTCGCGACCGGTGAACCGGGGCTGCCGCTGGGCATGGGCGGGCTGGGGGCGGCCCGGCCGGAGCCGGTCGACGTGCCGTTCCCGGTGGACAGCACCGTGCTGCTGATCACCGACGGGGTGACCGAGGCCCGGGACCGCGGCGGGCGGTTCTACGACCCGGCGGCGCAGCTCGCGGGCCGCGGGCCGTTCGGCGGTCCGCAGGAGCTGATCGACGTCCTGGTGCGGGAGGTCGAGGACTGGACCGGCGGGCCGCGCGACGACGACATGGCGGTGCTCGCGGTCACCCGGCGGGCGGCGGACGGCTGACCGCGTATTCCCCGGATCGGGCGTCCGACCTGCGCCGACAGCGTGTGATACCGGGGATTCGGGGCGGGGGATGAGAAGATCGATCAGAGCATCAGCATCCGCCCCGAGCGGTCCTCCGCTCCCGCGCAGATCGGAGTTGATGTGTCCGACAACAGATCAGCCCTGCTGAGCCAGCGCGCCGCCGTCATCTTCCTGCTCGGCGCCCTCACCGCCCTCGGCGCCGGTGTGCTCACCTGTGTCAACGGCGGAACCCTGGCGTCCGCCGCCCTGGTCGGCGGAGCGGCGTTCGGCGCCGGGGTCACGTTCTTCCATACGGTCATCGATTGAGTGCCGCCCCGGGACGCCGACCGCACCGGCGCGGAGCCGTCCGCCGCGGGCCGCGCCGGCCGTCCCGGGGTGAGCGGGCGGTCACCGTGCGTCCCGGGTCCGTGGCGGAATCCGTGCCCCCGCATGCGGTGCGCCGCCGGACGGCAGGTGCGAAACTGAAAGACACCGCGCCCGGCAGCCGGCCGGTGCCCTTGCCGCCGAGGGGAACACCATGACCTGGGCATCTTGGACCACTGTCGGGATCCACGCGCTCCCCGGCGCGGTGCGCGCGGAGGAGATCGGCGTGATGAACGGCGATCTGACCATCCACACGACCTGGTCGGAGAATCTGGCGCACGTAGCTGTGCAGTACACCGGGTCCTCGGACTGGTACACGATGGCCGGCAGCCCCGTGCCCTGCGACTCCGAAGCGGCCAGCCGCAGCTTCCACCAGGCCGTGGTGGAGGCGGTCCGCGGCGGGGAACGGGCCGAGGCCTCCCTCGACGAGCTGTTCCACCGGCAGGAGCACTGACAGGCACCGGCGCCGCAGCGGACACCGGGCGCCCGGATCGTCCGCGAGCGACGCCCGGAACGTCCGTGAGTGCCGGAATCCTCCACTGAAGTCCGGGGCCGCGTCCCGGGATTGCGAGTCCACGACCTGACGGGTCGTGGACTTTTTGCCGCGTCGGCGGAGCAACCAATTCCGGTCGCATCGGGTCTCCCCTGATACAGGCACCGTTGGTCACCTTGCCATCACCCAAAGGTGATCAATTGTCAAATTTTCACCACGAATCTCGCATTCCGAGCATATGGCTTTACATGCTCATGCCAGGCAGACCAGGGTTTGCGCGGGGCCGATCGGCCCCCGCGGTGCCCAACGGCACCGCGTGTACGGGCGGTTGGCGAGGCCACCGCCCCCGCAGCGCTAAGGACCCACATCTGTGCGTAGACCCCACATACGCAGCCACCGCCTGGCCATCGCGGTCGCGGTGACGACGGCCGCGACCCTGACGGCCGGAGTGGCGGGCGCCGCCACCGCGCACAACACGGCCGCTCCGGCCGCCGCCCCCTCCGCAACCTCCTCCCCCGACAAGATCGTCGAAGCCGCCCGCGCCGCCGCGGTCGCGCACGGCTCGGCCACCGGAGTCGGCAAGAAGGACACCCTCAAGGCCGTCGACACGATGGTCGACCCGGACGGCCGGCAGCACGTCCGCTTCGTCCGCACCCACCGCGGTCTGCCCGTTCTCGGCGGCGACCTCGTCGTCCACCTCAGCGCCCACTCGGCGTACGAGGGCGTGACCCGGGCCTACCGGCACCAGGTCGACCTCTCCGACACCGACCCCAAGCTGTCGGCCGGTCAGGCCGAGACGAAGGCCGCCAAGGTGGCCGAGGGCCAGGCCGGTACGGCCGAACTGGTCGTGGACGCCCGCGACGACCGGCTCACCCTGGCCTACCAGGTCGAGGTGGCGGACAGCCGCACCGACGAAGCCGGCGGCGCCCGTACGGTCGTCCTCGACGCGGCCACCGGTGCGGTGCTGAGCAACACCCCCGCCAACGACTCGTTCCTGTCGCCGGCCCTCCAGGCGAAGCTGCGCAAGCGGGGCGAGCGGCTCAACCCCGCGACCCGGCAGTTCGCCCCCGCCGCGCCGGCCACCGACAAGGCGGCCACCACCCCCGGCTACCCCGCCGCGGCCAAGGGCACCGGCGCGTCCTTCTTCGTCGGCAGCGTGCCGCTGTCCACGACGCAGACCGCCAAGAAGTCCTTCGTCCTCAAGGACAGCACGCGCGGCAACACCGAGACCCGCGACGCCGGTGACAAGGAGCTGGAGAAGTTCTCCGGCGGCAAGGCGTTCACCTCCGCCACCAACCGCTGGGGCAACGGCACCACGAGCGACCGGGCCACCGCCGCCGTGGACGCCCAGTACGGCATCACCAGCACCCTGGACTTCTACAAGAAGACGTTCGGGCGCAAGGGCATCAAGAACGACGGCCGCGGCGCGCACGCCCTGGTGCACTTCGGCCAGAACGTGGGCAACGCCTTCTGGTCGTCGGACTGCGGCTGCATGCTCTACGGCGACGGCGACGGCAAGACGTTCGCCAAGCCGCTGGTCGTCCTGGACGTCACCGGCCACGAGCTGACCCACGGCGTGGTCGACGCCACCGCCAACCTCCAGCCCACCCGCGTCGACGAGGAGGGCAACCAGTTCGGCGAACCCGGTTCGCTCAACGAGTCGCTGGCGGACATCTTCGGCAGCGCGGTGGAATTCGCCACCAACAACCCGAAGAACCCGCCGAACTACCTGATGGGCGAGAAGCTGGGCCTGGAGCAGAAGTTCCTGCGCCGCCTGGACAAGCCGTCGCTCGACAAGCTGGAGGGCACCGTCGACTACTGGTCGAAGGCGTCCTACGACACCGAGGTGCACGCCGGCTCCGGCGTCTCCTCGCACGCCTTCTACCTGCTCGCCGAGGGCAGCGGCAAGAAGACGATCGGCGGCGTCGCCTACGACTCCCCCACCTACAACGGCTCGCGGGTGACCGGGATCGGCCGCACCAAGGCGCTCGCCATCTTCTACCGGGCGCTCACCCGGTACATGGTCTCCACGACCGACTTCCACGACGCCCGGTCCGCGACGCTGCACGCGGCCAAGGACCTGTACGGCGCCACCAGCACCGAGTACAAGACGGTGAAGGCGGCCTGGGCGGCGGTGAACGTGACGGCGGCCAACACCCCGTCGGCCAAGCACTGAGCCCCGGACGCCCGTCCAGCGGTGCCCCCGCCACCCGGCGGGGGCACCGTGCCGTTCCGCGCCGCGCTCCTCGACGCCGCGGCCGGCCGGAGCCTACGTTGAGGCCATGATCAGCGATCGCAAGGCAACCGGTCGGCGTCCCGGATACGCCGTGGCGGCGGGCGTGTTCGCCATCGGCATGGCCGGCACCACCCTCCCCACCCCGCTGTACGGGCTCTACCGCCAGGAGATCGGATTCTCCGAGCTCATGGTGACCGTGGTCTTCGCCGTGTACGCCCTCGGCGTGATCACCGTGCTGCTGCTCGCCGGCAACGTCTCCGACGACGTGGGCCGGCGCCCGGTGCTGTTCTGCGCCCTGGCGCTCTCCGCGGCCAGCGCGCTCTGCTTCATCTTCGAGGGCGGGCTGCCCCTGCTGTTCCTGGGCCGGGTGCTCTCCGGGTTCGCCGCCGGGCTGTTCAGCGGCGCCGCCACCGCGGCCGTACTGGAACTGGCGAAGCCGGGCCAGGAGGCGCATGCCGGGTTCGCCGCGACCGCCGCGAACATGGGCGGGCTCGGCTGCGGCCCGCTGCTGTCCGGGCTGCTCGCCCAGTACGCGCCCTGGCCGCTGGTCCTGCCGTTCGCGGTACACCTGGTGCTGCTGGCGGTGGCGGCCGTGGCGACCTGGCTGCTGCCGGAGACCGTCCGCGATCCGCACCGGCCGCACCGCCTGCGCCCCCAACGGCTCCGGCTGCCGCCCGAGGTACGGGGCGTGTTCACGCCCTCGGCCGTCGCCGCGTTCGCCGGCTTCGCGCTGCTGGGCCTGTTCACCGCCGTCGCACCGAGCTTCGTCGGTCAGACGCTGGGCGTGACGAACCTGGCCGTCGCCGGGGCGATCGTGTTCTCCGTGTTCCTCGGCTCCACCGTCGGACAGTCCCTCGCCGGGCGGATCGGGGTGCGCAAGGCCCTGCCGGCCGGCTGCCTGGTACTGGTGACCGGCCTGGCCCTGGTGGCCACCTCACTGGCCGTCATCTCACTGCCGGTGCTGGTCCTCGGCGCCATGTGCGGCGGCACCGGCCAGGGCCTGGCCTTCCGCGCCGGACTGACCGCCGTGGGGCGGGCGGCACCCGCCGAGCACCGCGGCGGCACCATCTCGGCGTTCTTCCTCGTCGCCTACTTCGGCATCTCGCTACCGGTGGTCGGGGTCGGCGCGCTCACCATGGAACTGGGACTGCGCGGCGCCGGCCTCACCTTCGCCGGCTGCGTCATCGTGCTCGCGGTGGCCGTCGGCCTGTACGTCCTGCGCCACCCGCCGGCCGTCGACGACTGACGCCCGGGACCGCGCGGCCGAGCCGGGACGGCACAATCGACAGGCATGAACACCAGGGTGTGGATGGACAGTTGGCAGATGGAGTGCTGCGGCGAGCCCTTCGCCCTCGGCGCGGAGGTGTCCTGGGCGGTCGTCGCACCGGACCGGGAGTGGCTGACCAAGGTGCTCGGCGCGGAGACCGCGGCCACGGTCGACGCGGTCGAGGAGCACCACGGCGGCTCCCCCCAGCAGTCGGCGCCGGTCCGCGGCACCGTCACCGGCATCAGCGCCGTGCACTGCCGCTTCGCGCCGCTGCCCGGCGAGCCCGATCGCACCCGCCATCCGGTGCCGGGCAGCGGCACGCTCACCCCGCTGTCCTCGGCCCGCCGGTGGACGTCCGGCCGCGACGGACTCGACTTCGTGGGCTTCCTCGTCGATCTCGCTGCCCCGCCGCGGTGAGGCACGGACGGGCCCGGGGCGCGCTCAGGCCGTCCTCCGCCCTCCTGCTCCCCGTCCCAGCCGTACCCGCAGGTGGCGCGGGCCGCGGGTGAAGACGCCCGCGTCGGCCGGCGGCGAACCGTCCGCGAAGGCCAGGTCGGGGAAGGCGTCGAGGAGTTGGTTGACGCCGGTCTCCACCTCCGCCCGGGCCAGCAGGGCCCCCACGCAGAAGTGCCGGCCGAGGCCGAACGCGACGTGCTGGGCGGCGGCGGTGAAGGCGCCGGCCGGGCCGAGGTCGGGACGGAAGATGTCGAACTCCTCCGGCCGGTCGTAGTGGTCCGCGTCGCGGTTGGCGGCGCCGATCAGGCAGGTGACCGTGGCACCGGCGGGTATCGTGCCGCCGCTGACGGCCACGTCCGCGGCGGGCTGCCGCATGATCATCTGGACCGGCGGGGTGTACCGCAGCGTCTCGGCGAACGCGGCGGGGACCAGCGACCGGTCGGCGCGCACCGCGGCGAACTGCTCGGGGCGGGCCAGCAGGTTGCGGAAGATCAGCGCGATGGCCTTGTCGGTGGTCTCCCCGCCCGCGGCCAGCAGCAGGCTGACGAACGCGGTGATGTCCTGGTCGTTCATCCGGACGCCGTCGACCTCGGCGGTGCAGAGCCGGGACAGCAGGTCGTCGCCGGGGGCCGCGCGGCGTTCCCGGATGATCGGCAGGAGGTAATCGGCGAGCTCCTCGCCCGCGCGCCGTCCGGCGGCCGCGACCTCGGGGTCCTGGGAGAGGTTGGACAGGAAGGCCACCACCGCGGCGTACCAGCCGTGGAAGCGGTCGTGATCGGCCCGGTCCAGGCCCAGCATGTCGACGATCACGTTGATCGGGAAGCGGGTCGCGAACCGCGCCACCAGATCGGTCTCCTCGGCGTCCCGGAAGGCGTCGATCAGCTCGCGGGCGTTGCGCTCGATGACCGGCAGGAACGTCTCCCGCAGTTCGCGGCCGCGGAAGGCGGGCGCCACCAGGGCGCGGCGCACCGCGTGCTCCCGGCCGTTCATCTGGGGCAGTGTGCGGCCGCCGTGGGCCGGCTCGATCTGCCAGGCGTAGTTGTCGGTGGTGAACACCGGCTCCTTGAAGGCGCGTTGGACGTCTTCGTAGCGGGAGAGGAGGTAGCTGTCGGTGCCCTTGTCGTGGAGCAGCGGGTAGTGCTCGCGCAGGACCCGGTACGCCGGGTAGGGGTCCGCGGCGAACTCCGGGGACAGGATGTCGGGCGGTGTCGGAAGGGTGGTCACGCCGCCGGACGCTAGGGCCGGCGCGCGGGGGCGTCCAGGGTGCGTCCGTGGCGTGCGGGCGCGCCGGGGGCGCATCGTTGGCCGCCGGTCCACACGTGCGGGACGCCCTCTTCACCCGGACGGTCGGCCGCCGTCACTCCGCTGCCTCGTACGGCACGCCCGCCCGCCCCCGGGCGGGAACGCTGGGAGCCGCACGACCGCTCCGGGACCGGAGCGCGCCCGTCCCAGACAGGGGTGAGACCCGCCATGTCCGCGTCCGACCCACCGCCTCCACGGCGCCGACTCCGCCGCGGGTTCGCCGCGGCGGCCACGCTCGTCGCGCTGCTGTACGCCGCCGCCGCACCGGCCGCGGCCGCCCAGCGCTCCCCCGCCGGGCCACCAACGAGGCCCGCCCTGGCCGCGGCCGGCAGCAAACCGCTGGTGTTCATGGGCCTGGGTACGGTCGCCGGCCTGGCCGTACTCGCGACCGCGGGCCTGATCACGGCCGCCCATCGGCGGTACGTCAACTCACATGCGATGGACCGGAGTTGACGCCGTCGCCGGCGGTCCCGGGCAGGGGTCGTTCGCTCCTGGCGGCCCGCAGACGGGCGGCCTCGCGGGGTGAGTTCTCGTTGCGGCGGCCGGCCCGGGAGCCCGCCAGTTTCTCGGCCAGGTGCCGGCCGACCGTGGTGGGCGGGTAGCGCGGTGCGGTACCCGGCGGGACACAACCGGGCAGGCAGCTGATCTCCGCGTCCCAGTTGCCGTCGTGGAAGTACGCGGCGGAGCGGCGCCGGACGACCCGTCCCCGCTCGTCGGCGGGCGGCAGCACCCGGTGCATCGTGGACCGCCAGCGGTCGTTGGTCCAACGGGCCAGCAGATCACCGAGGTTGACCAGCAGACACCCGGGCTCCGGCAGGACGTCGTGCCAGCCGCCGTCCCCGTCGAGGATCTGCAGTCCGGGGACGCGATCGGCCCACAGCACGGTGACGATGCCGTAGTCGGTGTGCGCGCCCATCCCCATCCGGTCCCGGTCGAGCGTGAGTTCGCGGTCCGGGAGCGGATAGTGGTTCATCCGCAGCACGTCGAGGGAGTGGTCGGTGAACGGGGCGAAGTGGCCCTCCGGCAGGCCCAGTGCGTGCGCGAAGATCCCGGTCATCCGCCGGGCCAGGCCGCCGGCCCGGCGGCACCACTCGTCAACGGCCGGGCGGAAGCCCGGCAGCGACGGCCAGATGTTGGCCGGGTAGTGCGCTTCGGGGAGGTCCAGACCGGGGAACGACGAGGCCTCGGCGCCGACGTTGAACGCCTCGAAGAGGTCCTCGGCGGCCGCGGGCACACCGAGGCTCAGGCTGAGCTTCTCGGTGCGTGGCGGGGTGTAGCCGCGGTTGATGTCGGGGGACGGCGCCCGTAGTCGCCGCTTCTCCGCCATGGGCAGCGCGAAGAAGGCGTCCAGGGCATCGGCGAAGGCTCCGGCGGCGTCCTCCGGGATGCCGTGGCCGCGGACCTGCAGGAAGCCGACCGTGCGCGCGGCCCGGTCGACCTCGGTGGCGAGGGCCGCGCGGGCGGCGCCGGTGCCGTTCTCCCAGCCGGAGATGTCGATGACGGGTACGTCGAGCACGCCGTCAGCGGCGGCCCGGTCACCGGTCCGCCCGTCGCTGCTGCCCATCGTGGGAGGCCCTTTCGTCGCGGGGGTGGTCGCGGGGTGCGGCCGCGCCGGTTCACCTGGTTCACCATTCTGCTGAAAACGGAACGGCCCGTCTCCGGAGCCGGCCGTCACGCGTCGCCGGGAGCCGCCGGGACGGCGGGACCCTCGGGGGCGTGCCAGGACGGGGAGCGGCCGAGCAGCGCCAGGATGCGGTCCAGTTCGCCCGTGGTGCCGTCGGCGGGAAGGCCGGGCCGGAAGGCACTGCCGGGGGCGAGCCGGGAGTCGTCGTCCGGGACGGCGCGGGCTATCGGCAGGGCGGCCCGCAGGAGTTCGGGGCCGGGGTCGTAGCCGAGGCCCAGGGTGCGGGCGACGTCCCAGCTGTGGACCACGTAGTCGATGAGGTGGAAGCCGATCGCCCGGCGCGCGGGGAAGGCCTGGGCGGTGGTGAATTCGGGGAGGTGGCACTCGCGGTCGGGGTCGTCGACGGCCGCGAAGGCGGCGATGACCAGCTCCGCCGCCGCGCCGTATGCCGCGACCGGGTCCAAGCCGAGCGGGCGGACCGCCCAGTTCACCGGATCGCGGCCGTCGCCGCGCGCGGCCGCGGCGAACCCGTGGTGCTGAACGGTCATATGGGCGAGCAGATCGGCCAGCGTCCACGCGGCGCACGGGGTCGGCCGCGTGAGGTCCTCCGGGCGGACCCGGCGGACGAGCGTCACGCTGCCGCGAACCGCCTGCGCGTGCAGCCACTTGAGCCGGCCGAAGTCCGCGGCGCGGGGGTCCGTGGGGTGGGAGTCCGTGGGGTGGGAATCCGTGACGCGGGAGTCCCTGGGCGCGCCGCCAGCCGCGCCATCATTGATATGCATACGCTTACGATCTGCTCACGCACATGAATTTGTCAACGGGTATTTTCGTGCCATGACCGAGAACCCGGCCGACCGCGGCGCCCCCTCCGGAGAACGGGCGACCCGCCCCGATCTGGCGGCGATGATGGTGCCGTTGGGCCGCGCCCTGATGGCCGCCGAACAGCCGGCCCTCGACGCGCACGGTCTGACCATGTGGGGCTACTCGGTCCTGCTGCACCTGGACGAGACGCCGATCCGCACCCAGGCCGCGCTCGCCGAGGCGATCCGCGCGGACAAGACCCGCATCATCGCCGTCCTCGACGACCTGGAGACCCGGGAACTGATCCGCCGTCAGCCCGACCCCGGGGACCGGCGGGTACGGCTGCTGTCGCTCACCCCCGAGGGACGGCGGGTGCGCGACGCCACCCAGGCGGCCATCCAGGAGAACGAGGAACGCCTACTGGCCCGGCTGCCGGCCGCGGACCGCACCGCCTTCCTCCGCGCACTGCGGACCTTGTCGGCGATGCCCGAGCTGCGACCGCCCCGCAAGCGACCCTAGGGACACCGCAGCACACGAGCCGGTGCCGGTCCCCGCGACCCGTGGTCGCGGGGACCGGCACCGGCCGGAAGCTGCTGGAATCACTTCCAGTCGCGGTCGCCGTCCCAGCCGTAGCCGCCGTGCTGGCAGCCCTCGCTGAAGTACGGGCCGAAGAAGTCACTGACGCCCGCGTTCAGCCAGCAGCCACCGTAGTTGCCGTGACCGCGGTGGTGGTTGTAGTGGTGGTGGCGCTTGTGGTGGTGCTTGTAGCCATGGTCCTTGCCGGAAGCCATGGCGGCGCTCGCACCGCCCATGACGATGCTGGTGGCCAGGGCGCTAGCGGCGATCGCGGCGCGAATGCGCATGTCTGCTCCTCAGGAGGATCAAAGAGGTATATCGACCTTTTCAGGGATCACCTTCACAGAACCTCCTAAAACCTGACTCATCGTTAATTGGGCGAGTCGGAGTAATCAGCCGCCGCCGGCGCGTTTCACGCGCCGGGTTCCTCGCCCTCGACGGTCCCCGCGAGCAGATCGTCCGCCCCTGCGAACGGCTCGCCGTCGGCCGGCGCCTGCTCGGTCCAGATGACCTTGCCGCCGGCGGTGTAGCGGGTCCCCCACCGCTCGGCGAGCTGGGCGACCAGGAAGAGCCCGCGGCCGCCCTCGTCCGTGCTGGCGGCCTGGCGCAGATGCGGTGAGGTGCTGCTGCGGTCGGAGACCTCGCAGATCAGGGCGGTGTCGCGGATCAGACGCACGCCGATGGGTCCGGAGGCGTAGCGGATGGAGTTGGTGACCAGTTCGCTCAGGATCAGCTCGGTGGTGAACGCCTCGGCCGCCAGGCCCCATTCGATCAGCTTGCGCACCGCGGCGGCGCGCACCTGGGCCACCGCGGAGGGGTCGGGCGGGACGTCCCAGTCGGCGATGTGCGCGGTGTCCAGCACCCGGGTGCGGGCGACGAGCAGCGCGATGTCATCGCTCGGGCTCTCCGGCAGCAGCGCGCGGAGCACGGCCTCGCAGGTCTCCTCCGGGGTCCGTCCGGGCCGGTCGGCGAGGGTGCGGGCGAGCAGCGCGGTGCCCTCGTCGATGTCCCGGTCGCGGTCCTCGACGAGCCCGTCGGTGAACAGCACCAGCCGGCTGCCCTCCGGCAGCCGGCCCTGCCAGGTCTCGAACGGCAGGCCCCCCAGGCCCAGCGGCGGCCCGCCCGGCACCTCAACGGTCTCGACGGTGCCGTCGGGCCGCAGCACCATCGGCTGGACGTGCCCGGCGCGGGCCATGGTGCAGGTGCCGGACGCCGGGTCGTAGATGGCGTACAGGCAGGTGGCGCCGGTGATCGAGCCGCCGGCCTCCTCGGCGCCCTCGTCCTGGTCGATGCGGGTGACCAGCTCGTCGAGGTGCCAGAGGATCTCGTCGGGCGGCAGGTCGAGGTTGGCGAAGTTGTGCACGGCGGTCCGCAGCCGGCCCATCGTGGCGGCGGCGTGCAGGCCGTGGCCGACGACGTCGCCGACGACCAGCGCGACCCGGGCGCCGGGCAGCGGGATGATGTCGAACCAGTCGCCGCCGACGCCTCCGAGCCCGCCGCGGCCGGCCTGCGCGGGCAGATAGCGGTAGGCGGCCTCCACGGCGTTCTGCTCGGGCAGTCCGCGCGGCAGCAGACTGCGCTGGAGGGTGATCGCCATGGTGTGCTCGCGGGTGTAGCGGCGGGCGTTGTCGATGCTCACCGCGGCCCGCGCGACCAGTTCCTCGGCGAGCGAGAGCTCCTCCTCCTCGAAGGGCTCCGGTTCCTGGGAGCGCCAGAAGAGGACCACGCCCAGGATGGCGCCGCGGGCCCGCAGCGGGACGGCGATCATCGAGTGGATGCCGTGCGCCACGATCCTCCGGGCGCGCTGGGGATTCTGCAGGTGCCAGCCCCCGAACGCGGTCAGGTCCGGTTCCAGGACCGGTTCGCCGCGGTCGATGCCGGAGCCCACCGAGGTGGACGGGTCGAAGCGGACGAGGTGGCCGACCGGGTACAGCCCGCTGTCCGGCGGTGCGCCGCTGACCGCGGTGCGCCGCATCTCCGTGCCGGTGCCGGCGGTGTCGGTGGGTTCCTCGCCGGTCAGCACGTCCTCGGCCAGATCGACGGTGACGATGTCGGCGAACCGGGCGGCGGCGAACTCCGCCAGTTCCTCGCAGGTGCGCACCACGTCGAGGGTGGTGCCGATCTCCGTCCCGGCGTCGTAGAGCAGCTTGAGGCGGCCGCGGGCGGACTCGGCACGGCCGGTGAGCGCCCGGAGCTCGGTGGTGTCGCGGAGTGTGGTGACGCTGCCGGGCGGGCCGCCGGCCTGTGCGGTGGAGCGCTGGTTGACGGCCAGCAGGCGGTCGCCGACCGGGTGGACCTCGTCGGTGACGGTCCGGCCGGAGGACAGCAGCCGGGCGGTGTCCGGGTCGAGCCCCAGGTCGGCGACCGGGCGTCCCTCGACGTCCGCCGCCAGACCGAGCAGCCGGCGGGCCTCGTCGTTGGCGAGCAGCAGCCGCCCGTCGGCCCCGACGATGATCACGCCTTCCCGTACGGCGTGCAGCACCGCGTCGTGGTGCTCGTACATCCGCGTCATCTCGGCGGGGCCCAGGCCGTGCGTCTGGCGGCGCAGCCGTCTGCTGACCAGGGCGGTGCCGCCGGTGGTGAGGAGCAGCACGCCGGCCGCGGCGCCGAACAGCAGCGGGAACTGCTGGTCGACCACGCCGCTCACCTTCCTGATGGTGATGCCGGCCGAGACCAGCCCGACGACCTTGCCGTCGTGGCCGAAGACGGGGACGACGGCCTGGACGAGCGGCCCGATGGTGCCGGTGATCCGCTCGGTGACGATCCCGCCGGCCAGTGCCGGCCGCAGCGTGCCGACGAACTTCTTGCCGATCCGGTTGGCGATCGGGTGGGTGTAGCGGATGCCGTCGGTGTTCATCACGACGATGAAGTCGACGCCGGAGAGCTTGCGGGCGGTCTCGGCCCGCGGCTGGAGCACGGCGGTCGGGTCCGGGCTCTTGAGCGCGGCCTCCGTCCCCGGAGCGCTGGCGAAGGTGCGGGCGACCGCGACCGATCTGTTGCGGGCCTCGCGTTCGGAGTCGGTCCGGGACTGCAGCACGAGGGCGGCCATGGCGGCGGCGACGAGCAGGACCACGATCGCCACCTGCAGGAGAAAGACCTGGCCTGCGACAGTTCGCATCCTGAGAACCGAACGCGGGCGGTCGTAGCGTCCGGCCATGTCCTCTTTCTACACCTCCCGCATACGGTGGGCGAGCCGCGCGTTGCGGAGCGCAACCGCCGCCGGCCGGCCCCGCGGCACGCGACAGAGCCGCACCGGTCTGTCCGCAGATCGTCCCGTGATCCGGGTCCGGGCGCCAGAGGGCGGGAAGACCCCTCGGTACGTTTTACTGACGCACATATGCGAACGTCCTCGACGAAGGGGACATACGGGCACCCGAGTTCTCGGCCGTCCATGTAACTCTCCCCACAGGTTTATTCCCGCGTCCCTTCGGCGCGGGACGCCCGGGTGATCGACGGACCGGGACAAGTTGCCTGGTCAGCACGGTTCGCCGGGTTCCGGCGGCGGTCGCGACGACGGGTTCGGGTACCCCCTTGGCCGCCTACGCGCCGGCGGGCCGGTATGAGACGTTCTTGGGCATGCATGTTCCCGAGGAGATCCGTGCCGACGCGGCCGCCCTCATCGACCACCACGCGCTCGGCCGGTGGAAGCCGAACGACGCCGACCGGCGGGTCGCCGTCGCGCTCTTCCGCTTCCTGGAGACCGGGCTGCCGCTGACGGGCGAGCAGATCCGGTCCGCCCTGGCGCACCCGGCACCGGCGGACCCGGTCGACGAGCGGCTCGTGAGGCTGCTGCACGGCACCGCCGCGCTGCTCGACGACGCCCCGGTGGCCGACGGCCCCGCCGGGCGGGACGCCGTCGACCACGTCTGCCTGCTGCTGGACGCGCTGGCGCTGTCCCGCCCCGCGGAGCCCTCCGACCGGTAGACGCCGGCAGCCGGGCCCCCAGGCGCGCGCACGAGCCCCTCGTACGCGCACCTGGGGGCCCGTCGTCGGTTCAGCGCCGCTCGGACCCCCACACGACCGCTGAAGCCACGACCGCTCGAAGCACACACGACGAGGCCCGCCCGGGAGCGATGCTCCGGGCGGGCCTCGTCGGGTGCCGGCCGTGTGTACCGCTACGCCGTCACACCGGGCAGCGGGGCGGTCGTCGGCTCCTCCACGGGCGCCTGCTCGTCCTCGGGGACCGAGATGACCCAGTGCGTGGCCTGGCGCGGGCGGAGGTAGACCGCCCAGTAGACCGCGGCGGCGGCGACGATGGCGCCGGTGATGAGCAGGCTCTTGGCGCTCTGCTGGTAGAGCACCCAGGCCAGCACCACGATCAGCAGCGCCGGGACCACCGGCCACAGCGGCATCCGCCAGGCCATCCGGTGCTTGTGCTCACCGCGGCGGGAGACCAGGGCGCCGAGGGCGACGAAGACGTACATCGCGGCGACGGCGACACCGGTGACCTCGCTCAGGGTGTCGAGATTGACGAAGCAGAGCGCCGCTCCGGGGACGCCGACCACGAGGGTGGCCACCCAGGGGGAGCCGAAGCGCCGGCCGACGTGCGAGAAGGCGCGGTTGACGGCGGTCGGCCAGGCGGCGTCGCGGGCCGAGGAGAAGACCACCCGGGAGTTCTGGATCACCATCACGATGGTGGCGTTGATGATGGCCAGGGCGATGCAGAGGCTGACGAAGGTGCCGATGCCGGAGTTGCTCCAGCTCTGCACCATGCCGGCCACGTCACCGGCGCCGAGGGTCTTCAGGTCGGGTGCGCCGAGGGTGATCGCGACCACCGGGATCAGCACGACCGCGGCGCCGATGGCGAGGGTCCACAGGACCGTGCGGGAGACGTTGCGGCGCGGGTTCTCCATCTCCTCCGCGAGGTACACGGCGGTGGAGAAGCCCTGGAGGATGAAGAGCGCGGTGGCCAGTCCCGTCACGATCAGTCCGGCGGTGACGGCGGTGCTGTGTCCGTGTCCGGCGTCCACGACGGGGTGGATGAGCACGGAGGCGGAGCGGTGGGTGTGGGTGAAGCCGAGGAAGGCGACGACCGCGCAGGCCACGACCTCGAGGACCAGGAAGATGCCGGTGATCCAGGCGTTGGCGCGCAGGTCGAGCAGGCCCATGGCGGTGGCCAGCAGCATCACGCCGGCGGCGGTGTACTGCGGATCGAGATGGACGATCGGGGCCAGATAGTCGGCGGTGCCCAGCGCGATGATCGGTGGGACGATCATGACGACGATCAACGAGAGGATGAAGACCAGCCAGCCGGCGAGGCGGCCCATGAGGGTGCCGACCATCGCGTATTCACCGCCGGAGCTCGGGATCAGGGTGCCGAGCTCGGAGTAGGTGAAGGCCACGCCGATACAGAGCAGGCCCGCGATGGCGATGGTCACGGCGGTGCCGGTGCCCAGGCTGGCGAAGGAGTCCGGCACGATCACGAAGAGCGACGAGGCCGGGGTCAGGCAGGAGAGCGTGAGCAGGGTGCCGCCGACCACACCGATGGACCGGGTGAGCTTGGGCGCGGCGGCGGTTCCTTCCGCCGCACTGCGGGTGTCCCGCTCGGACGCTGCGGGGGCAACAGGCGTGTAGGGCATATCGGTTATCCGTGTCCCATCGGTGCGGGGGCCAGGAGGGGCGCCTTGTGGGGGCAGAGCGCCATGAGCGGGAGCGTCCGGCTGACCACGGACGCCGCTTCGGTGACCGAATAAAACCCCCGCCGTCGATGTCCGTCAATACCTTGTTAAGAGTGTGAGACGACGAAATCCGTCGTCAGTGACCACCCTGGAACATGGATCCATGCGCTAACAGCCGTACGGAAGCGGATTTCGCGGCTCCGGGGAATGGGTACGGATTCTGCTCCCGGCATCCGGAAACCGGCGCAGGATTCCTCCGGCTCCCGGGCCCGGCAGGTCCTCGGTGCGCCCCGGTCACTCCCCGTCGGTGCGGACCCGGGCGATGAGCAGGGCGACGTCGTCGTGGCCGTGCTCGTCCCGCAGCTCGCTCAGCAGGCGGTCGCACAGCCCCTCCAGGTCCCCCTCGGGCTCGGCGAGCACGGTGAGCAGGGTGTCCAGGCGGGCGTCGATGGCCTGGTCGCGGGTTTCGATCAGGCCGTCGGTGTAGAGGACCAGCAGGTCTCCGTCGTGCAGCGGGACCGTGGTCTGCTCGAACGGGACACCGCCGACGCCGAGCGGGGCGCCGGTGGGCAGGTCGAGCAGCTCGGGCGGGCGGCCCGCCCGGAGCACGACGGGTGGCAGATGCCCGGCGACGGCGATCCGGCAGCGGCCGTGCTCCGGGTCGTAGACCGCGTACAGGCAGGTGGCGAAGGCCGGGTCGAGGCCGGCGGCGATGTGGTCGAGGTGGCTGAGGACCTCGGCGGGGTCCAGATCGAGATCGGCCAGCGCGCGGGTGGTGGTGCGCAGCTGGCCCATGGTGGCGGCGGCGTTGATGCCGCTGCCCATCACGTCGCCGACGACCAGGGCGGTCTTGCCGCCGGCCACCGGGATCGCGTCGAACCAGTCGCCGCCGACCTCGCTGGCCGCCTGCGCGGGCTGGTAGCGGTAGGCGATCTCCATGGCCGTGGGCTGCGGCGGCCGGTGGTTCATCAGGTGGCGCTGGAGGGTGAGCGCGGTCCGGCGTTCGCTCTGGTACGAGCGGGCGTTGTCGATGCAGACCGCCGCCCGGGAGGCCAGTTCGACGGCGAGCACCGCGTCGTCCTCGTCGAACGGCACCTGGTTGCGCACGCGGTAGAGCGAGAGCGCGCCGAGCACCTCACCGCGGGCGATCAGCGGCACCGCGAGATAGGAGTGGAGTCCGGCCCGGCGCAGCAGGGCGGCGCCCTCGGCGTCGGCGGCGATGTGCGGCAGGTCGTCGTCGGCGACCTGGGCGACGAGCACCGGGCGGGCGTCGGTGACGCAGCGGGTGATCAGCCGGTCGGCGTCGTAGGAGGCGATCTGGCCGGTGGGGTCGGCGGCGCGGACGGCGTCGGTGGCGTAGGCCGCGGAGACCGCGAGGGCACGGAAGCGGGCCGGGCCGCCCGCGGCGAGCGCGGCCGGGCGCCGGCCGTCCAGGACGGCGTCGAGGACGTCGACCGCGGCCAGGTCGGCGAGCTCGGGGACGATGACGTCGGCGAGCTCATGGGCGGTCTGGTCGACGTCGAGGGTGGTGCCGACGGTCGCCGAGGCGTCGGCGATCAGGGCCAGCCGCCGCCGGGCGCGGGCGGCCTCGGTGGCGGCGCTGTGCTGTTCGGTGACGTCCACGACGGAGGTGGCGAGCCCGAGGACCCGGCCGCCGGGGTCCTCCAGCCGGTAGTACGACACCGACCACGCCTGGTCGGTGTGCGGGTCGGCGGCCGTGCGGCCGACGGTGAACTGGTCCAGCAGCGGCCGCCCGGTCTCCAGGACCTCCCGCATCCGGTCCACTATGACGTCGGTGTCGAGGAACGACAGCGCCTCCCGGACGTGCCGGCCGATGTGCCGGTCCGCGGGCAGGTCGTTGATCCGCTCCAGCGCCGGGTTGACCATGACGAAGCGCAGGTGGGTGTCCAGGACGGCCAGGCCGATCGGTGACTGGGCCACCAGGCGCACCGACAGCGCCAGGTCGCGCTCGACCCGGCGCAGCACGGACTGGTCGGTGGCGATGCCGAGGGCGTAGGTCTCACCGCGCTCGTCCAGCAGGCGCATGTTGCGGAATTCGACCAGCCGGGTGCTGCCGTCCTTGTGCCGGACGGGGAAGACCCCGGCCCAGCTCTCGCCGCCCGCCATGACCTTGGAGAACAGCTGCAGGACGAGGTCGAGGTGTTCCGGCGGGACCAGCAGCTTGGCGGCGGGCCGGCCGAGCGCCTCCTTGGCGGTCCAGCCGAAGAGTTGCTCGGCCTGGGGGCTCCACAGGGTGATCCGGCCGTCCGCGTCCAGCATCACCGCGGCCACGCCCAGTACGTCGAGCAGGCCGCCGGGCTGCCCCGGTGTGGCCCCGACCGGGGCGGCACCCTCGGGGAACGCGTCGGTCGCACCCATTCAGGCACTCCTTCCGCCGGTCCCCCTGGGACCGACAGCCGTGGCGCTCTCCGTACATCGGCCGATTCTCGCCGTGTTTCCGCTGCCCTCCATCATCTCTCGCCACGGGACGGCCCCGCAGGGAGAGCGGGAGCGGCAGGGCCGGGGCGCCCGGTGCGCGAGGGAGCATTATCCGCCGCGGGTGCCCGCTCGGCGACCTTGTCGACGATATTCGGGGCGATGGTTCCGGCCGTCGTGCGGACCCGTGGCACGGCGGGACGGGCAGGTCATGCCCGTCGTGGTGGCGCGCGGGCCGCCGCGCCACCTCCCGGCCGGTACCTCCGAGTTGGAGATGTCGATCACCAGGGACTACCCTGAATCTTTAGTTGCCTCTAGCAACTAAAGATAGGTGATCACACCCGGCGGCCGCGACCGGGCCCGCCGGCGTCAGGAGGAAGCCCGACATCATGTCCAACGCTGACCGGACATTCCGCACTTACGTGGAGGAGAACCTCGATGTACTTAGCTCCGACCCGGCGCACGAAGCCGTGGTCCATCAGGGCCGCCGGGTAACGGCGGGCGAGTTCCGCGCCCTGGTCCACCGGATGGCGCGGGCGCTGCGGGCCCGTGGCGTGGCCCGCGAGGACACCGTCACCCTGCTGAGCGGCAACCTCCCCGAGGCCCTGGTCGCGCGCTACGCGGCGAACCTGATCGGCGCCCGGGTCAACCACCTCTACAACAAGCTGTCCGCCGAGTCCCAGGCCGACATCGTCCGCGACGTCGAGACCCGGGCGCTGATCGTCGACCCGCGGTACGCCGAACGGGCCGCCGAGGTAGCCGAGTTGGCGCCGGTGCCGGACGTCCTCGTCCTCGGTCCGGCGAAGCTCGGCACGGACCTGCTGGAGCTGGCGGCCGAGCAGTCCGACGAGCCGTTCGCCAGCCTGGCCCGGCCGGAGGACGTCTGCACGATCCGCCACACCGGGGGCACCACCGGCCACCCCAAGGGCATCTGCACCACCTTCGAGCAGGCCCGCTGGTTCCGCGGCGTACTGCCGGAGAAGCCGGGCGAGCGCCGGCAGCTGGTCGCGACGACGCTGGCGCACGCGGCCGGCGCGATGGCCGACAGCACCCTGTACGCCGGCGGCACGGTCGTCCTGCTCGACGACTTCGACCCCGCCGAGGTGCTCGCCGCCATCGAGCGCGAGCGCATCACCGACCTGTTCCTGCTGCCGCCGCTGCTCTACCAGCTGATGGACCATCCGGACCGGCCGCGCACCGACACCTCCAGCCTGCGGATGGTGGCCTACGGCGGCTGCCAGGCGTCCCCGGCGCGGATAGCCGACGCGATACGGACGTTCGGCCCGGTGCTGATGCAGGGGTACGGGCAGAACGAGGCCGGCGGCATCAGCGTCCTCACCCAGGAGGACCACGACCCGGACCGGCCCGACCGGCTGCGGTCCGCGGGCAAGGTGCTGCCCGACGTCGAGGTGGCGATCCGCGACGAGTCGGGCCGCGACCTGCCGAACGGCGAGCACGGCGAGGTCTGTGTCCGCTCGCCCATGATCATGCAGGGTTACTGGAAGCAGCCGGAGCTGACCGCGGAGGTGCTGCGGGGCGGCTGGCTGCACACCGGCGACATCGGATTCCTCGACGACGAGGGGTACTTGACCATCGTCGACCGGATCAAGGACATGATCGTCGTGGTCGGCGGCCATGTGTACACCACCGAGCTGGAGGACCTGCTGAACTCGCACCCGCAGGTACTCCAGAGCGCCGTCTACGGGGTCCGGGACGCCGACCGCATGGAGCGGGTGCACGCCGCGGTGGTGCGGGCACCGGGGAGCACGGTCGACGGGCCGGAGCTGCGCGCGATGGTGTGCGCGGAGCGCGGCGCGATGTACGAGCCGGCGCACCTCACGTTCGTCGACGCGCTGCCGCTGACCGATGCCGGCAAGCCGGACAAGAAGGAGCTGCGCCGCCGGGCCGAGCAGGAGGCCGGCACCGCCGCGTGACCGCAGCGTCGGGCCGCCGCAGCCGAACGCTGCGGCGCCCCGACTTGCTACTGCCGGTCAGATGAGACCCAGCAGGCCAAGACCACCGAACCCGCCGAACGGGCCGTAGCCGAAGCCGTTGCCGTAGCCGAAGCCGTTGCCGTACCCGTTGCCGTAGCCGCCGAAGCCGCCGTAGCCGAAACGGTCGAAACCGCGGTGGTGGTGGCAGCCGTGGTGGTGGTGACGGTGGTGGCCACGGCCGAAGTGGTCGTGGCCCGACGAAGACGCCGCCGGGCTCTGGGGGGCGGCGGAGGCCACACCGGCGAGCGGGACGACGGTGGCGGCGGCAATCGCCGCGGCGGCCACAGAGCGACCTATGATCTTGCGCATTGCGTTTCTCCTGTTTGGCAGGAAATCTGACATTCCGATGAGTACCGCGCGGGATCGCAAACCGTGCAGGCGCGACGAAGAGCCACTCCAACGGCCCCAAGAATTGCTCCAGTCGCGGCAATGAAAAGGCAAAGCCCGGCGGGGAACGCACAGCTCAGAGCCGGATGACGACGAGCGCGGTGTCATCGGTCGCCCCGTCGGGCGGCAGCAGCTCGGCCAGCAGCGCATCGGCGAGCGTCTCCGCCCCGGCGCCCCGGTGCCGGGTCAGCGAGGCGGCCAGCCGCGCCAGCCCGACATCGATGTCCTCGCGGCGGCGCTCGATCAGCCCGTCCGTGTACAGCACCAGCACGGCGTCGTCGGCGAAGGAGACCAGGGCCTCGGGGCGGTCCACGTGCTCGGGCCGGGCCCCCAGCGGCGGATCGGTCGCCCCGTCCAGGAGCTCCACCCGGCCGTCCGGGTGCAGCAGCGCCGGCGGCGGATGGCCGGCGCTGCTGTAGGCGATGGTGTGGCTGGACCAGTCGATGAACGCCTCCACCGCGGTGGCGGATTCGGCGCCCTCCACCGAGCGGGCGTAGATGCCCAGCACCTCCAGTGCCCGGGCGGGCCCCGGGGTGACCAGCGTGGCGGCGCTCAGCGCACTGCGCAGCTGCCCCATGACGCACGCCGCCTCCAGCCCGTGGCCGACGACGTCACCGACCGCCACCGCCATCCGGTCCCCGGACAGCTCCGCCAGGTCGTACCAGTCACCGCAGACGTTGAGCGCCCCGACCGCGGGCCGGTAGCGCACCGCGGCCCGGTGGTGCCCCACCGGGCGGGGCGCGGGCAGCATCGCCTCCTGGAGCGCCAGCCCCACCAGCCGTTCCCGGGCGTGGGCCTGGCGGAGCCGGTCGTTGAGCTGCTGGAGCTCCTGGGCCCGGGCGTAGAGTTCGGCCGTCATCCGCTGCGGGGCGCCGCCGTGGTCCCGCGGGGCGCCGGCCCGGAGGGTCTCGGTGACCTCCTCCGTCCGGTGCACGATCAGCCGCACGCGCCCGTCCGCGTCGAGCACCGGTGCGTTGACGGGGCTCCAGTAGCGCTCCTCGAACACGCCCGGCCGGCCGGGCAGTTCGACGTCATAGCGCTGGAGGGCCATGGTGTCGGTCAGGCCGGTGGCCAGCACCCGTTCCAGGGACGCCCGCAGATTGCGCGTACCGGTGGCGTCGGGGTCCCGGGGGTTGTCGGGGAAGACGTCGAAGAGGTGGTGCCCGACCACCTGTCGCCGCTGCCGGCCGGCGCGGCGCAGCAGGGCCTCGTTGGCGTCGGCGATCATCAGCTCCGGCGTGAGCAGCAGCACGGCGCCCGGCAGCGCCTGGAAGACCGCCGCATAGTCGATCGGGAACTCGCTCACGGCCGGCCCGCATTCTCGTTCGCCACGTGCGGAATGATCTCGTCCGGCGGGCGGAGGCGCATACGCGGCGACAGACCACGGACCGCCTCCCGCGTGCGAACGGCGAGGCCGCGGCGGAAGTGCGCCGGCCGGGTCGGGTACGGCCGTCCGGGGCATCCGGTCCCGGACCGGCCGGGGCCGTCAGCGCTTGCGGGCCCGGCTCGGCTGCACCCGGGGCGGCTCGCCCGGCATCTTCGGGTGGTCCGGCGGATAGGGCAGATCGCCCAGCCCCTCGTCGGCCGCCTGCCGGTCCGCGAGGTCGAAGACGGATTCCAGCCCGAAGGCGTGGTCCGCCATGTCGGCGTGCACATCGCCGAGTTCCGCGAATCGCGGCGGCATCGTGCGC
Organism: Streptomyces bugieae; assembly: GCF_036352915.1. Lineage (NCBI taxonomy): Bacteria > Bacillati > Actinomycetota > Actinomycetes > Kitasatosporales > Streptomycetaceae > Streptomyces > Streptomyces bugieae. Next base: position 816,567 of record NZ_JAZBJP010000002.1, read on the forward strand.
AGGTCGAAGTCCTCCGGCACGGCGTCGGACAGCTCCTCCCAGCGCAGCGGGGCGGAGACCGTGGCGCGCGGCCGGGCGCGCAGCGAGTAGGCCGAGGCGATCGTGCGGTCCCGGGCCATCTGGTTGTAGTCGACGAAGATCTTCGCGCCGCGTTCCTCCTTCCACCACGCCGACGTGACCAGGTCCGGCAGCCGCCGTTCCATGGCCCGGGCCACGGTGATCGCGGCCCGTCGGACCTCGGTGAACGTCCACTGCGGCCGGATCGGTACGTAGATGTGCACGCCCCGGCCGCCGGAGGTCTTGGGCCAGCCGCGCAGCCCGTGCTCGTCGAGCAGTGCGCGCAGCTCGTGGGCGACCCGTACGGCGTCCGCGAAGTCGGTGCCGGGCTGCGGATCGAGGTCGATCCGCAGTTCGTCGGGGTGCTCGGTGTCGTCGCGGCGGACCGGCCACGGGTGGAAGGTCAGGCACCCGAGATTGGCCGCCCAGACCACGGCGGCGGGCTCGGTGGGGCACATCTCGTCGGCGAACCGCCCGCTGGGGAAGGCGATCCGGGCGGTGGGCAGCCAGTCGGGCAGGCCCTTGGGCGCCCGCTTCTGGTAGAAGAACTCGCCCTCCACGCCGTCGGGGAAGCGCTGCATCGTCGTGGGCCGGTCGCGCAGCCCGCGCAGCACCCCGTCCGCGACCGCGAGGTAGTAGCGGGCGACGTCCAACTTCGTGAAGCCGCGCTCCGGGTAGTACGTCTTGTCCGGGTGGGACACCCGCACCGTGCGCCCCGCGACGTCCAGCTCGACGGCCTCGTTGGCCCGACCTCCGGTCATGCCTCCACGCTAGAGGGTGCCCGGGGGTTCCGCCCGGCGCGCGGGACGCGGCCCGAGCCCTCAGGATCGGGACCATGGACCTGCCCGTCATGCCCCCGGTCTCCCCCATGCTCGCCAAGCCGGTGTCCGGCATCCCCGCCGGCATGCAGTACGAGGCCAAGTGGGACGGCTTCCGGGTCATCGTCTTCCGCGACGGTACGGAGGTCGAGATCGCCAGCCGCACGACGAAGTCGCTCAGCCGCTACTTCCCCGAGGTCATCGCGGCGGTCCGGGACGAGCTGCCGCGGCGCTGCGTCCTCGACGGCGAGATCGTCATCGCCCATGACGGCCGGCTGCACTTCGAGGATCTGCTGGAGCGCATCCACCCGGCGGACTCCCGGGTCCGCACCCTCGCCGAGCGGACGCCGGCCTCCCTGATCGCCTTCGACCTGCTGGCCCTGGGCTCCGACTCGCTGATGCGCGAGCCGCAGTCCGCGCGCCGGGAGGCGCTGGTGAAGGCGCTGCGGACGGCCGGGCCGCCGGTGTACACCGCGCCCGCCACCACCGATCAGGAGCTGGCCCAGCGCTGGTTCACACAGTTCGAGGGCGCGGGGCTGGACGGGGTGATCGCCAAACCGCTGGACCTGCCGTACCGGCCCGGTGACCGGGTGATGTTCAAGGTGAAGCACTCCCGCACCGCCGACTGCGTCGTGGCGGGCTACCGGCTGCACAAGAGCGGCCCGGTGGTCGGCTCGCTGCTGCTGGGCCTGCACGACGACGCCGGTCAGCTCCAGCACGTCGGGGTGTGCGCGTCGTTCCCCATGGCCCGGCGGCGCGCCCTGGTCGAGGAGCTGGCGCCGCTGCGGATGGACGATGCCGCGGAGCACCCGTGGGGCGCGTGGACGGACGAGGAGGCACACGCGTCCCGGCGGATGCCCGGCGGGCCGAGCCGGTGGAGCGGCGGCAAGGACCTGTCGTGGGTGCCGCTGCGCCCGGAGCGGGTGTGCGAGGTGGCCTACGACCACATGGAAGGCAGCAGGTTCCGGCACACCGCCCAGTTCCGACGCTGGCGCTCGGACCGTACGCCGGAGAGCTGCACCTACGCCCAGCTGGAGGAGCCGGTGGGCTACGACCTGGGGGAACTGCTGCGGGACTGACCTCGGGGCCCACGGGGTTCCTCCCCTTCAGCGCCCGTCCTCCTCCGGCGGCCAGCGGCGGCGGCTCTCCCCCGGCGCGAGGCGGTCGACGACCTCGGCCAGTTCGGTGCAGGCCAGCTCGATCTTGCGGCGGATGGCGATCTGCTCGGTGACGATCGCCGACAGCAGCAGCGCGGTGAGCGCGGCGGAGGCGTTGAGCGCCTGCAGGTTGACCATGGACTCCAGCAGGCTCTGGCCCTCGAACGGTCCGGTGCGGTCGGTCGCCGCCGAGATCGCCAGCACGGACACCACCAGCACGCAGGGCGCCGCACCGGCCAGTTGGAAGCGCAGCGCCGCCCACACGATCACCGGGAAGACCAGGAACAGCAGCGACAGCGTGCTGTGCACCGCCACGAGGGAGACCAGGACCGCGGCGACCAGCAGGGCCGCCGCCTCCGCCGACCGGACGAGGAGCAGGTCCCGGGGCGGCCGCAGGGTGCGGGCGGCCAGCACGAGCGGGGTGACGACGAGGACGCCCATCGCGTCGCCCACCCACCACGCCGCCCAGGTGCGCCAGAAGTCCCCGGCCGGCAGCGCGCCGGTGATGACCTGGGTGCCGCTGCCGAACGTCGCGCTGATCACCATGCCGGCGATCGCGCCGAGGGCGACCAGCGCGACGCCGTCCCGCAGCCGGTCCAGTTCGGTCCGGAACCCCACCTTGCGCAGCATCAGGCAGGCGCACACCGGGGCGAGGGTGTTGCCGGTCATGATGGCGAGGACGGATCCGTCGAGCGGGCTGATCGAGGCGACGACGAGGAGCGTCCCGAGGAAGAAGGCCGGCCAGGTCCACAGCCCGATCAGCAGCAGGCTGCTGAGCGCGATACCGGTGGGCGGCCATAAGGGCGTGACCACGGCACCGGCGACCACCACCTGTTCCAGCAGCCCGATCCGGGCGGACGCGTAGTAGACGGCGGCGAGGACGAGGATCGTCAGGGCTGCCGGTGCGAGACGGCGGAGTTGCTCGGTACGCACCACATCAGCCATCAGACAATGCCGGCGGCCGGGCGCCGGCCACGACACGCGCGCCCCGCTCGCGCTTCACCCACTCCTGGCCGCCGGCGCCGTCGAAGCGCAGCACCAGCACCGCGGAGTCGTCGGTGTGCCCGGTCAGTTCCGCCACGCTCATCGCCGCCGCGGCGACCGCCGCCGGATCGCTGCCCGCGTTGGCCCGCACCAGCCGCATCACCTGCGTCAGCCCGTCTTCCATGGGGAACGCCGGTCCCTCCACGACCCCGTCGGTGACCAGGGCGAAGGCGCCCGAGATGGCGAGCCGGCGGCGGGTGACCGGGTACTCCTCCCCCGGCACGATGCCCAGCGGCAGGCCCCCGGGGTCGTCGGCCAGGCCGAACCGGCCGTCGGTGGTGGCCCAGATGGCCGGTACGTGGCCGGCCCGGGCGCTGGTCAGCTCCCAGCCGGCCGGGTCGAAGCGGAGGAAGGTGCAGGTGGCGAAGAGCCCGTAGTCGACGGAGAGCAGCAGGTCGTTGGCGCGGCTGAGCACCTCGCCGGGGTCGGCGGCGTGCACGGCGACGGCCCGCAGCCCGAGCCGGATCTGGCCCATGAAGGCCGCCGCCTCCACGTCGTGGCCCTGCACGTCACCGATGCAGAACGCCAGTGACCCGTCGGGCAGCGGGAAGCCGTCGTACCAGTCGCCGCCGATGTCCAGGCCGTGCCGGGCCGGGGCGTAGGTGGCGGCGGCGCGCAGCCCGGGGAGCTGCGGCAGCCGGGCCGGCAGCATCTCGCGCTGCAGCGCCTCGGCGAGCTCCACGCGGGCCCGCTGCTTCTCGGCGCCCTCCCGCGCCTGGGCGGTCAGCCGCCCGAGCGTGGTCAGCAGATCGTCGGCGCTCGCCGACCGCGGGGGACGACGCCGAAGCATGGATCGCTCCCGGGTGCATCGGTGCATGGGCCACTGCGGCGGCGCGCTCCGTGCGGCGGATCCGCGGGGGCCTCCTGACCTGGGCTCACGGGGCCCGCGAGGGGAGCCCGCCTGTCCGGTTCATCATATTTCTGCGGGGTGACTTCCGCTTCACGACGCCGGGCCCTCCCCGGCCTCGGAGCGGTTCACCGCCAGGTGGCGGACACCGGACCGTACGGCCCAGAAGAAGATCCCGGCGGCGAGGACGGCCACCGTGATCGAGTCGTACGGGGCGGGCAGCCGGCCGGAGCCCTCGAAGGTGCCGAGTCCGGAGAGGGCGGTCAGGGCGAGGAGGTAGACCACCAGCCAGGCGCCGGTGCGCAGTTCGGCGGAGAGCGGGCGGCGCGGCCCGGCGCCGTCGCTCTCCACGGCCGCGGTGGCGCCGCGGGCGCCCGGGCGGCGCATGACGAGGAAGATCAGCAGGCCGGCGAGGACCAGCGGCAGGGCCAGCCGCAGGTCGTTCCAGCCCGACCAGTAGACGAACTCGCTGGACACGACGAAGCTGACCGGCGCGATCCAGCGCAGGCCGGGCACCCAGCCGGCGGTGCCGCCGCCCGGCTCGGAGCGGAACACCGCGACCGCGACCGCCGAGGCGGCGTAGATCAGCAGGTACATGTCGCCCATGACGCTCACGATGTCCTGCCAGCCGCCGAAGGGCAGCAGGAAGACCACGATGACCAGGAGGTTGACCGCCAGCGCCCGGCGCGGCACGCCGAACCGCTCGTTGACCTTCATGAAGTACCGCGGGATCGTGCCGTTCTTGGCGAGCGCGTAGGTGTGCCGGGCGTCGATGGCCACGCCGACGTAGGCCGAGCCGCCGGGCGAGATGACCGCGTCCGCGTAGAGCAGGCTGGACAGCCAGTGCAGGTTGAGGATCAGGGCGAGCTGGCCGAACGGCGAGTCGAAGGAGACGCCCTGCCAGCCGTGGCCCAGCAGGCTCTCGGGGACGGTGAAGAGGAACGCCAGCTGCAGCGCGAGGTACATGGCCACGGCCAGGCCGATGCCGGTGAGGACCGCCGCGGGGATGGTGCGGCGGGGGTTGCGGGTCTCACCGGAGAAGTCCAGCGGGGCCTGGAAGCCGTTGACGGAGTAGACGATGCCGCCGCCGGCCAGCGCGGTCAGGCAAGCCACGTAGCCGTACGGGGCGAAGCCGCCGTGATCGGTGAGCCGGCCGGAGTGCCAGCCGGAGGCGAACAGCGCGATCACGGTGACGACCGGTACGGCGATCTTGAACACCGAGATCAGGTTGTTCATCCGGGCGAACATCCGCACCGCGAACCAGTTCAGCGCCGTCAGCAGCACGCTGAGCCCGGCGGCCAGGCCGAGCCCGCCGAGGGTGAGGGTGTGGCCGTTGTAGAGGCCGGGGATGTAGTGCGCCGTGTACTGCATGATCGCGCTGATCTCGGCGGCGGTGCCGCCCACGGACAGCAGGGTCGACCAGCCGATCAGGGTGCCGACCAGTCGGCCGCTGGCGAACAGCGGCCAGCGGACCGTGCCGCCGCCCTCCGGCCGGGACGCGCCGAGCTCGATCAGGACCAGGGCGACCAGACCGCACAGCAGACCCGCGCCGACCCAGGACAGCAGCGCCGCCGGGCCGGCCGTCTGCGCCGCGTACAGGGCCGCGAACAGCCAGCCGGAGCCGACGATGTTGGAGAAGCCGATGCCGGTCAGTCCCCAGAAGCCGAGGTCACGGCGCAGCCGGCGCTCCTCGGCCTGGACTTCCGGCGCACCTGCCCCGTCCGCCCCCGCTGATACCTGACGCTCCGCCACAAAAGACTCCTCGTCGCACTGTCCCGGCCGGGTCCGGCCGGTGTCCCGGTCCGCCGGACCCTACTTGACCGGCACCGGACAGGAATCACGCGTCCGCGGTACGGGACCCCGGCGCGTCAGGAGAGCCGGTCCGCCGGCACCCCGAAGGCCGTGGTCAGGCCCTCCCGGCCGGAGTCGGTGAGCCGGACCACCCGCCGGTACGTGCCGTGCCGCAGCCAGTCCAGGGCGAACATCCGGGTGGTGAGGGCGGCGCCCAGCGCGCCGGCGAGGTGGTGGCGCTGTTCGCCCCAGTCGACGCAGTAGCGGACCGAGGGGCGGCGGCGCGGCAGCCGGTCGGTGTCGACGCCGAAGGCGTTTCTGCGGCGGGCTGGGCGACCGGCTGGGCGGGAAGTCGGTGTTCCTGGGCGGTCTGGTGGTGTTCACCCTCGCCTCGGCCGGCTGCGGGCTGGCCCCGACGACCGCGGTGCTGGTCCTCGCCCGGCTGGTGCAGGGCCTGGGCGCGGCGCTGATGGTGCCGGCCTCGCTGGCGCTGCTGCGGACGGCGTACCCGGGCCGGACGGCGCGGGCCCGGGCCTTCGGCGCGTGGGGCACGGTCGCCGGCCTGGCCGCGGGGGCCGGCCCGGTGCTGGGCGGGGTGCTCGTCGCGGGGCTCGGCTGGCGGTCGGTGTTCTTCCTGAACCTGCCGGTGGGCCTGGCCGCGCTGCTGCTGACCGTACGGTACGTGCCGCGGCCCCCGGCGGACCGGTCCCGGCCGGGGCTGGTGGCCTTCCGGCGCAGCTCGCGGCGGCGGTGTGCCTGGGCGGGCTGGCCACCGGCTGCATCGAGGCCGGGGCGCCCGGCCCGGGCCGTCCGGCGGTCCTCGGCGGGTTCGCGGGCGGGGCGGCGGGGCTGGTGGCCTTCCTGGTGCTGGAGCGGCGCTCGCCGGCGCCGATGCTGCCGCTCACGCTCTTCCGCACGCCCGCCTTCTCCGCCTCCGCGGTCATCGGTGTGCTGCTCAACACCGGTTTCTACGGGCTGCTGTTCCTGGCCCCGCTGTACTTCCAGCAGCTGCACCACTACAGCGCGCTGCGGACGGGGTGCGCGCTGCTGCCCGCGGTGGGCGTGGTGGCGGCCGGTTCGGCGCTGGCCGGGCGGCTGACGGCCCGTACGGGTCCGCGGCTGCCCATGGTGGTGGGCCTGGTGGTGGGCGCGGCCGGGCTGGCCGGCTGGCTGGCCGCGGGCCCGGGCACGCCGTACGCGGTGCTGGTGGCGCCGATGGCGGCCGCCGGGTTCGGGACCGCGCTGACCATGCCGGCCGCCACCGCGGCGGTGATGGAGGCCGCGCCGGGCGAGCGGAGCGGCGCCGCGGCCGCGGTGTTCAACGCCGCCCGGCAGACCGGCAGCGCGCTCGGCGTGGCCCTGTTCGGCACGCTGGTCGCCGGCGGCCTGGTGGCGGGCCTGCACACCTCGGTGGTCATCGGCGCCGCGGGGTTCCTCGTCGCGGCCGCGCTCGCCGCGCGCTGGATTCCGCGCATCATCCGGCGGGAACGGGTAGGAACTGAGGTGGGAACAGATGATCGGTACACGGGGGGATCGTCCGTGGCCGGCGAACGAGGCGAGGAGCAGCCGGATGACACTGCCATGGCGTGAGGACGAGAGCTGGCGCCGCCGCTACCCGCAGGCGGGCCCCGACTGGACGCAGGGGATGCCGCAGGGCCCGACGGAGCCGCTGACACCCATGGGGCGGATCGACCAGTACGGCAGGATGGGCAGCGCGCTGCGCGGCGGATACGTCGCGCCCTGGCAGCGCAAGGTGATCCTCGGCTTCGTCGTCGGCGCCGTCGTCGTCACGGCGGTGGCGCTGCTGCTGGCCTTCTTCGGCTGACCGCGGCCCCGGCCCGGCCACGGCTCAGGCGCAGGTCCAACAGCCGGACCAGCAGGCGGAACGGCCCGGACGGTGTCCCCGCGCGTGCCGGCGGTCGGCCGGGCGTTCCTCCTCCACGGGCTCCGGACCGTCGACGAGGGCCCGCAGTCCGGCGAGCCGGGCGGCCAGCACGACGGTGAGCGCGGCGAGTTCCTCGGGTTCGGCGTGCCCCCGCTCGATGCGGAAGGTGAGACCGGGCGGTGCTTCGTCCGGCGGGCCCTGATCCTCGGGCGGCTCCGCACCGAGCACCGTGGCCAGGTCCATCGGGATGCCGAGGTCGGCCGGCCGCGGCCGGCCGTTGGGTGTCCGCGCGCCGGCCGGCGGGCTCTCGGCGGTCTGGGTGCTCTCGTCGGTGAAGGCGTTCATGTGCGGGGGTTCCTGGAGTCGGGGGCGGGGCGCGGCCGGTGCCCGCCCGCCGCGTGGGGCGGCCGTGCCGGGTGCCGTGCCGGCCCCGGCCCGCGCAGTGTTCGGGCAGGTCACACGGGCGACGCTAAAAGCGCCCCGGCGCCCCCGCGCGCGCAGCGGCGGCCGGCTGCGCCGTTCGGGCGACCGGGCGGGGGTCCCAGGCGTGATATCCGGCGCCGAGGCCGTGTTGGTCCCGCCGCGCGCCCCCCTGGCGGCGAGCATCACGCACAGGTATGTGCAGGTGCCGGATGACGCAGTCAGGATGGGTGGGACGATGAGATGTGATCAGGCCGGAGACGGGCGTGCGGCGGCGCGGGGCGACGGGCGGCGGGAATTCCTCAGGTGTGCGGCCGGCGTCGCGGGGGTGGCGGCCGCCGGGGGCCTCGGCGGCGAGGCGGTCGCCGCGGGCCGGCCGGCGGCCGGGCCGCGGGACGGCCGCCGGGACCTGCCCGACCGGGTGCCGTTCCACGGCCACCACCAGGCCGGCGTGGTGACGCCGCAGCAGCTCTGCGCGGGTTTCATCGGCTTCGACGTACTGGCCGAGGACCGGGACGGTCTGGTGGAACTGTTCCAGAAGCTCACCCACCGGTCCCGGATCCTGACGGGCGGGGTGAAGCCGCGCGACGAGCGGGTGTCGTCGGAGCGCCCGACGCCGGACTCGCTCACGATCACGCTCGGCGTGGGCGCCTCGCTCTTCGACGACCGTTACGGGTTGTCCGGGCACAAGCCGCGCCATCTGAAGGCGATGCCGGCGTTCCCCGACGACCGGCTGGAGCCGTCCCGCTGCCACGGCGACCTGTCCCTGCAGATCTGCGCCGAACACCCGGACGCCATCGTGCACGTCCTGCGCGACCTGGCACGGGAAACGGATGGCCTGCTCCGGCCGCGCTGGCGGGCCAACGCCTTCCTCAACCCGTCCCGCCCGTCCGGGGCCCGGCGCAACCTGCTGGGCTTCAAGGACGGCATCGTCAACCCGGACACCGATTCGGGCCGGGAGATGGACCGGCTGATGTGGGTGACGCCGCCCTGCGGCGAGCCGGACTGGGCGCTGGGCGGCTGCTACCAGGTGCTGCGGCTGATCCGCTTCCACGTGGAGAAGTGGGACAAGGTGCCGTTGCGGCACCAGGAGAGGATCTTCGGCCGGCACAAGGCGAGCGGTGCGCCGCTGGACGGCCGGCACGAGACGGACGCGCCGGACTACCGGGATGACCCGCACGGCCGGATCATCCCGCTCGACTCCCACATCCGGCTGGCCAACCCGCGCACCCACAAGACGGACGACTCCCGCTTCCTGCGGCGCAGTTACAACTACGACGAGGGCTTCGACCACAAAGGCGGGATGGACCTCGGCCTGGTCTTCTGCGGCTACCAGCAGGACCCGGAGCGCCAGTTCGCGACCGTACAGCGCCGCCTGGAACACGAGCCGCTGGCGCGCTTCATCACCCCCATCGGCGGCGGCTACTTCTTCGTCCTGCCGGGCGTACGGGACGAGGACGACTGGTTCGGCTCCCACCTGCTGCAGAAGGCTTAGCCCCCCACGTACCCGTCTGTCCCGCCGTCGGGGTTGTTCGCCGTTGCGCGCTTTGCGGCGCCCCGCACGTAGCCGTCTCTCCCGCCGCGGGGCTTGGTCGCCGTTGCGCCTGGCGGCGGGCGTGGTGTTTTCGGGTGCGGTGCCGGCCCTCCAGACTTCGTCCTCCGGTCCAGCCCCTCCCGTGAGTGGGAGTTACTGAGCTAGTTGGGGGCGTGCGTTGTCTGTTGACCGCACGCGTGTGGGCATCACGTGCACCCCCACCATCGTTTCCTTCTCCCCCAACGGGAGGGGACGGGCCGGAGGGGCCGGTTGTGTGGACGTAAAGCGTCAGCAGTCCACACGCCCGGCCCCGGAGGCCCGTCACCACACCCACCACAACCCAGCACGCCGCAGGCGCAACGGCGAACAACAACCGCGGCGGGACGGCCAAGTACGTGGGAAGTCAACAAATACGCGGCAACTGCTCCCCCAGCGGCAGATCAACCACCCGCGTCCCCCCCAGCGGCGTGCGGGCCACCACCATGCCGGGGTGGGTCGCCACCGCCTCGCCGATGACCGCCGCTCCGGCACCCAAGGGGTGCCTCCGCATCGCGGCCAGTACCGCGTCGGCGTGCTCGCGCGGGACGAACGCCACGAGCTTGCCCTCGTTGGCGACGTACATCGGGTCCAGACCGAGGATGGCGCAGGCGTTGGCGACCGCGGGCGGTACCGGGACGGCGCGTTCCTGGATGACGATGCCGGTGCAGGAGGCGGTGGCGATCTCGCACAGGGCCGCGGCCAGGCCGCCGCGGGTGGGGTCGCGCAGGACGTGCAGGTCGGGGGTGACCGCGAGCATGGTCTCGACGAGCCCGCCGAGCGCGGCGCAGTCGCTCTCGATCTCCACGCCGAATTCCAGGCCCTCGCGGACGCTCATGATGGCCACGCCGTGCACGCCGATGTCGCCGCTGACGATCACCACGTCGCCGGGGACGACGCGCTGCGGGCGGAGGTCGACGCCGTCCGGGATCAGCCCGATGCCGGCGGTGTTGATGTAGACGCCGTCGCCGTGGCCCGCCTCGACGACCTTGGTGTCCCCGGTGGCCACCTCGACCCCGGCGACCCGGGCGGCCGCGCCCATCGCGTCGGCGACCCCGGCGACCACCGGCATCTCCACGCCCTCCTCCAGGATGAAGCCGCAGGAGAGGTAGGCGGCTCGGGCGCCGCTCATGGCCAGGTCGTTGACGGTGCCGTTGACGGCGAGGTCGCCGATGCTGCCGCCGGGGAAGAACAGCGGCCGGACCACGAAGGAGTCGGTGGAGAAGGCGAGCCGGGCGCCGCCCAGCGCGACCGCCGCGGAGTCGCCGAGCTGGGCGAGGACCTCACCGCCGAAGGCGGGCACGAAGATCTGCTGGACGAGTTCGGCGGAGAGCGCGCCGCCCCCGCCGTGCCCCATGACGACCCGCGGCTGGTCGCGCAGCGGGGTGGGGCAGGTCCAGCCGGAGATGTCGACGGTGGGCAGTCCGCGGTCGGCCGGGGTGGGGGCGCCGGCGGCGGCGTTCGACGCGTTCGACGCCGTCAGCGGGGTGTGCGGGGTGTCAGGCAACGGGGCTCGCCTCCAGCGGGGTGGGCGGGGTGCCGAGTCGGCGGTACAGGTAGTAGGCGGCGCACGCGCCCTCGCTGGAGACCATGGTGGCGCCCAGCGGGGTGCGCGGGGTGCAGGTGGTGCCGAACGCCTCGCACTCGTGCGGCTTGATGAGTCCCTGCAGGACCTCGCCGCTGCGGCAGGCGGCCGGTTCGCGGGTGGCGATGCCGTCGACGGAGAAGCGGTGTTCGGCGTCGTAGTCGCGGTAGCGCTCGGAGAGCCGCCAGCCGCTGGCGGGGATGGTGCCGATGCCCCGCCAGGCGCGGTCGGTGACCTCGAAGACGTCCGCGAGCATGGCCTGCGCGGCGGGATTGCCCTCGCTGCGGACGGCGCGCGGGTAGGCGTTGTCCACGGTGTGCTCGCCGCGCTCCAGTTGGCGGACGGTGCGGCGGATGCCCTCCAGGATGTCCAGCGGTTCGAAGCCGGTGACCACGATCGGCACCCGGAAGCGTTCGGCCAGTGCGGGGTACTCCGCCATGCCCATCACGCTGCACACATGGCCGGCGGCGAGGAACGCCTGGACCCGGCAGCTGGGCGAGGTCATGATCGCCTCGATGGCGGGCGGGACCCGGACGTGCGAGACCAGCATGCTGAAGTTGCGGATGCCGAGCCTGCGGGCCTGATGGACCGTCATGGCGTTGGGCGGGGCGGTCGTCTCGAAGCCGATGCCGAAGAACACCACCTCGCGGTCGGGGTTCTGCTGGGCGGTCTTCAGCGCGTCGAGCGGGGAGTACACCACCCGTACGTCGCCGCCCTCGCCGCGCACCTGGAACAGATCGCGGTCGCTGCCGGGGACCCGGAGCATGTCGCCGAACGAGCAGAAGATCACGTCCGGGCGGGAGGCGATCTCCAGCGCCTTGTCGATCACCTCCAGCGGGGTGACACATACCGGGCAGCCCGGTCCGTGGATCAACTCGACCTGTTCCGGCAGGAGTTGGTCGATGCCGTGTCGGATGATGGTGTGCGTCTGGCCGCCGCAGACCTCCATCAGGGCCCATGGCCGGGTCGCCGTGGCCCGGATGTCGTCCAGCAGCCGGCGGGCCAGCTCGGGGTCCTGGAATTCGTCGATGTACTTCATTTCCGCGCCTCCCGCGCCGTGTCGCCGCCGACGGCCGCGGGTGCGGCGCCCGCCTCCGCGGCGGCCGCCTCCCAGGGGTCGCCGAACTCCTCCTGGAGCAGCCCCAGTTCCTCGAAGAGGGCCAGGGTCTGGCGGGCCGAGTCCTCGTCCAGGCGCTGCAGCGCGAAGCCGACGTGGACGATCGCGTACTCGCCGACCTGGAGGTCGGGGACGTACTCCAGGCACACTTCCTTGACCACGCCGCCGAAGTCGACGGTGGCCATCCGGGTGCCGTCCCGTTCCTCGATGTCCAGTACTTTGCCGGGTACCGCCAGGCACATGGGCCTCTCCTCGTCATCAAGCGTCGTCCGCCGCGGCCGCGGCGCCGTTCAGGGCACGCCCACCCCGCCGTGCACGGGTGCGGTGCGCGCCGCCACGACGATCTGGCCGAGCGCCAGGCCCCCGTCGTTGGGCGGGACCCGGCGGTGCCGCAGCACGGTGAAACCGTCCTGGCGCAGCAGCCGGGCGGCGGCCTCGGAGAGCAGCGTGTTGGCGAACACCCCACCGGTCAGTACGACGGTCGTCAGACCCGCGCGCTCCCGGGCCAGCGCGCAGCAGTGCCGTACGAGTCCGGCGACCGCGGTGTGGAAGCGGGCGGCGATCAGCGCCGGCGCGGTGCCGGCCCGGACGTCCGCGACGACGGCCGCGAGCAGCGGCGCCGGGTCGGCGACGGTGTCGGCGGCCGCGCGGTCCGCCGGGGCGTCGGGGCCGGTGCGCAGGGCGAAGCCGTAGCCGGGCGCGGGGTCCTCGCCGGCGGTCAGGGCCGCGGCTTCGAGGGCGAGCGCGGCCTGCGCCTCGTATCCGGCGTGGTGGCAGATCCCGGCCAGTGAGGAGACCGCGTCGAAGAGGCGGCCCATGCTGGAGGTGGGCACGCAGTTGAGGTCGCGTTCGAGCTGCCGGGCGAGCAGCCGCCGTTCGTCGGGCGGGCAGAAGGCGACCGGCGGGAGGTCCGCGGCCCAGTCGATGCCGGCCGCGCGCAGATGGGCCAGGGCCATCCGGTAGGGGCGGCGTACGGCGGTGTCGCCACCGGGCAGCGGGACGTAGGCGAGGCGGCCGAAGCGGCGGTAGCCGTCGTAGTCGGCGAGCAGGATCTCGCCGCCCCAGACGGCCTGGTCGTCGCCGTAGCCGGTGCCGTCGAAGGCGACGCCGATGACCGGGCGGCTGCCGTCGAGGCCGTGTTCGGCCATGGCCGCGGCGATGTGCGCGTGGTGGTGCTGGACGCGGACCAGCGGACGGCCTTCGGTGTGCCGCTGGGCCCACTGGCCGGAGCGGTAGCCGGGGTGCCGGTCGGCGGCGAGGAGCTGGGGGCGGACCCCGGTGACCGTCTCCAGGTGTGCCTCGGCCTGCTCGAAGGCGAGCTGGGTGGCGAGGTCGTCCATGTCGCCGATGTGTGCCGACAGCCAGGCGCGGCGGCCCTCGGCCAGGCAGAGCACGTTCTTCAGGTCGCCGCCGGCCGCGAGCGCGGGGCGGACCGCGACCGGGAGCGGGACCGGGAACGGGGCGTAGCCGCGGGAGCGGCGGACGAACAGCGGCTCGCCGTCGTCGGTGACCCGGACCACCGAGTCGTCGCAGGGGACGCGGATCTGACGGTCGTGGGTGAGCCAGGCGTCGGCCAGTCCGGCGAGCCGCCGCACGGCGTCCTCGTCGTCGGTGACGATCGGCTCGCCGGCGAGGTTGCCGCTGGTCATCACGAGCAGCCGGGGGCCGTGGGAGTCCCCCCGCTCGGGCGAGGCCGACCGTGGCGGAGGGTCGCCGGGCAGCCCGAGCAGCAGGTGGTGCAGCGGCGTGTACGGCAGCATGACGCCCAGGTCGGGGCTGCCGGGGGCGACCGCGGGGGACGGCAGCGGCGCGTCCGGGGCGGGCGTGGGGTGGGGACGGCGGCGCAGCAGGACGATCGGGCGCTGGGACCCGGTGAGCAGTGCGCGTTCCGCGGGCCGGACGCGTACCAGGTGTGCGAGGTCGTCGACCTGACGGACCATCAGGGCGAAGGGTTTGTCGCCGCGGGCCTTGCGGCGGCGCAGCAGGGCGACGGCGGTGTCGTCGGTGGCGTCGCAGACCAGGTGGTAGCCGCCGAGGCCCTTGACGGCGACGATCGCGCCGGCGGCGAGCAGTTGCCGGGTGGCGTCGACCGGGTCGGGGTCCGGTGCCGGCCGCGGCGCGGCGGTGGGGTCGGCGGGGTCGGCGAGCAGCAGCCGCAGCCGGGGGCCGCAGTCGTGGCAGGCGATCGGCTGGGCGTGGAACCGCCGGTCGGCCGGGTCGGCGTACTCCCGGGTGCAGCGCGGGCACATCGGGAAGCGGTCCATCGTCGTCCGGGCCCGGTCGTAGGGCAGCGCGGTGACGATGGTGAAGCGCGGACCGCAGTGCGTGCAGGTGATGAAGGGGTGGCGGTGGCGGCGGTCGGCCGGGTCGGCGAGTTCGGCCAGGCAGGCGTCGCAGGTGGCGGCGTCCGGCGCGACCAGGGTGCGGGAGGGGCCCGGACCGCGGGAGGGCAGGATGCGGAATCCGGTGTCGCCGGTGACCGCGAGGTCCTCGCCCTCCACGGCGTCGACGACGGCCAGCGGCGGCGCCTCACCGGTGATCCGGGTGCCGAAGGCGGCGAGCGCGGCGGGCGGGCCCTCGACCTCGGCGAGTACACCCTCGCCGGTGTTGGTCACATGACCGGCCAGGCCCAGTTCGGTGGCGAGGCCGTGGACGAACGGGCGGAAGCCGACGCCCTGGACGACGCCGCGCACGGTGATCCTGCGGCGTGCGGTGACCGGCGCGGGGGCGCCCGCGGGGGCCCGGTCGACCTGCCCGGTGGTCATGAGCGGCTCGACGCCACGGTGTCGAGGTCGGCGGAGTGCTCGTCTTGCGGCTGGGGTTCGCTCTCGTCGTGGACGTGGTGGGACGTGCGGGTCATCACGGGGATGTGGACCGGCGCGCCGTCGCGGGCCGCCAGCGCCCGGTCCAGCAGCACCCCCTCGCCGATGCCCTGCCGCACCGAGGTGAGGTGCACCTCGACGCCGGGGTTGACCCGTTCGACGTTGGCGCGGAACTCCTCCTCGTCGAAGGAGACCGCCTCGGCGATGTCGGTCTTGGTGACCACGACCAGGTGGGCGAGGCCGAAGGCGGTGGGGTACTTCAGCGGTTTGTCCTCGCCCTCGGTCACCGAGGCCAGCACCACCCGCAGGGTCTCGCCGAGGTCGTAGGAGGCCGGGCAGACCAGGTTGCCGACGTTCTCGATGAACAGCAGCCGGGCCTCGGCGGGGAGCCAGTCGTGCAGGTGGCCGCCGAGCATCTCGGCCTCCAGGTGGCACAGCCCGTCGGTGAGGATCTGTTTGACGGGTACTCCGGAACGGGCCAGCCGGACCGCGTCGTTCTCGGTGGCCAGGTCGGCGGTGAGCGCGGCGACCGGGACGCCGCGGTCGCGGGCGAGGGTGAGTTCGCGCTCCAGGAGGGCGGTCTTGCCGCTGCCGGGGCTGGAGAGCAGGTTGACCAGCGCGGTGCCGCGCGCCGCGAGGTCCTCGCGCAGGGTGTGGGCGCAGGCGTCGTTCTTGGCGAGAACCGCCTGCTGCAGGTCGACGACACGGCACATGGTTCAGCACTCCTGGGAAATCGGTGGGTGCGGCGCGGTGTCGTGCCAGCACACACGGACGATCTGCAGTTCACGGCCGGACAGCAGCTCGGTGTCCGTCCCGCCGCAGCCCGGGCAGGTGAGCCGCGGGGGCATGCCGGGCAACCAGGTCCGGGCGCAGGCGCCGCAGCGGGCGCGGGCCGGCACCGGTTCGATGTCGAGTTCCGCCCCTTCCAGCACCGTGCCCGCGCAGGCGAGCTGGAAGGAGAAGGTCAGTGCGTCGGGGACCACTCCGGCCAGTTCGCCGACCTGGAGGCGGACGCTGCGCACCGCGGTGGCCCCGGCGGGCCGGGCCGCGCCGTCGACCTGGTCGACGACCGCGAGCGCGATGGACATCTCGTGCATCGGTCCCTCTCTGGTGCGGGACTTCCGGGTGCCGCCGGGCCGGTCCGCGGGTCCGCGGGACCCGCCCGGGCCCTGGTTCATTAGACGGCGCGGGCACGGGCGGGCCGGGGTGCCTCGCCGGGGTGGCGCCGCGGCGTCCTTCGTTCGGTGCAGCGCCGTCGCGGTCACATGGCGCGGATGCGCAGATACCGCCTGATGTCGGGCAGCGTGCTCTTCAGGGCGAGGGCGAGCACGGCGGCGGCCGCCGTGCCGAGGATCAGCTTCAGCATGGGGTGGTGCTCCTTTCGGTGGTGTCCGTGTCTGCGTCCGTGTCTGCGTCCGCGTCTGCGTCCGCGTCTGCCTTCGCGTCTGCCTTCGCGTCCGCCCCGACCAGCCGCAGGATGAGTCCCACGGCCTCGTCGACCGCGGCCTCGACCGGGTCGCTCAGGCCGATGCCTTCGGCGGTGTCGGCGGGTTCGCAGCCGACGACGAGGACGCGGCGGGGCGGGCGGCCGTCGGTGCCGGCGCTGAGCGTGTCGAGCAGGGCGAGCACCGCGTCGGGGGTCATGTGGTGGGCGTCGAGGGCGGCGGCCCGCGGGCGCGGGGTGGCCGGTTCGGTGGCGTCGAGGAGGTGGACGGTCCCGGGTTCGGCACCACGGGCGGCGGCGTCGACGAGCAGCACGGTGTCGTAGCCGTCCAGCATCTGGTAGGCGAGGTGGACGCCCCGTACGCCGGTGTCGACGATCTCGACGTCGTCCGGGAGGGGGTGTTCGCCGAGCCGGCGGACGGCCTCGACACCGAAGCCGTCGTCGCCGAGGAAGATGTTGCCCACGCCGGCGATCAGCGTCTTGGCGGGCGGCCGGACCGCGCCGGGGGCGGGGGCGCTCACGTGTCCTCCAGGGGAGCGAGTTCGTCGGGCTGGAAGTACAGGAAGCGGCCTTGTTCGCGCCGGATGTCGGCGCCCGGGTCGTCCTCCAGGGTCACCGCGAGGTGCACCCCGCCGTCCACGTCGTGCAGCACGGCCTCGACGAGGGCGGCGCGGCCGTGCAGGAAGAGGTCCTGGGCGTCGGTGCGGCGCCGGCCGGGCTTCAGCAGCACCCGGCTGCCGGCGCCGACCTGCCGTCCGTCGAGGGTGATTTGGTCGGTGGCGGGGTCGACGCCGCGGTCGCCGCCGGGGTCCCACCAGGGGGTGTCGGGGCGGGTGCCGGGCACGTCGGGGGCCTGGTCGCCGGGGGCCGTTGGGCCGGGGCCGGTGACCTCGCGCAGTGCGCGTACGGCCCCGTGCAGGCGGTCCAGAACCTCGGGGGGCATGGTGTCGGCGAGTGCGATGACGTCGGCGGCGCGCGGGTCGGTGCCGCGGGCCTCGCGCTTCTCCTGGTCGGTGAGGGCCGCGGTGCGCAGGGCGAGGATCTCGTCGATCTCCAGGGCGTCGTAGAGCGCGCCGGGGCTCTCGGGGGCGACGGCCGGGTGGTCCTCCAGGATGATCGGCGAGGACAGGACCACGTCGGCGCGGCCCGGTTCGCCGGCCAGCACCGGCCAGGTGTGCTCGTTGCGGCAGGACGCGACGGCGGTCCGGGCCCATTCGGGCGGGTCGGTCAGGGACAGGAAGCGGCCGGCGCTCAGGCCGAGGAAGAGGTGGGCGCCGATCAGCGCGTGCGGCAGGGCTTCGGTGCGGTCCGCGGTGCCGTTCGGGGCCCAGTCGCCGGTGTTCTCGACGGTCGCGGTCAGCCGCAGCGCGGCGTACGGCCCGTCGAGCGGGCTCGCGGTCAGCCGGATCCGGCCGTCGATCCGGGCGCGGCGGCGCACCAGCCGGCCGATGAGACGCCCGTCGGCGTCGTGCACCGGCTCGGTCTCCTCGCTCGCCGGCCGGGTGAACGGCAAGGTGCGGCCGGCGCCGGTCAGTTCGGTGACGGCGGCGTCGAGGGTGAGGCGTTCCTCGGTGGCCTCGTCCCAGGGAACCAGCACCCGGTCCGGCAGTTCCAGCTCGTCGACGGTCTCGAACTCCCCGTCCGGGCACAGGCGTTGGACGGTACGGCGCTGGGCGTGCAGGAACCGCAGTTCGACCGAGAGCCGGGCGCCGGACCGCGGTTCCATCAGGCATTCGGTGCGCTGGTGGGAGTGCTCGGCGCCGGCGGCGGTCCAGCCGGGCGGGACGAGGACGCCGAACTGCCAGCGCAGCCGGTTCTTGGCGGCGGAGGCGCGGTACGGGTAGAGCACGTAGCCCTCGAACAGCACGGCGTCCGCCACCTGGCGGGCGGCGGCGAAGCGGTCCACCGTCTCGTCGGGCCGGATGCCGGTCGTCATGGGGCGGTCCTCTCGGCGGGCGGGCGGGCGGCGGTGCCGGGGAACGGCCGGGCGTGCCGGGCGGACGGCGGGGGCGGCGGGTCGTCGCCGGCCGCGGCGAGCAGCGCCTCGACGGTCTGCTGCCAGGAGGGCAGGGCGTGCCGGGAGCGGTAGGCGAGCAGCGCGTCGAGGGTGGTGCGGGGCAGCCGCAGCCAGCCGCAGCCCGGGAAGTGGGTCTCGGTCATCTCCTGCCAGACCGTCACCGGCATCCGCACCTGCGCTTCCTTGTGCCAGGGGACGGGGTGGACCCGGAAACCGCCGGCACCGGCGAAGACGGTGCCGGAGAACAGCAGCAGCAGCGGGACCTCGCCGTCGGCGAGTGCGTGGAAGTACCGGCCGGCCGCGACGTCGAGGTCGTAGCTGCAGGGGACGGGCAGTTCGATCTCGGTGGTGCCGGTGAAGCCGGGGACGACGTGGGAGACCTGGGCGAACTGGAGGGGGTGCAGGGTGCTGCTCCAGCGGGAGCGGTCGCCGAAGAGGTCGGCGAGCGCCTCGGCCTCGTCGGGCCGGTAGTCGCGGCGGGCCGGTTCGATCCGGATCTGGCAGCGCAGCGCGACGGCGTGCACCCGGTCCGCGGGGTCGGCGGTGGTGAGGCGCAGGCGGAAGAGGAGGGTGGGGGCGGCGGCGCGGCGGTCGGCGCGGACGCCGGTGCACTCGAAGGACAGCTCGGTCACGGCCGGTCGTCCTCCCTCGGCGCGCGGGCCCGGCGGGCGACCGTGGTGAAGAAGTCGGTGAGCGCGGCGCGGGCTTCGGCGCCGCCGTCGAAGCCGTGCCACAACAGCCGCATCCGGCCGACGAGTTCGTAGCAGATGTCGATCGGTACGAGGTAGCAGTCGGTGCGGTCGTCGGTGCGGCGCAGCAGCAGGGCCTCGACGTCGGGCTGGAGGAGCGGGGCGAGGCGGCTGCCCGCGAGGACGGTTTCCCAGGCGGCGGGGTCGAGTTCGCTCTCGGTGGCGCCGGCCGGGCTGGGGTAGAGCGCGACCAGCCGGTCCAGGCCGGTGTGGCGGAGGAAGAAGGCGACGCCGACCGGGATCCGCAGCAGGTCCCAGGCCGCCTCGTCGAGGGTGTGGCCGGGGTCGGTGAGATAGCGGTCGGGGACGGTGCGGAACCGTCCGTGGCCGGCGCCGGGCCGTTCGAAGAGCAGGGCGCAGGGGGTGCAGGCGCAGGCCAGGGCCCGGCGTTCGGTGTCGACGAGGTGGCGGTGGTTGTGGTCGGCGAGCACCACGCCGCACAGTTCGCAGCGTTCGGGGGCGGCCGGGGCCGGTGCGCGGAAGCGGCGCAGGCCCCGGTGGGCGTTGTGCGGTCCCAGGCGCGTGGCCACCGGCTGAGGGCCGGTCATGAGGCCGTGGCGGGGGCCGACGGGCGGCGGGAGATCTGCAGCAGGACCGGCTCGGCCGCGGCCGGTTCGGCCTCCCACTCGACGGTGGTGACCTCGGGCGCGAAGCTGCTGACCGCTGCTTCCACGCTCTGCCGGCCGGCCCCGTCCTCGCCGGAACAGCCGCAGCCGCCGGAGCCGCCGGAGCCGGCCGCCCGCAGCCGCAGCGTGCCGGTGTCCGGGTCGAAGCCGGCGGCCTCGGCGGGGTGCCGGCCGCGGACGCTGTCCAGGGCCCGCCCGATGCGGGCCTCGGTGTCCTCGGGGTGCAGATCGTGCAGCGCGAGCAGGCTGGTGACCAGGGGGTCGCCGAGCAGCGCGGCGCGCAGGGCGGGGTGCGGTCCGGTGCCGTCCGGAGTGCGCTCCAGGTGGTGCATGACGCGGGCGAGCCCGGCCCCGTAGAAGTCCATCAGGACGCGGACCAGTTCCTCGGCCGCGGCGCCGGTCTCGGGGTCGCCGTTCCGGGTGAGCCGGTCGAGGACCTCCTCGACGCGGCGGCCGGCCTCTTCGGCGCTCGGTGTGGGGGCGGGCGGTGCCTGGCGGTCGGTGGGGGCGCTCATCCGGCCAGTCCGCTCAGCCCGGTGGGCACGTGCTCGGTCCGGACGGTCCGGCCGTCGCCGACGTACATGTGGACGCCGCAGGGCAGACAGGGATCGAAGCTGCGCACCGCGCGCATGATGTCGATGCCCTTGAAGTTCTCCGGGGGGTTCTCCTCGAAGATGGGGGTGTTCTGCACCGCGTCCTCGTAGGGGCCGGGGGTCCCGTAGCTGTCGCGGGTGCTGGCGTTCCACGGTGTCGGCGGGTACGGGTGGTAGTTGGCGATCTTGCCGTCCCGGATGACCATGTGGTGCGAGAGGACGCCGCGGACCGCCTCGGTGAAGCCGACGCCGATGGACTCGTCGGGGACCTCGAACTTCTCCCAGGTGCGGGTGCGTCCGGCGCGGACCTCCTCCAGGGCCTGTTCGGCGAAGTGCAGCGCCATGGCGGCGGTGTACGCCTGGAAGTAGGTGCGGGCGCGGTTGCGTTCCAGCGCGTTGCTCCACTTGGGGATCCGCCACTCGAAGCGGGCCTCGGGGCGGGTGAGGCTGCGCGGCAGGTCGATGACGACGCTGTGGCCGGTGGCCTTGACGTAGGGGGTGTCGACGAGTCCGGAGAGCGCGGTGGACCACAGCCGGGCGATCGGCCCGCCGCCGGTGTCCAGCGCGAGGTGCTCCTTGCCGTCGAACCAGCGCGGGGACATCACCCAGCTGTACTTGTCGGCGAAGTCGCGCTTCTGCGGGGCGGGGATGGTGTGCTGGTTCCACGGGTGGCGGGCGTCGATCGGGTTGCCCAGCGGGTCGTGGGTGACGAACTTCTCCTGGCCTTCCCAGTCCTGGTAGTAGGAGCTGCCCAGCAGGATGCGGATGCCGAGGTTGATCTCGGTGAGATCGTTGGTGACGAGCTTGCCGTCGACGATGACGCCGGGGGTGACGAACATCTTCCGGCCCCAGTCCGTCATGTTGCGGTAGGTGAAGTCGCAGTGCTCGGGGTCGTTGAACGCGCCCCAGCAGCCGAGCAGGACGCGCCGCCGGCCGACCTCCTCGTATCCGGGCAGGGCCTCGTAGAAGAAGTCGAAGAGGTCGTCGTGGAGCGGGACGACCCGCTTCATGAACTCGACGTAGCGCATCAGCCGGCTGAGGTAGTCGGTGAAGAGCTGGACGCTGGCGATGGTGCCGACGCCGCCCGGGTAGAGCGTGGAGGGGTGCACATGGCGGCCCTCCATGAGGCAGAACATCTCCCGGGTGTAGCGGCTGACCTGGAGCGCCTCGCGGTAGAACTCGCCCTCGATGGGGTTGAGGGAGCTCATGATGTCGGCGATGGTGCGGTAGCCGTGCTCGTCGGCGTGCGGGGCCTCGGTGCGCTGGGCGAGTTCCCAGACGCCCGGGTTGGTCTCGCGGACCATCTTCTCGCAGTAGTCGACCCCGACCAGGTTCTCCTGGAAGATGTTGTGGTCGAACATGAACTCCGCGGACTCGCCGAGGTTGATGATCCACTCCCCCAGGTTCGGCGGCTTGACCCCGTAGGCCATGTTCTGGGTGTACACCGAGCAGGTCGCGTGGTTGTCACCGCAGATGCCGCAGATCCGGCTGGTGATGAAGTGGGCGTCGCGCGGGTCCTTGCCGCGCATGAAGACGCTGTAGCCGCGGAAGACCGACGAGGTGCTGTAGCACTCCGCGACCCGCTTCTGCTTGAAGTCGATCTTGGTGTGGATGCCCAGGCTGCCCACGATCCGGGTGATCGGGTCCCAGGACATCTCCGTCAGACCGCTGCCGTCACCGGCCGCCTTAGTCGTCGGTGCCATCGTGTGTGCCGTTGCCCTTCTGTAGGCGGGAGGTGGGGTCGGACGGGGTGGCGGGGGTGCCGTACGGGGAGCGGGGCCGGTTCGGCCGCGCCACGGGCCGTACGGTCACCACGGCCTGCGGAATCCGGTGGTCAGTTGGTCGCCGCGGTGCCGCCACTTGGGTTCCTGGTCGACGGTCTTGGCCGTGATGTCGCGCAGTTTGCGGACGACACCGCCGTACGCGGCGCTGGCGGTGCTGGAGAGCTTGCTGCCGGGCGGCTCGTCCATGAACGGCATGAACTTGTCGGGGAAGCCGGGCATGGTGCAGGCGATGCAGATGCCGCCGACGTTGGGGCAGCCGCCGATGCCGTCCATCCAGCCCCGCTTGGGCACGTTGCATTTGACCACGGGACCCCAGCAGCCGATCTTCACCAGGCACTTCGGCGAGTCGTAGGCGGTGGCGAACTGCCCCTGCTCGTAGTAGCCGGCGCGGTCGCAGCCCTCGTGGACGGTGGCGCCGAAGAGCCAGGTGGGCCGCAGCTGGTCGTCGAGCGGGATCATCGGGGCCGCGCCGGTGGCCTGGTAGAGCAGGTAGACCAGGGTCTCGGCGAAGTTGTCCGGCTGGATCGGGCAGCCGGGCACGCAGACGATCGGGATGCCGGCCTTGGACTTCCAGTCCCAGCCCAGGTAGTCGGGCACGCCCATGGCGCCGGTCGGGTTGCCGGACATCGCGTGGATCCCGCCGTACGTGGCGCAGGTGCCGATCGCGACGACGGCGAGGGCCTTGGGGGCGAGCCGGTCGATCCACTCACTGGTGGTGATCGGCTGGCCGGTCTCCGGGTCGTCGCCGAAGCCGCACCAGTAGCCCTCCGGCTTGATGGCCTCGTTGGGGATGGACCCCTCGACGACCAGGACGAACGGGTCGATCTCGCCGCGCTCGCCCTTGAAGAACCACTCGATGAAGGTGTCCGCGCCGCCGACCGGCCCGCATTCGAAGTCGATCAGCGGCCAGTGGACGGCCACCTTGGGCAGGCCGGGCAGCACGCTGAGCGCGATCTCCTCGATGCTCGGCTGGGTCGCGTTCGTCAGCGACACCGAGTCACCGTCGCAACTCAGGCCGGCGTTGATCCAGAGGATGTGGATCGGCGGCTGGTCCTCGGCGGACGGCTTTCCCTCCGCGGCGGACTGGGGGGCCACGCTCGATGCTGCGGACATGGGGTCTCCTCGGTGAATCTGCACGAAAGCCCCGTACAGGACTTCCGTTCACCTTGGTAACACCCCGCTCGGCGCGCGGCCGGTTGTCCGGGGCCATTGCGGTGACGGGCCCGGAAATGCCGCGAGGGCGCCCGGAGGAGCGGGCGCCCTCGGAAGCCGTGCCGGCGTCAGCCCAGCGAACCGGCCTCCACCGCGGTCACGTCGAACCGGCCGCCGCACACCCGCAGCCCGCGGCTGCCGGTGGTCATCGACTCCTTGGACCCGGGCGGGTAGACGAAGACGATCTGCGAACGGCTCCAGCACGGGGTGTCCGACACGCCCTCGTTGACGGTGTGCAGCACGGCGTGCGCGCTCTGCCCCGGCTGGAGACGGACCACGCCGCCCGGGCCGCCCTCGCGGGTGGCGGGCTTGCCGACCGGCGAGCCGTCCCGCTGGATCAGCGAGACCCCGGGGAAGCCGCGCAGCGTGCAGGCCTTCTTGCCGTTGTTCGTGAAGACCAGGGGGTAGTGGATGTTGCCCGCGCCGATGTCGGAGGCGCCCAGCCGCAGCGACATGTTGGCGGCGGTGCAGCGGTCCGACGCCGTCATGGCCGAGGCGCGCGACTCCGTGGTGCCCGGCACGTTGCCCTTCGCCTTGCCGCCGGTGGACGCCGCGTTCGCCGAGGGCCGCTCGCCACCGGCCGACTGCTGGGTGCCGCCGGAGGGCTTGGCACCGCTGCCGGCCTCCTGGGAGGTGGCGGATGCGGCGGCCGACGAGGGGCGGGAGGCGGCGCCGGTCCCGTCCTGGCAGGCGGTGAGCGCGAGCGCCGCGACGGCGATCAGCGATCCGGCGGCGACACGGCGGCCACGGCCGAGTGTCTTGGTGGTGAGCGACATGAGTGTCTCCCCCTCGTCTGGTAGGTGCGAGCTCATCGTTTGGTTGCGTACGGTCCGTCGGTTGCTCTTCCAGCGTGGCCCCGGGCGCTGCCGGTCCGCTAACGAGGCACTAACACACCACTAACGAGCCGGCCCGGGCGGCGCGCCGATAGCGCCGGCACGTCTTTGACCAGCCGGAATTCCGGGGCGTCGCTCAGGCTCGCAGAAAATCCCCGAGTTGCGGACGCGGCACCACCAGGTTCTGCCTACTTCCCGGGTCCCTGGTCGGCTCCGATGTTCGGCGGATCGGCGACCGGGTTGCCGTGGAAATCCCGGTTACCCCCGTTCGGCACCGTTACCCCCGCCCCCAGCGCCGGGGAGCCGGCCCGCAGCCGGGTATCGGTCGGGGACACGAACCGCGGATCGCCGCGGACCGCGCCGGTGTCGCCCGCGGGGATGCCGGAGATCCGGGCGTACAGGTTGTGGTCGTAGGTGTTGTGCCCGTCGCTGATCGGGGAGCCGGCCGCCGCCCCGGCGAAGAGGTTGTCACGGAAGGTGACCCCGCCGGGGCCGTTGCCGCTGACCATGGCTGTGCCCGGGGCGGTGGTGCTGATGGTGTTGTTGTGCACCAGGGTGCGGGTGGCGGGTCCGCAGACGACCGAAATGACGCCGTAGGGCGCACTGGTGTTGCGGTCGTCAACGCTGACGTTGTACCGGACGGTGTTGCGGTCGGAGGTCATTCCGGCGCCGTTGCAGATCAGCAGGAAACCGCCCTCGTTGTCGACGAGGTTGTGCTCGCCCCGCGCGCCGACCGCGTTCTGCGCCACGATCCCGTCGCCGCCGACGTCGCGCACGGTGTGGTGGTGCACGGACAGCCCGGTGACCGGCGCGAACGTGGTGCCGGGTCCATCGGGATGTTCGGGGCGGCGGCCCCAGGTCGACGAGGTCCCGATGCCGGTGGTGCCCGGTGCCGAAGTCGTGCAGCCGGACCAGCACCCCGGCGCGCCGGTCCGTGGTGGTGGCCGGGCCGGTGTTGGTCACGTCCAGGTCGCGCAGTTCCCAGTACTCGACGTTGTCCAGCAGTATCGCGGCCCGTGCGCCGGCGCCCGCGATACGCGGGGCGGCGCCGCTGCCTGGGCGGCGGACGCCGGCGCGCGTCCGCCGCCAGGCGGTCGTGGGGGCGGTGCCGGCCGCGCCGTCGGAGCCGGCGGCGCAGTCGACGTAGTAGGTGGTGCCGGCCTGGTGGCGGGCGGGGCGCCGGCCGGCGTCGGGCACCGGCGCGGCCTGGGCGGCGGGCGGTCCGGCCGGCGCCGCGAGCAGGATCAGGGCGGCCAGGGAGGCCTTCTTCCTTACGCCTGCGGTGAGTTGAGGTATCGGCAGCGTCCGTCCGAGCCACGGGTGTCCCGGCAACGTCTCTCCCCTTCCGTGGGCCGGCCCGCGCATCGGGCGCGCGGGCGGCCACATCGTTGAGCACGCGGTACGGGCGGACAAGGCGTGCCGGCGGAAAGTGCAAGCGTTGCCGCGGAAAGTGCCACCGCGTGGGCGGCGGGCGCGCGCCGGCGTCCGCCGCCCACCGACCGGCTAGTCGCCGCTTCCGGTCCCCCGGTCCCGCGCCGCCCGGTTGACGGCCGCGAGCACGGCCCGCAGGGAGGCGGTCAGGACGGAGGTGTCCTGGCCCGCGCCCCAGTACGTCAGGCCGCCGATGCGGCACCGGACGTAGGCGACGGCGGCGCTGTCCGGCCCGGAGGTGAGGGCGTGTTCGGCGTAGTCGAGGATCTCCGCGGGGTGGCCGGCGGCGGCCAGCGCCGCGGTGAACGCGGCGAGCGGACCGTTGCCGGTGCCCTCGGCCTGCCGTGCGTCCGCACGGCGCCCGGCGTGGCCCAGCGTGCAGCGGATCCGGTGCTCACCCGGCGCGGGCTCGGTCGCGGTCCAGGAGTCCAGGGTCAGCGGCCCCTCCTCCCCCGGGGCGAGGTACGTGCCGCGGAACAGCTCCCACAGCTCCTTGGGGGTCGCCTCCTGCCCGCTGTCATCGGTCGCCCGCTGGACGACACCGGAGAAGTCCGGGCGCAGCCCCTGCGGCAGGTCCAGCCCGTGGTGCAGCCGCAGCAGATGCGCGATCCCCCCTTTGCCCGACTGGCTGTTGACCCGGATGACCGCCTCGTAGCTGCACCCGAGGTCCGCGGGGTCGACCGGCAGGTACGGCACCGTCCACGGCGCTTCGGACTCCGGTACGCCCAGTTCGGCGGCGCGCCGGGCGTGGTGGGCCAGGCCCTTGCTGATGGCGTCCTGGTGGGTGCCGGAGAACGCGGTGTGCACCAGGGCGCCGGCGTAGGGGTGCCGCGGGTGGACGGGCAGCCGGATGCAGTCCTCGACGGTGCGGCGCACGGTCGCGAGGTCCGAGAAGTCGATCATCGGGTCGACGCCCTGGGTGTGCAGATTGAGCGCGAGGGTGACCAGGTCGACGTTCCCGGTCCGCTCGCCGTTCCCGAACAGGCACCCCTCCACGCGCTGCGCCCCGGCCAGGACGGCGAGTTCCGCGCACGCCACGCCGGTGCCGCGGTCGTTGTGCGGGTGTACGGAGAGCACGACCGCGTCCCGGCGCTCCAGGTGGCGGTGCAGGTACTCGATCTGATCCGCGTACACATTGGGCGTGGCGACCTCCACCGTGGCCGGGAGGTTATGGGTCACCGGGCGCTCCGGGGAGGCGTCCCACAGCTCGGTCAGACCGTTGCAGATCTCCAGGACGAGATCGGGCTCGGTGAGGTTGAAGACCTCGGGCGAGAACTGGAACCGGATGTCGGCCTGCGGGCGGGCCGCGGCCAGCCGCGCCATGTGGGCGGCCGCGTCCCGCACCAGGTCGCGCACCTCGGTCCGGCTGCGGCCGAGGACCACCTCGCGCCAGGTGGGCGCGGTGGCCGTGTAGAGGTGCACGACGGTGCGCGGCAGCCCGTCCACGGCGGCGAAGGTCCGCTCGATCAGCTCGCGCCGGGCCGGGGTGAAGACCACCACGGTGACGTCGTCCGGCACCGCGCCGCTTCCGGCCAGATGGCGGACGAAGTCGAAGTCGGTGCGGCTGGCGGAGGGGTAGGCGACCTCGATCTCCTTGAAGCCCATGGAGACGAGCAGATCGAACATCCGGCGCTTGCGCGGGATGTCCATCGGTTCGGCGAGCGCCTGGTTGCCGTCGCGCAGGTCGACCGGCACCCACAGCGGGGCCCGCTCGATCCGGGCGGCGGGCCAGGCGCGGGTGGTGACCGGTACCTCGACGCGTTGGTGCGCGGGCCGGTAGCGGTGGGACGGCATCGCGCTGTGGCGCTGCGGGTTCCACGCCGGCGCGTCGGCGGGCACCGGACCGGTGGGCGTGCGGAGGGCGGGAGCGGGGGCGAGTGCGAGGGAGGTGCCGGTATCGGTGCGGCCGGTACGGGAGTTGCTGGTGTCGCGGTCGGGGCCGGACATCTCGTGGGGGATCTCGTGGGACATCGCGTTCCTTCAACAGGAGCCGGAGAAAGACCGGCAGCACCGAACCCCGCGGCGGGGTGCCGGTCGCGTCAAGCCCCGCCGCGGCGGCCGAGAAGGAGACCACGCAGCGTCATGCCGGGTACAGTAACCACACATCAACTCCTCAGACAACCTGAGTTGTTCGGAAGGTGCGAGGTACCACGGCATGCCGCTCGAAGCGCTCCGCCCCAGCCCCCTGGTCGAACAGGCCGCCCAGCGGCTGCGGGACCAGATCACCGGGGGCGACTGGCCGGTGGGCACCCGGCTTCCCGGAGAGACCACCCTGGCCAAGACCCTCGGCGTCGGCCGCTCGACGGTGCGCGAGGCCCTACGGGCGCTGGCCGGTGCGGGGCTGGTCCAGCCGCGCCAGGGCGCCGGGGTGTTCGTGATCGCGACCGTGCCCACCGAGGACTGGCCCGCCCGGCTGCGCCGCGCGGCCGTCGGTGACGTCTACGAGGTGCGCGCCATGGTGGAGGTCCAGGCCGCCCAACTGGCCGCCGTCCGGCGCACCGACGACGATGTCGCCGCCCTGCGCGCCGCCCTGGAGAGCCGCCGTACCGCCGCCGGGTCCGGCACCGCGGCGTTCGTGGACGCGGACATCGCCCTGCACGCGGCCGTCGTCGCGGCCGCGCACAACCCCGTACTGACCGATCTCTTCACGGAGTTCGTGCCCGCCCTGCGCCAGGGGTTGATCGACCTCGTCGAGCTGCTGGACCTGCGCGGCCGGGACCCGCAGCCCGGCGATGCCCGGCACGCGGCGCTGGTCGACGCGGTCGCGGACGGCGACGGCGCGAGGGCGAGCCGGATCCTGCGGGAGGAATTCGACGAGACGCTGGGGCAGTTGGCGGGGCGGTGAAGGGAGGGGCGCGTACGGGCCGGACGTACGCGCCCCTCGGCTCAGCCGTCTGTGACGGAGGGCCGGGGGTCGGCGGTGGACGGCTGGGGATCGGCCGCTGACGGCTGGGTGAGGGTCAGGTCGAGGGTCTCCTCGGCGCCGCCGGTGAGGGATATCGGGGCGGCGTGCGGCGGGTAGCCGGCCGCGGTGAGGGTGTACCGGCTCCCGCACAGACCGGAGAAGGCGAACGCGCCGTCCGGTCCCGTGACGGTGTGCCCGGTGACCGTGCCGTCCGCGAGGAGGGTCACCGCGGCGTCGGCCAGCGGGCGGCCGCCCGGCCCGCGCACCGTGCCGCGGACGGTGGCGGCCGGCCGCAGCCGGACGTCCTGGCGCTCCTGGCCGGCGCCACCGGACACCTCCACGGCACGGGCCTGCGGCTGGTGGCCGGGGGCGCTGAGGACCAGGGTGTAGCCGCCGGGCGGGAGTTCGGCCACCTCCCACCGCCCGTCGGCCCCGGAGGCCGTACGGGCCACCACCTCACCCGTCGCGTCGGTGACGACGATGCCGCCGCCGGCGAGCGGGGTGCCCCCGGGGCCGCCGCACAGCGTGCCGTGGAGCCGGCCACCGGCGGTGAGGACCAGATCCGTCTCGGCGGTCGCGCCCGCACCGCGGTAGGTCGCGGAGGCGGCGTACGGGGCGTGTCCGGGCGCGGCGGCGGTCAGGACGTACGTACCGGCCGCCGGGGCGGCGAGCGCATACCGCCCGTCGGCCACGGTGGTGGCGACGCCGGCCTGCCGCCCCTGGTGGTCGATCAGCGTGACGCTCGCCCCGGGGACCGGCCCGCCGTGGGACCCGAGGACACGGCCCCGGAATCCGGGCCGCGGGTCGCTCGCGGCCCCACCTTCGTCGCCGCCCTGGCCGGTTCCGCGGGCGGGGTCGGCGTCGGCGCCCTGGTCGATCCCGCGGTCGTTGTTGTCGTCGTTGTCGTCGTCGTTGTTGTTGTCGCCCGTGCCCTGACCGGCCCCGTGGTCGCCGTCGTCGGTGCTCTGCGCGACCAGGGTCGGCCGGGGCGGCTTGCGCTGCGACGGCAGGAAGGAGGCCAGCGCCACGCCGAGGACGACCGCGGCCGTGGCGATCAGGAAGGAGACCCGGAAGCCGGCCATCGTGGGGACCGTGGCCGGGCCCATCCGCTGGGACATGTGGGCCAGCACCATGCCGATCACCGCACTGGAGACCGAGGTGCCGATCGAACGCATCAGGGTGTTCAGGCCGTTGGCCGCGCCGGTCTCGGAGGCGTCGACGGCGCCGATGATCAGCGCGGGCAGCGAGGAGTACGCCAGCCCGATGCCGGCGCCGACGACCACGGCGATGATGACGGTCTGCCAGGCGGCGTTCATCAGGCCGATGCCCGCGCCGTATCCGACGGCGATGACCAGCATGCCCAGCAGCAGCGTCGCCTTCGGGCCGCGCCGGGCCGCGATCCGCGCGTACACCGGCGCGACCAGCATCATGGTCAGCCCCAACGGCGCCACGCACAGGCCGGCGACCACCATGGACTCGCCCAGGCCGTAGCCGGTCGACTCGGGCAGCTGCAGCAGCTGCGGCAGCACCAGCGAGATCGCGTAGAAGGCCACCCCGACCGTGATCGAGGCGAGGTTGGTCAGCAGCACCTCGCGGCGGGCGGTGGTGCGCAGGTCCACCAGCGGGTCGGCGATGCGCAGTTCCATCACGCCCCACAGCACCAGGACCAGCACCGCGATCCCGAACAGCCCGAGGGTGGTGGGTGAACTCCAGCCCCAGTCACTGCCCTTGGTGATGGGCAGCAGCAGCGCCACCAGCCCCGCGGACAGCCCGACGGCGCCCGCCACGTCGAAGCGGCCCGGGGCGCGGACCGGCGTCTCGGGCACCAGGAGCAGGGTGAGCAGGATGGAGAGCACGCCGAGTCCGGCGGCGCCGAAGAACAGGCTGTGCCAGTCGGCGTGTTGGGCGACGAGGGCGGCCGCGGGCAGCGCGAGTCCGCCGCCCACGCCGATCGAGGAACTCATCAGCCCCATGGCCGAGCCGAGCCGTTCGCGCGGCAGCGCGTCGCGCATGATGCCGATGCCGAGGGGTATCGCGCCCATCGCGAAGCCCTGCAGCACCCGGCCGACGATCATCGTGAGCAGATCGCTGGTGAGCCCGCAGACCACCGAGCCGACGACCATGACCGCGAGGCTGGTCAGCAGCATCCGCCGCTTGCCGTAGAGGTCACCGAGCCGCCCCATGATGGGGGTCGCGACGGCACCGGCGAGGAGAGTGGCCGTCATGACCCAGGTGGCGTTGCTCGGCGCGGTGTCGAGGAGCACCGGCAGGTCCTTGATGACCGGTACGAGCAGCGTCTGCATCACCGCGACGACGATGCCGGCGAAGGCGAGGACCGGGACGATGGCACCGCCGGCTCTGCGCTCTCCGTCCGCGGCCGGTCCGGACACCGCGGGGGTCTCGGCGGCGCCCACGGCACCCACGCCCCTTCCGGGGAGCTGATCCGTCGTCGTCTGCGTCATGCGTGCGGCCTCCAGGCGGCGGAAGGACTGTCGTCAGAAGTCATGAGGAGTCATCAAGAACGGGGCAGGGCGCCGACCCGGCGGGCGCCCTTGATACGTGCATGACGAACGTTTCCACTCGGCGGACTATTCCGCACGTCGCGAGGCATCCGCAGCACCACACGGTGATCTGCCTCACGCCGCCCACCGGACCGACGAGAACCAGTGAAGCGCGCACCACTGACAATCCAACGCACGAAGAAGGCGCCGCGGCCTTTCCGCGACACCTTCCCGAGGTCTTCGCAATGCCTCCGGACCTCGATCGATCAACACCGCGTGCGCGGTATGTTTCCCCGCCCGAATTCCGCGTTTTACGTGAATCGTCCGGCGGCGCGATCCTCAGCTCGCGACGACATCCAGTCCGGTGCCGGTCCCCGCCGCGGACTGCGCCTTCTGCTGCAGTTCGGCATTCAGTTTCTCCCCGCGCTCTGGGTCGAGATGGAGCTTGGCGAGGATGGCGGGCACGGCGATGCTGGGCAGCGTGTGCTGGAAGAAAACGGTCAGCCGGTGGGAGAGGTCGGCCCGGTTGGAAAACGCCTGCGACATCATCTGCAAACCGGCGAAGGCACCGACGAAGAGCTCGGCGGTGTCCCGCACGTCAACGCTCTCCAGCACCTCGCCGCGCCCCTTCGCCTCGTCGAACAACGCCTCGACGAACTGGCTCCAGGCGAGCATCGACTGCCTGCGGTCCAGGTGATTGGAGCCCTGCTCGACGGCCAGCCGCGCGGCCCCGCGCTGAATCGGGTCGGTACGCAGTCGGAAGGCCAGCACGTGACCGGAGTCGACGAATTCCTGCAGTTTGATCGGCTGCGGCTCGACGGCGATGTCGACCACCTGCTCCTGGAGGATGGCGAGCGCGAGCTGCTCCTTGGAAGCGAAATGGAAATACAGGGCGCCCTTCGTCACGCCGGCGCGTTCGAGGACTTCGGCGATCGTCGCGCGGTCATAGCCCTGCTCGTCGAACACCGCGGCGGCCGACTCCAAGATCACTCGCCGGGTCCTGATCGCACGGTCCTGTTGTGCCACAGGACGCCTCCTGTCTCTCGAAATCTGCCATTTCCGCCGGTGTGGCCACCACGTCAAGTCGCCCCGCCACCAGCGTATTTCCCCCTTCCCTCAGCCCGGCATTGAAAATAAAACCGGATGGTACGTATCTTAACAGCGATGGACCTCATCCCGTAGAGACGCCTGGGGGCAGTCATGAGCGACACGATGCACGTCAGCGGCACCGCTCAGCCCACGACCCCGCAGCAACTGCACCACCCCCGCAACCCCGGCGACACCCTTCCGCCCCCCTCCCGCACCCTCGTCCCCCGGGAATGGGTCCATCGCCCCCTCCTCGACGACGTGCTGGTCACCTCCTGGCGGCGCGTGGACGACGCACACTTCTCGCTGACCGCCGAGTGGCCCCACGACCACGGGTACTTCACCACTCCCCACGGCCGTCATCATCCCATTCTCACCGGCGAGACCATCCGCCAGGCGGGGCTGTTGATCTGCCACACCGAACTCGGCGTTCCGGTCGGACACCACTTCATCCTCGGCGACCTCGTCTACACCATGGACCCCGAACACCTCGCCGTGGGCGACCGACCCACGTCCCTCACGATCGACGTCACCTGCAGCAAGCTGCGGATGCGGGCCGGAACCCTGGTGAGCGGCCGGTTCGACATGACCATCCGTAAGGCGGGCCGGATCGTCGCGACGGGCCACTCCAATGTGACCGTCACCTCGCCCGGTGTCTACCACCGGATCCGCGGCGACCGCCTCACCGCCCGGCGCGGCCTCGGCCCCCTGCTGCCCCCCGTCGCACCGCACCTCACCGGCAGCGCCACCGAGCACGACGTCCTGCTCTCCCCCACCGACCGGCCCGACCGCTGGGTGCTGCGCGTCGCCCCCGGTCACGCCGCCGTCGTCAACCCGGCGAACGACCACATCCCCGGAATGGTGCTGCTCGACGCCGCCCAACAGGCCGCCCGCGCCCGCACCGCGCCCGGCGGCTTCGTCCCGTACGCCGTCGGCACCGAATTCCGCCGCTACGCCGAACACGGCGTCGCCTGTGAGATCGAGGCCCGGCGCGTCCCCTCGGCACTGCCCGGCAGCACCACCGTCCAGGTCACCGGAACGCAGCAGGACGAGCCGGTCTTCGTGACCACCCTGACGGCGCTGGACGCCCGCGACTGAGCGACACGCTCACCCGCCACGTGCTTCGCGCGGCGAAGCCGGCACCGCTGCAATCCCCCGCATGCCACAGTCATAGGCGGCCGCATGCCCGCCTCACGTACACGGAAGGCCAACACTCATGGGTGACCTCAACGGGAAGACCGCGCTGGTGACCGGCGCCAGCCGGGGCATCGGCCGGGGCATCGCCCAGCGCCTGGCCCAGGACGGCGCGCTGGTCGCCGTCCACTACGGCAGCAACGACATCGCCGCCAAGGAGACCGTCGAACACATCAGAGAGGCCGGCGGCCAGGCCTTCATAATCGGCGCGGAACTGGGGGTCCCGGGCGACGCCGAGGCTCTCTTCTCCGCCTTCGACGACGGGCTGGCGGCGCACGGCGCACGGGCGGGCCTCGACATCCTCGTCAACAACGCCGCGATCAGCCTGCCGGGACACATCGACGAGGTGACCCCCGAGGAGTTCGACCGCATCCTCGCGGTCAACACCAAGGCGCCGTTCTTCGTCACCCAGCACGGGCTGCGCCGGATGCGCGACGGCGGACGCATCATCAACATCTCGTCGGCGGTGACCACTACGGCCTTCCCGTCGACCATCGCCTACGGCGTCTCCAAGGGCGCGGTGGAGACCCTCACCCTCACCCTCGCCAAGGACCTCGGCGAGCGCGGGATCACGGTGAACACCATCGCCCCCGGCTTCATCGAGACGGACATGAACGCCGCGATGCGGGCGACGCCCGAGGCGCATGCCGCGCTGGCGGCGATCTCGGTGTTCAACCGGCTCGGCCGCCCCGCGGACGTCGCCGACGTCGCCGCGTTCCTCGCCTCCGACGACTCCCGCTGGATCACCGGCCAGCGCATCGACGTCACCGGCGGGTCCATGCTCTGAGCGCGCGGCCCGCGCCCGGGTCAGAGCGGGCGCGGCGCGGCGCCCTCCAGGCCGAGCAGCTGCCGCTTGCGTTCCGGCCCGGCCGCGTAGCCCGAGAGCGAGCCGTTCGCGGCGATCACGCGGTGGCAGGGCCGCACGATCAGCAGCGGGTTGCGGCCGATCGCGGTCCCCACCGCGCGGACCGCCGCCGGCGCCGCCCCGATCGCCTCGGCGACCCGCCCGTAAGTGGTCGTGGTGCCGTACGGAACGGCCTCCAGGGCCTGCCAGACACGCCGCTGGAAGGCGGTGCCACGGGTGGCCGCGGTGTCGGCGTACTCGATGTCGAAGCGGGTCAGCGTGCCGTCGAAGTAGGCCCGCAGCTGCCGCGCGATCCCGTCGAACGCGGCGGGGTCGCGGACCCAGCCGTCCTGTACGACCGCACCGCCCTTCTGCCCGGGCAGGGACAGCGAGACGAGCGCGGTACCGCCCGGTGCGGTGGCCGACTCCTCCCCGACCAGCAGGAGTTCGCCCAGCGGGCTGTCGAGGGTGGTGTAGAGCGTCATGAGCGTCACGGAATCCACTGTGCCGCAGGTCGGAGCGGTCCACCGGCGGAAATCGGACATCGAGCTGCGGGCGTCGTGCTGCGCGGACCGCGCCGCCGTGCCGGGCGGCCGGGCCGCGGTGGCCGGTGGCTCAGGCGGACGGCATCGGCCAGTCGTCCAGCGAGCCGCCCCGCCATTCGACCAGCCGCGGGTCGTCGAGCCGGATGTCCTCGGCCGGGCCGGCGACCCCGGCCCGGCGGAGGAATTCGGCCACGTCGCCGCGGCCGTGGGCCAGGCCGACGATCTGCCCACGCACGGTCACCCGTCGTCCACCGGACGGTGTCGGCGGGTGCACGATGACTGGCGGGTGCTCGGTCATGCCTCCAGCGTGCGACGGGCGGCGCACTCCCGCACGTCGACCGCCTCCAGGGGCGGCAATCGTTGCCCACGCAAGGACTCCCCGCAAAGAATCAAGGACTCCCTACAAGGAACGGTGTTGCCGTGCAGAGAAACGCCTCGGGAGCGGATCCGGATCCCCTGGCCTCGCCGCAGTACTTCCGGGACCCGTACCCGCTGCTCGCCGCCGTGCGGTCACGCGGTCCCGTGCAGCGGATCAGGACCGCGAACGGCCGGACGACATGGCTGGTGACGGGGTGGGCGGAGGCGCGGGCGGCGCTGGCCGACGCCCGGCTGTCGAAGGACACCGCCCGGTACTTCGCCGGCCGGCCGAGCAACCGCGACCTGGCCCCCGCGGTCAGCCGCACCCTGCTCGCGACCGACCCGCCGGACCACGGCCGGCTGCGGAAACTGGCCCTGGCGGCCTTCACCCCGGCGGCCGTCGCACGCCTGGAACCGCGCATCCGGGTGCTGGCCGAGGAACTGGCCGACGCGCTGGCGGAGCGTGTCGGGGCGGATCTGGTCGAGGGCTTCGCGGTGCCGCTGCCGATCGCCGTGATCAGCGAGCTGCTGGGGGTCCCCGAGCCGGACCGCGCGGCGGTACGGCGCTGGTCCAACGAACTGTTCGCCGCGGCCGCCCCGGACACCGTGGACCGTGCGTCACATGCCCTGAGCGGCTATGTGACCCGGCTGATCGCGGACCGGCGCGGGGCCCCCGGGGACGATGTGCTGAGCGGCCTGATCGCCGCCCGGGACGAGGGCGATCGGCTCTCCGAACCCGAACTGGTCTCGCTGGCCGTGCTGTTGGTGGTCGCCGGGCACGAGACGACGGCCAACCTCATCGGCAACGGCATGGTGACCCTGCTCCGCGACGAAGCCCTGCGCGCCCGGCTCCGGGCCGACCCCGGGTTGCTGCCCGCCGCGGTCGAGGAATTCCTGCGCCATGACGGCCCGCTGACCGTCGCGACCTTCCGCTACGCCACCGAACCGCTGGTCCTCGGCGGCGCCACGATCGCCGCGGGCGATGTCGTCCAGGTCGCGCCCGGCGCCGCCAACCGCGATCCGGCACGGTTCGACGCACCGGACTCCGTACGACTCGGCCGCGCGGGCGGACACCTCTCCTTCGGGCACGGCCCGCACCACTGCCTCGGCGCGGCACTGGCCCGCGTCGAGGCCCGGATCGCGTTCGAGGTGCTGCTGACGCGCTGGACCGACATCCGTCCCGCGGGCGCGGGCCCGGACGCGGTGGAATGGCGGCGGACCCGCCTGATGCGCGGACCGGCGCGCCTGCCGGTGACGTTCGTCCGCTGAGCCCGGAAGCACGAGAACCGGCGCCGCGACCGCAGTGCGGCGGTCGCGGCGCCGGCCGTTCGGGACCGTCGCGGGACGTGCCCGCGGACCGGCTCAGCCTTCGGTGGTGGGGTATCCGGAGAGGCGTTCGACGCCGCGGAGGAGGGCGGAGTGGTCCAGGCCGCCGTCGCCCTGGGTGCGCAGGGAGGCGACGAGTTGGGCGACGACGGAGCCGACGGGCAGGGCGGCGCCGACGGTGCGGGCGGCGTCGGTGACGATGCCCATGTCCTTGTGGTGCAGGTCGATGCGGAAGCCGGGTGCGAAGTCGCGGTTTTTGAAGTTGTCCTTCTTGCGTGTCAGGACGGTGGAGCCGGCCAGGCCGCCGTTGAGGACGTCCAGGGCGGCGGTCAGGTCGACGCCGGACTTCTCCAGGAAGACCACGGCCTCGGCGCAGGCCTGGATGTTGACGGCGACGATGAGCTGGTTGGCGGCCTTGACGGTCTGGCCGGAGCCGTGCGGTCCGCACAGCACGATGGTCTTGCCGAGGGCTTCGAGGATCGGGCGGGCGGCGTCGAAGTCGGCCTGCTCACCGCCGACCATGATCGACAGGACGGCCTCGATGGCACCGGCCTCGCCGCCGGAGACGGGGGCGTCCAGGACCCGGATGCCCTTCTCGCCGGCCGCGCGGGCCAGGTCGATGGAGGTCTGCGGGGTGATCGAGGACATGTCGATCAGCAGCGCACCGCGCCGGGCGTTCTCCAGGATGCCGTCGGGGCCGTAGGCGATGGCCTCGACCTGCGGGGAGGCCGGGACCATGGTGATCACGACATCTGCGTCGGCGACGGCCTCGGCGATCGAGGTGGCTGCGGTGCCGCCGTTGCCGGCCAGGCGCTCGAGCTTGTCCTGCTCGAGGGTGTAGCCGGTGACCGCGTAACCGGCCTTGATCAGGTTCTCGGCCATGGGCGAGCCCATGATGCCCAGGCCGATCCACGCGATCTTGGGCAGATTGCTCATCGAAATAACCTCTTTCACACTCAAAAATCAGGGGACAGCGAGCGGCGGACCCCGTTATGGGGCGGCGCGCAGCGGGGCCGGCAGCCAGGCGAACGACGACGCACTCGGGGTGTCGCCGGGCTTGTACTCCAGGCCGATCCAGCCGTCGTAGCCGGCCTTCTTCAGGCGGTCGAGCAGGGCGTCGAAGTCGAGTTCGCCGGTGCCGGGGGCGCCGCGCCCGGGGTTGTCGGCGATCTGCACATGCGCGGTCTTGGCGGTGTAGCGGTCGATGACCTCGTCCAGGTCCTCGCCGTTCATCGACAGGTGGTACAGGTCCATCAGGAAGCGGGCGTTGTCCAGGCCGGTCGCCGCGTTCACCGCGTCCACCGTCTCGATCGCCTTCGGCGCCGAGACGATCGGGCACTTCGGCGACTCGGGCGCGTTGAGCGCCTCGATGAGCAGCGTGCCGTCGACCTCGGCCACCGCACGGGCGGCGAAGGCGAGGTTCTCCAGCGCGAGCCGGTCCTGCTCCTCCTCCGGGACCCCGTCGACGCGGTTGCCGTACAGGGCGTTGAAGGTCGTGCAGCCCAGCGACTTGGCGAACTCGATCGCGACGGGCACGTTCGCCCGGAACTTCTCCGACTCCTCGCCCGGAATGGACAGGGCGCCGCGGTCCGGGCCGGGCAGCTGGCCGGCGTAGAAGTTCAGGCCCACCAGGCGGGTGCCGGCGTCGGTCAGGGCGTCGCGCAGCGCGTCCAGCTCCGCCTGCTCGGGGACCGGGGCGTCCACCCACGGCCACCACAGCTCCACCGCCGTGAAGCCCGCCGCCCGCGCGGCCGCCGGCCGCTCCAGCAACGGAAGCTCGGTGAACAGGATCGACAGATTGACGTTGAAGCGCGTGTCCGTGAAAGCCATGAGGCCCGGCGCCCCTTCCGAATAGCGGATTTGCGTTTCTGTTCTACGGGATAGTGGCGACGCCGGGCGCGCGGGTCAAGCGCGCCCGGCACACCACGGGATCCGGTCCGGCGTCAGCTCTTGAGCGGCTTGATCGCGGTCGGGGCGTGCCCCGGCTCGGTCGCCAGCTCTTCCCACTCGTTGACGCTGGCGATGTCGCTGCCGCTCATCGAGATGTTGGTGATCCGCTCCAGGACGGCTTCGACGACGACCGGGACGCGGTACTCGGCGGCCAGCTTCTTGGCCTCCTCGAAGGCGGCGCCCAGTTCGTTCGGGTCGGTGACCCGGATGGCCTTGCAGCCCAGACCCTCGGCGACCTTGACGTGGTCCACGCCGTAGACACCGATCTCCGGCGAGTTGATGTTCTCGAACTCCAGGTTGACCTGGAAGTTGATGTCCAGGTTGCGCTGCGCCTGCCGGATCAGGCCCAGGTACGCGTTGTTCACCAGGACGTGGACGTAGGGGATCTTGTGCTGGGCGCCGACCGCCAGCTCCTCGATCATGAACTGGAAGTCGTAGTCACCGGAGAGGGCGACCACCGGCGTCTCCGGGTCGGCGGTGGCGACGCCCAGCGCGGCCGGAATGGTCCAGCCGAGCGGGCCGGCCTGGCCGCAGTTGATCCAGTGGCGCGGCTTGTAGACGTGCAGCATCTGGGCGCCGGCGATCTGGGACAGGCCGATGGTGGTGACGTAGCGGGTCTCCGGGCCGAAGGCCTTGTTCATCTCCTCGTAGACGCGCTGCGGCTTCATCGGGATGTTGTCGAAGTGCGTACGGCGCTGCAGCTCGGCCTTGCGCTCCTGGGTGGAGGCCGCCCACTCGCCGCGGTCGGGCAGCCTGCCGGCGGCCTTGAGCTCCTTGGCCACCTCGACGAACAGCTCCAGCGCGGCCTTGGCGTCCGAGGCGATGCCGTAGTCCGGGGCGAAGATCTTGCCGATCTGGGTGGGCTCGATGTCGACGTGGACGAACTTGCGGCCCTGGGTGTAGACGTCCAGCTTGCCGGTGTGGCGGTTGGCCCAGCGGTTGCCGATGCCCAGGACGAAGTCCGACTCCAGGAAGTTGGCGTTGCCGTAGCGGTGCGAGGTCTGCAGACCGACCATGCCGGCGTTCAGCTCGTGGTCGTCGGCGAGGATGCCCCAGCCCATCAGGGTCGGGATGACCGGGGTGCCGGTCAGCTCGGCGAACTCGACCAACAGGTCCGCGGCGTCGGCGTTGATGATGCCGCCGCCGGCGACGATCAGCGGCCGCTCCGACTCGTTGAGCAGCGCGATGGCCTTCTCGATCTGCGCGCGGGTCGCGGTCGGCTTGAAGGCCGGCAGCGGCTCGTAGGTCTCCGGGTCGAAGTCGATCTCGGTGAGCTGGACGTCGATCGGCAGGTCGATCAGGACCGGGCCGGGGCGGCCGGAGCGCATCAGGTGGAAGGCCTGCTGGAAGACGCCGGGGACCTGGGCGGCCTCCATGACGGTGGTCGCGGCCTTGGTGACCGGCTTGGCGATCGAGGCGATGTCGACGGCCTGGAAGTCCTCCTTCTGGATCACCGCGGTCGGCGCCTGGCCGGTGATGCAGAGGATCGGGATGGAGTCGCCGATCGCGGAGTAGAGGCCGGTGATCATGTCCGTGCCGGCCGGGCCGGAGGTACCGATGCAGACGCCGATGTTGCCCGGGTGGGTCCGCGTGTAGCCCTCGGCCATGTGCGACGCGCCCTCGACGTGACGGGCCAGCGTGTGGTCGATGCCGCCGGCGCCCTTGAGCGCGGCGTAGAAGGGGTTGATCGCGGCGCCCGGCACTCCGAAGGCGTTGGTCACGCCCTCACGCTTGAGGATCTCCACCGCGGCGCGGGCGGCTGTCATTCGAGGCATCGCGTACTCCTGCGTCGACCTGTCACGAGCGGACCCCGGCGAGAGCCGGGACACCTGATTCCGTATCGTGGAATCAATGTTTTGCTTTATGGAAGGAAAGTAGAGCGCGATGCACCGGCCGTCAAGGGGGAGCCCTGCCGACCCGGCCGGCCGACCTGCAGCAAGGGGCACGGTTCGCACGACACGGAGGGGCGGGCGCCGAAACGGCGACGCCCCGCCGCGATTGCTCGCGACGGGGCGTCGGGGGTGTCCGATTCGGAACCGGACCGGTTCCCTGCCGGAACCGGACGGAACCGGACTAGAAGTTGCCGTTGGAGAGGATCTCCCCCTTGGCGTCATAGATGGTGACCAGGCCGTTCCTGGAGTCCTTCCAGTCGGCGAAGGCGCTGGCGATGAGCTTTCCCTCGCTCTGGTGCGGCCCCATGATGCCGCCGGTGAAGTCCGTGTAGACGTCGGCCGAGTCGAGGATGTCGTTCTGCTCGTCGGCGCCCTGGACCTTGGTGACGTGCGCGATGGCCGCCTTTTCGTTGGCGGTCCCGTTCTTGTTCACGAACGCCTTGAACCGGTCGGCCTGCGACGCGGGCGCCTTCGGCTTCTTCTCCGGAGCCGAACCGCGCTTCGCCCGGTCCGAACTCCCCTTTACGGGAACGGACTTGGCGTCATCATTCGCCTGCTGCTCCTGCTTCGGGGCCGCGGCGACCTGGTCCGGCTTGTCGGTTCCGGACGAGGCGCCACCCCCGCTGAGGGCCGCACCGATCACGCCGAGGATGACGAACACGCCCACCGCGCCTCCGCATCCGAGGCCGACCTTCGCCCCGGTGCTCATCTTCTTCGGCGGCGGGGCGTACATACCGGGCGGCGGTGGCGGCTGATGCCCGGGCCGGTCCGGGAACTGTTGATACGTCACGATCCCCCCAAGGTTGTTCCGGGAGGGCGAGAGTAGCGGATTGTTGAATCCGGAAATAGATGAAGTGAAGAACTTGTGACATTCCCGTGAAGACGGCGCGGCCCACCCGTAACCGGGTCCGGCCGCGCCGCACCTGCGGGAGACGGCCGCTACCGGATCGGCATCCCCGACAGCGTCCGGGCGATGACCAGGCGCTGGATCTCGCTGGTGCCCTCGAAGATGGTGTAGATCGCGGCGTCGCGATGCATGCTTAGCCGGCACGCTGCCTCATTGCGGCGTTGACCTGGCCATTCCCCCCGCATTCCGTCGCGTATCGCCGGATTGCTTGGACGTTCCGTTGGGTTCAAAGTGAAAGATCAACTCCCAAAGATCTCCCAAGTCCCCTATGCGCACCACCGGCCGCGCCTGGGCAGAATGCCAGTGGGCCCCCTTCCGTGTACGGAGGGGGCCCACCTACGCCGGGGAACGAGGGGGCCACCCCGGATCCCGGCACGACGTGAGGGGTGGCATGACATTCATCCTGCCCCGCCACACCCACATCATTGGCATGTTCACACAATCGCGTGAACATGCGTTCGATTTTGCATGGGGTCGTCACCCCGCGACCAGGCCTACGACGAAGCCTTCACCAGCACAGATCACCCAGGCTATCTGCTACGTAACAGATACGACAGGCTCCCCTACGGTGGCGACCTCAAGATCGCCACCGGGGATGCCATGGATGCGCCGCACCAGCAACTTGCCGCCACGCTGCGGCGGCGCATTACAGACGGCATCTATCCCCCGGGCTCCACATTCCCCTCGATTCGCGCCATCGCTCGGGAGCACGGGGTAGGCGCCGGCGCCGCATTCCTCGCCGTCGACACCCTCCGATCGGAGGGATTGCTTGAGGGGCGCCCTCGCCGCCGGCTGACGGTGGCGCACCCTGTAGGCGTGCGCACCCTCTCCAATGCCGACGCCCCATGGCCTCACAGTCACGGAGATGTCGAGCGGACCCGGGTGCGGGCCGACGATGACCTGGCAGCGCGACTTGGCGTCCAGCCAGGAGTTGCACTGCAGCGGGAGCGAGTCGAGCGCCTTGACCCTGACGGCCGGCCAGCGATGGTGGTGACCACGTGGCACCGCGGCACGGGGCGACGGCACGTGTCATACCGAGTGACGGTTCGCACGGAGTCCATGGCGCGCTTGGATGCCGATTTGCTGGGACTCCCAGCGGACACCCCCGCCTTGATCGTGCAGCGGACACGGTATGGCGCGGACGGTGCACCGGTGGAGGTAGCAGATCTCGTACTCCCCTCAGATCGCTGACCCCGAAGCCCTCCCGGGCTTTCAGCGGTACTGGCAGCAGTCCGGTCGCACCCCGTGGGACGAGCGGCTAGTGGAATCCCTGACGCTCACGCAGATATGGCCGCTCCTCTCCCTCGCCCAGCAACAGGCCGTCATGGCGCTCGCCCTCACCGGTGACCACCAGGAAGCAGCCGATTCCCTGGGGCTGACGCTGATCGCATTCTCCGGCCGGCTGAAGAACGCGCGCCGCAGGGTCTTCCAGCTCTGGTACGAGCATGAGACGCCCCCGCGACGGCGACGACTCGACAAGCGAGTGCTGACCCACTCCGGGACATGGCAGGGCCGGCGACTTCTCACGGAGTCGGATCTGGAGCGACTGCGGAGCCGACGCAACAACGGAGCCACCCTCCAGGCCCTGTCGGAGGAGACCGGCTACTCCAAGGCAGGACTGTCCAACCTGCTCGCCGGAAAACGGAAGCCCGCGCGAGATCGACAGGAGGCGGCATGACGGCCGCAGGGTTCGGCTCAACTGTTCGGGCCCTGACCCTACGGTCACGGAAAGACCTTGCTAGCGCATAACGTTCCCTGAAGCGCCCCGCGTCGACGTCCGCAAACGAACGTCTGTGAGACGGATTGCTTCAACAGGGCCTTCCTGCACCTTTGTTGTTACAGAACCCGTGTCCGCATCTATGTAACGATCACCCCCGTTTTCGATACAATGAGTCATGCGAATCGGCTACGGACGCGTATCGACAACCGACCAACACCCCGAAGCTCAGCGCGATGCCCTCCAGGCCGCCGGCTGCGATGAGATCTTCATCGACAAGCTCAGCGGCAAACTCGCCTCCCGCCCCGAACTCGACAAGGCGCTCGTCGCCGTCCGCAAGGACGACCACCTCGTCATCACCAAACTCGACCGACTCGGCCGGTCCCTGCGCAACCTGATGGATCTGTCCGACCAACTCCAAGAGCGCGGCGTCGGCCTCGTCGTCCTCGACCAAGGCATCGACACCTCGACGCCGGCCGGGCGTCTCTTCTTCCAGATCATCGGAGCCATCGCCGAGTTCGAGCACAGCCTGATGGTCGAGCGCACCAAGCAAGGACTCGAAGCCGCCAGGGCTCGCGGACGCACCGGCGGCCAGAAACCCAAGCTCCGCCCCCGCCAGATCCAGCTCGCCCGGCAGATGTACGACGAGGTCGGCGCCGACGGCAAGCGAAAGCACACCGTCCAGCAGATCGCCGACGAGTTCGGCGTCAGCCGCCCCACCATCTACCGCCACCTGGAGCGCACATGACGATCTCCAAGGCGAGCGAGGCTCACGGCTCGCTGGAATGGGCCACGAAGCAGGTGCAGCGCCAGAAGCGCTTGGAGCGAGAGTGGTTGGGCGACACGACGGCACGACGCCCCTCCTTCGCCGAGGCCGAACTTCTCGACCGGCAGGGCATCCCGTCCTGTCACGTCTGGCGGATTCCCGAGAGTGAGGCTCCGCCTCACCTGTCCGCTACGCAAGCTCTCCGTCGCTGA
The DNA here is from genome assembly GCF_036352915.1 of Streptomyces bugieae. NCBI lineage: Bacteria > Bacillati > Actinomycetota > Actinomycetes > Kitasatosporales > Streptomycetaceae > Streptomyces > Streptomyces bugieae. The sequence continues at coordinate 860,571 of NZ_JAZBJP010000002.1, forward strand.
CAGGCAGGCGCGTGTGCCATCTGTAGCGCGTCCGGCGGACGTCTCCTTGTCGACCACTGCCACAAGACCGGGCTCGTTCGTGGCCTGCTCTGCACCAGCTGCAACACCGCAGAAGGGCTGCGCAGTTCACCAGCATTCGCCGCATACAGGGAGAGGCCGCCTGCAGTGATGTTGAGCGTCGAGGAGCAGTACGGCTCGCCCTGGGATGGTCACGGAAACAACGAGGACCGGCGCAACAAGGGGCAGCGGAACATGGCCCACGTCGACGCCGCGGAGGCCGTGTTCGCGGTAGTCGTGCCGCAGTTCCGGTCGTAGCCCAGGAGGAGCTCCGCACCGCCCTCGATACGGCATGTTGTCGGGGGCGGTGCAGTTCGGGCCACCCGGGGGGCGCACGCGATCCTGCCACGCTCCTCCTAGTTCATAATCCTTAGTCAAACTGCTTGCCAGGCAACCAAGGAGCACTACCTTGGTTGCATGACGAAGGAACCTCTCCCCCGCCTGATCCCGACCGGCACCTGCTGGTGCGGCTGCGGCGCCGAGATCGGCCTCGGCTCGTTCTTTGCGCGCGGCCACGACAAGGTCGCCGAAGCGGCCCTCGTTGCCGTCAAGTACGGCGGATCCATCCCGCAGATGCTCCACGCCAACGGCTTCGGCCCCAGCCACTCCGTCACGGCCAAGGCCGTCGAGGAAGCCGGCTGGCAGAAGTGCCCGCGCTGCGACTACGTCGGCGCCCCGGCCAGCGTCCGCAACCATGAGAAGAAGTGCACCGCCGCGAAGGAGTCCTGACCATGCAGCTCACGGACATCAAGAAGGACGGCACCACGACCATCGAGCTCACCGACGCGGAGGCGCACGCCAACCGTGACGCGCTCGCCAATGCCAGCGGTGACGGGGCGGCCTGGACGCTCCAGCGGCTCCTGTCCCACGCCCACGGCGACGCCGAGCAGTGAGGAGCACGACCATGAAGCAGGTCAACGCCATGACCGATGACGAGCTGCGGCAGGCGGGCATCTCGCAGGAGTGGGTGAGTGGCGCAGCACCCAGCGAGTGGCCCTACTACGACGAGGCGGGCGCCCCTATCCCGTCGCCCACCACCGACCACACCACCGAGCAGTGAGGAGCACGACCATGGAGGATGCTCCTACAGTTTGCCGCTGCGGCTGCGGCGAGACGCCCTCTCCTGGCAGCGAATGGCCGCCCGGTGGGCACGACCACCGGGCCGTCCATCAGCGCATCGCGCGCATCGGCTCCACGGTCGAGTTCTGCGACTGGTTCGATCAGCAGGTGCCGTCCGCCACCCCAAACTCCAGCGACCAGCACCGCGAGCAGTGACCGCCTGAGCTTGCACGCGCCGACGCCCCGCCTGAGGAAAGCAGGCGGGGCGTCGGCATGTGAGGCTATACGCCTCGGGTCGGTCTACTTGAACCAGTAGCTCACGCCGTGGTGGCGGCTGCAGGTGCCGGAGAAGTGCTTCGAGTAGGACCAGGTACCGTCCTTGCACTTGGCCATGACGCCGCGCGGGTGCTTGATGTGGGTGCCGCAGACGCCGACGGTGTGGTGTGCGCAGTGGACGGTGGCGGCCTGCGCGGTGCCGGCGCTGATGGTGATGGGTGCGATGACCGCGGCGGCGAGTGTGGCGGCGGCGATGGCGCTGCGGATACGGCGGGCCGGGCGCGTGAGTGTGCTGGTCAAGAGTCCCCCCAGTGCGGTGGTTCGGTTGGTGCGCTGAGCTTGGCACCTCCAGCGCCCCGCGGCCGGGCGTCAGGGGCGCTGTGACGAATGCGTGACGGGCCGTTCGATGGCGATCGATCCGTGGACGCGTCACCTCGGGGCACGAGGGCGCGGCATCGGCGGAGCCGAACGACGTGTTGCAGATCACCAGCCCCAGAACAAAAGGGGGCATTGCGATGCAAATGGGCGATGCTCCGCAAAGGATCCTTGGAGTGTCCCAGTTCATGATCCCCAAGGATCCTTGGAGTGAACGTATCGCCCACAACTCGCCTGGTACGGGGCCGCTTTGAACTGCAATACGCTTCCCCCTGCAACGCCGAAGAGCCCGCTACCGACCGCGTCTTGGCGGGCACAGGCCGGAAGGGGCTCAACTGCGAGGCGATCCCACACGCGCAAATCCAGAAGGGACCACTCCGATGAGAGGCAATCACATCCGGCGCCGCCTGCGCCACCTCGCCCAGCGTTGGCGGGCCTGGCGGTACCGCCGGCTTGTCATCCGTCAGCTGATCGGCGGTGCCGCGCACCAGGCCGGCTACATGGCCGTCGGCGTCACCGTCGCCGTGCTCTGGCACTACCTGCGCGGCTGACGCACAGCAGAGCGCCCCGCCTTGCCCGGGGGTGGGGCGTTTTCTACTCTGCGCCGATTGCGCCCTCCCTCTGGGCATCCTCAAATCTCCCACCAGCACTAGGCTGCGCTGCCCATAGTCGAGACTATGGACTTCGCTCCCGTCATCGCATCGGCCCTCGCCGCGTTCGTCACCGCGTCTGTCACTTCCTGGGCTTCCTTACGCACCTCCAGGACTACCTGGCAGGCCGCACACTCTGACCGAACTTTCGAGGCTCTCGCCGACCTCCTCGACGCCACCGATCTCGACCGGCACGACGGACGCCATCCTTTGAGCTTCACATCTGCCAGGACCCGAGTGCGCATCACCACGGGTGGCCCCGTCCGCGACCTGGCCGAGGGGGTCATCGGCGCCGCTGCCGACTTCAACCGCGCCCACGTCGACAGCTGGCGGCGCCAGCACCCCTACTTCCAGCTCTTGGACGCCCTGCGAGAGAACGCCAAGGACGCCCAAGTGTGCATTTCCCGGATCGATGAAGAAGACGACTCCTTCGGCGTCGCGTTGGAAGCGCTCCACATCAAGGCGCGTGACGCCCTTGAGGTCTTCTACGCTCGGCAGGACGCCGGCGAAGACCCCGACGCCGCCCCTGTGCGAAAGGCCATCAAGGACACGGACTGCTTCGGTACAGAAGAAGTCGACGCTCTCCTGCTTCCTCCGACCGAACGACGCGCCCTCCACCAGGGCCTCGCCGATCGGCAGCGCAGGCGGGCCGAAAGCCGCGCAGCGCTGGTCGACGCCCATAAACAGCTCGCCAATGCCGTCGCTATGTCGAGTACGACGCCCCCAGCGCGGTTGGCGCGGCAGCTGCGCCGTGCGCGGTGATCCAGGCCGTCACGCCAACGTGCCGGTGCACGCCACGGCCAAGTTGCCCACGGGGGGAGAACAACCTGTGAAGCCGGGGCCCCGGGGCAAGTGAGGCGTGCGGGGTTCCCTCAGACGGATCCTGCGGTCGGCGGGCTCGACAGGGCACCCCGGCGTCGCGATTCGGTAACGCCAGCGGCCCGCCTGACCACGGAGGGCTACATTCGCCTTTCCGCTGACCAAGGGGGACGAAAATGGCCGACGAGCCGCGACAGACGAGCAAGGCCGGGAGCGCTATCGCCGGCAGCTTCCTCGTGCTGATGTTCATCCTGGCCTGCGCGCAAAGCTGCGGCGCCCAGGACGATTCCTCTACCGCGGCACCGACAGAAACCAGATCGAGCATCGAGCCCAGCGACGACGACACCACCGCCGGCCCGCCGGCTTCCGACACGCACCTCGCCGTCGTCACCGCAGGCCGGTTCAAGGAGTGGCCCTTCACCGTCGACGCCGGCACCCTTCGATGCCGTGATGGCGTGTCCGTCACCTTCGAGGCCGGCGGCACCGAGTACGGCGTCAATGGCACCGCGCAGGACGCCGGGTATCCATCCGTCAAGCCCATCTGGGCCGAAGACAAAGAGCTCGGCAACGGGCTGAAGGTCGACATCTCCGAGGTGCTCGACTACGGGCGCGGGCTCTGCTGACGGCACAATAAATCGCCCCGCCGCCTGCCGAAGCAGGGGCGGGGTTGGGGGTACACCTCAGAAGCCAACGACCTTGCCGGACTTCACCTGCTCCTGGGACTCCATGACTAGGACGTTACTCGCCGGGACGGTGTAGATGGTGAACTCCCCCGGCTTCTTCCATTCGCTCTCGGAACGCGGGTCGATGTGGAGGAAGGATCCGTCGATGGCGACTCGCACGCCGTGGAGTCGGTCGAGCTTGATGTGCTGGGCGTTGGGGTCGGGGATCAGCTTGTCGTTCAGTTCAAGGGTGCGCACTGGGCGCCAGGGGAGGCTCGTCATGGCGGGATCATCGCGCACGGATGCGCCGCACGCGCGGCCCTCCCGTGAAGACCGGCCGCCGGTTGTTGAGCATGCAACGTTATGGTCACGAATCGCGCATCCTACTCCTCTCCGGCTCAACGCTCCCCTTACCGTGCCCAATCCACACACCAGGGGGCACTATGCGCACCACCACAGCTGCGGCCGTCATCGCCGCAACCTGCTTCTCTCTCGCCGCCTGCGGCGCCAGCGGCAGCGACAAGGCCGACGCACAGCCGCAGGCACCAAAGCCGTCACATAGCCGGTTCGACTGCAGCGAGAGCAGCCTCTCCCAGGTCGACTGGGTGAAGCATTGCAAAGACGCCGGCCCACAGAAGGCCAAGAGAGAGACCGGCAGCGCTATGGCCCTCGGCAAGACCGCCGAGACGATCGGGGCGCAGAATCCGATCGGCGGCGAGACTGGCGGTGGCGGCCTCGAGGTCACCCCGACCAGCGTCCTGTACGTGAAGAAGGCCATGGGCAGCACGTCATCTCGCGGCGTGTACGCCATTGTCACCGTGAAGGATCGGGCGCCGAATGCGGTTGCCGCGGCCGAGTCTGCGCCTATTGAGGGTGGCGGCTGGCAGTGGATCGCCCCGGACGGGCAGGCGCTGTCCGAAGGCGACGGAGACGCGTCGAGCATCGTGCCGAACGGTTTCGAGAGCGGCGGCATGGTGCAGGCCGGCACCTATAAGTGGACGTCGCGCGCCTTCGACATCACGAATGCTCAGCGCGGCGGGACCCTGCTGTACACCGACGGCGCTGGGAAGGCGTACCGGTGGAAGGTTTCCGCGACCGACACCGGGCCCGAACTGGCGGCGTTGAAGAAGGGTATGGCCGGCAACTACGGGTGAACCGTCAGCGGCTGGATGCGGGGGTGGGTGTGGGCACGTCAGCGCAGATCTTGTCGGCGGCTTTGCGCATCGCGGCACTGAGTTGCTTGGCGTTGTCGTCACGGAGAATCGCCCACAGAGCGCACGTGAGTTGCTGCTGGTCGGTGCGCTGCGCCTGCCCTGTGGTCTGTCCGGACCGGAGGGTGGTGAGCCGGTCCTGGGCGGTGGACTGCATCCATATGAGGACGCCAGCCAGCACGGTGACGGTGACGAAGACGGCGGCGATGATGGCGTTGCCGCCGACGGGGCGGCGGGCCGGTAGTGGTGCGGTCATGCTCCGCCCCTTCTGTTCAGCCTGCCGCCCAGCAGGTTGGGCAGCAGGGGCGTTTCGCTGGGTGAGGAGGTTGGGCTTGGGCTGACGGTCGACGGCTGGTCGCTGCTGGCACCCTTGCGGCGGCAGACGAGCGTGTCGGGGTCCTGCGGGTCGGGTTCGAGGACGTATCCGTCGGGGCAGGTCTGGCCGTCGCGCCCGTCCTTGCCGTCGGTGCCGTCTCGGCCGTTGGAGCCGGCGGGTCCCGTGGGGCCGGGGACGGTGGAGTCGGCGCCAGGAGCGCCCGACTGCCCGTCTTTGCCGTTGGTGCCGGGTGATCCGCTGGGGCCGGGTGATCCGGCTGGGCCGCGGGGGCCACGCGCGGTGGACTGCGCGCCGGGCTCGCCGCGGTCACCCTTCGGCCCTTTGGCTCCTGGCGTGCTGGTGCCGTCCTTCCCCGGGTGGCCGCGCGGGCCGACCACTGGCACACCGCCCATGCGCTGCACCTGCCTGGCAAGCGCATCCCGATCCGCGAGGGCCTGATGGAGTTGTGCTGAAAGCGACTGGATGGTGATGACGATCCAGGCCAGCAACGCCACCAGCAGGACGACGCCAGCGGTGTACATGAGGTCGGCCCGGCGCTTACGTCCGCGATCGGACCGGTGTAGTCCTGTCGCCATCATTTGGTTCCTCGGCTCGCGAGATAGACCTGCAGCAGCAGCAGGAGGAGCGGTACGACCAGGGAGGTGAGGATGAGCCGACGGTCGGAGGCTCGCTGCGCCTCAGCCTTGCGGGCCTCTTCCTGGCGAACGTCTGTTTCCTTCTGGCGGGCGTCCTCGAGCGCGCTGACCCGCACGGCGATTAGGTGGGTGCGCTCGTCCTGCGCCTGCTGCTGGAGCGTCAGGAGGTTGGCGTCCACCTTGGTGTCGAGGCGGCCGGCGAGGTCCCGCATGTCTTCTTTGAGGTCGTCGAATCCGGCGTCCAGGCGCCTCGCCAACTCGCCGTTCGTCGGCTCGTCGCCCATGCTGGCCTCCGGCTATACAGACCGCGGCAGAGCCGGTTCCCGGTCCGGCGTGATGGGGCTGACCTGCCCCCGGGTAACGAACATCAGGATCGCGAGGATCACGCCGTTGACCGCCGCTGTGAAGGTTGGCCGCACCTCGTAGCCGAACGCCGCCGTTGCCGAGGCCACGGTTGCCACGAGCGTGGTGAACGCCTGCACTGCGATGGGTCGGGTGAGGGCTGCGGCAATGGCGCCGAGGACGGCGGAGACGCCGGCCACGGTCCAGCCGGCCTGCGTCTCAGTCAGGCCGATGTTGAACGTTACGACCAGCCCGAGGACAGCGGACAGGGTGTTGAGCCAGAGAGCTGGCTCGCGGTTGAGTATGAGGATCTTCATCGGGGGCTCATTTCTGATCAGATGGGCTGCGCGAGCGAGCGGCAGCCGATGACGGTCCCGGAGGCGTTGCGCACCTCGCGGTAGGGGACGAGAAGGTCGGACCGGTGCGGTATCAGCGCCAGCGCCACCGGCAGGGAGACAACGAAGGAAATACCGTCGTGCGGGTCCGGGAGACCATAGGCGTGCCCGTACTCGATGGTCTCGACGGGGACACCGTCGCGGAGTCTGGTACGCAGGATCCCGACCGAGACCATGGTGAGACGGGCGGGGGTATCCTCCGGCTCGATCACCAGCCGCAGGCCGGGTTCCAGATCGTCGACGCCGTCGAGCCGGTCCTCGGCGTAGAGGCGGATTGGGTGTGGGGTCAAGTTGAGGATCACGCCGCCTCCCACTGGCCATCGCGAACGAAGCCGTGCGTGCCGCAGCACGGCCACAGCAGGGATGGTTCGAGATGCAGAGGCTCACGAGAGACGAGGGTGTGCGCGCTGGTCCCGGCAGCCACCCAGCAACCGTCGTGCACCCTGTGGTCCTCGGGCACGCCTTCCAGTGCACTGCACCAATGCCAGAAGGTGGGGTTGGCCTCGTTGGCCAGCCAACCGAAATACATGTCGTCGGCCAGCTTGGTCATGCCGACCATTTCCATGCCGGGCCAGTCCGACGGAGGTACTGGGCGTCGCGCGCTCACGCGACCACCACGAAGCCGTGCCGGGCGCCGAGCCGCTGCAAGCTGGCCTTGCCGGGGATGCCGTCGGCGTTCTTGCCCGTGTAGCCTCCGCCGGCCGGGGAGCGTTGCCAGCGGGCGTATGCGTCCTTGGTGGTGGTCCCGTAGCTGCCGTCGCCCGCGTAGGTTTTGGCGAGGAGTCCTTCGCTGACGAGCGCGGCCTCGACCAAGTTGACACCTGCCCGGTAGGTGACATGGCCTTGCTTGGCGGGCGGGTCGGCCTCCGCCGCGGCGATGAGCTGGGACAGGTCGACGCGAGGCCTGGACGGGGTGGGCGGCGGCGTTGCGGGCTTGCCGGGCTTCGTGGCGAGCTGCTTCCGCACGTCGGCACGGAAGACATCCATGTCGAAGGACGGGTCGACCTTGCCGGGCTGCGCTTCCTTGTGGCCAGCGACGCTTCGTTCACTCCAGCCGTGGGCGCGGCACAAGGCCGTTGCCCACAGGACAGCCTGCCGGTACTGGGTTGCCGGGTAGGGATCCTTGCCGTTGCCGAGGTTCTCGATCTCGATGCCGTAGAGGGAGTCGTTGCCGTCGTAGTTGGCTTGGTCGTCGTGCGGCAGCGCGGATTCAGCCCGGAGAGCGGCGATCACGTCCGAGTCGACCAGGCCAGCGTGGTTGGCGCGCTTCGAGGAGATCATCCACAGGCCGTCGGTCTTCCCGAGCCACGAGTGGCAGAGCGGACCCGGCAGGTCGGAACGGCCGTTGTAGCAGATTTCGCGGTCGCCGTGTCCGGCCGTGTGGTGGATCAGGACGCCGTAGACGGGCCCGAAAGACTTGCCGGTCGCCGAGTCACGGCTGCGTGTCCGCCATCCCTCATGCTCGTGCACCGTGAGCCCTTCGGCTCTGAGCGCGGCGACGAGCTGGTCGGCTGTGAGTGGGGTGGCCATGGGTGCCTCCGGTAGGCGCGTGGTGTGACCACACGCCACACCTTCACCTTTGAATCGTAGCCTCTATGGCTCATTTTACCTACGAATCAAAGGGGGGCGAGGTAGTGTGGGTGTGGGTCACGGTCCTGACCCGGTGGCGGAGTCGGCCGTGCGGGTCCCGCTCCGCCACCAACAACCCGCACCGGAGGCAGCAATGCCTGTCATCGACTACGACGGTGAATTCACCTGCGCATCAGGGCAGCGACGCTTGCTCGCGCTGTGGGTCGAGCGCCAGTCGTGAGCAGCAAGCCGCAGGAGCTCGCCAAGCAGGCTCAGCGCACCAAGACGACAAGAAGGTCAACTGATGGCTGAGCAGCAGATAGGCCAGCTCCTCGACTCTCTGGGCGTCACGGCCGACCTGGATGAGGGCGACCTGCCGACAGACGCACTCATCATCCTGAAGGCCATCAAGGCCGACGGCTCCGTCACCCTGATCAAGGGGCGCTCCGAGTCCGTGGACTGGGTGACCGCGCTCGGCATGATGACCGCCGCGCAGACCATCGAGAACAGCGGATTCGTCAACGCCTTCGAGGACGAAGACGAGTGAGGCGGCACGAGAAGACCCCACCATCCGCAGATGATGGGGCTCTCGAAGGCGGCACCTTCCTGCACAACGACCGTACTGACCCGCGGCCCCGGGGCTCAACCCCTGCGGCAGATCAGGCTGGCATAAGGGCCCGAAGCGCCCCGTAGATGCGGCGGGACAGGTAGACGTGCCCGGCGTCCGTCGGGTGGACGTTGTCGGCGCCGATGTACGCCGACGCGTTCGCCGCGGTGATCCAGGCCCCCTGGGTAGCGACAAGGTTGCCAGCGCCGTCGTACACGCTGCCGCTCAGAGGAGAGATAAATGACAGACCAGCTGCCGTGGCTGCCGTCTTGATGGTGTTGTCGGTGTTCGTGATGGATGTCGCCGGGGACCCGGTCGGCGAGTGGCAGCCGATGACGATGATCTCCGCGTTGGGTGCGGTCGCGGTCTTGAGCGTTGCGAACAGCGACGAAGCTGCGGTGGCGATGTCGCTTTGTACGCCTCCGTTGTCGTTGTAGCCGGCCCAGACGATGAGCCTGTCGAAGCTGTAGGGGGTGATGTCGCCTGCCACGCGGTTGGCGAGGGTGGCGTAGGAGCCGGGCGTTATGTAGCCGGTGCCGCCACGGGACTGATCCCACACATCATCCACGCCGAGCAGTCGGGCCAGCCGGTAGGTCCAGGTGCCCGTACCGGCGCCGGTGTTCTGCGCTGAGCCGTCGCTGATGCTGTCACCGAGTATGCCGAGCCGGCCGCCGCGGGCCTGCGGCTTCCACGCGGTGGCGCCTGGCGCCAGAAACAAGCCGCCGAAGGGCATGGTCGTGAAGTCGAACCGGATGAGCCGCGGCGTGCTAGAGCCGAAGCTGACCTTGAGTACGTGTGAGCTGCCGACTGTCGTGCCGCCCGACGACTGCATTAGGTCCGTCAGCTTGCGGCCGTCAACGGTGAGTCGGTACATGGTCGCTGTGCTGGAGACGTACTTGAATTTGATCTCGAACTGGCTCGCGTCCGTCCAGAAAGACACCGCCCAGTTCGCCTGCCCGGACGCATACGTGTTGGGGTAGCGAGACGTCGGCAGGTAGTAGCTGGAGTCGGGCGTGCCTGTGCCGTAGGTGAACGCCCCAGCACCCAGGTACAGGAACGGGCCCGTGTCCGGCGGCAGGAGCGCCTGCGCGCTCGCGATGGTCGACGTGGACTGCTGCGTCGTCGTGATCGTCGGCGTCAACGTCGACAGACTCTCCGCGGTCAACTGGTCCGGCAAATGCCGGCGTCGCCACGCATTCGACCAGCGCACCCCCGTCGCCGCGAGGGAGTCGGCCACCAGTTGCTGGCCGGAGGCGCCAACACCGAGCCGCGCGATCGCGTCGTTCGCCGAGCCGACGAGCAGGTCACCTTTGGCGTCCACGGTGGTCTGCGACAGCACGCCGGACACCGCGGTGGTCAGCGTGCTGATCGACGAGTTCACCGAGGTGCGCAGCGCCTCGACGTCCGCGCCAAGGTCATTTGCCTGCATGAGGTAGCGGCCGAACCCGAAATCCACCCAGCAGCGGGTGACCGTGTCGGGCCCGTAGAACTGCACGCCACCGTTATCGTCACTGACGATCTGCGTGATCGCGCTACCTGCCATGTCGGTAAGGTCGGTCAGCTGATTGCCGCCAGTGGCCGCATCCCACACCGTGCCGGTGGCGCCGCCTCGGATGACGAGGGCGCTGCTGACGCGCTCCATGGCTATGTCGGCGGGGCTGCCACCGAAGGAATGCCTGGCCATGTGGCCGCTCCTGTCTGCCCGGTCAGGCGATCTCGTAGGTGCCGGTAATGGTGAGGACGTCACCCGTCCTGATGTTGAACGGGTCATTCGTGAGCATGTTGAAGCTGTTGGGCGTGGACGACGCGCTGATGCCATCGGCCAGCGGGAAACGTAGGCGCGCGATCTTCGTGGCCGATTCGGTGGGGAACGTCATGCCAACGCCGACCGCGCTGCCCTCGCCGTTGGAGGAGGTGAAGTTCCAGGTGAAGATCTGCCTGTACGCCACCGTGCTCGGTAGAGGCAGGGTTACCGCGATCGGATCGTCGTAGGCCGCGGGATTGCCAGTCGGGGTGAGCTGGATGCTGACCCAGCAGAGCTTGCCGCCGAGGAGTCGGTAGCGCCCAGAGTTCTGGCTGCCGCTCCCCCAGTTGATGACGGTCGATGATGCCGCGGTGCCCGCCGTCCATACAGGCGTGTAGGTGGACGGCTCGCGGGACTGGATAGTGCCCAGCAGGTTCCAGTTGGAGCCGTCAGCCACCAGAACCTCGCTGCCCTCAAGAGCGAACAGGCCGGCGGTCGGCGGTCGGCGCTGGCTGGCGATGCTGGGCACGATTGCCTTGCCGGTGAACCACCTCTGGTCAAGCACGTTAGTGGCGGTGACGACCGACGAGCCGGCCGCGACGGTGCACTGAGCAACCGGGATCTCCCACGTACCGGCTTCGTCCTGCGCCAGTGTCGGCGCCACCGCACCACCAGTCTTGTAAACGGCGTTCACCGCGTTCGCGGACGGATCGGCCCTCAGCACGACCAGGTCGACGCGGGCTGACCCGCCCGCGTTCGCCGTGACGGGAATGTTCATGGCCGCGTCGTTGCGGTAGAAGAACCCGTTGACGTAGGCACTGCCCGGGGCAAGGCTCACGTTGCCGGTGCCGTTGCCGGTGACCTTCAGGTCCGTAGAACCGGGCGAATCGGCGTGCACGCCGTCGAGCCCCCAGCGGCGGGCCATGCGGGACCACTGCAGCTCGGTGGCGATTTGGGAGCCGTCGAACGGCGCGGAGAACTCTGTCATCAGGCGGCCTTCCTTGTCTTGAGCCGCGCCACGTCCTTTTTGACCTGGGCGATGTAGGAGTAGATGCGGGCCACGGCGTTCGCGGTGGAGTCGCCGCCACCGACGGCCGCGGTGGTCTTGGTGCCGTCGGCGGCAGTGCAGGCGAGGGTCACCTCGCGGACGACGTCCGTGTACCAAGTGCCGCCGCGCAGTTGTGCGGCGACGGTGTCTCCGACCTGGTAGTCGCGCCCGTAGCGGAGCAGGGGGATGTCGATCGGCGAGATGGCCAGGGAGCCCTGCCCGGCCCCGCTGGCGAGCGCTTCGGCGCCTGCCTGGTCCATTTGGGCGGTCAGGTCCACGGACGCGGTGTCGACGCTCGTGAGGTCGACGAACTGCTCGATGACGAGGCTCGTGAAGAGCGGATCGCTGCGGTCGTAGGTCTTGCAGACGCGCGGGCTGGATTGGCCGCCGGCGACGACGATGGCGCGCGTGCAGGTGGGCGGGGTCGTGGTGTAGTTGGCGTCGAGGAGGTTGCCCAGCCCGAACGAAAGACGGGCGGTTCCGGATCGATCAACGGGTACGTACACCTGGAACTGGAGGTTGCTGCCGACCTGCACGATGCGGAAGCCGAGCCCGGCGGTGTTCCCGATGTCGGCCAGAGTGGTGAGCAGGTTGTCGAACTGGTTGACCTGCCGGGTGATGGTGCTGCCGTGGGCTCCGTCGGCGGCGAGGGTGAGCGTGGCGTTCTTGCGGCTCGCCAGCGCGCCGGGGCCGGCGTTGACGTTGACGAGGGTGCGCATCGCGGTCTCGGCCTTCATGGCGGAGATCTTGTAGACGGGGTCGGTTTGTGAGCCGATTGCCGCGGTGGGGGTGGGCCAGCACGAGTACTGGGCGAGCAGCCCGGTGTCGTCGACGCCTCCGACCGTCAGCTTGCCCGTGCCCGCATCGGTGGCCGAGCGGGACCAGTCGACTGTGCGGATGGGGCCGGACATGACCGTGTCGCCGTTCGCGGTGTGGATGATGAGGCCGTTGCCCTCCATCAGCAGGGGTGCCTTGGAGCTGTCCGCGGGGATTTCCATGGTGAAGGCGCCGACAGCGTTGTAGCGCGGGATAGCAGTGAGGCTGGTGTAGTCGTCGATTTGGCCGATGCGGGCCAGGGAGGCGTCGCGCACGTAGACGCGGAGCGCGGTCGAGTCCATCGCGTGCCTCTCCTCAGGCGGCCAGGTAGCGGAGCTGGTAGCTCATGCGGACACGGGTGGCGGTAGTGGAGCCGGCGACGCTGAGGTTGAGGTCGTTGATGCCGGTCTCCAGTGCCCACAGTTCGGAGGCGTCACTGAGGTTCGGCCACAGGTTCGTCGTGCCGTTGAGGAGCGCTGTCTGCTGGCGCTGCCGCGTGTCGATGACGATGGTGTCCGAGCTGGTGATCGTGCGGGTAAGGATGAGCGTCTGACCGGTGGTGTTGTTGGTGAGCGTCACTGATGTGGCGGGGCCCTCGATGGTCCAGACGGGGAAGGCGTCGTCGTCGCCATCGTTGTCGACCTCGACCGCGCCGAGCACCTGCGAGTCGCCGACCGTCAACGGCAGCAGTGGCAGGAACGTCCCGGTGCTGCCGGTCTTCCACGTCTCCTCGACTTCGGCGCCGAGCCAGTACGGGGAGGGCGCGTTGAAGGTGATCGAGTTGATGCACCAGCGGCGGCCCGTCGCATCGAGCGACTCGTCGCCTTCCATGCCGGAGGCGTACAGCACCCCGATGGTGCGTGCCTCACCGTTAATCTGGGTGACCGTCAACGTGCCGAGCCCGCGCTTCGGGTTGAGGGAGCGGATGAACCCGCGGCGGCGGGCCAGGTAGGCCTCCCGGGAGTCGTCCGAGAAGAAGGCGATCGGCAGGCTGATGTCCTTGCCCTGGGCTCGGACCTGCCGGACTGCGTAGCCGTCAATGCCAGGGCTCTCGTCCTGCGCTACCGCGTAGCCGGGCATGTCCAAGCCTTTGGCGCCGGGCTGAAGAACCCAGCCGTTTTCCCAGTCGGTAAGCAGCGTCACGGTTCCGGACGCATCCGTGAAGGAGACCTGCGGAGTTTCGTGAGCTGGCGGCCGCGGTACTTCGGGTGCGGGTGTGGGCTGCTCGGGTGGCTCCGGTGTGGGGAGCGGCGCGACGAGGATGGGCACGGCGTCAGCCTCCGATCAGCACGGGTCGGTGCAGCTGGTCGTCGAGGGCGAGCGCCGCGAGGATGCTCTGGCGGGAGGCGACTTCGCGGGTGGTGGCGTTGTAGTGCAGGTGCCGCTCCCCCACAGTGCTGGTCGTGGTCGTCTCCATGCTGGTGGTGGTCGCCACGGTGGTGGAGCGAACGGCGGCGGCCATCCGGGCGGCCGTCTCGGCTGCCTGTGGAGTCGCTGCGGCCATGCCGTGCGCGAAGCCCTGGACGGTGTACTCGCCGAGCTCGGCCATGACCCGGCTCGGGCTCTTGATCTTCAGGGCGGATTTGATGCTCTTCTGGATCGCCTTCGCGAGCGCCGACATCGAGTACTCGATGCTCTTCTGCTGCGCAGTTAGCCCGGCCAGGAAGCCCTTTCCGGCCTGCGAGCCGGCGTCGTACAGGGCGTCGGCGGCGCTGTTGCCGTAGCTGCTGGCTGCAGAGTCGATCTGCGCCTGTGTGGCATTGATCGACTTGAGCTGTCCCGGGGTGGCGTTGACAAGGGCTTGAGCGTAGGCCGCGCCGGAGTCCGGACCGGCCTGGACGAGCTGTTGCAGCAGCTCCTTGGAGAGCCCCATCTTGGCGAGCTTGCCGAGGTTGCTCGAGAAGGCCTTCAGCTGGCCGAGGCGCACGTTAAGGCCAGAGAGGATGCCGCCCGCATCAAAGGTGAGCCCGCTGTTCGGTAGGGCGGTGACCGAGGCGAAGGACTTGCCGGCCGCGGTCTGGTCGGTGGCGAGCTGCTTGGCCGTGGCGATAGTCGCTGCGATCTTCGCCTGCTGGGTGGACAGGGCCTGCAGCTTGGTGGACGTCGTCGACAGGGACTTCAGCAGTCGGTCATCGATGGTCGAGCGGAGACCCTTGAATGCGTTTTTGATAGCGGTGGTGACCTTGGCGATGGCGTCCTTGATCTGAGTGGCCGTGCCCTCCAGCCCATCCAGGAAGGCTTTGCCGATGACCGAGGCGATGCTGCCTCTGCCGGTGGAGGAGATAACGCCGCCAGAGGCGTAGCCGGGGATCTGGGTGCCCATTTGGCGGGCCATACGCACCGAGTCGCTGTGCGAGTAGATCCGCACGCCGCCGGCGAACACCTTCATCAACTCGGGGCCTTCTTCCCCGACCCAGGCGAGTTCGCCGGGCTTCGCGCTGCCGCCACGGGCGTAGCCGCCGGGCTGGTTGTAAGCGCGGGCCAGGGAGCCGTAGCGGGACATCGCGTACCGCATGGAGGCGTAGATGTTCGCGAGCGGGTCCCAGATGCCGCGTCCGCGGAGGGCTCCGGCGTAGGCGTCGAAGGTGGGATCGATGACCTGCATCAGGCCCTTGGACGGGGTACCGTTCTTGGCGTTGATGTCCCAGTTGTTGATCGCGCGCGGGTTACCTCCGGACTCCTGGTTCATCCTGCGGAGCACGGTGTTGAGCAGGCTGGCGGGCTGACTTACGGCCTTCAGTGCGTCGAGGACGACGTTCGTCCACTGGGCCACGCCGGATCCGGGCTTGTAGTTGGCGAGGAGCGCGCTGCCCTCGCCTTCCTTTCCGTGGATCCAGGACACGGCCTTGCTCGCCAGTCGGCGTGGGACAGCCTGCACGAGCCCCGTCCACGTGGGGCTGGCGTCGGCGTCTAGAGGGCCCAGCAGCTTGACGAACGCCGTTTTTGCGAGGTCTGCGAGTCCTCCCCTCGCCCAGTCGACGCCCTTGTTGAGGATGCTGCCGACCGCCCGGCTGACGGGGTTGTCGGTGAGGGTGTCCCAGATGTCGCCGATGATGCCGCCGGTGGCGTAGCCGCGGAACTGCTTGAGGCTGCGGCCGGCCATAGCGGCGGCATTGACGGCGTACAGGCGGGCCCGCTCGTATGGGTCGCGCATGGCCTCGGACACGTAGACGCCTTCGCCCTCCCGCATGGGGCGCAGGTGGGTGTCGCCGCCACGCCATGAGGACTGGCCGGGGATTACACCACCGCGCGCGAATCCCTTCGGCAGGGTCATCGGGCTCATCTCGCCTATGCCGGGGAGTTTGGCGGCGGTTGCGTTCCAGACTCGGACGATGCCCTTGTTGAAGACGGTGTTTACCAGGAACTTCACGGGCGCTTTGGCGAGGTTCTGTAGCTTGGACCAGGCGCTACCGATGCCGTTGACGGCGCTGCGGAAGAAACTCACGACGTTGTCACGGAAGTCGCTGATCTTCCCTTCGATGGTTTTACGTATGGAAGAGACGCGAGAGGACAGCCCGGACCATAGGCCGTTCCAGCGGTCTGCCACCCAGGTGCGGACCCGGCCGAACCAGTCGCGGACGCCGTGCGCGAAGTCGCCGATCTTGGTGCCGATGGCATCGGCCGCATCCTCGACCCGTCCGATGGTGTTTTCCCAGCAGGCGTTCCAGATGCCGCGGATCCAGGCCTTGGCCCGGTTAAACCAGTCCCGGATCGCTTTGAGCATGTCGGGTATGACGGAGTGCCCGACAAGGTGATCTGACAGCCATTCGAATCCGGCTGCGATCTTGTCCGTGACCCACTTCACCGCGTCGATGAAGGGCTGCATCTTCCGCTTGATGTCTTTGATGAAGTTGATGAACTTCGTCAGAGCGGGGATGACGATCCGCTCGATGACCTCGGTTCCGAGCTTGGTCAACTTCTCTGTCAGGCGGAGGATCGGCGGGACGAGCGGCAGGATCGCCGGCAGCAACTCGATGAGGAACTGGTCGCTGAGCGTCAGGATTTGGGGGATCAGCGGGGCTAGATCGGTGAGGATCTTCCCGAACGACTTCCCCAACTGGACCATCGCCGAGATCAAATCTGGCATGATCGGCTTGAAGGCTTTGAGCAGCTCCAGGAACTCGGCTGCCCCCTGCTTAACCAGTTCCTGCAGGACAGCGCCGAGGCCGCTGAGGATTGGCGTGAGCGCCTTGCCGAGTCCGTCGGCCAGCTGCTTGAAGATCGGTGCGAGCTGAATGAACAGCTTGCCGATCTCCTTGATCACTGGAGTCATCGGCTTCAGTGCGGCCACCAATAGATCGCTGATCAAGTCGAGCAGCGGCGTGATCACGGGCACGAGATCGCCGATCGTGCTGGCCAGCTGCACGAAGACGGGCTCCAGTGCTTTGATTACCGGCTGAAGGGCCGAGCCGAGGGCGGAGATCAGCTTTTCGACGGGCGGGCCGAGTTTCTCGAAGACCCGCCCCAGGATCTTCATGACCTGGCCGAGGATCGGCCCGGCGGTTTTCGCGAACTGACCCATCACGCCGAACAGGGCCTTCAGTCCGCCTTGGACCTCTTTACTGTTGACGATCTTCGCCATCTCGCCAGTGATGGTCTTCAGAAATCCGATCATGCCGCCGCCATCTTTGGCGCCAGCCTGGAACACACCGTTGATGATTTTGAGGACGTTGCCGCCGACCTGCATCAACTGGCCGAAGAGATCGACGGCGTTGTTGATCGTCTTTTCCATGGTGCCCGACTCGAACGCAGCAGTGAGCTTCCCCGCGATCCGATCCACAACGCCCGCGGTCTTCTCGCTCAGCTTCTGTAGAGCTGGCTGCGCAGCGATGGACACCTGGCCGAACGCCGTCACCAGCTGGCCGGGCACCCGCTTCAGTGGGGACAGTGATTTCGCGGCGCCGTCGAGGATTTGCTTGAGCTTGCCCGTCTTTGCGAGCTTGTCCACCGCCGAGAGAGCGCTCTGGCCCATCTGGTTGAGCACTGTGGCGGTCCTACCGAGACCGTCTCGCAGGATCGGAATCACCCGACCGCCAACATCCTGCAGCCTGCTGCCGAGGCCAGCGAACAGCTTGTCCTGCACCGACAGCCGCATGGCGTCCCACGCCGGCTTCAGCGCCTGAACCGCCGACACGAACGATCGTGCGTTCGGGGACAGCTTCGCCAGCGCATCGTTGAGCTTGGATGTGCCAGCAGCCGCCGATGTCTGCGCATCGGCGACCCGCTGCTGGGCGTCCGCGACGGCCTGCTGCGCCTGCGCGATCGACCGGGCGCCGTCGCGGGCCGTGCGCGCCTGGGCGGTACGCGCGTCCGCGACCGCCTGCTCCCGGTCTTTCACGTCCCGCTGGGCACGGGCCTCAGCCTGCTTCGCCTGCAGGACGACCTTGGATCCTTCGACGCCCGCTTTGTTGGCGGCGGCCACTTCGACCTTGAGGTCTTTCTGCTTCTGCGTCTGATCCTTGAGGTTCTGGACCGCCTCGTCGTAGGTGAGCTGCGCCTGCTGCCGCTGCAACTCGGAGGCCCGAGGATCGGACAGCGTCTTGTAGAGATCCTCTTGCGCCTGCTTGACCGCCAGCGACGCCGAGCGCTGGTCCAGCGCCCCGTGTGCGAGCTGCTGGTTGAGGTCACGCAGGTTCTGGACGGCCTCCTCGCGGGCCGCGTTGAGATCCTGCTGCGCCTGCCTGGCGTTGGCCTGGGCGTCGGTCAGGTCCCTCTCCGCACTGAGCACTGATCGCGCCGCAGCCTGGTTGGCGGCAGCAGCATTCTCACGCGCCACCCCGACCTGCTCGACGGCTTGCTTCACGGCTCGTTCAGCGGATGCCACAGTGTTGGCTGACTTGACGGCCTTCGCGGAATCCTGCGGCGCGAAAGCCTGCTTGAACGCATCCCCCAGCCCGGACGTGCCGAGCTTGATGGCGCCGAACGCCGAGCCGATCGCGGCTATAGCAGGGATCGCGAGCGCCGCAGCCGGGGCGATGGCAGCTACCGCGTTAGCCAGCGACCCGGCAATCGGGATCGCAGCGGTGAGCAGCATGCCCTTTGAGGCGAGCGCCCCCATGGCGCCACCAGCCAGCGACAGGACGTTGGATAGCTGCCGGGCGGGCGAGGAGTCGACGTTCGCGTCAATCCGCGCGGTGCGATTGCGAGCCGCCCGGTCGAGGACTGTCGATGCTGCCCTGGTGTCGGCGTTGGCCGTGATCCGCACGGTGCGGCGGCGGGTGAGATTGGCGAGGTCGTTGGCGGCGACCCTCGTATCCACGTCGGCGCCGACACGGACCACCCGGCGCCGTATCAAGTTCTGGATTTCATTGGCCGCGACGCGAGTGTCGACATTGGCGCGGATCTCGACGACCCGGTCACGGATCAACTTGTCGAGCTTTCGCTCCACCGCCTCATACGACGGCTGGTGGATCTTCGGCTTGATGTCGATCGCAAGGGACTGGTCGATGCCGGTGAGGTCAGAGCGCAGCTGGGTGCTGAAGCCGCTGGTGTCCGGCAGGATGCTGACCCGGGTGCTGCCGACGATGGTGGGTCCCGCCACGCTCTCCCCTCCCTCCTATCGGGCGACCTGGTCGAGGTCGCGGATCTGCTGCTCCAGCCGCGCTATCTCCGCGGCGTCCTGCTCCGCACGGGCGGGCGCGTAGCGCTCGATGTACGCCAAGGCCCGCTCGTCGGCTGCGGCGCGCAGCTCGGCTGCTTCGACGTCCGCTTCGAGGCGCGGTGGATGGATGGCCTGCATGTCGGGTGGGCTGCCCTTGAGGTGGGCGGCCCACAGGACCCGGATCGTCATCAAGGTCGCGTTGTAGATGGAGGCCAGGGCGTAGGTGTCCTGGCTCCACCGTCGGCCGTCGATGTCGCCGGCCATGGCCGCCTTGGTGGCGGAGTCCTCGGGCAGGGCGTCGACGAGATCCCGCAGCTCGGCCCAGCTCATCGACCCCTCTCCCCATGACACGGCCCAGAACTCCTCTAGGCGACGGCCGGGGTAGTAGCGCTGAATGTCGGCTCGGAGGCTCCCGGAGTGCTCACGGAGGAGATCGAGGAGCCGGAGCCTTCCCCCTGGTTGGTGCCTGCCACTTCACCCATTTCCTCGATGAGTTCGGTGAGTTCGCCGACCGTCAGGTGTGCCTCCCTCACCAGGCGGTCGAAAGCCTCGGGGGGCGTCGCGATCTCGCGGAGGACGGCGATGTTTACGTTGCCGCCCTTCTCTTCGACCGCTTCGATGACCTCCACCGGCCAGTAGTCCGGCGTGGGGAAGCTGATGGTTTCCTCGACGCCGTCGGCGCGTTCGAAGACCAAGTCGACGAACTGCGTCTTAGCGGCTTCGGCGCGTTGGGCGCGCATCTGCTGGAGGCGGAGGACCTTGCGGTTGGGCTTGGACACGGTGGTTCCTCTCGGGCGGGGACTAGGCGGGGGCTATCTGGTGGTGGCCTGCCGTGCCGCCCTCGCCCGGAGATGAGCGCAGCAGGCCACCGGCATGGGTTAGGCCGGGAGTTCGACGTCCGTGATGAAGTGCTGGACGGACTGCCCACCGCCGGGCGCCGTCAGCGCGGTGAAGGTGAGCTCGTAGTTGGAGCTGTCGTCGGCGTTGTGCTTGATGGCGCCGCGATCGGACACCTCTGCGCGGGCGACCATGATTCGGTGGACTTTGCCAGACATGAGAACGTCCAGGCCGAGGGCGATCTCCACCTTGTCCTGGGTGGAGCCGGAGCCGAAGCTGACGAACTGCTTCTTGCCAGTAGCCGCCGGAGTGCTGGTCATGTTGGCAATGGCGACCTGGTAGTAGAGCGACAGCATCTGGGCTGTCGTCTCGCGGAACGTGATCTTGAAGGTCTGGGTGCGCTTCTTCGTCAGGCTGACGACCGGCGCGTCCTCGCCCCACGCGTCCAGCTCCGTTTTGTCCTCGGCGAGCGCCTCCTCCAGGCCCTCAGTGGTGACGTAGCCGAGGTCAGTGAAAGAGCTCCCCCACGCAACCTCAGGGCCGGTCGGGAAGGTGGCTCCCACGTCGGCTACGTATGCCTTGCCGGCTGTACCGACGATGATGTTGTTCGCGTCGCCCACGGCGGGCCTCCTAGCTCGATATCCGGGGTGGGCGGACGCTCATCCCCAGGGTCATGCCGACGCGCGCGACGCCGGTATTGGGCTCTTCCGGCCGGTCCTGTGGCCCTGTCTCCTGGCTGACGCCGGTTACCTCGCCGGTGTCCGTCACCTGGCCGGGCAGCAGCTCCCAGATCGAGCAAACCTGCTGAGCCAGACGCATCGCGGCTTCCTCGGTGGGCGCATAGCAGTCCACGCTGAATCGCGGCCGGTCGCGAGATGCCGGGTCGCCCCAGCCCCTCATGTCTGCCGTGCCTCCGATGCGCAGCACCCGGACAACCCGCGCGCCGGTCAACGTAGAACCGGCAGGGGTCTTCGACGACACCAGGACGTCACTCGGCAGGCCCAGCGCGAGCAGCGTGATCGCGATGGCCTTGCTGTCGGGGAGCATCAGCGGAGTCGCCGTCATGGCTACTTGCCGCCACTCTTCTCGACCGACGGCGCAGACTTGGTGTCGACACGGGTGCCAGTGCGGTCCTCCGTGGCGTCGGCCTTGCCCTTGCCAGTAGCAACCGGCTCGGCGAAGCCCTTCCAGCGGGGCACCTCGTCGACAGGGACTTCGATGGTGTCGCCGGGCTTCTTACCTTCACGCCAGAACGTCAACTTCATCTCGACGGTGTCGGTGTCGCTGGCCATCAGTGGTCGCCTCCTGCGGCGTCGAGGGCGTTTCCGAGGGTGTGCCGTGCCGGATGGATGAGGCGGCCCGTGCGGTCGGTCTGGCGGGTGCCGTACTCGATGTAGATGGCGTAGTGAACGCCGGTGTCTACGTGGACAGACCCGTCAGTGTCGTGGTCGGGGTTGACGTGGATGCTGGCCCGGTAGGCGCCGGTGTCCACGGGTGCGGTCTGGCGGGCCAGCTCGGCGACACGTCCCATGCGGTCCTTCAGGTCCGCCTGCACCTCATGGCCGGTAGCCAGCGACTGGATCGCCTCTTCGTCGATCTGGATGTCGGTGAGTGCCATCAGCCGGCCACCTCCAGCAGCGACACGGCCTGCCCCGACAGCGGCCCAGCCGCCTCCGCCGTGCTCGGCACGCCGTCGACCTCCCAAGTGCGGCCGTCCCACCGGGCCCGATGCCACTCGGTGACGCGGGGCGCGCGGCGCGGCAGCCACACCGTGGCCCGGGTCGTGGTCTGGTCGCCTGCCTGCGTGCTCTCGGAAGAGGAGGCGTAGTCGACGGTGCAACCCGAAACTGGGGTCTCGGTTGCGTTCCCCCAGTCGCGGGACTGCACGTTGTAGGCGCCCGCCACGAGAGGGGCGTTCAGGAAGACGACCGTCTGCCGTCCGATGGGTCCTGGCATCAGCCCACCACCAGCGGATAGATCGTCAGCAGCCCCGAAGAGCGGAGCACCGACGCTGCCTGTGAGCCGATGCGCGGAGCGACCCCGGCCGATGAGCCGACGGTGCGTCGGGTGAACGACCTGCCGCCCACGCTCATTGACTGCACGTCGCTGTTGGCGCCGGTCTCGTCGTCACGTTCCATCAGCCAGTGCACCTGGCGGACACACGCCCGGCGCAGCACCTCGGCCACCGCCGGGTCATCGGTGCCGTACACGGCGCCGATCAGCACCTCGTCCAACGCGTCGGACGCCTCCTCGAGGAGACGCACGGCGTTGTCCGGCACCGGGTCGGGTGCCAGCCAGGTGGTGAGGTCCTCGATCGTCGCGTAAGGCACGGCTACTCCCCCGCGGCCTCATAGTCGGCGACCCATGCCTGAAGGTCGGCCTTGGTCATGTCGTCGGCGAGCTGCTGGTCGAGGCCCTGCGAGACGGCGTAGGCGCGCCAGGTGTCGACCTTGTCGGCGGCCTTCGGCTTCTCCCGGCCGGGCTCCTCCGTGGTCCCACCGGGGGTGGCCTCCGGATTGCCAGTCTGGGATTCGCCATCCGAAGACGGCCCAAGAGGCTCCTCCTCAGGCTCGTCTTCGACGGGCTTGAGGGCGTCGTCGCGAGACATCGCCTCGTCGGCTTCGTCACGGGCCTCCAGCCACTCGCGAAGCTGGTTGGCGGTCATCGTCGACGCGTGGTCGGCGAGCAGCCCGCGGCGTACCGCATAGGTAGCCAACTCACGCGGGTCGTCCCCGGACGGTCGATCGCCGGCATCCGGGACGTGCACACCGACACGGTCGACAGTGCGCGCCTCCGAGCCGTGAACGACAACCAGGCTCTTGTCGCCGTCCTGCACGTCGGGCGCCTCGCCGGAGACCGGCACGAGCTGACCGCGGGCCACCTGGCGGGCCATCTGCGGCGACAGGGGCTCATCCAGGTGCAGGCGGAGCCCACTCAGGCCCTGGTATTCGCGGCCCGCCATTAGTACGCCTTCGGGAGCTTGAAGACGGTGATCGTCCCGGTGAACCCGGACTCGAAGTCGATGTAAAGCTGGGATCCCCGCTGCTGGAAGTGGGCCGAGGTGAACGGCCCCACGAACTCCTTCCCGGTGCTCGCAGCGACGGAGACGACGAGGTCGCCCTGTCCGGCCATCCACGACTGGGGGCCCGTGCCGGTCTTGACGGTGACGTTCTTCGCGCCGGCCGCGGTGTTCGCCACGCGCAGCACGGTGCGTTCGGGGTCGACGCCGTTGATAACAACGCCGTTGGTGACGAGCGTCGAGTCGATCGTGGTGCCGGCCACATCGCTCGTGTGGCCGTTGGGGGTGAGTGCGGTGTAGCTGACTGCGGTGCGCGCCATGGGTGTGACCTCCTGTGAGTCAGCGCGGACGAGAATCAGGGAGGATCACGCCGGGTCGATGAAGGCGACCGCGATGCCGGTCGGCCGAAGGAGCTTGGCGCCGTAGACGTGCAGGCCGCGGATCGCGTCGGCGATGGTGGACTGCAGGCGCAGCGCCTCGGTCTCGAGGATCTGCTCGGCGTAGGTGATGGCGCCCGGGTAGCCGGCCTGGATCACCTGCGTGTCGCTGCTCGGGTTCGGGGTGTTGTTGGACTCGAGGATGTCGAATCCTGCGGCGCGTCCGACCATGCCGTTGCGCAGGCCTTGGTCGGTGCCGCTCTCGTTGACGCGGACGAAGCGTCCGTCCTTGAGGAGCTGGCCGGTGAACTCGGGGCTCGCGACGACGTAGCGGCCTTCGGAGGGGACGTTGGCGCGGTTGAGCTTGGTCCGCAGCGGGACGAGGACGCTGTCGTAGGCGGCGGTCGCCGCGGTGTGGATGTCGATCGGGGCGCCGGTGGAGCCGACGGTGTTGGCGGAGGCGACGCCGGTGTAGAGGCTGGCGACGTAGGCGTCCGCCTTGTCCCGGAGGCCGTAGGCCGCATTCTGCGCCATGTCCGCCATGGGGTTCATGAGGGCCTGCGCTTTGTCCACATCGTCGATCTTGAAGGCGAAAGCCTTCGCCTGGTCGATGACCAAGTCCGCGCCGGCAGTCTCGATGTCCTCGTAGTTGAGGGTGTCGCCCGCGTCGTAGTCGAAGATCGTCGGGTCGCCGATCGTGGTGATGTGCACCGACTGGCCGTGCGAGGTGATCTCGCCCTCATAGTTGCGGTTGACCAGCTGCGGCTGCGCGTAGACGAGCGAGTTGCGGAGGCCGACGAGGAGCTGTGCGCTCCAGATCTCCGGCTTGAAGTTGTTGATGGACAAGGCGGGCTCCTAGGGCCTCTCAGCTGCCCAGATAGGACCTGAACCGTCCCTCTGCTACAGCTTGATTGATCTCTTCGGGGGTCATCCGCTTCGCGTCCTCCGCGCCCAGCTGCCGCTTCCCTCCAGGCGCCCCGGACATCGGCGCACCGCCCGCGGGCGTGGCCTCGGGCTTCTTCTCCGGGGCCTTCGCTGCGAGCTTGGGGTTGGCCTCCACCGCCGCTGTCACGGCCTTTTCGACCTCGCCGGCGAATCCGTCAGCCTCTGGGTCGAGCTTGGCGATGGCGCTTGCGAAGCTCCGCGAGTCGAGGAGCGCGTCAGGGTCGCCGCCGTGCTGCCCGGCCGTCTTGTAGACGGCGAGTTCCACCTGCGTCTGGCGGGCCTGGTCGCGGGACGCCTTGGTCTCTCCGCGGGCCCCTTCCAGTTGCTGGGCGAGCTGTTCGGGTGTGGGCGGCTTCTCTTCGTCGGTCTCGAGGCCGAACGCCTTGGCGACCCTCTTCATCAGGTCGGCCTGGTCGCCCTTGGCTTTCTTCTCTGCGGCTTCGCGCTTGGCCTTCTCGGCTGAGACGTCGCCACGGAGGTTTTCGACGAGCTTCTCGAAGCGGGCCGGGTCGAACTCTCCCTCGAACTTCGGCGCCTTGGCCTTCTGTTCGGTGGGCTGCTCGGTTGCCGGCTCGGCGGGGGTTGCGGGTGCGGTCGGCTCTGGCGGAGTCGGCGCGGCAGGTGTCTTCTCCGGGGTGGTGGGCTCCGGCTGGGTGCCGGGCTCAGCCGGGGTCGGCTCCTGGGGTGCTGCGGGGGCGGGGGTCGTCACGGATGGCCTCCTTGGGCTGCCGACGGTCTGGCGACACCTAGATCGCCTCTCGTTGGCTCCGATCGTAACCCTGAACCTAATGCAATGCTGCACAATCAAAGGCTAAAAGGCAAGATATCCTTGACTTCAAAGGTTAGGGGGTGGGTGATGGGCACCGACAGCCACACATGGGCCACCCACGCCCACAAGCAGACCGCCGACCTCCAAGCCCTCGAACAGCAGGCCACCCACACAGCCACCGCGCCGCTCGCCGCAGCCATCGCCGCAGCCCAACGAGCCGCCACCACCCAATGGCTGACCATCACCAGCGCAGTGCGCACCGCCCCCGGAGCTGACGCGATTCGGCGACTCCTGCAGCGCATCCGCGAACTCCTCGCCGGCGCGTTCCGCGGCCAGGGCGCCCACGCCCAACAGGCCATCCAGGAAGCGGCGTTGGCTGCCGTGCAGTTCGGCGCAGCACAGGCCGCCCGCATCGGCACACTGATCGGCGGCAGCCCGCCACCCACCAGTCCCGTCCTCGAACCCGGCCCGCAGGCGCAGGCCGTGACCGAAGGCGTGACCAAGGCGATCGACAACGAACACCACGCAGCCCTCGCCCTACTCACCACGGCGGCCATCACCGCAGGGGGTCTCGCTGGCGTCACCGCGGTCTTCCGTCGGGCGCGCCGCGCGGTCGCCCGCGTCGCTAACGCCGCCGCAGTCGCCGTCACCAGCGCGGCCGCGGCCGGAGCTGCAGCCGTCGCCCGAGCCTTCGGCCCCCACATGCTCCTTCTGTGGGTCGCGGAAGTCGACGCCTGTCCGGCATGCCGCGCCTACGCAGGCCGCACCACCCGCCCCGGCAAGCCGTTCCCCGGCGGGCTCACCCTCGACCCGCGCACCGTCTTCCCGAGCCCCATTGTTGGGCCACCCCGCCACCCGCACTGCCGATGCGTCGTCATCCCCTGGCGCTCCGACTGGCAGACCGGCGGCACCCCCCTTCCTCTCCTGCTGCGCCAGCGCGCACAGACCGCCCGGAGGATCTAATGGCAGCATCCGGAGTCGTCACCGACACCAAGCGCAAACGCGTCTGCCAGCTCATACGGGACGGCAAAGGCCGTAACGAGATTGCACGCGAGGTGGGCCTTGCCCTCGCCACCATCACAGGAATCGCCCGAGACGCCGGCCTGTCCTTCGACCGGTCCGCCACCGCCGCAGCCACCGCCGCCCGGCAAGCCGACCTCGCGGCCATGCGCTACAAGACGGCGATCGAACTGCACGAGATGGGCGACAAGCTTCTCGCCCAGGTGTTCCAGCCGCACACAGTGTGGGCGTTCGGCGGCAAAGACAACACCTACGCCGAAGAGCACCACCCCGAACCGCCGCCCGCGGAGAAGAAGTCTCTGGTGCAGGCCGCAGCGACCGCCTTCGACCGGAGCTTGAAGATGGCGCCGCCCGAGGACGCGACTGGCGTCGATGAGGCGCGCAGCATGCTCGGCGACCTCGGCAAGGCCATCACCGAACTGTCGCAGGCCGCCGACGACGAGCCCGCCGAAGGCGACGAGGCGTAGTTGTGCTGGACACCCTGCCCCTCTCCCCCAAGCAGGTGAGGTCTGTCGCCGAGTCGACGACCCGGGTCTCGTGCTGGGAGGGGGCGATCCGGTCGGGCAAGACGATCGCCTCGCTGTTGAAGTGGCTGATCTACGTGTCGCAGGCGCCGCCGCGAGGCGAGTTGGTCATTGTCGGGAAGACGGCGCAAACCATCCACCGCAACCTGTTCCTGCCCATGCAGGACCCGACGCTGTTCGGGGAGATTTCCAGGCACGTGCACTACACGGCCGGTGCGCCGACGGCGACGATCCTCGGCCGGATCGTCCACGTCATCGGCGCGAACGACGCCAAGAGCGAACCCAAGATCCGAGGCATGACGCTGTGCGGCGCCTACGTCGACGAAGTAACCCTCGTCCCCCAGGTGTTCTTCGAGCAGCTGCTGGGCCGCATGTCGGTGAAGGGCGCCCAGCTGTTCTGCACAACCAACCCCGACAACCCCGGGCACTGGTTCATGCGGGACTGGCTCTCCCAGGAAGGCAAGAAGCCCCTGCGCCGCTTCTCCTTCACGATCGACGACAACCCCTTCCTCGATGCCGACTATGTGCGCGACATCAAAGCCATGCACCAGGGCCTGTTCTACCGGCGGTTCATCCTCGGCGAATGGGTTGCAGCGGAGGGTGCGATCTACGACGCGTGGGACCGGGAAACACACATCGTCACCGACATCCCCCGCGACCGCATCCACCGATGGATCTCCCTCGGCGTCGACTACGGCACGAAAAACCCGTTCCACGCCGTGCTGCTCGGCCTCGGCACGGACCGGCGCCTCTATGCGGCGGCCGAGTGGCGCTACGACTCCCGGCAGACACGACACCAACTCACCGACTCCGAGTACTCGGAACGGCTGCGGGACTGGCTCTCGGATGTGCCCGGGTACGGGCCGGTGCGCCCGCAGTTCGTCACCGTCGACCCGTCAGCCGCCTCGTTCGTCACGCAACTGAAGCGGGACAAGCTCGTCCCGACGAAAGCGAAGAACGAGGTGATGGACGGGATCCGCACGGTGTCCAGCCTGCTGGCCCGCCGCAGGCTCCTCGTGCACGCCTCCTGCAAAGACTTGATCACGGAGATCGGCGGCTACTCGTGGGATGACCAGGCTGCGCTCCGCGGCGACGAGAAGCCGATCAAGGTCGCTGACCATGGCGTCGACGCCCTCCGCTACGCGATCTACACGACCCGCGCCACGTGGCATCGGCACCTCGCCCTCGCCGCCTAGCCCCGAAAGGAATCGTCATGCCGCTGCCCCCATCCGGGAAGACCGCGTGGCCGCCGCCGCAGCTCGCCGCCCCGTTCGCCGACATGGACACCTGGCACGCCTGGTACAGCGGCGACGTCGACCGCCTGACGCAGGTGTACGGCGGCGCCGGATCACTGGCCGGCAACTCCACAGCCCGTTCCTTCTTCGACCTCAACAAGCCCAGCCAGTACCGGGGTGGCCTCCTCGGCGGCCTGGCCCGCATGTTCTGGGGGCAGCCAATAACCCCCGGCCAGCCCGCCTCCAAGCTGCATATCCCCATGGCCGGCGACATCGCCGAACTGTCCGCGAACCTGCTGTGGGCCGACATTCCCGCAGTCACCGTCGACACCGATTCAGCGCAGACGACCAGCGACATGGTCGCCACCACCGACCAACTGCACCGCTATTTGGACGACAAAGGTCACGCCAAACTGCGAGAGGCCGCTGAGATCGGCGCCGCGTTGGGCGGTGTGTACCTGCGGGCGGTATGGGACCGAGAGGTGCGGCCGCGCCCGTGGCTCGACGTCATCTACCCGGACGCGGCGGTGCCCGAGTGGCGGTGGGGCGAACTGTCGGCGGTGACTCTGTGGCGGGAGCTGGAGCAGCAGCACAACGCCACCCAGGTGTGGCGGCTGTTGGAGCGGCATGAGCCGGGGACGATCGAGTACGGCCTGTACCGCGGCGATGCAGACACGTTGGGCATGCTGATGGCCCTTGACGACCACCCGGAGACCAAGGATCTGGTCGGCCGGGTGCGGGACGGCGGCATCCAGGACACGGGCGTGCCTCGGTTGCTGGTGACCTATGTGCCGAACATCGCGCCGAACCGGCTATGGCGCGGGATTGCGGGCACGGAGCCGCTGGGGCGCAGCGACTATGCCGGGGTCGAGCCGGTCATGGACGCGTTGGATGAGGCGTGGACGAGCTGGATGCGGGATCTTCGCCTGGGCAAGGGGCGGATCATGCTGCCGCAGTCGATGCTGGAGACCGACGGGCCGGGCCAGGGCGCCACGTTCGACCTGGACCGCGAGGTGTTCGTGGGCCTCACGATGATCGACGATGGTGATCGGAACCCGATCACTGCAAGTCAGTTCGCGATCCGCGTGGACGAGCATGAGCGGACAACGGCGGCGCTCCGCAGGCAGGTCCTCACCTCGGCCGGGTACTCCGCCCAGTCGTTGGGCGAGGAGGGTGCAGTCGCGGTGACGGCCACGGAGGTAGCGGCCCGCAAGGAACAGTCCCTGACAACCCGGGGGCAGAAAATCCTGTATCAGCGGCCGGCGCTGATTGAGGTACTGCAGACTCTGCTGCTCGTGGACAAGAAGTGGTTTGCGGCGAAGGTTGACCCCGAAGTTGAGTTGACCGTGTCGTGGCCGCAGGCGGTGCAGCCCGACCAGGAGGCGACGGCTCGTTCGCTGTCGCTGCTCGAGACTGCGGGCGCCATCTCGACGTGGATGAAGGTGAAGACGTTGCGGCCCGAGTGGGACGATGAGCAGGTCAAGGAAGAGGTGGACCGCATCCGGCGCGACAATGCTGCGGCGCCGGCCGGAGACCCGTTCAACAGCGGTGGCTCGGGGCGGTTCGGAGGGGGAAGCGATCCTGGCCCAGGCGCGGCCCAGGACGGGCAGTCGGTAGAGGGGGCGGGCGGGGGCTCGCAGGGTGCGGCCGCTTAGCGGCGGCGGATCCCCTTGCGGGTTGGTAGTCGGCGGTAGCGGATTCCCTTGCCGCCCTTGGTGGCGTGGGCTTTGTCGCGGGCGTAGCGTCGGAGTCGCGGGTTCGCCCAGAAGAAGCGCCACTGGGCTTTGGATTTGAAGCCGGTATGCCGGGCGCGTGCCATGTTCACCTCCCTGCTGTCGTCTCTTCTAGTCTGCACGCTGTCACCACCCCGGAACGCCGGAAGGCCTTTGATTCGAAGGGGCTATGTACGAAAAATCTTAGAATCAAAGGGGTCACGCTAACTCTGCGGCCCCTTCTGGCGAGACCGCCACCCGAGCGATTGTGTGCGATCCGCCCACCAACTCGCCACCATCCAGGGCAGAATGCTCCTATGGCCACGGTCTATACGGTGCTAGCGGATTCGGAGTCCGCTGCCGATGCCGAGTTGCAGCGCCTGTGCCGCGCGCTGGATCTGACGCCGCTCGGTCGGCCCTCCGTCATCCTGGGCCGGGGCCGGTGGCTGGCTCGCGCGGAAGCACGACCCAAGCCCCGGCGGGAACAGCAGTCGGCCTGACCCTGCACCGGGGCAATGCACCTCGGACAGACCGACGTTTCCGTGTCACGGTCTGGGCATGACGACGCAACTGCCGCGTATATGCACGCGATCTGAGTACCGCCGTATATCGTCCCGCCGATGCCTCGAGTGCGGGCTCCGCTACCGTCCGAGCTGGTCGCCCACCTCAAGCCTGGAAGCCGAAGTGGACCCGGTTGGCGTCCTCGACTGGACGTGCCCGCGCGAACTGTGCGGCCACATTCCGGAGTAGCTTGCACAGCACTGGTCCCCACCGCAGTCCCCCCGCGGTGGGGACCAGTCTTTCTTCAACTCCCGGGCCAGCTTCAGACCGTGGCGCCGGTGGTGGCGTTCTTCCAGGGGTTGGCCATCAGCGCCATTCCCAGGCCTGCCGGGCGTCGGCGGCTTTCTGTGCGGCGTCGGCGAATTCGCGGGCGAGGGCGCCCCAGTCAGCGGGCATCTTGCGGTGGCTGACGGCTCGCCGCAGCACGGCTGCGATGTGTCGGGCGTCGGTGTGCGGGACGCGGAACGGGTCGCCTGAACGGTCGCCGAAGACTGGTTCGATGGTCCGCCAATCGGATGCCGACAGGACGTGAGCTAGGTGCTTGCCGAGGTTGTGGATGGTGGTGGCGGAGCGGGTGTTGTTGACGCCGTGCGAGATAGTCCAGCCCATGACTGGCTCCCTTCGGTCGCGGGTGGGTTGACGGTGAGGGGGTCGGTCTGGGGTCAGTGCTGGCTGGCAGCGTGCGTCTGGGCGTAGTCGTAGGCGTCGGGGATGTGTCGCTCGATTAGGAGGTCTTCCTTCTCGGGCGGGTCGGTGGTGAGTGCTCCGGTGTTGATGCGTTCACTCCAGGGGCAGGCGGTGCAGGTGGCGGTGAGCGCCCCGCTGTGGGGGGCGTAGACGATGTCGATGGCGGGGCCTGTGGTGGGCTGGAAGCGGGAGATGAGGCCCTCGGGTGTGCTGCTCATCGGGTACTCCTCGCGGTCTGGTGCGGGGCCCGCCGTGTCGGCTCGGACGGGCCCCGGGGCAGCTAGTCCTGGGCCACGTGGGCGGGGACCGCGTCACGCACGTGCGCAGGGAGCTTGAACGCGTTGCGCACGTAGTCCTGGTCCGACAGTTCGGTACTGCCTTCCAGCGCGTCGCGGACCCAAGAGGTGTTCATGAGGCTTCCGGCGTCGACGACGCGCAGCCACAGTTCGCGGATGATGGAGTTCAGCTCGCCGACCTCGGTGCGGAGGCTCTGCTTGTCGGCTGCGGGGCTATTTGCCATGGGGCGTGGTGTCCTTTCAGCTGTAGTCGTTGGCGTTGCGGAGGCCGTGGCGTCGTTCCCATTCGCGTTCGTAGACGCCGGCCCAGTTGCGGTTGAGGTCGCCTCCGGCTTTGCGGTAGGTGTCGGCGGCGTCGCCGAGTTCTTCGAGGGTCATTTCGGCTGCCTTCTTGTTGACCCAGGTCTTGCCGGTCAGGTTGATGTCCATAACGGTTCCTTTCAGTGGTTGGGGAGTTGCCGGGCGAGGGCTTCGAGGGCTTCGGCCTGCTGTTCGCGCACGTCGATGAGCCGCTCGTATTCGCGCTGGTCGGTCTTGCTGTGCGGGGTGATGCCGTACTGCTGGCGGAGGTAGGCGACGTGCTGGTCACCGGCGCCGGGCTGGTTGAGCTGGACGGTGTGACCGAGCTCGTGGATGACGGTGCGGTCGAGTTCGCGGAGGTCGCTGTTGCGGGATGCGTTGATGGCAACCAGCGCTCCGCGGTTCGTGAGAGCGGTGGCGGCGAATGCGTGGCGGGCGTGCCAGTGGTCGATGACGCGGCCGACGGCGCGGCGGCGCCAGGGCGTGTGGCCGGCGAGGGAGAGATCTGCGTCCTGGGTGAGCCGGGTGACGCCGTTCCCGTCGGTCAGGACTATCTCCACCTGGGGCAGTTGGCCGCCGAGATGGCGTGCGGCGAGCCTGCCCGCCTGGTCGCCGATCTCCCGGATGCGCTGCTCGATACGGCAGGCGTTCCGGCTGCGGCGGTCGATGGTGATGTTCACGGGGTCCTTTCGATGTCAGTAGCCGGTGGCCTTGTTGAGCGCGGACCAGAGTCGATGTTCGCGGCCCCAGACGGGGTCGATGAGCGTGGTGTGGGTGGCCTTGCGAAGCTCGCGGATCGCTTGGCTACCGACGCCTGGGAATGTGCTGGAGATGAGTCGCCGGTGTCCGGGTGACCAGCCGAATCCTGTGGTTACCTCGGTGTCGGCTTCGGTGGCGGGCATGCCGGGGTGGCTGCGGTCGCCGGGCTGGTTGGTGATGACGACGATGCCCGCGCGTGTGGCCTGGGTGCGGATCCGGTCGAGGAGTTGAGGATCGGCGATCCAGCCGTCAACTGCGGCGCGTTGCCGCCACGTGCGGCCGTCGTAGCCGCGGCTGGGCGCGAGGCCGGGCTGCGAGTTGGTGGTGACATACCCGGCCCGGTTGGCGCTGGCGAGGGGGAGGATGAGGTGGCGGGTTTCGTCGTCGGGTCGGGTGTCGCCGTACCCGGGCCAGGTTCGGATGCGGCCTTCGAGCCAGTCGGCCATGAGCTGGCCGAGGTCGGCGACGGTGCGGGCGTTCTTCCAGGGGTTGGGCATCGGTGGCTCCCTTCGGGCTGTCAGATCCCGCGCGCGTCTGCGCGGCTGGCGGCGTGGCCGAGGATGCGGGCGGGCATGTGCCCGTCGCGTTGCCGGTCGTTCCAGCTGGCGATCGTCTCGGCGGTGGGGTCGAACTCGTTGCGGACGATGTCGAGGAGGAAGATGCAGGCGTCGTCGGCGGCGGACCGGCTGCCGGCTTCGGCACGGATGGCGCCGATCATGCAGCGGGCGCCCTGCTCGTCGCGGAGCCGGTCACTGCACCATCCGTCGCGGAGGAGCCGGGTGTGGGCGCGGTGGAAGAGCGCGGCGATCGGCGTCCGGTACGGCTGCGGCACCGGGGCGGTGGGTGCGTCGACGGGGCTGCGGATGACGTCAGCCAGGTCGAGGGGCTCAGTGTTGATGCGGGCGTCGACGGCGAGGGCTGCGAGGGCGAGGCGCTCGTCGAAGGTGAGGGCGGGGGCCCACGCTGACCGCTTGGGCTCGGTCAGGGTCGGGGCGGTGTGCGCGGCGACCTGATTGGGGTCGGCGGCGGTCAGCGTGGGCATCTCGATCGTCTCCTCGGGTCAGCGCTTGCCGCGGTAGTAGCCGCTGCGCGGGTCGGTGGTGTGGCTGCGGTGGATGCGGAATCCGTCGGCGACGAGGAGCTGGTCGACGGCGGTGGCGGGGTGGCCGCAGGCGGCGCAGACGGTGCGCTGGCCGTCGCGATCACGCTTCTTCTGGGCCGCGTCGATCTTGGACATGGCGATTCCTTCAGCTAGGGCATTTATGGATCTTTCGGGCATTCATGGCCGTGATGATGCCCGTGATGGAGCGTGATTGCGCAGGTCAGGGGCGTGATGGGGGGCGTGATGGGGGCGTGATGCATCACGGGCAGATCGGGCTCATCACGCCCCCATCACGGGTGGCGTCACGGTCCTGACCTGCGGCATCACGCCCGCCGCGTCGGAGAATCAGCCGGATTCGGGAGCCTCTTCGCCAGCCAGCTCAGTGATCGTCGAGAGGTAGTAGCCACGGCCCCCGGCCCATTGCTTCGTCTTCATGTCGACGGTCGGGGCGATGACGGCAGCCGTGTCGCGCAGCTCCTTCAGGTAGCGGCGCCGGGCTGCCTCGGCCTCCTCGTCCTCCCTCGGGCCCCAGCTCTCCGGCGCCGCGGATGCGACGTACTCATACAGCTCTTCCGTCGTCATCCGCTGCGGGTCGTCCGCGGCGGTGAACGCGGCCCGAGCCAGCTCGACTACCTCGGGCAGACGCACGTGGGGGCGCACCTCGTCGAGGTCGTCGAACGACACGTCGGCGGCGGCCAGGGACTCCTCATCGAACCAGGGACGTCCGGCGGCGGCGCGCTCGTCGGCGCGCTGCTTGCCCTCTTCCGGCGAGGCGGGGATGACTTTGTGGATGAGGGGGTCGGTGGAGCCGCCGCCCATGATGTAGACCTTGCCTGCGTCGGCGGGGTCTTCGCCCTGTGCGGGGTGGAGTCGGTCGGGGCGCCAGCCGTTGGCTCCGGCTCCGGCGCCGAAGACCTGGACGATGTCCTGGTGCCGGCTCGGGCCGACGATCTTCAGGGCGATGGAGTCAGCGATGGCGGCGCCGATGGCGTCCTTCGTCGCCTCCTGGGCTGCGAGGCCGATCTGCACTCGTGCACCGCGGCCGACGCGGAGGATCGCGACGACGAGCGCCTTGGCGTGCTGGGACAGCTGAGGGTACTCATCGATCAGCGCGACGATCGCCGGGTAGCGGGGTGACGGGATCCAGTTATCGCCCATGCCCAGCTTCCCTACCAGGGTTTTCCTCGCCTTTGCGATCTTCAGGAGCTTCTCCAGTACCGCCTCGATGACGTGCATCTGGTCGGCGCCCACAACTCGTACCCCTACCGCGGCGGCGAGGGGCTCCAGGCCGTTGCCGCCCGGGTCGAGGTCGACGACGACCACGTCCTCGCAGGCGGTCAGCACGTCGCCGATCGTCCGCAGCGTCACCGACTTGCCGCCGCCGGAGGAGGCGATGGCGACGAAGTGCACGCCGAGGAACGACAGGCTGGTGGGCTGCCCGTCCATCCGCTTGGCGATCAGCGCCTTGTCCCGCATAGCGAGACTGTTCGGCTTGCGGACCGGCAGGGCCGGCATGTCCTCGAACGGATCCCCCTCGACCAGGCGGAGAACGACCTGGGCCCTCTTCTGCCGCATGGGCTGGCACAGCAGGCCGTCCGTCGGCAGATCGAGCGGGGTCTCCAGCTCGGGGGCCTTGGCGATCAGGTCGGCGGGGGTGCCCTTCTTCAGCCGGACGGTGACCTCCCAGCCCCACGCGTAACGGCGGCCGGCCTCCACCGAGGCAACGTTGATGCCTTCGGAGACGAGGGCGCGTCGCACGCACTCGGCCGCCTCGTCCCGGGTGTTGGCGTCGGCGATCGGGAACGGGTCCTCGGCGCCGGCCTCCAGAACGATCAGGCCGCTGGTCTTGTCCGCGAGCAGCTCACCAGCCCCAGGTCGGCCGTGCCATGCACCGACGGCGTAGGCGCCGAGCGAGAGGAGAACGTCTACCCACCCGCCTCCGACGACGACCGCGGTCGTGACGCCGGTGGTGGTCGCTGCGCCCCAGGCGCCGGTCTTGATCCAGTGCCAGCGCTTGTGGAGCTTGTATGCCTCGCGGCGGGCCTCCAGCAGCTTCCTCGCAGACGACTCGGCGTCCGTGTCGCCGGCCGCCGCCTTCAGCTCCGCCTTCGCGGACAGGATCATCTGGGGGTGGTCGTCCCGCCGGGCTTCCAGCCACTGGCTGACGAGGTTGCGGTAGCCGCGGACGGTCC
Organism: Streptomyces bugieae; assembly: GCF_036352915.1. NCBI lineage: Bacteria > Bacillati > Actinomycetota > Actinomycetes > Kitasatosporales > Streptomycetaceae > Streptomyces > Streptomyces bugieae. The sequence goes on from NZ_JAZBJP010000002.1 coordinate 896,109, forward strand.
AGCCGACATACAGCCGGTTCTCGGCGACGTGCTCCCGGGCGCGGATAGTGAGCTCCGTCCCGGACTCGATCAACGTGGGCCGCAGGGCCTCGCCCTGGTGCTCGACGACCGCGCCTTCGATGGGCTGCGGCTGTTCCTTGACGAGGCTGAGGGGCGCGCGTGGGGCGGACTCGGTGGCGGTCGTCATCGCGTCTCCGTCCACCGGCTCGCGGGTGAGGTTCGGGTAGGTAGTCACGACGGTCACCGGCTTTCGTTCTGGACGGCCTTGCGGAGCCGAACGAGGTACTCGTCGCGGCCTCCGCCCACGGCGGCCTTCACCATCGAGTGGCTCAGCTTGGACGGGTCACCGAGCTCCTTGGCGAGGCGCCGGACGGTGTCGAGGTGCTCCTCGGAGAGGGGCTTTGGGGCGACCTTTCCGGAGCCACGCCGAAACCGCGACTCCCCTTTGCCCCCTAGGGGAATTTCGCCTTCTGCGGGCCTCCCGGGGAAGGTAAGCGTCGAACCGCCACCGCCTCCACGCGGGCCGCTCTGGGGGCCCTTGCCGCGCGCCCCTCCGGCAGGTCCGCCGTCACCCTTGGGGGTGCCGAAGATATCGGCAAGGAGGAGCTCGACGGCAACCTGCTCGGGGGTTCGCTCGGCCGTAGCGAGGGCGTCAGCAACGCGCTTCTCCGCGGCGATCCGCGTCGAGATGACGGAGTCCGTGACGGACACCGGAGCACCCTCGATGTCGGGCCAGGCGAGGTCGAACGCCTGCTGCTTCGTGAGCGTCCCGTAGGGCGCTGCGAGCATGATCTGCTTTGCCCGCTTGGCGACCTTCCTGAACTCGCGCCGCCGCTGGCGTTCATGCTTCGCCTTGGCCTTCTCCTCAGCGCGCTTCTTCGGGTCTCCCTTCTCGGACAGGGTGATGACCCACTGGCGGACCTCGAAGAACAGCGGTCCTCCGAGCGTCACAGCAGCCAGCCCGATGCCGGCCACAGAACCTTGTGCCGCCGTGAGCCCAGGGAGGTTGGTGCCGTAGTTGTAGTTGACGCTCGCGGCGAATCCCGCGGCCCCGAGCGACAGACCGCGTAGCAGCCAGCGCACCCACATGGGCAGCTTTCGCTCGTCGGCATAGGCCACCCCGGCGTTCATGACCCAGGCCCCGCCCTCGACGGCCGGGCCGATCGGGGCCAGCATCCACGAGATCGCTGCGAAGTGGAGGATCTGGGCTGGTAGGGATGCAAGCGCGGAAAGGCCGACGAGGATCAGCGTGCCGCGACGGTACACGTTGCCGGGCGTAAGGGTCTTCTCACGCTTGGCTGCCCGTGCCTGCCGCCGCTGGGCGCGGTCGCGGCGCCGCTGGATTTGGTCGGTGCGCTTCTCGTCGCGCTCAGCTTTCCGCTCTTCGCGGGCCAGCTTCGCGTTGAAGGCCGCGTTCTTGCGGGCTTCTTCGGCTTCGGCCGCCTTGTCGGCCCGCCGCTCTTCACGCCAGGTACTCACGGTCGTTCAGTCCCTTCGGGGGTATCGGATTAGGCGGCGGTGTCGTAGTCGCGGGTCGATGAGGTTGGGGTCTTGGTGCGCTGCTCTTCGACGACCCCGTCACCGGCGATGCCGGCCAGGACGAGGACGGCGATCACGATCCGGAGGCCGGGCGGCACGGACAGGCCCACGAACCAAGCCAGCCCGGCAATCAGCAGGGCTACGCGGGCCCGGGTCAGGCCGATCAGGAGACTGAGCTGCATGGCGGTGTCCTTCGACGGGGGGGGAGGGTGGGGTGCTGCGTCGGATCTCCAGGCCGCCGGTACCGGGTGCGGGACCGGCGGCGAGGGCTACCGGCGAGCGGTCAGCGGCGTTTACGGGCGAGCTGGTCCTTCAGTCGGTTCGCCTCTGCCTGAAAGTTCTCGGCGCGGGCCTTCCAGCCGGCTTCGCTGATGCCGAAGATGGCCTCGCCGGTCGCGGCCACCTTGTCGGCGAACTCCTTGCACATGTCGGCGGCCTTCGCCTCGTCGCGCATGATCTGCTCGGTGCTGGCCTTGCCGCTGAACAGGCCCATGTGGGCTCCCTTCGGGTTGATGGATGGGGTACTGCGCCCCGGGCCGGGGGACGATCCGGCCGCTCACGCGGCTGGACGCCGGTGCTGAGTCGTCAGCGTCCGCGCTTGGTGCCACCGCGCAGCCACGACACCTTGGCGGCGGCCTCGTTGGCGGCCCGGTTGAGGCGGTGGTACTCGGGGGTCTCGTGGCGGATTCCGGCCCGCCGCTCGCGGTCGCTGTTCTCGTTGAGCGCCTTGTCGGCGGCCTTCATGTCGACGATGGCCTGCTTCTCTTCGTCGGTCTTCTTTCCGAACACGGGTTCCTCCTGGTGCTTGTTGGCGATCAATGACGGGGGTGGACTGCCAGTCAGCGACTGGCTGCTTCGCGGTGCAGGCGGGCCTTGGTCTCCATCTCCTGGCGGGACGGCACAGCACGCCCGTGGGTGCCGCAGGAGCAGGTGAAGTTCCACTTGCCGAAGCCGGCGTCGTAGACCTCAGTCGTGTCCTTCTTCCGGAACATGGGTTCCTCCTAATTGGTGTTGGTGATCGGTGGATGGGTTGGGCCGCCCGTTACTGGGCGGTCACTGCTCAAAAACACGCAGTTCGTGGGCGGTGCGGCCGCTGCCCTTGCGCTCGATGTTGCGGCGCGCTGCAGCGTGCGCTGCCTCTCGCGTGGGGGCCTCGACCTCTCCGGACGCCGACCCGACGCGGCGCTCGCCGAGCTTCGTTTCAACGACGGTCGCGTTCCAGGCCCACTTCGCCATGCGTTCAACCTCCTGTGTGAGCTGGGACTGTCCCGGCTCCCCGCCCGGCCCGGCCAGTGGAGGCCCGGGGCGGACAGGCAGCCGGTCAGATCAGGGAATGGAGTCGATCGATGCGCTGCTGGCGCTCGGCGGCGATCCGTTCGAGCGTGAAGATCTCGGTGGCCTTGTCGCGCTGGCCCGAGCCGACCATCGAAGCGATCGACCTGTGAATGTTCGCGATGTCGACCTCGTATTGGGCGATGGCATCGCGGGCTTGGGCAGCCAGTGCCTCGTCGCTTGTGTCGGTGGTGACGGCGGCCATCAGCGGTGGGCCTTCGCGCGACGGGAGGCAAGAACCTTCAGTACGTCCTCGGGGGTCGCGTACAAGCCGTCGTCGTCACACGCGAACATCGGGCGGATGTGCTTGCCCGGCCGCTCGTCCGAGATCGGACCGAACCGCCGGAGGGCGCCCTCAGCCGAGACCGCGCCGCACCAATAGCCGCCCAGCGGGGGCTTCTTCTGGTCGAACCGCCACGGGCGCCAGGTCCTCTCCTGCCCCCACGGCTGGTACTCGGTGTGGATCGTGTAGTAGGTCTTCTCCGGGTCCAGTTGTGCCAGGAAGGCCTTGACTCCGCGCCTCGTGGGCTCCCACTCGGTCATCTCTGTCTCCTCACTCGGTGAATGGCTGGGTAGTTCGGTGGTCCGGCTGGCCGGCTCCCCTCGACCGGGCCCGCACGTGTCGGGCCCGGCGGGCAACCGTCAGTCCTTCTCGGAGTTGCGCTTCTCGGCGAGCTCGGCCTCCCGCTCCTTGGCCTTCTCCTCGGTCGAGTAGCTGCGCCCCCACCCGTCGCCGTCGACGCGGTACTGCGGGCGGGACACGCCATAGATCTCGCTGGGGACGTAGCTCTTGCGGATGGCCATGCGGTTCTCCTCGCGGTGTGTGGTCCGGGGCTGTCCCGGCTCCCCGCCCCGCCCGTGCGAGACGGGCGGATCGGGCAACCGATCAGCGTCGGCGGCGCTTGGCCATCGCGTTGTCCATGTCGTCGTAGGTGGCGCCGGCTTCCCGGGCTTCCTTCTGGGCCTTGGCGGCGCGCTGCAGGTAGCCGCGGTTCTGGCCCGGGAGCAGGTGGCGGGAGATTTCCTCGTCCTCGGCGGCGTCGCAGTAGGCCTGGATCGCCGCTTCCTTCTTGCTGCTCAAGAAACCCATGTACGTGTCCTTTCGTCCGTGGGCTCGGGGCTGTCCCGGCTCCCCGCCCCGCTCGGTGCTGGCCCGAGCGGGACAGGCAGCCGTCAGGCCGCGAGCTTGGCGTGGTAGTTGCGGACGTCGGCGTCGGTGAAGCCGTGGGCGCGGGCGTTGTCCTGGTAGCGCTTGTGCATGGCGAGCTCATCGGTGGTGAGCGGCATGCCACGCCGCTCCCGTGACGCCTTCAGTTCGATGGCGACGGCGGCCCAGTGGAGGGCGTTGGCGCGGTCGTCGGTCAGGTCGTTCGACATATGGGGCTCCTCGGTCAGGTCGGGTGTTGGTGGTGAGTGATCAGGCGGCCGCGGGCTGGTGGAGGCCGCGGATCTCGTCCATGAGCCGCGGCCCGTCGGGATCCGCCTGGTCGAGGTCGAGCGCGGCCAGCTGGAGGCCGAGCTGCCGGTCCAGGTCGTCCTTGTGGAGGGCGTCGCGGTACTCGTTCAGGTAGGCGATACGGGTGTTCTCGGGCATGACGGTGGTCCTCTCGGAAGGTGTGGGCGGTGGCAGGGGGTGGTGCGGGTCAGGCGGTGCGGGGCTTGGGGAGCCAGAGGCGCCGCTTGGGCTCCGGCGCCGGCTCGACGACGGTCGGCTTGGCCAGGGCGGTGGCGATCCGGTCGAGACTGTCGGCGATGGCGGCGAGGTGCGCGTTCGTCGCCTGCTGCTCGGTGACCAGAGCCAGGAGCGCGTGGGGCACAGCCCTCTGCGGACCGTCCTGGACGGAGAAGCCGTGCATCGGGTTCTTGCCGTTGACGCCATCCTCGGCGCGGCTGACGTGGATCTCGGTCGGGGTACCAGGCATGGCGTTGCTCCTTGGAGGTCAGTAGATGCGGGAGAGCAGAGCGTTTGCGCGGCGGGCATCGGGCTCCCGGGCCGCCTCTACGAGGGCTTCGGCGCGGCGGGCCTGCATACGGAGGCGGGCAGCGGCATCGAACTGGCCGGCGGCCTCCAAGCGGAGAACCTTCACCCGCAGGCGGATGGCCTTGGCCTCGTAGTAGGCCGCGATCTCGGCGCGCTCCTCGTCGGTGAACTGCACGGAGTCACGCCCCCGGCCGGGGCATGGCCCGGCACTTCTCGGCGTGGGACTGGGCCCAGTTGCGGGCCTTCGCTTCGGCGCGGGCCAGGGCCTCTTCACGGGTCAGTGCGTGCCAGCGGCTGCCGTAGTCGTAGAAGCCGTCCTCCCACTGGAACCGTTCGGCGGAAGGGCATCCGGAGCACTCTGCGGCCGTGACGTACACGCCTCCGCCGCGCTCGTCGCGTTCGATCTCGGTGATGGTCACTGCCAGATTGAGGTCGCCGAGCGCCTTACCGGCGTCGGTGAGGTAGCGGGCGATGACGCCCTCCGGCCAGGTGGTCTGGGTGGTGGTCTCGGTCTTTGCGGGCATGACGGCATGGCCTCTCGGTGGAGGTGGTGCACGAATGGGATGAGGTGCGAGGGATGACCGCGCCGGCGGGCGGTAGGGGGCGGTCAACCCGCCGGCACGGCGATCAGGGGTTGTCGGTCTTCGAGGCCTGGTGCGCGATCAGAACCGCGGTGTCTACGGCCAGCACCCCGGAGAGCCGATCGATCTGCGCGTCGGCCAACAGATGAGGCGTCGGCGTCGTGCACGGATAGCCGGCGACGTCCAGCTTTGCGGTGGTCGGAGTCGGGCCAGCCAGAGGCGCAGTGGCGTCCAGCCACTCGGCGAGTGTGCGGAGCAGACGCTCGATCGGAGTCGACACCGTCACCAGCCCCACACCGGCTGCTCGGTCGCCGCAGCAGCCTCAGCGAAGGCTCGACGCGCGCGGGACCGCAGCGGCTCCACATAGTCGGTCGACGCGCCACGCTCCAGCAGCGACACCGTGGCGATCACACAACGGTCAGCGCGGGACTCATCCACCTCGGCAAGACACCCGGTCGGGTCAGTGATCCGACGCAGAGCCTCACCCACCGACGGGTCCGAGTCGCCCGGGAACGGGGCGGGGGCGGTAGCCATCACTTCACCACCCGGATCGCATGGGCCTGGATGCCCTTCGGGCACTTCGCGACAGGAGGGGTGACGGCGCCGTGGAGCTGGACGCGGACACCCGGCTCAGGCTTGGCGCCCGCCGTCCGGAACGCGGCGACTACCCGACTGGACTCGATGATCACGGACGCGCTGCCGCCCCACTCGTCATCCAAGATCAGGCTGACGCGTCCGCTGGAGGTCCGCACCCCGGCGATCTTCGCGGTGGCGGTGACCGGGACGCCGACCGGAACACGGTCAAGAGTCGTCTCACTGGAGCCCAGGAGCGAACTGCGCTCCACCAGCAGCCGGCCGAGAATCGGGGCGGTAGTCATCACGCCACCGCCTCAGCCGGCGCGACGAGCGAGCCATTCAGGTATGCGGTGACAGCCGACTCCCGGATCCGGAGACCGCGGGGGCGAATCTTGCCGCCACCCATGCGGTGAGCAGGCATCCGCCCAGACGCGACCAAGTTGTAGACGGTTGAGCGGGACACCCGGAGGCGAATGGCTACTTCCGCGGCATCGAGGAATGTCTCGGAGGGGGCAGCCACGTTCTCCGTGGCTGGGGATTCGTGGCGCACGTGAGCTCCCTTGGTAGGCAGGACAGACAGAATGACTCGAACTTCCACGTGGAAGTTCCGCGTGCTCCAAGAGTGCTGCAACTTCCACGTGGAAGTCAACAGGGGCTCGCGCCGAGAACGCGAAAAGGCCCCCGCCATCGGCGGGGGCCTTACGGAAACTGCTGGTCAGGCCGGGATTACGTACTCAAGTACGTAGCTCCCCGAGTCGAGCACCATCTGATTGATCTCAACGATGCGCCCACCCTCCTCGGCCGCATAACGGTCGATCAGGATGACAGGCGTGCCGCGCGCGAGATCAAGCTGCTCCTTCTCCGCCTTGTTGGGCATCCGAGATCGCACCTCCTCCCGAAAGACGGTCGGAGCGTGACCGAGCTCCTTCAGGCGGGCATAGGTCCCACCTGCACCCGTGTCCGTCTCGGCGATTGGCGTACCGTCGGCGATCTCCGCCGGAATGTGAGAGATGGCCTTGAGGACCGGCTTACCATCCACTGCATAGCGTCGGCTTCGCTGGACCAGCGCAGTACCAGGCTCCACCTGAAGCATCTTCGCCACTCGATCGTCAGCCTTGACGCGTGTGACTTCCACATCCAGGGCCGTCGGTTTCTTGTCGACGACATCGAGCTCCCACATCGACCGCCCGGCCCCCCAGACTTCGGCAGAGAGTCTGGCATTGGCGGGCCGGCGAATGCGCTCGAACTTGCGGACGCGCGTCGGTGCACCCTGACTACTTACCGTGATCCCGTGATCACGAAGTACCTGGAGCGCTCGGTAGGCAGTATCGCGAGAGACTCCATAAGCCGCCATGAGCTCCTTCTCGCCTGGCACCTTCTCGCCCGGCGGGAGGTCCCCACTGTCGATGCGCGCGCGCAGCTCGTCAGCGATTGCTTCGTACCCGACGCTTGCGTCGCGCTTCTTGCCGGTCAAGACACCTCCCGTGAGGATGTTTCGTCGTCTCGGCGCACAGGACCGCACGATCCGCTTGACTTCCACGTGGAAGTGCTGGGACTGTGAATTCCAGTAGTTCCACGAGCACGCACAGCCACTGATAGCGGCCTTGCTGGACGCACACCAGATGGCTATGTCTGCACGCCTTCTTCGCTCCACTGTACGCAAAACATCCACGTGGAACAGCGACCGGGCTCGCGCGAAGTGCAGCCCACCTCACAAGGGAGCTCCATGACCGAACCCTTAGAGCGCACCGCCCTGTACCGCCTCTACGACGCCGACGGACGCCTGCTGTACGTCGGAAGCCGCGGAGCTCCTACGCCAGCGACTCGCGCCGGAAGACCTCGCACGACTCATCCAACATCTCGCCGAGCCCCGATAGGCAGAGGCGAGATTCAGCCGGAATCGAGCCGCGTGATCTACCTCGTCCAGCGCTCCGTCTCTCCGCACCCGCAGGTCCCAGACTCGCGGGCTTTGGCAACTATTACAGCTGGTCAAGTTGCCACTCTCCCCACGCTCTCCGGATCCAGCCGGTGCGTTTCTGGAGGGCTCTAGCGTGTGAGCGCACGAAAAAGCCGGGCGCGTCAACGCCCGGCCAGTTCAACCAGCGGGCCACGAACCCGCTGATCAGTGATCCGTCTCGTCAAAGAGGAGTCCTCAATGACTGTACTCGCTCCCGCCGTCCCATCCCAGTCCGCCCCGTCTCGCCAGGTCGCTGCGACCGTGGCCGGCGCGACGGTCGTCCTTCCGTGCCCGCTGTGGTGCACGCATCCGCACAATGAGGAGTACCGGGCCCTGCCGGACGTGTCGCACCACAGCGACGAGCTCACTCTCTCGGTGCCCGTGCACGGTGGGGTCGACTCGACGCTGGTCACCCGCATCTCCTGCTGGCCTTTTGCGGACGAAGCGGCGACTGCGGTCCCTTTCGTCTCGTGCAACCCCGTCGGTGACGAGTTCGCCCAGCTCACCCCTGAAGCTGCTACGGCGCTGGCCGACCAGGTCATTGCTCACGGGTACGCGATGCGCGCCGTGGCCAGGAGCATCTCGGGCTGACGTCAGCGACACATCGGCCGGGCAGCCCACGCTGCCCGGCCGTTCTCAATCCTTGCGCGGGCAGCGCCCGCAGCACCAGGAGCAGTCATGCGCGTACCGAGCCATGCCCGCAGTCGCAGGATAGGGGCTGCCGAGTGCTAAAGATTCGCCGGTCGAAGCCGGCGGCGAACTTCACGATCCTCCCGAACGAGCTGCTGCGGGACGACCGTCTCACCTACTGTGCCCGCGGTGTCCTGGCCGAGCTGTTGAGCCGACCGTCCGGCTGGGAGACGAACGCGGATGCTCTCTCGGAGCGGGCGCGCCGCCACCGCGGGGATGTGGTCGGTGAGGGGCGGCGCGGATTGCGGGCCGCGTTCGCCGAGCTGGAGGCGGCCGGCTACGTCATCCGTCGAAAGGAGAAGGCAGAGAAGGGCAGATTCGTGACGGTCCTTGAGGTCTACGACGTCCCGCAGGGCCGGGGTACCGCTCGCGGTACGTCGGCCAGCGTGACGTCGGCCAGCGTGACGTCGGCGGCCGGTACCTCTTCAGTAAGTACTGACGGAAGAAGTACGGATGAAGAAGATGCTGGCGAAGAACATTCCTCCGCGCTCGCTGGCGCTCGCGCGGGCCAGCAAGCCGGCCCGCAAGATCGACGCCGCGAGGAGCTTCACCGGCTGTACGAGGCCGCCAACGAACTCGACGACCACCGGCTGCGCCGGCTACTCCTGCAGTTCGAGAAGAAGCGGCCACGGATCTATCGGGAGCAGCGGCAGCTGGCCCTCGCGCAGTTGGCGCGGGAGTCGCCGAAGATCCTGCGCACCGCGGACTCGGTACGCGCCGTTGACCTGTTGAGCTTCAAGTACGCGCTGCTGCACTACCAGGAGCCGGGCATCCCGGAGTGGCTGCGTCGCTTCCCGCGCCCGCGGTGACACCGCGCGGCTCATCCGCACTAGCTCACGAAAGGAACGATCGCCGATGAACGGCATGATCCCGTACACCCACTGGGCGTACTTCTCCGACGAGGCCGGTGCCCGCCGCTGCGCCCAGGACTTGCCCGACTTCGTGACACGCGTCCGCAAGGCGGCGGATGACCGCGAGTGGTTGCTGCTGGCGGGGCGAGACGTCGCCCTCGGTTGCCTGCCGGAGCGGCACAGGGAGATCGAGGTGACCGTCACCCGGCATGGCGGCAAGTACGACGGCGGCGAAGCCGCATACCTCGGAACGGGAAAGCCGATCGCAGACCCGATGCTGATCCAAACTAGCGAAGGCGACAGCGCCTGATCGCCCCAATGGACTGGGCCACACCAGTTGGCGGGGCCCTTTCAATTTTCGAGCAGTCCGCGGCGCTTGAGCTCTTCGACGACTTTGCGGGACATGTCGCGGATCTCGGGTGCGGTGAGGCTGTCGGAGACGGCGACGATGGCGCTGGTGAGGGCTTGGCCGAGGTCTTCTTCGGGGATGCGTGCGATGACGGTGTCGCCGGGGCCGCGGTCGATTTCGATGGGCTCGGCGGCGCCGTCCAGTACGGCTCGGCAGGAGCCGCTGGCCCAGCCGAGGGCTGCATCGAGCGCCTTGTAGGTGTTCTCTCGAACCGCCCTCCCCTCTTCGACCTTTAGGTAGGTGTTCGGGGAGATGCCGGCGGCGGCGGCGAGGGCGACCTTGGGCTTATCCAGGTCGATTCTGCGCTGCCTGATGAGCTCGGCGAGCCTCTGGAGCGCTTTGGTGTCTTCGGATGCCATACCTGCAATCTTCGCAGTTTCTGAGCATCACGCAAGGGATGGCACGCAATTTTGAGTAGCTCATACGCAGAACTGCTGGACTCTGCGCATGTGGCTCTGTAGCTTCGATGTGGGCCCGCCCCGAACCGCCAAGCACTGGGCGGGCCCATCCATCAGTCCTGCCAACAGAACGGATGACCTGCCCATGGTGCCATCCCCGAACACCCCCGCGGTGTTCACCTTCCCCGAGACCGCACAGCAGGTGCGCTCGGTGACCATCGACGCAGAGCCCTGGTGGGTTGCCGCCGATATTTGCGCGGTGCTCGAACTTAGCAACCCGCGCCAGGCCGTGAGTCACCTCGACGAAGACGAAGTGCGGCAGGTACCCGTCACTACTGCTGACGGGTCAGGGCGCACGCTACCCACCAACGTCATCTCCGAGCCCGGCCTCTACTCCTTGGTGCTGCGATCCCGGAAGCCACAGGCGAAGGCGTTCAAGCGCTGGGTCACTCACGAGGTGATTCCGCAGATCCGCAAGCAAGGGAAGTACGACCCGGCCGCAGCGAAAGAGCTCACTGCCGCAGCTGGCCCGCTCCCCTATCGGGACCAGGCGGAGATCCTGGCGATCCTCCGTCCTGTCCTGCCGGAGCACTACGCGACGGCAACCGGCAAGGTGATCCTGGCTCGCGCGATGGGTGAGCGACCGGAGCTGGAGAGCGGGGAGACACCCCTGTACGCGTCGACGTTCCTCGCAGAGAAGGGGCACAAGCCGGCGACGGTGGCGAAGTTCCAGTCCGGGTTCGGGTCGCGCGTCTCGAACCGGTACCTGAAGGTGCACGGCCGCCGACCGGAGAAGATCCCGGGCCCGGCCGGCTCGCGGATCGACAAGGTCGTGGTCTACAGCGAGGAGGATCGTCCGCTGCTGGAAGAGGTGTACGCCGAGGTCGCCGAGGCGATCCTGGAGTTCGAAGGTGGCGGGCAGTTGCCGCTGGACGCGGGCCGCGCCGCTTGAGCGTGCGGCACGGGACAATGGAACCACCGCAAATCAACTCGAAGGGGGGGTGGGCTGTGAGCGAGTGTGACCACGAGTGGGTGCAGTGGTCGGGTGCTGCGCGTTGCCGCAAGTGCGGGGCAACGCAGAGCTAGGCCTGGATGATGGTGGCGGGGTCGGACAGTCGGCCCCGCCACCGTCGAGGGGGTCGCTGATGGCATCGCGGATCGACTGGCCTGATCTACCTGTCGTTGCTCGTACAGCGGTTGAGGAGCGCACCGGGGCCGTGCTGGCGGCAGAGCCGATTGCCGATGGCCTGACCTGCGCGGTGGCGGCGCGTCTCGTCACGGGCGCTGGAGCGTTCTTCGTGAAGGGTGTGCCGGTCGAGGACGGGCGGGGGCGGGAGGCGCAGCGGTGGGAGGTCACCGTCAGCCGGCAGGTTGGTCCGGCGAGTCCTGTGCTGCGTTGGCAGGTTGTGGCCGGCGGCTGGGATCTGCTGGTCTTCGATCATGTTGACGGTGAGCACGCGGATTTGTCGGGGCCATCGAATCGTGCGCTGGTTGCTCGTGTGCTGCGATCAGTCCAGGGCGTTGCGGCTCCCGCGGGGGTGCCATCGTTCGCGGACCGGTTCGCAGACGTCCTGGACGAGGATCAGTTGGCGCTGCTGTCCGGCGATGCGCTGCTCCACACCGACACCAACCCGCACAACCTGCTCGTCGGGCCCGGGAGGGCTTGGCTAGTCGATTGGGCGATGCCTGCTGCCGGGCCGGCTTGGGTGGATGTGGCGTATACGGCGGTGCGGCTGATGGAGGCTGACGTGGCTGCCCGTGAGGCGCTCGACTGGGCGGGGCAGTTTCCGTCGTGGCGGGCGGCGGGTCCGGCGGCGGTGGAGGCGTTCGTGACGGGGACGTGTCGGCAGTGGGAGGCTCGTGTGGGCGTGGGTGGGGCGCGGCCGTCGAATGCCCGGTTCGCCTCACTCCTCGGGGCGAACGCTCCCGTGTCGTAGTTCGAACGTGCGCTCTCTCCGGGGCCCCGGTTTCGGCCCGGGGCGCCGCTTTCGCGACAACCTCCCGCCGTTCGAAAGACACCCTGGCCCTGCCAGCGGTACACCATCCCGAGATCCGCCGCTCGGCGGGCCAGGGAGGGGATCGCTGAATGCTCACGATCAACGTGGCCGTGCTGCTTGCCATCATCGTCTTCGTGCGGTTGCGGCGGCCGGTCGAGCCTCGCACCCGCCTGGATCAGGCGTTCGGGATCACGGTGATTCTCGTGCTCGGGTTGCTCCTCGCACCTACCGCCTTCGGGCACAGCGTCCTCGGTGCGGTCCAGCAGCTGGTGGAGGGCATCACGAAAGCGTCGCACTGACCTGGCGGCGCGCGTGGCAGACCCGGTGGGGCTTCGACGTGTTCCCCGTACCGATGTTCGCCCCATGCGTCTCTGCCGATTCGGGCATTCCGCTGGCAGGCTGTCGCCCTTCTGACCGGGGGGGGGAGTTCATGCCGTCTGCGTGCCCGCCTTGTAAGGATCACAAGGCGGTCTTGTGTTGTTGCTATTCCCCGTTGGCTAATGGCTGGTCGTTGTCGGGTATGGTCTGCGGTCGGCGCCAGTCGAGTTGGCTGTGGTCAGGGTTCGCGACTTTTTTCCTTGTGTCTCTTCGCTGCATCCAGCCCCAGGGATGCAGCACTCTGCGCATGGCGAGGAGGAATGCCTCCAGTTGGGCCACGTTGTCGTAGTAGAAGTTGGCAGATTGGGTCATGGCTGAGTCCGAGGAGACAGGGGCTGTGTTCCACGCCTGATGGCGGTATGGCCCGCCCTGGCGTCGAGTGTGTGAAAAAAGGTTGATGTAGGCGTCACTGACGACGGGCGAGTCCATAGCGAGGAGGGTTTGATAGAGGTGCAGTCTTGCGAAAACGTCGCTGATTTGTTTCGCGAGGGCTGACCGTGTTGCCGGGTCTGAGTCCGCCCTGTGGCGGATGAGGTAGGGCAACTCTTGGTATTCATGGATGACTTGGAGGGCCTGGGCGTACATCTGGCTCTTCGTCTCGCGCCGTTTCATGTGTTGGTTCACCCAGTAGCCGGCGAGTGCTACCACGGCCGTGAGCATGGCGCTGGCGAGTGCAACCTTTGTGGCAGTGTCCATAGTTGTGGCGCTTCGGCAGATGGTGCGCCGTCCTCCCCCTTCAAAGTCTTCCAGGATTGAGATCCGGCGGGCTAGACGCAGAGGAGGAAGCCGTCCTGATCGCCTCGTACCAGCGCGCCGCCACCCGTTGGCCGGGTCATACCGACTCACGCGGCCACGGGAGCGTTCCCCGCCACAGGCGTCTGAGGCGCGGGGTCTGACGTGGGATCGCTGCGGCCCTGCAGATGCGGGCCGCCATCATCTGCGACTGGTGCTGTCGCTGGCGTTGCTGGCCTAGCTGCTCAGCAACGGGTGGCGCTGGAGCCCACTGGCCAATCTGACGCGACGACTGCGAAGCCCCGCCCTCCCTGGGCGGGGCTTCTTCACGTCCACGCGCCCGTGCTGGCGACTTCGCGCCCTGCTGAATACCGCCTTCCGCTGGCAGGCTGCCTTCTTCTGACCGAGGGGGTTGCATGGCGCTCGCGTGTCCGCGCTGCAAGCACGACGGTTTGTTGGATCTTCCGGAGTATGTGGCGTCGTTGCCGCGGGAGTCGCCGTTGCACGGCAAGTATGGGCAGCCGCCCGAGTACAAGATGCAGTGGTTGTTGCCGGCCGGGGCGTGTGCGGCGGGCGCAGTGGCGCTGGTGTCGGGTTCGATCGCCGCGGGGCTTCTGCTGCTGGCTGGCGGCATCGGTGTGGGCGTGTGGCTGTGGAGGAAGTCCTCGGCGGCGGAGGATGCTCGGGCGCGGTGGTCGCGGTCGATGATCTGCCGGCAGTGCCCGGTGGTGTTCCCGCGGGAGGATGCGGTCGCGTTGTGATGGCCGATCGCCGAGTGATGAGCTCGTTGGAGGGATCAGTGTCTCGGAATCGTCTGGATCGTAGGACACGCTTACGGCTAGTGCGTGGGAAGTGGCCGCATCCTCGGCGGGTGCGGAGGATGCGGCCGAACAGTTCGGCAGCACGACAGGCCGGATTTCGAATTGATTGGAATGTAATCACCAGCCTCATAGCTGCTGGGGGTCTCATATTCACCGGGGTTAGCACCTACTACAGCGCCAAGGTTGCCCAGGACCAGCTTGATCAGTCGCAAGAAAGCGTGAACGAGAAGAGCCACGCTCAGGCGTCTCGCATTTCCATGTGGTCTGAGCCATCGAAGAATTACACATACGCCACCAATGGCGTTTTTGCGAACCGCTCCCTCGATCCCGTGGTGATCGGTAACCTCGTATTTATCACCTCCGGGGTCGATAATGAAACGGAAAAGGATTTCCTTGAGCTGCAAGACGTCACCTTTGCCCATCCTATCCAGCCTTGCTCAAGCTTCACCATTACACCTCCCGACGTTATCCGGGGCGACGGGAAGCGATACTCGGCAGAAAACACTTACGTAGATGTACTGCTAATCCACTTTTGGGACGTAAATGGAAAGCAATGGGTTCGGACCGAAAACGGAAAGCTCATTCCTGTAGAAGGAAACTTCGGGGGTATCGCTGACTACAAAAAAGTTCTCGGCCACAGACTCGACGCATTCCGGGAGGCGGACGGTGTAATGCAGCCGGACATCATGAACTCAAAGGGTAAGCCGCTCGAAGACTGTGCAGCTGGCAGTTAGTGGCCAGTTGGCGCCCGCGGTCGTCCGCAAGACGTCGGCGACGGCGGGCTCGGTGGGCGCGGACCCTTTACTGCCGGCGGTGTCCGGTGCGGTTCCTGCCGGAGGAAGCTGCCCCGGTCTGAGCGGGCACGCCACGTGGGAAGGTCGTCTTCTTTCTATGGATTCCAGGGGAATCTGACGAGGTCCACGTGGCACGCTGCCAGGAAGTCTCCTTGCTTCTCCATGAGGGTGGCGTCCTGCTCGGAAAACAGGTGCCGCTGCTCTTCAGTCAACCGGGATGCCCTGCCGAGGCGCTTTGAGAATTCCATGGTTTCGATGATGCAATTGCGGAGGTGGCTGCTTACTTCCTCCGCTGTCTCCGATACGCGCCGCGGGGCTAGGAGCACGATCTCGAAGCTCAGGGAGCTGAGATCACTCTGCAGCACCTTAAGGACTTCAAGCGCCGCCTTGTGCCCCTCGTCGCGTCCGCGCGTGGCGTAGTGCTCGCGCACGCTTGCAAGGAATTTGTGTCGCTCGTCTCGGTACTTCTGGCTTAGCTGGAGGAGTCGCGCGTATAGCTGGCGTCGTTCTTGCCGTAGCCAGTGGGTCTGCTCGTTGGCGGCTTGGCCAAGGATCTGTCCTGCAGTAGCCCTGAGGGCCGCGTCCGCGCTGTGCCGTGCCGCCCTCCAACTAGCCCATCCCCCAACAGCGGCTCCGATGATGGCGGCGGCGAATCCGATGATGGCGGCGTAGAGGGCCGCCTTCCCCTCGTCCATGTTCTCCTACTGGTTAGCGTCTGCTTCATCTTGGGTGCCGTCGTAGCCGAGGGCTTGGCTGGCTTGCGCGATGAATTCGTCGCGGGCTTCGTAGAGATCGTGCATCAGGCCCGATAGGTGACTGTCGTCCCATTCGGGGCTGTCGTAGAGCGAATACTGCAGATACTCGACAACCTGGCTAGATGCCGCCACTGCGCGACGTGCGGCTATCCCGACGGGCCACGGCCCTTCAATTTGCACGCGGGGTTTGAGGGAAGCGAGTTCCAGGTGCCGCCGAGTTGCCTCTTCGAGATTTTCTGAAGCATCGTCGTGGTCTTCACGCACGTAACTGGAGGCGTTGCGTAGCGCCTTTTCCAGGTCGGTCAGGATATTAACGAACGCCGCGTAGGACTGGGCGCGGGATTCGCGCCGGTCGAGGTAGTGGCTGGACTTCACTTGCAGTCTGACCTGCTCCAGCTGGGCTTCGACCTGCTGATGCGTTTGTTCCCGGAGCGCCTGGGCTTGAATGCGGGCTTGCGTCTCCGCTTTGCGGCCGGTGATCCATGCGCCGGCGGTTGTGCCGAGTGCGCCGACGGCTGCTCCGATGACGCCGCCGAGGAGTCCGGCTAACCCTGCGTCCACTTGCCCCCCTCGCGGTGTGCGGTGGCGGGAGAGTAGCAAGTACAGGAAGGCTCCCGCCTGTTGGGGCGGGGGCCTTCCTGTCTGCAGCCGTCAGTCGTCTTCGACGGGGTCGTCGATGTGCTTGAGCCGCATGCGCGCTTTGACGAGGTCGGGTCCGCTGAGGGTGTGCCAGTGTGGGTGGGCGTAGACCTCGCCGATGAGGTCGAGGAGCCGGGCCCGGAGGTCGGTTTCCTGCTGCTTCTCTTCGTCGCTCCAGCCGGGTGAGGGCTCGCGTCGACTCTCGGTCCAGTAGCCCTCGCCGGGCTTACGGTGCCAGCCATCCATCGGTTCCGGGGAGTGGGGGTGCTCGTCCAGGAACTGCTTGAGGCTGGCGGTGGCGGCGTGAAGGTCGCGCTGTAGTTGCACCAGATCGTCGGGGAAGTCGTTGCTCACTCCGCGGGATTTTACTCCGCCAATCGAACAGGGGTGCGCATGGCGCGTCCGCTATGTCATTCTTCGGGACGCTTTTCGCCATGGAGGAGGATCTGCTGGCAGACGCGAGTGAAAGCCGTTGCTTGCTCCCCCACCCGCAATGCCGCCTCTCTCAAGTGCCACTCGGCTAATCCCGTGTGGGTCGAGTCGTCGCTCTGCAGATGGCGGACGTACTCCTTGTGTGCGTCGATGTCGTCTTCGGTGGCGTGGGCGAGCCGGGCGGCCGCGTGGTGCAGTTCGTCGGGACCAAAGAGTCTGGTCTCGTAGCAGGTGTGGTGCAGTTTCCTCCCTGCGGCCATGACCTCTTCGATGAGGGCTTCGGCGGGCTGTCCGGCCCGTGCGGCGGTGTTGAGTCGGGAGAGAGCATCAACGACGGCGCAGTAGTGGCGGAGGATGTTGCCGCAGATGGTTCGACGCTCCTGTCTTACCCAATGGGTGTGCTCGCTGGCGGCTTGGCCGGTGACTTGCTCGATGGCGGCTTGCACGGCCACGTCGGCGCCATGCCGGGCGGCCCTCCAGGTGACCCATCCTCCGACGATGGTGCCGATGACGGCGGCGGCGAACCCGATGATGGCGGCGTAGAGGGCCGCTTTACCCTCGTCCATGAACTCCCCTAGGCGTGATGCCGTGGGGAGGCTACCGCTGCGCAGGGTGCCGGCCCTCCTCGCCCCGAGGCGCGAGGGGCGACTATCAGCCAAAGCGGCAGGGCTCGGACTGCGTCTTGGAGATGGCTGCATTCGCGGGCCAGCACGTCGCCATGCTTGCACTCGGGGAACAAAGGCCCTGGCCCAGGTATACGGCTGAGCAGCAAAGTACACACCTAAACGGAGTTATGCATCGGCGAGCATGCTGCTCTTCAGTGAGTCTCAGTGAGTCTGTGCGTGGCGCGTTCACCGTTGACGCCGCTGTCCGGTTTCTTGCGGCCCGGTAATGTCTAGCAACAGCACAACGGCCGGGGCGTGCAGGCCCCGGCCGTTAAGTGCTGACGGGGGTCAGACCCGTAAGCAATCACTCCACTTGCAACTTTTGGAGGTCGTCTATGACCGTAGCACCAGAGTCAAGTTATACGCGTCAGCGCCAGCCGATCCAGTCGGCGGTTGGCCGTCCGCATAGCGGAAAGGTGTGGGTGTCCCTGAGCCGGTCCGGCCTTGAGGTTCAGGTGGGTCGCCAGATGCATCTCGCGGTCTCGCCGGCTTTGCTGCTGTGGCTGGCCAGCTTGGGTTCGGGTGCAGTTGGAGCCCACTGGCTGTTCTGACACATGCGCGCATCGAGGCCCCGTCCTTCTTTGGATGGGGCCTCGATGTTCCTGTCATTTGTTGACTTGTTCGGGGAGCAGGGCACCGGTCTGGAAGGTGTGGGCGCGGTGCCAGGCGTAGTACTTCTCCCGTTCGGGGTTCCACCAGGTGGTGGTTCGGCCCTTCAGGTGTTCGTTGATGTGTTTGCTGACGAACGGCGCGTCTTGTGCTGCTGGGCTGATCTGTAGCGCCCCATCTTCGTCGACGGCGATGAGGCCGTGTTCGTAGAGGCTGTCGCAGCCAAGGAGGCAAGCGAGCATGCCGATGTTGAGGTCCCAGCGTTCGTCTTCAGTGCAGGCGGCGCGCTTCTTGATGTGTGCGGCGATGAGGAAGGCTCGGGGAAAGGTTCGGCCGCACAAGGCGCAGTCGCCGGTGGCTCCGGGGATGAGGTGGTTCTTGAGCCGGGCTTGTTCGCGCCGGGATTGGGTTGTTGTCTCGCCGTCGGAGGGACCTGCGGGCCGTTGCTTTGGGACCTTTGCGTTTCCTGGTGTGACGTTGGGGGTTGTTGCGGGGGTGTTGGGGGTGAAAGTGACGTGGTCGGTGAGGGCGAGTCCGTCGTCGTCTCGTAGGGCTACGAACCCTTGGATGTTGCGGTTGGGTACCCAGTTGAGGAGGGACCGGACTTCGCCCATGGGGAAGTTGAGGCCGCGCACGTCGGTGAGTGCGTACATGTGCTCCCAGGTTTGCTGGGTGCGTTCGTCGATGCCCCAGAGCCTGCGGGCGAGGTCCGGATTGTGCCATGTCGTGGCCATGGTGCCGACGAGGTAGAGCCGCTTGTTTCCGGCGAAGAAGACGGTGTCGCCAGCCTGCATCTTGCGGATCTGGGGCAGGTTCGCGCCGTTCAGTCCGGGGGTGACCCCCCAGAGCTGGGCGGCACCCTCGGGGAACAACTTGTGTAGTTCGGTTCGTAGTTCGGCGGAGAGGAGGTCGGCGTGTTCCTCGAAGGTCACCGGCTTGAGGATGGTGTCTTCGTAGTGCCTGCGCACGGATGGGGTCTTGAGGGAGGCGGGTTGAGCGAAGACGGTCATTGGCACCTTCGAGGCTCGGAACTGTCGATCTTGCAGATCTACCAGATGGCCCCAAGGGTCGGTTTTTCGGGCCGGAAAGCCCCGCCTGAGAAGGGCGAAGCTTCGTCGTGTCGGCTTCAGCCGCCGCGCTGATCGCCTGCATGACTCGGTGGACGCCTTGACCGCCCCAGCCACAGCCGCGCCGGCCTGTACGGTTGGTTGTGTCCGTTGGTTCAGCTGGGGTCAGACCGCCGGTTCGAGTCCGGCCGTCACGGTCTCTGCCCTCTTGCTCGTCTTGCATATGTCCGAACTCGTCTGGCACGTCCTCTCGAAGAAGGGACGCTGTTGGGTTACGGAGCACGTGAGGGAGGGGGTGCGGAGCATGGCACCTAGTAACTTGTCCGTCTTGGTGGCGGGGACCAGTGTCGCGGGAGGGACGTACCACCTGGCCCACAGCTGAGCCAATGGGCCGACCGTGAGGGCCAGGCCCCGCCCTGGGCGGGGCCTTCGGGCATGGGTCCGCTCAGCTGTCGCCCGTGTCGTCGATGTGCTTGAGCCTCATGCGCGCCTTGACGAGGTCGGGTCCCGAGAGGGTGTCCCAGTGGGGATGGGTGTGGACCTTGTCGATGAGGTCGAGGAGCCGGGCCCGGAGGTCGGTCTCCTGCTGTTTCTCTTCGTCAGTTCAGCCGGGCGCCCCGGAAGTTCCAGCACCAATGGACTAACTGCGAGTAATTTCGAAGCGAAAGCGTAGGGGATTCAACATGTGACTACGGATCGGCATGCTCGTAACATGTAAGCGAAGGGATTTTTCATCATGCGTCGGATCCTGGTTGTCAGGTCAACTAAGGCGTCAGGCGCAGCTACAGGAAGAACGAACCGGCAGAAAGCCGGTGATTAGTCATGATCCGAATCCCACATTTCAGGCTTGCCGTAGCCATCTTCATGGCAGTGTGCCTCTCACTCGGTGGAGCTAGCCTGGCCGCCAGCGCACCGAAGGCGAAGGCATGCCCGACGGCAGCATCAGTTCGATGTCCGCCCGGGTACTACTCATTCGGCGGAAAGTGCATCAAGAAATCGAATGTCAAGTGCCCGAAGGGCTACGCGAATTTCCTCGGGAAATGCGTCCCGTGGCCACCGAAGAAGAACTGCAAGTGTGGCAGCATTACCGTTAATGGCGTGGAATACTGCAACGGCTGCCTCGGCGGGCGGCAGTAGGGGCCTCAGCGGGGTCAACCGATACGGACACCCCCCACCTGTCGCCGCCGCTGGGGGCGGCGACGTTGGCCTAGCGGCGCTGGGTGGGGTGATGGTGGCCGGCGCAGTGGTGGTGAGGTACCTCGCTTAGGGATCGGGGCCGTCGGGTAGCGACGTGGATGAGCCCGCCCTGGATGAGGCAGGGCTGCGACGTTCGGTGTCAGCTGAGGTCGATGACGTCGAGTACGACGATGGTCTTCTGGGTGTAGCTGACGAGGATGGAGGCGATGGCGTCGTCGGTGTGTACGGCGCGGTTCCATTCTTCTGCGATGCCGCGGGGCGCCGTGTTGCCGAGGGGGTCATGGCAGGCGGCCTGGAGGGCGAGGGTGAGTGCTGCACTGGCGGCCGGCGGGAGCTGGTCGTGGAGCGCTTCGACGCCGGGGTTGTAGGTGAGCCGGTACAACGCGCTGACCTCCTGCGGGTCTGCCTGGTCACGGGCCGGTGAGGTCGGCGTTAGGCAGAGTATCGGATCAGCGACGGTCAGTTACCGAGCTTCGAGTTCAGGCGGCGCCGCGGGCACGGATGCGCGCCGCTTCTTGGGTGATCCACTCGGTGCGGTCGACGAGGTCGGCGGGGAGCTCTTCGCCGCGCTGGTCGGCGGCGGCGAGTTCCCGGCCGCGCTGTTCGGCGGCGACCAGCCGGCTGGCGATCTGCTCCCACTTACGGAAGACGGGCACGAGTTGATCGACGGGCGCCTTGTTGATCTCTCCCAGAAAGCGCTTGGAGAGGGTGGGGTCGCCGAGGGCCTCGCAGATGACCTCGATGGTCCACGGCGCGGCGTCCATGTTGCCCTCCCGGTGTGGATTCACCATTCGTGATGCACGATAGCGCAGTCTTGTACCAGCGAGCCGAACGCATATGCCACGGGCACGTGCCAGCTCAGAACGTCGTAACCGTGCAGGTCATGGCACGTTTCTAAGATCATGAGCGAATTGGATGACCGTCTCCTGGACCTCGTCGAAGGCATCACCGACGAGGATCAGCAGCGACTGCCCCTGCTGACCCTCCGGGAGGCGCAGGCGGCAGTCGAGCTACTGCAACTGCTGGCTGACACCTCTGACGAGGGGGCGTGCGCAGCCCGACATCTAGCGGGAAGGCTGGCGCGCCGACTACCGGCCGAGACATGAAGCTGTGGCGAAAAACTGCTGCTACTAACCGGTAGTTAAATCAGCCAGATACATGAGCGGTTCGCCCCGATTTCGCCGGGTCAAACCGGTAAGTTGCTCGCCATCCGGAAGGGTGACTTTCGAGCCGAGTTCGTCAGACCTGGCTGCAAAGCAGCGCTACGGCGGGTACGTTTTATGTGTCAAGCCGTAGCAGAAGCCCCTTGGTGGGCTGCCGGGATGAGGTCGGAACCAGGCAACTGGATCCTCCACCGTTGGGTGGCAGTGGCCCCCGGAGCCCTCCAAGGGGCTTCTTGCTGCCTCAGGCGATGTTCCACTTCTTCCACCAGCAGCGGTTCGTCACAAAACCGGGTGTTTCACCCATCACCTTGACCCCGTAGCCGAGCAGGCTTCCTCTGCGGGATCGGTACAACTGATGCTTGCAGAGCAGTAAGTTCTCCGCGCAGTCATGGTCGTCAGGGTCGCCCGAGAGGGCTACGTGGAGGAGCCCTGCGTGGAGGTCAGCTAGTTGGACCCCGTCCCAATCTGTTCCCGTCCAGGCCGGCGGCCACTTGATGTTCTTCCAGGGAACGTTCCAGTTCTGGGTACGCCCTCGCCGTACCCAGTCGAGGTAGCCGAGGGTGTCGGAGTGATCCATACCTCTGACTGACCCTAAGCGGACTACGGCAAGGCGCGGGCCGCCTTCCCACTGGTCTGCCGCGTAGGCGACTCGCTCAAGAAGGAGCCGCGTCGTGTAGTTGTAGAAACGGACGCCGTTCTCCAGGCCTTTGTAGAGGCTGAGGGCGTCCTTGGGGGCGATGACGTGAGCGACTTTGGCCGAGGGCATGACGGCCAGCTGACGGGCTGCGTAGTTGCGGCGGTCGGCGTGCTTGCGCTTGAAATGGTCAACCCAGTGCAGCGGGGTTGTGGTGTCTGGACGGCTTTGATGGATGAGCGCCCTGAGTCCGCCGGCTGTGAACCTGACGTTCCAGTCGTCCTCGGCGGGCACCATCAGGGCCGTCATGGCGAAGAACGGCGATGACTTGCCGCCGAAACCTCGATCGCCGGTCTCGTCGACATAGACGTTGACCCGTGTCATGACACTGTGGCGTGGATCGTGCGATGCGTTCATGAACGCCGCCAGGCGGCTTCTTCGCAGCGGCGAACGCTGCGTTTGTGGTGCACCACGGGAGGCTGCACTCCTTCGATTCTTGCCCTCGGTGCCTCGTCGGTTGTGCGAGGGCGCACTTCTGCCTACGTTGCCGTCCGGTCAGCCGCCTGCCACTCGTCCGGTTGGACGACGTTACACCCGAAGGTCGACTCGTCTGGTAATCCACACGAGGATTCGAAACCGGCGGGCAGGTCAGCGGGCTGAGCAGCGGGAATTTGAACAGTCGTCAGTCCAGCGTCTTGACGTGCGAGGCCACTCGATTCCTCAAGGAAGAACGGCCCCTGGGCTGAATCAGCTGGCGATGTTCTCGCGGTGCCAGGCGTAAAAGGGTGCCTTGGCACTCGTGTAGCCGTGTATCTGACGTCCGGCGAGATCGGCTACGGCTGCCCCGAGGTCGTCGGTGAGGCTGCCATGCCGGCCGGACTCGATAATCCCCTCGGCGTTGACGCGGATGAACCCGTGCTCGAAGAGCTCGTCGCATCCCAGGGTGCAGGCAGGCATCAGGTTGGCCAGTGTGAGCTGCTCTTCGCGTGTGGCAACGCTGCGACGCTTGATGTGGGCGGCGCGGATCATTCGCGTAGGAAGGGTTCGACCGCACAGTGCGCAGGTGAAGTTTTCTGCCCGCCCGAGCAGTTGGCGACGCAGCTTGCTCTGCTCACGTCGGACCAAGACATTGGCGACAGCGTTGAGCTCGCCTTCGTGGTCTACGGTGGCGTCCGTTTCCGGCGCGGGAAACTGCGAGGCGAGTCGGGCAACTCCCTCAAGTCCCAGCACGGGGACGGCAACGCCCTGCTTGTTGGCGGAGAGGCGGAGGCTCTCCATGGCGTTGGGACCCAGAACTGTGCCGTCAACGTCGTCTTCGTCGTCGAGCACTGAGATGCCGATACGGGCCGGGTATTCGTCGTCCGGCCAGACCCTCGACCTATCCATGAAGTAAGGACGCGTGACCTGCGCGACTATGACGCGCTGGAGGGAGGCACTGGCCCATCCTCCGGGCTTCACTCGGCTGTTGGGTCCACGATGGCCGAGGACGAGGAGGTCGCCCTTCTGGAGGCGCTTGACGTCGTTGCGCGCGCCTGCACGGTCCAAGGCGCTGTCCCGCCAGCCCCACAGGCTGTTGTTGAGCCCGATTTCCAGATTGGTCGCGGAGTCACGCGGCACGTAGACGTAGCCAGTCTGGAGCATGATGTCTCCTGACACTCGGCCTCCCTTGGCGGGAGGGTTCAGTGTTCCGCTGGCCTCAGCGAGTCTTTCGCGGACTGGAAGTGCCAGCGATTACTCCGGATGGAGCAACATCATTTTTAACACGCACCCTGGTGATGTTGTCGACGAGGTTTCCACCCCTGCGCAATTGGACGCACCTGTCTGTCGAAACCGACAGGAAGAAGCCCCCGCCACAAGGCGGGGGCCCCGCTGCAGAGTTCAACCGACGTAGGCGAGCTGAACCAGCGTGACGCCGTCGGCAGTGTCGGGTGGTGCTGCGCATGGGCGCTGTTCAGTTGGCGTGGTCGCCGCAGGCTTCGGCGCGTGCTGCGACGAGTACGGCGTCGCCGCGGCCGCCCGCCTCTACGCCCGCCACAAGCGCCATCACGACGCCCTCGCCGAGCTCAAGGACCCGATCCGCGAACAAGCCGCACAAGACCTCAAGGCCGGCGCCACACCCGCCCAGCTCGCCAAGCTCACCGGCCTGTCCGACGAGTTCTTCCGCCACATCGCCCGAGCAGTCGGCGCCGACCGCAAGCGGGCGCCCACCGTCGGCCGCGAAGCCCACGAAGAAGCCCGACGCCTGACCTGCCCCGCCCGAGCCGCACGCCGCCCAGCAGCGTGCGGCTCTCGCATGCCCCAGTCACGGCCGGCCGGCGTCCATTCCCGACGCGTCGCCCGACCCGCGGCCTGCGGTAGACGGGTCCCCCGCGCGCGGCTTTCCCCACGACCGGTCGACCTTGTCGAGGGCGGCGTCGAGCAGCCGGAGGGCGGTGTCGAGCCCGGCGACGATGCCTTCGTTGACGAGTTGAACCTGCTCCGTGTGGGCGCGTTGCGCGTTGCAAGCGGCACGGTCTCGGTCGGCGGCGAGCCGGTCACGGAGGCAGGCGAGGTCAGCGGACATGGCCTCGGCGTACTGCGCGCGCGGGGCCTCGTCGGTGGGGCAGCCGCAGCCCCAGTTGTGGGTTTCGGGAGTGGGGCAGTGCTCGGTGTGGGGGATGCCAGCTTCACAGGCCGGGCAATCGCGGTTCGACGGATTAGTGCTTGTGGCCTCTTCGACGAGCCGTGCGCGGGCTTCGATCGCGAGGTCGGCGGCGGTACCGCTGACGCCATCCCGCTCGAGGTCTTCGAGCATGTCCCAGGCGGGCCGGCCGATGCGGAGCATGGCCTCTTCGGCGATCCGGTAGCGGTGCAGGCAGGGGCGGAGGGTCATGGTTTGGCCGGTGGCGATCGGCATTCCGCTGATGCTGACGTCGTGAACTTCGGCGTCGCAGGTAGGGCAAGGCGGGAACGGGAAGAGCAGGACGATGGCCCCCTGGCGCTGCTGCCGGGCCCGGTGTTCTCCGATCACGGCGAAGGTCAAGAGGTCGACGTCACTGATCGGCTGGGGGTCAGTGACGGCCACGGTGGATCTCCTTGATCTTGGCGAGGGTCTGTCGTGCTCGGGCCGCGGATGCTTCGGCTTGACGCCGGTAGTGGCGGGTGTCGATGGCGCAGCGGATGGCGACGGCGAGCGCTACGACCCCGGCGGCCAGAGCGGCAAGGTGCAGGGGATCAGGCACGGGCACTCCAGGGTTCGGGGCCCAGCCGCGGACGGCGGCCGGGCGGGGACAGGTCAGTGGGAGATGCGGATAGTCGCTTTGGGGTGCTGTGCGCAGGCGTCGGCGAGGCGCCGCAGGTAGTCGAGGGCGCCGTCGTAGCTACCCCAGCCGTTGTCGGGCTCCATGGCCCGGTAGATGGCTGGGTGGAGTTCCATGTCGGTTACGGCTCGGCGCAGGTCGGGTGCGGCGTTGCCTGCTGTGCGGCCGTCCAGCTTGGCGAGCGGGTAGCCGAGGGCGTCGTGCCACATGCCGCTGACGTTGGCGGTCATGTTGCCGATGTCGGCGGGGCAGATCAGGTGGGGTTCGGGGCCGCCGGTGTCGACGGCCACCTCGAGGTGGATGTCGTAGCTCACGAACGAGTCTCCTTGCGGGCGCCGCGGCCGGCGGCCCAGTTGGTGGTGAGATGCTTGGGCGAGCACCGCCCGGATACGACCCGGGCGGTGCGCTTGCGTGATCACGGGGTGGGCGACTGACCGTCGAGTCGGGTCGCGTACTCGCGGAGCTGCGCGTCTGCCCAGTAGCGGGCGTCGACTTTGGCCGGGGCCGGATTGGCAATGAGCATCCGTCCAAGCTCACGAGCGTGCTGAGCCAGGACGTACTTGGCGGCAGTGAACGCGGAAGCCGGACTTGGCGCGGGCTCATCGTCGAAGAGCACGTCCGCGAGCGTGTCCAGGGCTGGTGAGTTGTGAGGATCCAGCGGGTCCGGGTCGGAGGCAGAGAGGCCCTCAGTGACGAATGACAGCAGGTCGTCGAAGTGGGCGGGGCGCTCGGTCACCATTGGTGGCTCTCCTGTTCGTTGAGTGCTTCTCGGGTTTCGGCGAGGACGTCGGCGGTGGATCGCATGGTGTAGACGGCGACGGTGCGGGCGAGGAGGTCGCGTTCGGCGCGGAGTTGGCGGATGGCTTGCGGCTCTGTGTTGGCGTCTGCGGGCCGTTCGTGGGTGGCGGCGACCGGGGCGCCACTCGCGGCTTGTTCGGCGCTCTGCGGGCCGCTGGTGGCCGTCTCGGGGGTTCGTGGTTCCTGTCGGTGGGTCATGGACGCATCTCCAGCGGGTCTAGGCGGCCGTCTCGCGGCCTCGGAGGGTGGAAGTGGGGCCCCGGGAGCCCTGCGGTCGGTTGCGGGGCTCAGGCGGGCGCTCAGCGCTTCGTGGCGGCGGTCTGACGGCGGAGGGCTTCAATGCCGGCACGAAGCCGGTCCGCCTCGGCGGCAGTGAGGCGGTGACGCTCGGCCCGGTCAGCGAGGTTCAGCATCTGCTCGACAGTGGGAGGGGTCATCGCCTGCGCCTTCTGGCTGCGGCGCGGCGGGCCGCGCGGTTCGGGCGCGGCTCCGGCTGGCCGTCATCGACGATCTGCTCGCCGGTCCAGCGGAGTTCGGTCTCCCAACGGCGGCCGGGCCTGCCGGCGCGCTCACCGCGGGGGCTACTGCTCGGTGCCGTCACCGGTGGCCTGCCTTCCAGCAGTCGGGGCAGATGTCGCGGCCCGCGGGTCGCTGCCGCCAGCCGTCCACTCGGCGGATGCGGCGGAGCTTGGAGACGGTGATGCAGTCGGAGTACGGGTGGTGAATCTCGGCGCCACACTCCGGCCCGTTGCAGCGCAGCGCCACGTATCGGACGGCGGTCATGCGGCCACCCCCAGCACCGAGCTAGCGACGGTCCCGCCGATAGCCACGCGGACGATGGCGGCACCGAGCTGTACCGGCACGCTGTTGCCGACCTGTTGGGCGATGTCGTTGCCGGACCACGGGTAGTCGGCGGGGAAGCCTTGGAGTTGGCCGGCTTCGCTGTGGCTGAACCGCGGGAGCTCGAGGCCGCTGGGGGCGACGATCCGGTTGCGGGAGATTTTGCCGGTGACGGTGAACGCCGGCTCGGCCGAGGTTCGACGCCCGCGGTTCTTCGGATCCCCGCCGGTCCCGTAATTGGAGATCACCGTGAACGGGCCGAGCCGGTCGAGCGCCTCGCCCATCGACACCCACGGCAGCAGCCGGGCATCGCCAGCGTCCTGCAGAACACCGGTCCGGTACGGGCGATGCGTCGGCGCGGGCAGCACGGCCACACCGTCCAGGCGGGCCACCAGCACCGCGCGGCGTCGAGTCTGCGGCACCCCGAACTGCTCGGACCGCAGCACACCTACCGCCACCGAGTAGCCCTCGGCGCGCAGGATTTCGGCGTAGGCCAGCCACACCGGCAGCACCTGCTGCACCTGCTCCAGGACGATCGCCCTGTACGGGCGCCCGGCGTCGATCGCTTCCAGCGCCCAGCGCATCGGCTCGAGCACCAGGCCGGTCCGCACATCGTCCAGCCCGGCCAAGTCCGCGGCGATCGACTCGCGCGCCGCCATGCGGTGCAGCAGACCGACCACCAGATCGAGCGCCCGGCGGCCAGCGCCCGCCCCGGCGACCGTGAACGTCTGGCACGGCGGGCCGCCCAGCAGTGTCTCGGCATCCGGGAAGTCAGCCGGAACGTACTGGCGCACGTCGTCGTGGACCGTGGCCAGCCCCGCGGCCACCCGGGTAGCGGCCGCGTTCGAATCCCACTCGATACCGACGGGCCGCAGCCCGGCCTCGGCCGCGCCCATGTCCAGGCCGCCCGGCCCGGCGAACAGGTCGACGGAGTCGTAGATCATGCCGCGCTCCGCTCGTCGGACGTGATTGGCACGGCCAGCACGGTGTCGTCATCCGGCGTGACCGTGACGGGCAGCCCGCGGACCGTCGCCACAAACCCGGCCGGCTGACGGCACGAGGCGACTATCCGCCGGTACAGAGCCGGGGTGACATGCCGGCCAGCCAGCCACCGGTCATGGCAGGCCGTGCAGCACACCAGCGCCGTCACCACACCATCGCCGCAGAGGGCGCGGCGCATGCCGTCCGGGCGGGCGGCCTGGGCCACCCACACAGGGGTGCCGATGGGCAGGATCTGAATCATGCGGTCAGGCATCTGCAGCCTCCTCGGTGCTGGTGGTGTCGTGGTCGCCCGGTACGGCGGCTCCGCTGATGCGAATGAACTCGAACCCCTCAGCGCCGGAGTGGACTCCGTGTGCGCCGACGAGCGGCCCGCGGCAGGCCCTGCAGCACCCGAGGTCGAACCAGGTGGCGTGCTGGCAGTCCGGGCAGCGGGCCAGCCATGCCCGTCGCTTCCGCGTTGACGTCCACTTGAGGTGGCCGCCGTGACGTCGCGCCAGACGAAGCCGCGACCGGCTGGGCCAGTGGTCGTAGCTCTCGTCGGCCCACGGGCTGAACGGCACAGGTGGGTGGCCGATGAGGACCAGCTCGCCGCCCGGCCACCGGCATGAACAGCGCGTGATGCCACGGATGGACGGGCAGTCGCAGGCGAGCACTTGCCCGAACTCGATCGCCTTCTCGACCCGCGGCACTCCGGGCCCCTTGACCTCCAGCCAGACGCCTATGTCGGGCAGGCGGAAGTCGGGAAGGTACTTGGCGCCGGAGGGCAAGGTGACCGTCTCGGGCTCGTACTCCCAGGTGATGCCGAGCGAGTCGAGCGTTGCCGCCCATGACGCCTCGAGGGCGGACCGGAAGGTGGTGCCGCGGTAGACGGTGGGCAGGGCCTCCACGGTCATGTCGCCCGCAAGGCCGCTGCCTTTGAGGTGCTCACCGCGGAGGCGCGCAGTCTCCTGCTCGTCGGCGAGGGCTTCGACCATGCAGCGGATGCCGGCGTCGCCTTGGATGCTCATGCCGCCTCCTGCTGAGTGAAGTCGGGGGCCATGTCGACCAGCCGCGCGTAGTGCATTTGTGCGGCGACGGTGATCGTGGAGCGGGCTCCACCGCGGTGCTTATCGACGATCAAGTCGCATTCGCCGGCGCGCGGGGACTCGGGCTCGTACATGTCCGGGCGGTGGAGCAGGATCACGATGTCGGCGTCCTGCTCGATGGAGCCGGACTCGCGCAGGTCCGCGATCACCGGCCGCTTGTCGGTGCGCTGCTCATTGCCACGGTTGAGCTGGGCGAGGACGACGATGGGGATGTCGAATTCCTTGGCCATGAGCTTCAGGGCCCGGCTCATCTGGCCGACGGCGACCTGCCGGGACTCGGCCTTGGGGGCTTGGGCGAGCTGCAGGTAGTCGAGGACGACGTAGCGCAGGCCGATGGTGCGGATGAGGGTGCGGATCAGGTTCCGCAGGTGAGCCATCGTCACGTGCGGGGTGTCTTCGATGTGCAGGGGTGCTTCGGCGAGGCGGTCGCTGGTGGCGTGCAGCTTCCGCATGTCCATGTCGGTGCAGTTGCCCTTGTCGAGGTGGTGCAGGGCGACGGTGGCTTCGGCGGAGACGATGCACAGGGCGAGTTCTTCGCGGCCCATTTCGAGGCTCACGAACAGGGTGGGGATCTTGTTGTTGACGGCGGACGCTCGGACGAACGTGTTGGCCAACGTGGTCTTGCCGACTCCCGGTCTGGCCCCGACGATGATCAGTCGGCGCGGGGCGAATCCGCCGGTCAGCTCGTCCAGGTCTCGGATGCCGGTGGGGATCCGGTTGGACAGGTCCGGCGGGGTGACGGCCCGCTGGAAGACCATGGGCAGCAGGTCACCAAGGGTGCCCGGGGTGCTGTGCTGGTTGTCGCGAACGACGGCGTCGAGGGCGGCCTGGGCTGTGGCCATGGCGGTGTCGCGGTCGAAGTCCGCGGCCATGCCGATCTGCTGGGCCTTCAGGCCGAGTTCGATGAGCCGGTTGGCTTCGGCGAGCTTGGCGACGGTGCGGCCGAAGTACTCGGCCGAGGCCGGCTGCCCCTGGTCGTAGATCATCGACAGGCGCACAGCGTCCAGCGGCACGCACGGCATACGGCCAGACGCCCTCCACGCCTGCAGCTTCGAGTCGATCGCGAACGGGGAGATCCCGCCGCCGGCAACGGTCATCTCGTTGCGCAGCTCGTCGACGGCGTACCAGACCCAGGCGTGCTGCTCGAGGGTGAAGTCCACCGGGTCGACGACGTCGACGAGCTCGTCGATGAGCTCGGGCCGCTGCATGATCGAGCCGGCGACGATGCGCTCGGCCGGCAGATCCTGGCGCCTGGCGAGCTGACCGAGGTTCTGGTCTGCGTGCGCGCCGTAGGGGTCGACTTCGGTGCTCATTCGCCGCCGCCCGTCCGACGGTCGCCGCCCTCGAGGAACACGACGTTGTCGGCGCACATCTCGGCGAGGCGTGAAGCGACACGGGCGCCGACGATGCCGCCGAGGTCTCCCGGCAGCACATCGCACGTCATGATCACGGGCCGCTGCTGGACGTACCGCTCGTCGAAGATCTCGTACAGCCGCTCCTGGGTCCATCCGGTCGGAGAGACGCGGGCTGCGGCCAGGTCGTCGATGAACAGCAGGTCGGCTTCCTTAGCGCGCTTCGACGTGCCGTAAGGATCGGTCCCCTCCGGGCGGAGGTCATCGAAGAGGCTGGTCGACCGGTGGATCTCGATCACGGGGTTGCGGCGGTAGCGCTGGCCAAAGCAGGCGGCGAGCCAGGTGCGGGTAGCCGTCCAGGCGGTGTGCGTCTTGCCGACGCCGATGTGCCCGGTGAGGAACAGGCTCTCGTTCTGCCCGAGGCCGGCCGCGGCCCAGGTCTCGACCTCGTCCGGCAGCGGGATGGTCGTGGCGTAGCGGGCAGGGACGCGCTTGCTGAACAGGCCGAGGGCGTCGGTACGGCGCTCGTCGAGCCAGTGCAGCCAGTTCGGGTCAGGTTCCGAAGCGAAGGGCACGGGGCCTCTCCTTCTCGCTGAGGGTTTCAGGTGCGGTCTTGGGGCCGACCGATCGGAGGTGGCCAGAACGGCTTCCGTTCGGGGGCTGGTCGGGCTCGTCGTCGTAGCAGCCCTTGTTGAGCCAGGTGGCCGGGTACTTCGTGAACTTCGGGTCCTCGCCAGCCCGCTCTCGGGCGTAGCCCTGGGCGGCCTGGATGATGTGCTCGGGCTGGGCGCCGCGTTCGATGGCGGCGATCCACGCCTTCTTCGCCTCTTCGCGGGCCTTCTTCTTCGGGTAGGTCAGCCAGAAGGCGCCAAATGCCTCGAGGTGGTGTTCCTTCTGCTGACTGTCCTTGGCGGAGGAGGAAGCGGCCTTCGAGGCAGAGGCGGCGTGGGCGGGAGAAGAGTCTTTATTACGTGAGGGGTCGTGAGGGGGTGAGGAGAAGGGGGTAGCGGGGGCTCCTTCAGAAGGAGCCGGGGCTACCCCTGAAGAAGCCAGGGCTACCCCTTCGGGGGTTTCAGAGGTAGCGGTGGCTCCCCCTTGGGGGAGCGGTGGCTCCCCCTTAGGGGTAGCGGGGGCTACCTCTTCGAAGTCCGGAACTTTGAAGGTCATCCGGATCCCGGGTACGGCGTACAGCACCCGCCCGTCCTTGCCCTTGCCGATGGGTACTCGGTACTCCCATCCGGCGGCAGCCAGTCTCTTGAGGGCGTTGCGCACCACGTTGGTGTCCTTGGCGCCGGTCCAGCGAGCGATGTCCTCCAGGGCAGCCCAACTCTCCCTGGTGTCGTCGTTCGCGTCGTCGGTGATCTCAAGGGCCACTGCGCGCTGGAGGCCGGTGATCTCTGGCCCCAGCACTTCGCGCAGTTGTCGGCGGAGCTCGTAGCCCATCAGTTCTCTTCTCTCGGGAGGGTGCCGCTGCTGGCTTCTGGTCGGTTGGAGACAGCCCTCATGGAGGCTTCAGAAGGGCGCGCTTCGTGCCCTTGATGCGGTTCGATCCTACCGCAGGGTGTGTAGTCACCCGCAATACATGAGCAACACACTTTCGGCGGGTGGGGTGTGCAGTCACTGCACAGTCAGCTACGCTGTCGCCATGACCACGAAAGGGACGCCCGGCCGCATGGTGCGCATCGACGACGCCACGTGGGCCGCATACGGCGAGCTGTGCGAGGCGAAGGGAACCTCGCGCGCCGACGACATTCGCCGCCACGTCCACGCTCAGGTCACCGCATGGCGCAAGATGCAGGCCATCGAGCGCCGGCTGGCGAAGAACAACGAGTCGACCGACGACGACTGACATCCCTCTCCCCTCCCTTCTCGCCCCGCGATTGCCGCGGGGCGTTGGTGTGTCTAGGCGGCGAGCGCCTGCTGGCTCGCGTTGACGGCCTGGTCCTGGGGGTGTTCTCGGAGTGCGCGGTCGACGGTGAAGCGGGCTACGCCGAGTCGGGCTGCGGCCTGGTCGCGGTCGAGGCCGCCGACGCTCATGAGCCAGTGGGCTTCTTCGGCGATGATTTCGGCTCGGAGCTTCGTGTCCTCGGGGATGAAGTCGGGGTCGTCGATGACGTCCATCCGCTCTGTCCAGTAGGTGCAGGTGGCCCAGCGGTTGCGGGCGGCCCAGTTCCGGGCCCGCTTGGCTTGCCCCTTGTCGACACCGTTCCGCAGTGGCCTCTTGCCCTTGAGATCTTCGTAGGTGGCGGCGATGGCCTTGGCGGTGGCCGCGAAGATGGTGGTGCGCCGCAGTAGCTCGCTGGCGTTGGCGCTACTGAGTCCGGCGTGTTCGGCGATCTGCCGGAGGGGCCAGCCGGCGGCGACGAGGGCTTGGATGCGGCGGACGGTTCCGATGGCGGGGACGCGGCCTCGTTGGTGGTTGTCGACGGTGACGGCGAGGATCTTGGCCGCCATCTCGGGTGAGGTGCGCTGTCGGCGTCCGCGGCCCTTGTTCGGGCGGGTCTGGGTGAATTCGAGGATGGTCTGGATGGAGAGGCCGGTGGTGTAGGCGACGGCGCCGGGGCCGACCTGGTTGGCCTGGAGGTGGAGGAGGTGTTCCCGGACCGGGGCGGCGTCGATGAGCCGGTCCCAGGTGCCGTTCTTCTGGGCTTGGCGGCGGGCGTTGTTGCGCTCGTTGTAGCGGGTGACGCAGTCGGGGCGTCGGCACTTGTAGTCGGTGTAGCAGGTGAAGCTGCGGTGGTTGGGCGCTTCGCGGGTCGCGGTGGTCACGGCCGGAGTTCCTTTCGGGTGTTGCGGCGGCGGGCGGGGCGACGCATGATCGCTTCGAAGGCGGCGAGCTGGGAGTCGAAGGTGAGGGGCTGCGGGCGGCGGAGGCGGGCGGCGAGGGCCCGGAGCCGGTTCACGCGACTACCTCGTAGACCTGGATGCCGGCCTGTTTGGCGAGGCGCATGCAGTTGCGGGTGCCGTAGTTGGGCTGGCCTGGCTCCGGGAACGCGACCATCCATTCGGGGCGGGGCTGCTTGGCGACCATGCCTCCGTTGCGGCGGGGGCCGGCGGCCGGGCAGTAGTCGTCGAGCAGGCCCGGGTGCGCGGTGTCGCCGGGCTTCTTGCGGCGGCGGTTTCCGGGCGTGCAGTTGGCGGTGCAGTTGTCCCAGTCGGCGGGCATGGGGGCTTCGGTGATGCCGTACCGGTTGCCGATGCTGTTGATCCAGTCGGATGCGGTCTGGTCGGCGGAGTTTTCGCCGGGGCAGGCGCCGTGTCGGATGACGACGGGGCCTTCGGCGATGTTGAAGGCGATGTCGGCGAGGGTGCCGGGGACGATGCCGGGCTCGGTGAGGTAGCGGGCCCCGGCCAGCAGGATGACGGTGATCTTCATGCGGCGGCCTTCCGTGCGTCGCGGCGGGCGGCTCGGTCTTCGCGTCGGCGGCGGGCTACGGCTTCCCTGTGGTGTGCGGGGACGCCGATCCACACGTGGACGAGGGACTGGCGGGCGCGGGCGGATCCGCCGTAGCCGTAGTGGCGGATGATCCCGGCGTCCTGGAGGCGGGCCGGCAACCGGCCCCACATGCTCTTGGCGTTCGGCGGGTCGGGGAGCTGCTGGGCGGTAGCGATGGCGTCGACGGTGAACGGCTGGCCGGTGTCGGCGGCGGCCACGAACGCGGGCCACACTTCGTCGATCCAGGCTTCGTAGTCGTCGGCTATGCGGCGGGTAGCGGCCGGGGCGGGGGCAGTGATGTCGGTGCCGTCGAAGGCGGGCTGGATGTAGCTCATCGCGTTCTCCGATCAGGTGTGATGCTGGTGGGGTGGCCGGCCCGCACTGCCCGCGGGCCGGCCCAGGCGCGGGCGGGCTAGAACGGCGGGTCGGAGGGGTCGCGGCCGAGGGTGAGTTCGGTGATGCGCTTCTCGATGTCGCCGGTGAGGTCGACGCCCTCGTTCTTGAGGGCGTAGGTGAAGTTGCGGGCCCAGAGCTGGGCCGTCTCGCTGCCCCCGTTGAGGAGCATCCGGGCGAGGTGTTCGGCGAAGAGCCTG
Source organism: Streptomyces bugieae (assembly GCF_036352915.1). Classification (NCBI taxonomy): domain Bacteria; kingdom Bacillati; phylum Actinomycetota; class Actinomycetes; order Kitasatosporales; family Streptomycetaceae; genus Streptomyces; species Streptomyces bugieae. Next base: position 930,711 of record NZ_JAZBJP010000002.1, read on the forward strand.
CGGACGCGCTCGGGGATCTCTGCAGTGATGTCCGGTTTCACGGCCCACGGGTTGCCGTCGGGGACAAGGGATGCCGGGGTCTTGTAGGCGGACCGCGGGTCCCATCCGTCGTCGGTGAGGCGGGCGTCGACGAGGTCGTCCACGTTGCAGTGGGCCTCGTCGAGTGCGCTGGAGAGGCTGAGGGCCGCCTTCCAGCGGTCCTTCTCTCGGCTGGCGAGCCCGTCAGCGATGTGGTGGGCGACGAGGGTGCGGGTGTCGCTGAAGCGGCGACGCAGGGAGTGGAGCGCTTCCTGCAGGTCGGCGGTCCTGGCCGCCTGCTCCTCGTCGCGGGCGAGGGCGGCGTGCCCCTGTCCGATCGTCGCGGCAATCTCAGCGACCTGCGTGTCGGCCGGATCCTTGAAGAGGTAACGGGAGGCGGTGGCCAAGTGCTTCTTGGCTTCGGCTCGGTGGTTGATGGTCATGCGGCGCTCCCGGGCTGAGCGGTCTCGGGCCAGTCGGTGGAGTTGTCGGCGGCGTCTTCGTCCCAGGCGCCGTCGCTGGCGGCGGGCTCGGTGTCGCGCTCGACGGAGTAGTCCGTGGTTGCGGTGGACGGCGCGACCGTCGGGGCGGTGAGGGCTGCGACGCTGAGCGGCGCCTTGTCGGGCACGAGCTCGGCGTGGACGGTGCCCTCCAGCTCCTCGGCCGCGTAGGGCATGCCGTGGAGGGCGTCGGAGGCGACCAGGCGGCAGATCTCGCCGGTGGCCCGGTTGATCAGCATGGTCTTGGGCTGCTTCTTCCACTGGTCCTTGCTCAGCAGGCCCAGCAGTCGGGCCCGCGGGATGTCCCAGACGACGGTCTGCCACTGCTCGGCGCCCTTGCGGCGGCCGCGCATGACGCAGTGGTTGTCGTCCGATTCGACCAGCTCGATCTGGTGGCCCTTGGCCTGGAGCAGGCCGCGCATGGCGTGTGCTCGCAGGGCCGGCTGCCCCTGGATGACATCGATGGACTTGAGTGAGGTCATCGGCTGGATGCCCAGCTCGTGTCCGGCGAGGATCACGGCGGTGACCTCGTCAGGCTTGTTCCGGTACTGGCCGGCGAGGCTGGTGGTGGCGATGTTCGCGGCGATGTTCGAGATGGCGATGGCGTCGCGGGCCCACGCCTCCAGCTCCGACTCGGTCGGCGGGTCGGCCTTGAGGTAGGTGGTGACGGACGTGGACTCTTCGTCGCGGGTGGCGATTTCGTTGGTGCTCAACTGAGGTACTCCTCGGCTTCGTTGATGGCGGCCCAGGTGGGGAGGCTGATCTGGGGTATTTCGGTGATGGGCCCGGTCCAGTCGGGCCAGGTGTCGGTAGCCGTGCAGTCGGCGTAGATGCGCAGGGCGCGCTCGTTTTTGGCGCGGCCGATGTCGCGGGACTGCTGGTCGAGCTCTCGCACCGTGACCAGGTAGGGGGCTGTTTTCGACTGGAAGACGAAGATGAACCGGCAGCCGTCGGGGGCGAGGCCGGCAGCCTCTATCCCGTCGATGTACATCGGGTCCTGTTGGTGGTAGGCGTGGTCCCGTATGGCCTTGGAGACTGCGTCGGGGTTGGCGTCGGCGCAGGTCTTGAAGTCCACGCAGAGCGTCAGGCCGGGCAGTTGCTTGAGCCAGTCGGGCCGGACGCGGCAGCGAACACCAGTGGTCGGGTCGTTCCAGTAGATCGACCGCTCGGCGATGCCACTGCCCGGAGCGAAGAGCGGGCCGGCAATCGGGTGGCGGCGCACCGCGTCGGTCATCGCCTTGACCTGCTTGTAGTCCTTCGGCAGGAGCGGCACCTGGCCCGCGGCGTAGGCCGCGTCCCGCCCCTGCCGGGCCTCGGCCTTCTTCCAGTCCGGATAGTCGAGGACGACGATGTCGTGGCCCTCCCCCAACAGGTCCGCGTGGGCGGCGTTGCCGAGGTCGAACTCCTTCTTCGGGGCCCGCGGGTTGTCGCGGTCGTGCTTGAACTGGGCGGGGCAGCCGGGTGCGAGGAGCTTGCGGAGGCCGGTGGAGGAGATCGAGGTACGGTCCGCGTGATAGTCCTCGGCGGACAGGCCGTCGATGATGAGGGGGTCCACCGCGGTCTCGGCGGCGACGGCGGTCACGACGCTGCCTTCTTGATGCAGCCTTCGCAGCGGTACGAGCCGTCTTCCTGCTGCTCGAAGGGCCCGTCGATGTCGCCGCAGCCAGTGCAGGTGATCTCGTTCATGCGGCGGCCCCGGGGATTTCGAGGTCGACGCCGATCAGGACGGTGCTGCCCTGGCCGAGGAGCTGGCCGGTGCGGTAGATCGCGGTGACCTGGTAGGGGCGGTCGGCGTCCTCGCCGAGGAGGAACGCGAGCTTGCCCTCGAAACTGTCGCCGGAGGCGACCCGGTCGCGGATGTCGTCGAGGAGCGTGACGAGCTCCTCGCGGTTCATGGACTGCATGTGCTGCTCCTAAGCTGTGGGCGGCGGCCCCGCCCGATTTGGGCGGGCGGGGCGGCCGGCTGGGCTAGATGAGGTCGTCGAGGAGGTCGGGCGGCGGGTAGAGGCGAGTGAGCTGGTGCTCGTTCACCACCTCGTCCCAGTTGTGAGGGCCTTCTCGGGTGCCGTCGCGGCGGATCCGGTAGAGGACTGATCCGGCGCCGGTGCGGACGGACACCCACTTGCGGCCGGTCTCGTCTCGGTAGCGTCCGAGTTCGTCGCGGCTACTCATGACGCCGCCTTGGCCGGGTCGCGGACGGGCACGACGAGGTACTGGTAGCTGGGGTTGTTGACGGCGGCGTGGATGAGAGCCGGCTTGGAGTAGGTGGTGAGGTTGATGGCGACTTCGTCGTCGATGGGGCCGAGGCCGTCGAGGAGGTAGCGCGGGTTGAAGGCGATGTCGAAGGTGTCGGGGCCTTCGAGTCGGCAGGCGATGCGGGCCTTGCCTGTGGCTTTGGTGTTGCGCATCGCCTGGATGGTCATGTGGTCGCCGGAGATGGCGAGCTCGATGGCCTGCTCGCCTTCGAGGAGGAGGCCGATCCGGCGGACGGTTTCGGCGAGCTCGTCGACGTCGCAGGTGACGACTCCCGTGTACTCCTTGGGGAAGGCGGCGTCGGCGTTGGGGAACTTGTCGACGGGCAGGAGACGGCTGATGGAAGTGCGGCCGTCGACGTGCACGCCGGCGGTGCCCGCGGTGAGAGCCAGGTCTACGCTGTCGGCGCCGCCAGCCGCCTTGGCGACGTCGGTGAGCGCCCGCCCGGGCAGCAAGGCCGGGACGGCGTCGCCGTTGGGCTGCCACGGGATGGTTTGTACGGCGACCCGGTAGCGGTCGGTGGCCATGAGCTGGAGTCGGTCGCCGTCGGGTCGGATGCGGATGCCGCCGAGTTCGGGCATCGCGGCGGTCTGGTAGTCGACCGCCGGCGCCACGTTGGCGACGGCGGTGGCGAACAGGTCGCCGGGCGCTTGGCCGGAGATTGCGGGCATCGGCGGCAGGCTGGGGTAGCTGTTGGTGTCGAGTAGGCCGAGGCGGAACGTGTTGGAGCCGGCGATCATGTCGACGCCGTTGTCGTCGCCAGTCAGCTCGACTTGGAGGGGCGGGAGGGCGCCGAGGATGTCGGCGAACACCTTCCCCGAGACGGCGGCCCGGCCGGCAGCGATGACGTGCGCGTCGATGGCGACGCTGGCCGCCACCTCGGCGGAGCTGTAGGCGACGGTGAGGGTCTCGCCATCGGCGGTGAGCAGAACGGCGAGCGCGGCCGGGTCGGCGGCGCTGGGCGGAATGTGGCGGGCGACCCAGCGGGCACCCTCGGCGAGAGCTGTCTGCTCTACCTGGAGTTTCATGATGCTTCCTCGTAGGTGTTGGCGCGCAGGTTGTCGCGCTGCTCGGCGGTGATGAGGCCGGCAGCCAGCCAGTCGTCTTCCAGGGAGCCCTGGAGAAGTGCGGGCTTGCAGTTGGTGCACAGCCGCTCGATCACGTCCGTGGCCGGTGCGCCGGCCGGCGTCTGACTGAAGCCTTTCGGTGGGGCCTTGCCCAGACGCAGGCCGGGATCTCGGCGTCTCGGACCGTCTTCTCCCAGCGGTCGATCTCGGCTCCGTGCTCGGGGTAGAAGAAGCGCCGCTCGTCCTTCTCCTCGGCCTTGGCGTACACGCCGCAGGCGCAGTCGCCGGACATGTGGAGGTTCTCGGTGACCGGATTGACGGGCAGGGCTTCGTCGCCGCACATGCGGTGTGGCTGGTGTTTGTGGGTCTTCTCGCAGCGGTAGCGGGCGCGGTATTCGCGCATGTGGGCGTTGGTCCAGTGCACGACTGGAGAGACCCAGACGATCCCGCCGTCGACGTCGACCTCTTCGGCATTTCGAAAGCGCTTGTCGGACTCGTCCCAACGCATCCCGCCGACGTACATCACCTTCCGGCGGGTGCCCTCGGAGCCGACCATCTGCCGACGAAACGCCTGCAGCGGCTGGTCCTTGAGGCGGGTGTACATCACGCTGTGCGGCAGCGTGCCGGGCCCGGGGAAGCCAAGCCACACGGAGCGTCCGATGTTCGGCCCCGTGGTAGCGCGGACGTTGCCCAGCACCAGGTCGAGGTAGTTGACCCGGGGAGTGAGCTCGGTCAGCTGCATGCCCCAGGCCGGGACAGCTTCGCGGACATGCTGAGTGGTTTCAGCGATGGCGGTGCCGGTGTTGACGTGGATGATGCCGCGAAAGAAGTGCCGGAACAGGGCGCGGTCTTTCATGTACTTGCGCAGCAAGTGCGCCGTGTTCACGGAGTCCCGGCCTCCGGAGTACAGCCCCCAGATCCCTTCGAGGACCCGCGGCCCATAGTTGACGATCTGCCCGACACGTGCCCCCTTTGTGATCACGGTGGTGGCTTCGCCGGTGGAGAAGCGAACGATGGCCTGGTCGAGGAGCTCGTAGGTGCGGGCGATGGCCTCGTCGAGCGTGCGGGCACGCCATGAGTCGTCGTCAGTGGCCTTCGGTGGCTTCTTCTCTACGCCGTCCGGCATGCCGGGCAGCATGTGCTCGGCGGTCTGGGCGGTTCGGCTGCGGGATCCCATCAGGCGGCGCTCCGCATCTCGTCGGAGTCGAACGGCAGCTGCTCGGTCTGCGGGGTGCCGGGCTCGTCGGCGGCGGGCACCTCGGTGAGTGTCGGCCGGTCGATGGGCCAGGCCGCGCAGAGGCGCTTTCCGCTGCCGGTCACGGCGGTGTCGGGGAAGAGCTGGAGCTGGGTGAGGCCTGTTTCAGGCATGGCTGTCCCTTCAGAGGACGGTGCGGTGGGTGTGTCAGGCGGCTTCGGGGCCGCGCTGCTGCAGCGGGATGACGCGGGCTACCGGCCGCTTGAGGCCGGCGATTTCGCGGCGGAGACGCTCGTTGTCGGCGGCCAGGTGCCGGTTCTGCTGTGCGATACAGAAGTTGGCCCTGTCGACCTCGGTGGCCCAGCCGACGGCCTGCGTCAGCTTGTCGAGGAGTCGGCTGCGCTCGACGTCGTGCTGCTCGATGGCCGTCACGGCGTCGAGGCGCCATTCGAGTTCGACCTGCGCCTCGGCGCGGAGCTCTGTGTTGGCGGCCCGCACGTCGGCGATCTCCCTGTCGAGGCTGTGGAGCTCACGCTCCAGGCGGGTGTTCTCCTGGCGGGCTTCGGCGAGTTGTCGGCGGAGGCGGAGGATGAGTCGGATGGTCACTGGTCCTCCTTCCTGTTGCCTCGCTGGGAGGCGGCGATCATTGCTGCGGCTGCGATGCCGCACAGTGCGGCGATCCACTCGGGGGCGGTCACGTGGCGGCCTCCTCGGCGGGTGGGTCTGCGGCCGGCTGGGCGATAGTGGCGTCGAGCCGCTTGCAGTACGCCTCGACGGACTCGGTGAGCCCGTCCGCGATGGACCGCGCGAAGTCTGGGTCGATGGCCCGCGGAGTGACCTTCCCGGCGCTCATGCCGCCACCAGCGCCATGGCCGGCGGGGCGTCCTGCCGGTGGTGCACGGTAAGGACGACCGTGATGCCGTCCCGGGTGATGTGGCCGGAGGTGACCCAGCCGCCGAAGTCGAGCCGGCGGGTGCTCACCACCGCGATACCAAGGGCCCGCTGCCACTGGCCGAAGCCCTCCTCGTCACCGTGCAGGGACACGTCGACGGTCAGCTCGGCCACCAGCGTGATCTGCCGGTGCACATGCACTTCAGCGGCGGGCAGGTGCGGGTGCGTCTCCCCCACCTCGGCGATGAGCCGCAGTCCACGGGCCTGGTCGAATGCGGTCAGAGACATGGCGCCTCCAGTGCGGATGAGGGTGAGCATGGCGGTCACGAGACGCCGCCCTTCTGGTGCTGGCAGGGCCAGGGCTCCCCGTGAACGATCTCCTCGAACCAGCCGGCCATCTGTGTGCGGGAGTGCGCGGCACAGGCCAGTTCCTCGCGGACGTCCGCGCAGTGGTCGCCGTCGTGGTCGTGGTCGCAGTCGCCCTCGACGCACAGCGCGTCGCCGACCAGGACCGTCATCGGCTCGCACTCCAGCTCGGGCGCGGTCAGCCTCGTCATGCCGTCACCTGCTTCCGGGCGGGGTCCCAGGTGTAGGACTCGGTGCCCTTCTGCTTGCGGTCCCGGCAGATGCCCGGCTGGTGAACGGGTGAGCGGCGGCAGTAGTGGTCCTGGTGCTTCGGGCAGCGGCTACCGCAGATCGTGGCGTCGTACTGGACGATCGCGTCGCTGACCGCGTAGCAGGCGAACAGGAACCACCAGTCGAAGTCACGCAGCTCCCACTCGTGCACGCGCTTGAAGCGGAAGGTGTCGTAGTTGCCCTTGGCGTCCCGGCGGGCGGTCAGGTGATGCTCGAAGTTCAGCACCGCGACCAATGCAGCCGACTCGTAGTCGACGTCGTACAGCTCCGAGTCGAAGATCTCTTCTTGTACGTGCTCGCGCAGACCCCGGTAGTACGGCTCGGCGTCAGCGACGGCCTTCTCGACGCACTCCTCGAACCGCTCGCGGGAGTAACTCTTCGCGTTGCCGGTCCGGCACTTCTCCGCCCAGTAGGTGGCGTTGATGCCGCCCGACTCGGCGGACCGACGGGACATCTCGAACATGTCCGGGGCGAGACGGAAGACGAAGGACTCGCCGTCGCCGGAGAACACCAGCTGGCCGGGCGTCGTCGTGATCTCGTACCAGTACAGGGAGCTGTCCGGGTTGACGAACCGCAGGTGCCGGTAGAAGCCCTCGTCGTGGAGGACGGTCATCTGGTGGCCGGCGGTCTCGCGGGCGAACCGCTGGGCGATCTCCGGGTGGTCGCTCATCGGGCGTCACCACCCTGGGCGGCCTTCGCGAGGTCGGCGGCGGTTTCGAGAAGCCCGCCGAGATGGGCGAGATCGCGAACCTCGTTGATCTCGTCACGCCCGCACTTGCCGCACGGCTGCACCAGAGCGAACGACACCTCTTCGCCGTCGGTGACGCGATACCGCAGGTACTCGGTGCGGCCCTCACCGAGAGTCGCAGTGGCCTGCTCGATGCCCTTCGGCAGGCCGAGCGTGCCGGTGTACTGCCAATCCAGTTGATAGGCAGCTTCCTCGCCAAGGACACTGCGGGCCTTGCCGAGGGCGAAGACGAGGAACTCTTCACGCTGCTGCTCGAACACCTCATCGCCCCGGGCTTCACCCTCAGCCGCCCACTTGTCGAAGGCAAGGCTGGCGAGGTCGGCGATAGTCAGTGAGGTTGTCGCGGTCATCGGGCACCTTCCTCGGCGGTCGCGAAGCGGGCGGCGAATTCGGGGTAGTCGCTCAGGCGGGAGACCCTGTCGCCGTGCTCGGCTGCGAGGCGCATGAAGCAGCGATCCAGCGGGTCATCGAGGTGCCGCAGCTCGATCAGCGGCATCGACGACGAGCCGGCCTTCTTCGCGGGCCGCTTCGGGGTCGCAGTGGCCATCACCGGTCACCCGCCTCAGTGCCGAGCAGGGCCGGGGTGATGTCCTCGCTGGGTCGTCGGTTCAAGGTGGCCAGGAGGCCGACAGAGCCGCAGGCCTGGCACCAGAACTTGTCGGCCTGGCGGCCGCTCTCCAGGAGGCTGCTGCCGTGAGTCCACGCAGCCCAGGTGTTGCACATCGGGCACTCGTACTCGGTGTCGTCGGTGCGGCGCGCAGGGACCGTCAGCAGGCCAGCCGCCTGCAGCTCCTGGACGATGGCCAGGGTCACGTCACGCAGGCCGGCCGGGGAGGCGGCCGCTGAATCGGCGGCCCGCAGCGCGACCTGCTCGACAGCGCTCAGGCCCGCGCGGGAAGTTGTGGGTGTTGATGCGATGATGGCGTTCATGACGCCTGCCCTTCTGGATTGGTGTGGGTGGTGCGTCTAGGCCCCGCTGCCGGTGTGTGAGAGCCCGGCTGGTGGGGCCGTCTGCCGCCTAGGCGGCGATGGGGGTGCGCCTGCGGGAGAACTGGTTCGGCTGAACTTCGCCGTTCTCCAGGACCCAGCGGATGTGGTCCGCAGTCATGCGCGGGCTCTTGCCGACGTAGGTGAAGGGGACGCGCCTCGCCTGGATGGCCTCGGTAACCCAGTTTTCGGTCTTCCCGAGGAGGCGGCCGGCCTCGGCTGGTGTGTACGCCCTCAGGTTGTCGGGCAGCTGAGCGAGACTGACGGTCTCCACGGCGGCGACCAGTCGCTCCAGGAGGGTCTGGTCGATGACGACACTGGCCCCCGATACGGGGTTATCCAGCTCGTTCGTGGTCACAAGCTCTCTCCCTGGTGATGGCTTCGACGGGGATTTGCAGCCGAAGCGCGATGGCATGGAGGGTTTCTGCGGCCGCCCCGCGCTCCTCTGTCTCGATGCGTGAGAGGTAGCTGGGGTCGATCCCGATGAGGTGGGCAAGCCGTCTCAATCCCAGCCCGCGGACCTCACGGAAGGCCCTTATTGCGGCTCCGTTCGGTGTCACAACCCAAAACCTAGACCCGTAGATGCGGGTTCGCAAGGTGTTGCGCGGGATTCGTTGGGTGTTCTCACCCAACGAAGGGGTCATCGAGTGCCGCAGAGGGCGCGTGAGGGAGCGCAGACGAGGCACTGCGTGCGCCTTGAAATGAGTGAATAGGCAACAAAAGTGCAACTCGTGCACCGATTAATACTGGTCGTTTACGTGCCCCCCTAGGTGCCTGTTGCCTAACCGTGCGGCATGATGGCGACATGCCTAGGGACTGGACAGCGCTGGCAACAGCGATCAGGGAGCGGCGGCAGGCACTTCGCCTGACGCAGGTCGACCTCGCCCACGCGGCCGGGGTCAGTGAGTCGACCGTCCAGAATCTGGAGGCCGGCGGATCCCGAACTCGAATCCCCACAAGCCTTTCGAAGATCGAGGTGGCACTCGGCTGGGTCGAAGGGGGCGCTATCGATGTACTGGAAGGCGGCGAGCCAGCCTTGGCGGCATCAGGGGATGACCAGGGTGTATCCGGCTCTGTGATCGAGCTCCCCTTGAGGATCATGCAGGAGTTGTCGGACGGCCCCTTGCTGGACACGACAGTCCTCGACCTCACGCCGCTGGGCTCCGACGCGCGAATGATCGTCGTCGTGAAAGGCTCCCCCGATGCCTCACCCGAGCAGCTCCGCAGGGACCTTGCAGCTTGGGCAACAGCTCAACGACAGCTGCAGAATCTCGGCCCCGAAGGGGACGACCCCGCCGCGGCGAACGAGGCGTAACGACACGCGCATGAATATGCGCACAGCGCATCGACCTCGGCCGGATCGTGTGATTCCATGTTCAACCTACCGAGGGGGCCACGCTCGGACAGGGGTTTGGGGAACCGAATGCAGGTTCAGGTTCAGCGCGTGCCCAGCATGCCGCACAGGGCACAGATCTTCATTGACGATCAGGTCGAGTGCTACACCATCTACATACTCGAAACGCTCATCGAGGAGTCGGCCGCAGAGTTGATCTCGGCGGCCCTTACTGCACTCGTCTCCAATCGGCGACGCCGATCTTCGCAGCAACTTCGTTCCCACACTGGTTAACTGACGCTCAGGCACCCAACTGGCATCACAGCCAGCAGGACTCACGCCCAGCGAGGTGACCAGTGGCATACGGAGAGAAGCGCGGCTGGGACAAGAAGGCCCGCAAGTGGCGCTACCGCGGGCGGTACAAGCTCCCTGACGGCACGTGGGGCTCCGTCTCCAAGGACGACAACGGACAGCCGTTCTACACCGAACGCTCAGCACGCGACTATGCGCACGGCCTCGAAGTCGACGTGCGCCGCAAGTCCTTCATCAACCCCAGAGACGGGCGCGTCTCAGTCGCGGAATGGGCCGCCAACTGGATCGAGTCAATCGACGTTGGGCCGCTCAGTGAAGTCGAGTACCGGCGCCGCCTGAAGAACCAGATCCTCCCCGCTTGGGGGGCCGTACCCGTAGGTGACGTCTTCCCCGCCGCTGTAGCGAGGTGGGAGAAGGAGCTACGGGAGCGGATCAGTAAGAACTATGCCGACGGAGTGGTCGGTGTTTTCCGCACCATGATGGACGACGCGGTCAGCGAGGGGATGCGACGGGACAACCCGGTCGCCGCGCGAAAGTCGGGCAGGCGCGGGCGGTTCGTGTCCCAGCGGCCAGAGCGGAAGGTCATCGCCACGCCCCGGCAGGCCTTGCTGGTGGCCAGGAACGCGCTGGAGATGCGTGGCCTCAACGAGTACGCGATTGTCCTCACATCCGCCTACACCGGACTCCGCATCGGCGAGCTCGCCGGCGTGCACCGGGACCAACTCGTGCTCGATGACGACCGGCAGGGGCCCAGAATCCACGCCATCCAACAAAGCCAGTATGTCCGAGGGAAGTTCACTCAGATCGCGCCGAAGTATGACTCCGGACGCGGCTTGATTCTTCCTCGGTTCCTCGCCGAACTGCTGCGGGAGCTTATGGAGTCCCGCCCAGTCGAGTCCGAGTGGGTCTTCACCGCCCCCAAGGGGGGCCGGATGCTGCGTGGCGGCGACTGGTATGCCGAGACCTGGCACCCCATCGTGCGAGGGCGAGCCCCGCGGGGCGTGGTTCGTGGCGCAGGGGCACGAGCCGGCATCAGGCCCGTGGTGGGCGTTGAGGGCATGGTGCCGCACGGCCTCCGGCACAGCCACAAGGTCTGGCTCGACGAGGGCGGCCACCCTCGCGTCGCTGTAGAGGCCCGCATGGGGCATGTGCTGCAAGGCGTGGAGGGTGTTTACTCACATGTGACGCTGCCCATGGAGTTGAGGATCGCCGATCACCTGCAGGGACTTTGGGAGGACTCCCTCCGCCCGGTTCTGGATCGTCGCGAGTTTGGGCCGTTCCCCGAGTTCACGTCCCCCCGTCGCAAGCGATCTCCCAAAAATCTCCCACAGGCCGTTTGACGCACCCAAGAAGCACTGATGGGCCCCGCGTCGAGAAGCGCGGGGCCCATCTCTATGCATCATCAACTACGCGCGTCTGTCAGGTAGTTACTCCTACCGGATCGGCATCCCCGACAGCGTCCGGGCGATGACCAGGCGCTGGATCTCGCTGGTGCCCTCGAAGATGGTGTAGATGGCGGCGTCGCGGTGCATCCGCTCGACCGGGTATTCGCGGGTGAAGCCGTTACCGCCGAGGATCTGGATGGCCTGCGCCGTGACCTTCTTGGCGGTCTCGCTCGCGAACAGCTTGGACATGGAGCCCTCGGCGGAGGTGAAGGGCTTGCCCGTGGTGGCCATCCAGGAGGCGCGCCAGACGAGGAGGCGGGCCGCGTCGATCTGGGTGCGCATGTCGGCGAGCTGGAAGGCGACGCCCTGGTTGTCGATGATCGGGCGGCCGAACTGCTCGCGGGTCGTGGCGTACTCCAGCGCCTCCTCGTAGGCGGCGCGGGCGGTGCCGACGGCCATGGCACCGACGGCCGGGCGGGACGCCTCGAACGTCGCCATGGCGGCGTTCTTCACCCTCTCCCCGCCCGCCTTGGCCTTCTCGCGGGCCCGGGCGAGGCGCTCGTCGAGCTTGCCCTTGCCGCCGAGCAGGCAGTGGCCGGGCACGCGGACGTCCTCCAGGACGACCTCGGCGGTGTGCGAGGCGCGAATGCCGTGCTTCTTGAACTTCTGCCCCTGGGAGAGGCCGGGGGTGTTCGGCGGGACGATGAAGGAGGCGTGCCCCTTGGAGCCCAGCTCGGGGTCGACGACCGCGACGACGACATGGACGTTAGCGATCCCGCCGTTGGTCGCCCAGGTCTTGGTGCCGTTGAGGACCCACTCGTCCTTGGCCTCGTCATAGACGGCGCGGGTGCGCATCGAGGCGACGTCCGAGCCGGCGTCGGGCTCGGAGGAGCAGAAGGCGGCCACCTTGACGTCGTTCGCGTCGCCGTACATCTGCGGGACCCAGGTGCCGATCTGCTCCTCGGTGCCGTTGGCGAGGACCCCGACGGCGGCCAGACCGGTGCCGACGATGGACAGCGCGATGCCCGCGTCGCCCCAGAAGAGCTCCTCCATGGTCATCGGGATGCCGAGGCCGGTGGGGTCGAAGAACTGCTGGGCATAGAAGTCCAGCGAATACAGGCCGATCTTCGCCGCCTCCTGGATGACGGGCCAGGGGGTCTCCTCGCGCTCGTCCCATTCGGCGGCGGCGGGGCGCACGACGTCCGCGGCGAAGCCGTGAATCCAGTCACGGACTTCCTTCTGTTCGTCGTTGAGCTCCATGGTGAACTCGGCCATGTCCCCTCCAGTGCAGGCATTTCTCGTGTTACTAGCGGTAACGCGAAGTGTGTTACTCGTCAGTAAGCGATGTCAACTCCCCCTGTGCCGGATCACCGGCGAAGATCGGGTGTTACGTTGCGCGAGCGCCACGGAGTCACGAGGGTGGGGAGCACGACCATGGAGAGCACAGACAACAGCGGCCGCCGGCACTCGGCGACCGAGCGCAGACGGCGGGAGCTGCTGGAGGCCGCCGAGCGCATCGTGCTGCGCGACGGCCCGGACGCCTCGATGAACGCCATCGCCGCGGAGGCGGGCATCACCAAGCCGATCCTCTACCGGCACTTCGGCGACAAGGGCGGCCTGTACCGCGCGCTGGCCGTCCGCCACACCGACGCCCTGCTGCTCAACCTGCGCACCGCGCTGGACGCATCGGTCCTGCGCCGCGACCGGGTCGAGGCCACCCTCGACGCCTATCTGCTCGCGATCGAGGCCCGTCCGCAGGTGTACCGCTTCCTGATGCACCCGGCGGAGGAGAACACCCCGTCGGAGTCCGGTTTCGACGTGGGGCGGCACGCCGCTCCGCTGCTGCGCCGGCTCGGCGAGGAGCTGGCCACCGTGATCATCGAACGGCTCGACCTCGGCCCCGGCGGCGAGGAGCGGGCCCGGGTCTGGGGCCATGGCATCGTCGGCATGATGCACGGCGCCGGCGACTGGTGGCTGCGTGAACGCCCCTGCTCGCGCGAGCAGTTGGTGCAGCACCTGACCGATCTGCTGTGGGGCCAGCTGGCCGCCCTCAAGGACCGCGAGGACAGCCCCGGGTTCTGAGGACGGGCGACGGCGGAGGGGGGACGGAGGGGGGAGCCGGCCGCTCAGCGGCCGGACGTCTCCGGGTCCGCGGCCCACGGCGCCCGGGCCGCGGCGCGCAGCACCCGGCGGCGGCGCAGCCCGGTGAGGTGGTCGACGTACAGCACGCCGTCGAGGTGGTCGCACTCGTGCTGCAGACAGCGGGCGAAGAATCCGGTGCCGGTCACCGTCCGCGGCTCGCCGGAGGCGCTGAATCCGGTCACCACGGCCCGGTCGTGGCGCGGGGTGCCGGCCTCGATGCCGGGGAGCGAGAGACACCCTTCGGGCCCGCTGATGACCGGTCCGTCCGTCTCGACGAGCCGGGGGTTGACCAGATGGCCCAAGTGGCGGCGGTCCTCGTCGTCGGGGCAGTCGTAGACGAAGACCCGCAGCGGGACACCGATCTGGTTGGCGGCGAGCCCGACGCCGTGTGCGGCGTACATCGTCGCGTACATGTCCTCGATGAGCGCGGCCAGCTCGCCGTCGAACGCGGTGACCTCCTGACCGGGCCCGCTCAGGGCCGGATCACCGAGCAGACACAGCGGGCGGGGTCGGCCGGAACTGCCGGGGATGGTGCGGAGGCGCATGGGACAAGCGTACGGTCCTGGGCACCGCGGGATGTCGCCGGACGGGTGGCGGGGTTCGGGCCCGCCGCCGGATCTCGATAGGCTGATCCCCGACCGAAGCCTCCGGCCGGTCGTCGGTTGCGGAGGGGGCGTTCCACCGGCAGCCGCACGCCGGGCGCCGGATGCAAGGAGGATCTAGGACGATGGCAGGCAACACGGAGCCGCTGTCGCCGCGGGCCAAGCTGGCCGTGACGGCGGGCAAGGCCGCGGCGGCGGTGTCGCGCGCGGCGGGCCGCGGCAGCGGATCGGTGATCGGTGGCCGGGTGGCGCTGAAGCTCGACCCCGACCTGCTGGCACGGCTCGCCGGGCACCTGGACGTCGTCCTGGTGTCGGCGACCAACGGCAAGACCACGACGACGCGGCTGATCGCGGAGGCGCTGCGGGCCAGCGGCCCGGTGGTCTCCAACGCGCTCGGCGCCAACATGCCGGCCGGCATCACCTCCGCCCTGGCCGGCGGCTCGGACGCCAAGTACGGCGTCATCGAGGTTGACGAGAAGTACCTCGCCGGGGTGGCCCGGGACGTCACGCCCAAGGCCATAGCGCTGCTGAACCTCTCGCGCGACCAGCTCGACCGGGCCGCCGAGACCCGGATGCTGGCCGAGAAGTGGCGCGAGGGACTGGCCGGCTCGAAGGCCCTGATCGTCGCCAACGCCGACGACCCGCTGATCGTGTGGGCGGCCTCGTCCTCCGCGAACGTGGTGTGGGTCGCCGCCGGCCAGGAGTGGAAGGACGACGCCTGGTCCTGCCCCTCGTGCGGTGGTGTGATGCAGCGGCCGGGCGACGACTGGTTCTGCGCCGAGTGCGGTTTCCGCCGCCCCACGCCCAGCTGGGCGCTCTCCGGCGACCACGTCCTCGACCCGCACGGCAGCGCCTGGCCGATCAAGCTCCAGCTTCCGGGGCGGGCCAACAAGGCCAACGCGACCACCTCCGCGGCGGTCGCCGCCGCCTTCGGGGTGCCGCCGCAGGTGGCCCTGGAGCGGATGTTCTCGGTGCAGGCGGTCGCCGGCCGCTACGACGTGGTCACGTTCCAGCAGCGTGAGCTGCGGCTGCTGCTGGCGAAGAACCCGGCCGGCTGGCTGGAGACCTTCTCGCTGATCGACCCGCCGCCGACCCCGGTGATCATGTCGGTGAACGCCCGCGGCGCGGACGGCACGGACACCTCCTGGCTGTGGGACGTCGACTACACCCGGCTGGCCGGGCACCCGATCTTCGTGCTCGGGGACCGCAAGCTGGACCTGGCGGTGCGGCTGGAGGTCGCCGGCCTCGACTTCCAGGTGTGCGAGAGCCTGGACGAGGCGGTGCAGCAGGCGCCGCCCGGCCGCATCGAGGTCATCGCCAACTACACCGCCTTCCAGGACCTGCGCCGGCGCGTGGGCAACTGACCATGATCCACCCACCTTCACGACAAGGACGAGCAAGCATGAGTGACAACAGCCTGCGCCTGGTGTGGATCTACCCGGACCTGCTGAGCACCTACGGCGACCAGGGCAACGCCCTGGTGGTGGAGCGGCGGGCGCGCCAGCGCGGTCTGGACGTCCAGCGCCTGGACGTACGGTCCGACCAGCAGATCCCCACCTCCGGCGACATCTACCTGATCGGCGGCGGTGAGGACCGGCCGCAGCGGCTCGCCTCCGAGCGGCTGATCCGCGACGGCGGTCTGAGCCGCGCGGTCTCCAACGGCGCGATCGTCTTCTCGGTGTGCGCCGGCTACCAGATCCTGGGCCACGAGTTCATCAACGACCTCGGTGAGCGGCAGCAGGGCCTGGGGCTGCTGGACGTGGTGTCCACCCGCGGCGAGGGCGAGCGGTGCGTCGGTGACGTACTCGCCGACATCGACCCGCAGTTGGGGCTGCCGCCGCTGACCGGCTTCGAGAACCACCAAGGCGTGACCCATCTCGGCGCGACCGCCCGGCCGTTCGCCAAGGTCCGGTTCGGCAAGGGCAACGGCGTCGGCGACGGCTACGAGGGCGCGTACAACGACACCGTCTTCGGCACGTACATGCACGGCCCGGTGATGGCCCGTAACCCGCACATCGCCGACCTGCTGATCAAGCTGGCGCTGGACGTCAACGCGCTGCCCCCGGTGGAAGACCGCTGGTACGAGGCGCTCCGCCAGGAGCGGATCGCCGCGGCGACCCAGCCCGCCTGAGCGATATATCCCTTTCACGGCTTTTCGTACGCCCGCAGTCCGCACTGCGGGCGTACGTGTGCCCGGCGGCCCCGCGCTTGTAGGGTGAGCGGCATACAACCGGACGACGGGGTCCGGGCCCCCCGGTTACGTTGCAGAGGGTTTTCGAGCAATGCGTATTGGTGTCCTCACCTCCGGCGGCGACTGCCCCGGTCTGAACGCCGTCATCCGCTCCGTCGTCCACCGCGCCACCGCCGATCACGGCGATGAGGTGATCGGCTTCCGCGACGGCTGGAAGGGCCTGCTGGAAGCCGATTACCGCAAACTCGACCTCGATGCCGTCGGCGGCATCCTTGCCCGCGGCGGCACCATCCTCGGGTCGTCCCGGGTGCAGCCGGCCCATCTGCGCGACGGTGTGGAGCGGGCCCGCGGCCACGTCGCCGAGCTGGGCCTGGACGCCATCATCCCGATCGGCGGCGAGGGCACGCTGAAGGCGGCGCGGCTGCTGTCGGACGCCGGGCTGCCGATCGTCGGCGTGCCGAAGACCATCGACAACGACATCGCGGTCACCGACGTGACGTTCGGGTTCGACACCGCGGTGGGCGTCGCCACGGAGGCGCTGGACCGGCTCAAGACGACCGCCGAGTCCCACCAGCGGGTCATGATCGTCGAGGTGATGGGGCGGCACACCGGCTGGATCGCGCTGCATTCGGGCATGGCGGCCGGTGCGCACGCGATCGTGGTGCCGGAGCGTCCCTTCGACATCGACGAGCTCACCGCGCGGGTGTCGGCCCGCTTCGAGGCCGGCAAGAAGTTCGCCATCGTGGTGGTCGCCGAGGGCGCCAAGCCGCGCGAGGGCACCATGTCGTTCGACATCGGCGGCAAGGACATCTACGGCCACGAGCGGTTCGCCGGCGTCGCCCGGCAGCTCTCCGTCGAGCTGGAGAACCGCCTCGGCAAGGAGGCCCGACCGGTCATCCTCGGCCACGTCCAGCGCGGTGGCACCCCCACCGCGTACGACCGGGTGCTCGCCACCCGCTTCGGCTGGCACGCCGTCGAGGCCGCGCACCGCGGGGAGTTCGGCATGATGACCGCGCTGCGCGGCACGGACATCACCCTGGTCCCGCTGGCCGAGGCCGTGGAGACGCTGAAGACGGTGCCGGCCGCACGCTACGACGAGGCCGAGTGCGTGCTGTGACCCCGGCCACCGCGCCCGGCACACCCGTCCGCCCCGCACGGTAGTTCCCCGCTGTACGACCCGCCCCCGGCCACGATCACGGCCGGGGGCGGTTCTACGCTTGTCGCCGGAGCATTGGTACGAATCAGGAGCGAGCGGATGGATCACAGCGGGCACGGCATGGACGGCATGCAGATGGATCTACCGCCGTTCACGCTGGGGCGGGGCCTCGCGTTCGGTGGTGATCCGGTCTTCCTCATCGGCTGCCTGCTGGCCCTCGGGCTGTACGGCTGGGCGGTCGTCCGGCTGCGGCGCCGGGGCGATGCCTGGCCGCTCGGCCGGGTCGTCGCCTGGGTCCTGGGCGTGGCCACCGTGGCGCTGGCGATGTGCACCCGGCTGAACGACTACGGCATGGTGATGTTCAGCGTGCACATGGTCCAGCACATGATCGTGAGCATGCTCTCGCCGATCCTGCTGCTGCTCGGCGCGCCGGTGACGCTGGCGCTGCGGGCGCTGCCCACCGCCGGGCGCGGCCGCAAGGGCCCGCGGGAGTTGCTGGTGGCGCTGCTGCACAGCCGCTACATGCGGGTCATCACGCACCCCGCCTTCACCATCCCGCTGTTCATCGCGAGCCTCTACGCGCTGTACTTCTCGCCGCTGTTCGACTTCCTGATGGAGTCCCGGGCCGGGCACATCGGGATGATGGTGCACTTCCTCGCGGTCGGCCTGGTCTTCTTCTGGCCGATCATGGGTGTCGACCCGGGACCGCACCGGCCCGGTTACGTGATGCGGATGCTGGAGCTCTTCGCCGGCATGCCGTTCCACGCCTTCTTCGGCATCGCGCTGATGATGGCCTCGGAGCCGATGGTCGACACGTTCCTGCACCCGCCGGCCTCGCTCGGCATCGAAGCGCTCGCCGACCAGCAGGCCGCCGGCGGCATCGCCTGGGCGTTCAGCGAGATCCCGTCCGTCGTGGTGCTGATCGCGCTGGTCTTCCAGTGGTACAAGTCCGAGGAGCGGCAGTCGCAGCGCGCCGACCGGGCCGCGGACCGCAACGGGGACAAGGACCTGGCCGACTACAACGCGTACCTCGCGTCCCTCAACGCGCGGGGGCGGTAGGGCGACAAGCGGGTGGGTCGACCATCTGGCGGTACGGGCCGCGGCCGGGGACGATGGTCCCATGGCCGCGGCCCGCTGCGTTGCCGGCTCCGGGCCGCCGTGAGGAGGATGCGGGATGCCCGGATCTGTGAGGACGATGGCCGTGTGCACGGTGACCGGTCTGGTGGCCGCCACCGCCTACACCGTGGCGCTGGGCGCCAACGGCTGGCTCTGGTTCTGCTGGGTGATCCTGGCCGTGGTGACGGTCGGGGTGGTGGCGGCCCGGCCGAACTGAGGGCCCTCAGAAGCGGAAGACCGGCCCGGTGGCGGAGTCCAGCGTGCACGCGTTGGGGAACTCCTTGCGCCAGTTCACCGGTACGCCGCGCCAGTCGCCGGTCGCGCTGACGGTGACCGGGTTGTACTGCCGGTTGCAGACGTGCGGCTCGCCGGGCAGCGCGTCCAGATCGCCGCGGGCCCAGGTCAGCGCGTCGCAGGCGGCGGCCGCGTGGGGGTGTCTGCCGTAGGTGTCCGGGCAGGTGAGCCGCACCCCGCGGATCCAGGTGTCGTGGTCCCCGGAGATGGTCAGCAGCAGGCCCTGTCGGGCGGGCGGCGGCGGTTCGGTGGCGCCGGCCGGGGCGGCGCAGAACGCACCGGCCAGCGCGGCGGACACGGTCGCGACCACGGCGGCGGGCACGGCGGCACGCGCGGTGCGGCGTCGGTGGTGCACGGGCATCGGTGCCTCCTGGGGGACGCGGGGTGGCTTCAGGCCACCCCGCCGGGCCCCGGCACACAAGCGGCCACGCCGCGAGGTCGCCCGTACGGGCCCGTTCCTGGGCCGTTCCGGGCCCATGGGTCCGCCCCGGCCCGTGCACGACAGGGTGGCCGGTGACGGAGGAGGCGGCTTCCGTCACCGGCCACCGGACCGGAGGGGTTCTGCGAACGGGCTCTCGTCCCGGGGGCTCACGCCCGGGTGTCAGGCCCGTGCTAGCCCACGCGCTCGATGCGGGCGTGCCGGATGAGGAACTTGCCCGCCTCCCGTACCTGCTCGAACGCGGAGTTGTTGAGCAGCACACAGCTGCCCGACGTCGAGGTCACGGACACGGTCGTCGACTTGTTGTTGTCCAGGTTGGTCACCTTGAGTTTCGTGCCGGTGGGGAACTGGTCGCTGGAGGCGGCCGGTGCGCCGCCCTCGCCGGAGAGGGTGACCGTCGAGCCGGGGCAGACCACGTCGCCGTCGGCCGCGGGCGGGGCGCCGGACGCGGACGGGTCGGCCGAGCCGGGCGGGGCGGCCGAGGAGCTCGGGTCGGCCGAGGAACCCGGTGGTGCCTCGGATGCGGGCGGTGCACTGCTCTGGGGCGGCGCACCGCCCTGGGGTGGCGCGCCCGCCTGGTCACCGCCCGCTCCCCCACTACAGCCGGCGGCCTGCTGCTTGACCTGGATCTCCTTGATCACCGCCTGCCGGTTGGCGATCCGCGCCGCCGACTGCGCGTCCGGGTGGGCCTGTTGGTCGGCGATGAACTTCTGGTTGTTGCTCAGGGCGGTGGCCAGTCCGTCGCAGGCCACCGACGCCTGGCTGGTGCCGGTCGTGACGATGGCGATACCACCCACCAGCGCCGCGGCGCTCACCGCGACCACGATCTTCTGTCGCCGGGTGACTCTTCTCTTGCGGGACATCTAGGGCTCCTGTCCTCGGCCCGGAAGCTGGTCCCGGGCTCGCTTGCCGGTCAGTACGGGCACCCAACTACGGCGCGCTCAGGGCCCGTTGAAAGTTGTCCGGGGATGCCAAACCCGCTGCCGGGCGCGCGGCGGGGCCTGCGATGATGTCCGCGTGCGCGTACTGATGCCGGTCCCCGACCGCGACTTCGATGTCACCGAGGTGGCCGTGCCCTGGCGGCTGCTCACCGACGCCGGGCACGAGGTCGTCCTCGCCACCGAGCGGGCCGGCACCCGCCCCGCCTGCGATCCGCGGCTGCTGACCGGCGTCCTCTTCGGGCGGCTCGGCGCCGCGCCGGAGGCCCGGCAGTGCTACGAAGAGCTCACCCGGAGCGCGGAGTTCGCGGCGACCGCGGGCTGGTCGGAGCTGGACCCGGAGGAGTACGACGGGCTGCTGCTGCCCGGGGGCCATGCGCCCGGCATGCGGCAGTATCTGGGCTCGGCGGCGCTGCGGCGGCAGGTCGGCGGGTTCTGGGCGCTCGGCCGTCCGGTCGGTGCGATCTGCCACGGCGTCCTGGTCCTGGCGCGGACGACCGACCCGGCCACCGGCCGCAGCCTGCTCGCGGACCGCCGAACGACCTGTCTGCCCCGGTACATGGAACGCTCGGCCTATCTGGCCACCGCCTGGCGTCTCGGCCGCTACTACCGGACGTATCCGGCGTACGTGGAGGACGAGGTCCGGGCCGCGCTGGACGCCCCGGGGAGGCAGTTCGCGCGCGGACCGCGGACGCTCTCCGCCCGGGGCACCGCGACCGACGACTCCCCCGCGTTCGTGGTCGAGGACGGCACCTACCTGTCCGCCCGCTGGCCGGGCGACGCGTACCTCTTCGCCCGCCGCTTCCTGGCCCTCCTGGAGGCAGCACCCCACTGACGGTCCGCGGGCGGTCGTCGCGTCGCGTCCCGGTGCGGCCCGTGTCCCGGCCCCGGCGGCGTCGATCCCGCCTCAGGGTGGTGACCACCGAGGGCAGTTGCTCGTACACTCACTGCCGCCTCGGCCGCGGAGGGAGCCGCCCGTGTTCTACCAGGTGCTCAAGTACGTCCTTCTGGGACCGCTGTTGCGACTGGTGTTCCGACCACGGGTCGAGGGCCTCGGGCACCTCCCCGAGGAGGGCGCCGCGATCATCGCCGGCAACCACCTCTCGTTCGCCGACCACTTCGTGATGCCCGCGATCGTGCCGCGCCGGGTGACGTTCCTCGCCAAGTCCGAGTACTTCACCGGACCGGGCCTGAAAGGGCGGCTGACCGCGGCGTTCTTCCGCGGGGTCGGGCAGATCCCGGTGGACCGGTCCGGCGGCCGCGCCTCCCGGGCGGCGATCGCGTCGGGCCTGGCCGTGCTGCGCAAGGGCCGGCTGCTGGGCATCTATCCGGAGGGCACCCGGTCGCACGACGGCCGGCTCTACAAGGGACGCACCGGGGTCGCCGCGATGGCCCTGCAGGCCGGGGTACCGGTGATCCCCTGTGCCGTGATCGGCACGTTCGAGGCACAGCCGACCGGCCGGCGGCTGCCGCGGGCCATGCCGATCACCATCCGCTTCGGCGAGCCGCTGGACTTCTCCCGGTACGCCGGCCTGGCCGACGAACGCACTGCGCTGCGCGCCGTCACCGACCAGATCATGTACGCGATCCTCCATCTCTCCGGGCAGGAGTACGTCGACCTGTACGCCACCGACGCCAAGGCCCGGGCGCAGGCGGCGGCGCACCCGCACGTGCGCCGTCGGCGAACGGCGCCGCCCACCCCGCCCGAAGGGCCCTAGCGTCGCGGGTATGACAACGGGCAGCGCAGTGGTGGTCGGGGCGAGCGGGCAGATCGGGCGGGCGGCGGTGCGGGCGCTGGCCCGGGACGGCTGGGAGGTGCGGGCCGGGTCCCGGCGCGGGGGACGCGACGACTCCTGGCCCGAGGAGGTCCGCAGCGTGGCGGTGGACCGGGAGGACGACGCGGCGCTGGCCGGTCTGGTCGGCGACGGCTGTGACGTCCTCCTGGACTGCGTGGCGTACGGAGCCGCGCACGCCCGCCAGTTGACCGCGCTGGCGGACCGGATCGGCTCGGCCGTGGTGATCTCCAGCGGGGCGGTCTACGAGGACGGCCACGGGCGCGGCTTCGCCACCCAGGACGAGCCGGGCGGCTCCCCGGTCTATCCGGTGCCCCTGGTGGAGTCGCAGCGCACGGTGGCGCCCGGCGAGGGCGAGTACACCGCGGGCAAGGTGGCGCTGGAGCGGGCGCTGCTGGCGGTGGGCGACCGGCTGCCGGTGACGCTGCTGCGGGCCGGTGCGATCCACGGCCCGCACAGTCCGCTCCCCCGTGAACTGTATTTCGTCAAGCGGGTGCTGGACGGCCGCCGGGTCCGCGTCCTGGCGCACGGCGGGCTCAGCCGCTTCCATCCGGTACACGTCGACAACCTCGCCGAGCTGATCCGCCTGGCGGCCCGCCGCCCGGGCTCCCGGGTCCTCAACGCCGGTGATCCGAAGGCCCCGACGGTCGCCGAGATCGCGCTCGCGGTGGACGCCGCGATGGACGCCCCGCCCAGCGAACTGGTCCTCCTGGACGGCGCCCCGCCGTCCCCCGCCGTCGGCGAGACCCCGTGGTCCCTCCCGCACCCGATGGTCTACGACATGACCGCAGCCGTCCGCGAACTGGGCTACCGTCCGGTGACCACCTACGAGGACTCGCTGCCCGGCACCGTGGCCTGGCTGACCGACCGGATCGCGCAGCAGGACTGGCAGGCGGCCTTCCCGACCATGGCCTCGTACTACCCGGAGGAGAACCTCTTCGGGTACGCGGCGGAGGACACCTGGCTGGCGGGGAGGGACGGCGGACGTACCTGAGGCCGGCCGGCCACCCGTTATTCGATCGCGCACCCCGTCCCGCCGCCCCTACCGTGATCATCATGATGACGTGGAGTGAAGGGTGCCGTCGATGAGCGCCCGTTTGCGGGGGATGGCGCAGGAGACCGAACGGATCGTCGCGCAGGGGTGGTACCGGGCGCCGAGCGGGCGGCCGGTGGAGATCGCGGAGCAGGTGGCGCGGGCCCGGGCGGGGACCCGGTTGTACGGGCCGGAGCCGGTCGAGGTGCCAAAGCCGGCGGACGGCGGCCGGGAGACCGTGTTCGAGGTGACGGAGGAAGGCAGCCTGACGGCGGGGCGACGGCTGGCCGGGAGCGGCGGGCCGGTCGCGGTGCTGAACTTCGCCTCGGCGCGGAATCCCGGCGGTGGGTACCTCAACGGTGCGCAGGCGCAGGAGGAGGCGCTGTGCCGGGGGTCGGCGCTGTACGCGTGCGTGCGCGAGGCGCCGGAGTTCTACGCGGCGCACCGGGGCGAGCCGACGCCGTTCTACAGTGACCGGGTGATCCTCTCGCCGGGCGTGCCGGTGTTCCGGGACGACCGCGGATCGCTGCTCGAAGTTCCTTACGAGGCGGGGTTCTTGACGGCGGCGGCGCCGAACGCGGGGGTGATCGCGCGGCAACGGCCGGCCGAGGCGGGGCGGGTGCCGGCGGCGCTGGCCGTACGGGCGGAGCGGGTGCTGGAGGTCGCGGCGGCCGGCGGGTACCGTCAGCTGGTCCTCGGCGCCTGGGGGTGCGGGGTGTTCCGCAACGAACCCGCCGATGTGGCGCGGGCGTTCGCCGCGCAGCTGCTGGGTGCCGGCCGGTTCGCGGGCCGGTTCGACCGGGTGGTGTTCGCGGTCCTGGACCGCCGTACGGACTCCCCCACCAGGGCCGCCTTCACCGAGGCGTTCGCGGCGTGAGCACGACGAAGGGAAACGAGGACGGCGTGAGTGAGCACGAGACGTACACCAAGCTGATCGGGCTGCTGGAGGAGCGCGGGGCACGCTTCCGGATCCACGAGCACGCTCCGGAGGGCGCGACGGAGGCGGTGAGCGCGCTGCGCGGGAACGCCGTCGAGCAGGCCGCCAAGTGCATCGTGGTGATGGTCAAGCTCGGGAAGAAGACCAAGCGCTATGTGCTGGCGGTGGTGCCCGGTGACCGGCGGGTGGACCTCGGCGCGGTGAAGGCGCTGCTGGGCGGCTCGTACGCCGGGTTCGCGACGCCGGAGGTCGCGGAGCGGCTGGCGCGCAGCGTCAGTGGCACGATCCTGCCGTTCTCCTTCGACGAGGAGCTGACGCTGGTGGTGGATCCGGCGCTGCTGGAGCAGCCGGAGATCTACTTCAACGCGGCGCGGCTGGACCGTTCGCTGGCGCTGGTGACCGAGGACTACGTGGCGATCGCGGAGCCGCGGGTGGAGCCGATCGCGGGCTGAACCGCTTCCGGATACCGAGCGAGGGCGGCCGGGAGGATTCCCGGCCGCCCTCTTCTCCTGGAAATTCCGGTGGGTTACCCGGTCACCGGGCTGCCGGGAGGTCGGCCTTGCCCGCGGCCACCGCGGTGGCCTTCGCCGGCGCGGCGGTCGGCTTCGGCGTGGCGTGCGGGGCGCAGGTCACGTCCTGGGCGTCGGTCTTGCCCTCCAGGAAGTACGCGTCGACCCGGTCGTTGATGCAGGGGTTGACCAGGCCGGTGACGCCGTGCGAACCGGCGTCCCGCTCGGTGATCAGGCGGGAGCCCGCGAACCGCTTGTGCAGCTCGACGGCGCCGTCGTAGGGCGTCGCCGCGTCACGGGTGCTCTGCACGATGAGCACGCTCGGCAGGCCCTTGCCGGTGCGGACCTCGACCGGACGCTGCTGCTTGACCGGCCAGGTGGCGCAGGGCAGGTTCATCCAGGCGTTGGACCAGGTCATGAACGGGGCCTGCTGGTGGATGCGGGTGTTGTCGCGGTCCCACTTCCGCCAGCTGGTGGGCCAGGTGGTGTCGGTGCACTCGACGGCCGTGTAGACGGCGTTGCCGTTCTCCGCGGCGATGTTGCCCGCGGTGTTCTTGAGGTCGGGACCGGCGTTCTCGATCAGGGGCTTCGGGTCGCCGGCGCGGTAGGCGCTCCACACCTGCGCGACGGTGGCCCACATCGAGTCGTAGTAGGGCGCGTTCTGGAAGAAGCCGGTGAGCTCGGCCGGGCCGACCACGCCGCCGACGGGGTCCTTCTTGGCGGTGGCGCGCAGCTGCTCCCACGCCGCCTGGACCTTCTCGGGGGTGTCGCCGATGTGGTACGTGGCGTCGTTCTTGGCGACCCACTTCTTCCAGTCGCCCCAGCGGGTCTCGAAGGCGATGTCCTGGTCGAGGTTGGCCTGGTACCAGACCTTCTCCCGGGACGGGTTGACGACGCTGTCGACGAGCATCCGGCGCACGTGGCCCGGGAAGAGCGTCGCGTAGACGGCGCCGAGGTAGGTGCCGTACGAGACGCCCAGGTAGTTGAGCTTCTTCTCGTGCAGCGCGGCGCGGATCACGTCGATGTCGCGGGCGGTGTTCGCGGTGGTCATGTACGGCAGCAGGGCGCCGCTGCGCTCCTTGCAGCCGTCCGCGTACTCCTCGGCGAGCTTGCGCTGGGCGCGCTTGTCCGCCTCGCTGTCCGGCACCGGGTCGGCCTTCGGGGCCTTGACGAACTCCTGCGGGTCGATGCAGGAGATCGGGGCGGAGTGGCCGACGCCGCGGGGGTCGAAGCCGACGAAGTCGTACGCCTTGGCGGTCTTGGCCCACAGCGGGTTCTTGGTGGTGATGCGGGTCGGGAAGCGCATGCCCGAACCGCCCGGTCCACCGGGGTTGTAGAGGAGGGAGCCCTGGCGCTCCTCCTTGCCGCCGGTGCTGACCGCACGGTCGACGGCGATCTTGATGGTGCGGCCGTTGGGCCGGGCGTAGTCGACCGGGACGGTGACGAAACCGCACTGGACGGGCGACTTCAGGCCCCAGTCGGCGGGGCAGTCCTGCCAGTGGACGCCCTCCTTGGCCGCACGCGCGGCGGCGAGGTGGACTCCGCGGGCCTCGGCCGAGCCCTTCTTGTGGTGTTCCCCCGCGCTGGCGGGTGTGGCTATCGCGGTGGCGAGGAGCGCCCCGGTCACCAGGGTGCCGGCGGCGCCGAGCACTGCTGATTTCTTCACGTGGTGTGTTCCCCCTGCATGGTGCGCCACTTGTGGCGGCGTTGATCACAGGCCTACGGAGGGATCCTGTCGTCTGCGTGCCCCTCCTGAACAGGTTTGACCGGCAATTCTTTACCAAGCTGTAGGTTTCCGGCCGTGAACGGGCCGGGAGTTGCCGGTGGCGGCTCTGGCCGGACGCCGCAGCGGAACCCTGTCTTTCCGGCCAACGGACGGAAGTGCTGCACGGGCGGGGTTGCGTCCGCCGTGCCGGTCCACCCGGCAGAGGCAACTCGTCCTGGTGGGACGCCATTTGACGAGGCGCCAGGAACACGTGTCACGGGTGCCGTTGCGGGCCCCGGGCGACCGTTCCGCTGGCTTCCGCAACACCTTCGAGGGGCGAGAACGCGTCAATTGCCTTGAACCTGCCCACGAGGCATGTGCCACGCGCACACCTTCAGTAACCTTCCGTGAAGGCTCTCCCACGCAGCGCCACCCGGGAGGGCTTCGGCGTTTCCGCCCCGCCCGGAGCGCCGTCCCGTCGTCCGAGCCGTCGTCCAAGCCTCGCGAAGGAGATCCGAAGTGCCGGGTATCGATCAGGTGTTGGCCCAGGCGATGGGAATCCCGGGGGTGCTGGGGGCCGGGCTGATCGACTGGACCAGCGGGCTGACGCTCGGGACGGCCGGCCAGGCACCGAACGGGGACCATGAAGCGGCCGCCGCGGACACCGCCGAGGTCGTCCAGGCAGTGGCGCGCAACGCCACCTTCGACACCACCGGCGCCGCCGCCCCCGCCCTGGAGGACCTGATCATCACGGCCGCCGGCAGCTACCACCTGATCCGTTTCGTGCACACCGCCTTCGACAGCCAGACCTATCTGTACCTCTGGCTGGACCGCGCGCAGGCGAATCTCGCCGTGGCCCGGATACGGCTGCGCGATCTGGCGGCGGGGCTGGTCGCGTCCTGACGGCCCGGCGCTGCCAGTCCGCACGAACGGTGAGGGAACCAGCCATGGGCCTGCCCCCGTCTCCGCCGCCCGGCCCGGCCGGGCTGCTCGACCGGTGTGCCGCCGCACGCGTCACCGGCGCGCTGCGGGGCCCGCACGGCTGCGTCTACCTGCTCGACGGTGCGGTCACCTGGGTCGAGGGCGCCGCGGCGCCCGGGATCGAGGTGCGGCTCAGCGCGGCGGGCAGGGTCCCGCCGCAGGGCTGGCGGTACGCCGTCGAGACCGCGGGGCCGCAGCGGCAGGGCGGCCGGTTCCTGGTCAGCGAGGGCTGGCTGACCCAGGGCGAGCTGGAGATATGCCATCTCGCCGCCCTGCTCGACGCGGCGTTCTTCGCGCTGCCGCTGCCGCCCGAGACCACGTCCTTCACCCCCGGGACCGGACACTGGCTGGGTGTCGTGCGCCCGATCAGCGCCGGCGACCTCCAGCGGGCGACGGCCCGCCGCCGGGCGCTGCTGGACCGGCTGCGCCCCTGGGCGGCGGTCGACACCCAGCCGGTCGTGCCGGCCGGCCCCGGCGCTCCGGCCGGCACGACACCGCGGCAGCGGCGACTGCTCGCGCACGCCGACGGCCGGCACACCCCCTGCGAACTCGCCCGCGCGCTGGGCCAGTCCGCGTTCGTGACGCTGCTCGACATCCGCCGGCTCGCCGCGGCCGGCCTGGTCCGGATGCCGCCCGGCGGACTCCCCCGCCGCCGGCCGGGCGCCACACCGGCCGGGCATCCGCCGCCCGGCGCCGGCAGAGGCCGCACCCCCACCTGGCAACCACCGGTGCCGGAGCTCCTCGACACCCGGGACCCGGATGTTGCCCTCCTTGTCCGACTGCGTACGGCGCTGGAGGAAAACCTGTG
Source organism: Streptomyces bugieae (assembly GCF_036352915.1). Taxonomy (NCBI): domain Bacteria; kingdom Bacillati; phylum Actinomycetota; class Actinomycetes; order Kitasatosporales; family Streptomycetaceae; genus Streptomyces; species Streptomyces bugieae. The sequence goes on from NZ_JAZBJP010000002.1 coordinate 958,680, forward strand.
ACCCCTTGCCCGCGAAGACCGTGCACGGCATGAGGCGCGCCCTGGGAAGGCGGGCCGCGAAAAGGAGACTGATGACGATAGAACCCCGGCTACGGGACGAACTGCTGACGCTGCGCGACCAAGTGCGGCATTTCCAGGGCGGCATGGTGGCGAGCGCGGACGGCATGGTCATCGCGCACGATCTGGCGAACATCGAACCGGACGGGCTGGCGGCGCTGACCGCGGCGGCCATCGGGGTCGCCAAGCGGCTCACCGAGGCGACCGGGCAGGGGGCTTTCGAGGAGTCCCTGACCCGCGGCACCGACGGCTACATCGCCGCCTACTCGGCCGGCCGCCGTGCCGTGCTCACCGCCGTGACCGGCCCGGACACCAATGTGGGCCGGCTGCATCTGCAGGCCAGGCGGGCGGCCGAGCGCATCGGGGCGCTGGTCGACGCGGCCCCGCGCCGGTAGGCCGGCCCACCGCCCGACCCCGTAATCCACCGCACACCGCACCACCTCCACCCATTCGAAAGGTCACCACCCCTCATGGCTCACATGGACTCCGCCCTCGCCGACATGATGTCGACCATCGAAGGCGCGATAGGCGTCGCGCTGGTCGACTACACCAGCGGCATGGCGCTGGCCACGCTCGGCGACAACCAGGCCCTGGACCTCAACATCGCCGCGGCCGGCAACACCGATGTCGTCCGCGCCAAGATGCGCACGATGGAGATGCTCGAACTCCAGGGCGCCATCGAGGACATGCTCATCACGCTGACCGCGCAGTACCACATCATCCGGCCGGTCACCGGCAAGAGCGGCAGCGGGCTCTTCCTCTATCTGGTGCTGGACCGCAAGCGCGCCAATCTGGCGCTGGCGCGCCACCGCCTGGCCCGGCTGGAGGCCGATCTGGAGGTGTGAGCCTCAGCCGCCGAGCCCCCGTGCGGCCTCGTCCAGGAGGCGGCGCAGCCGCAGCGCGTCCGGTGCGACGGCCGTCGCGAGGGCGCCGGGGCCGGCCAGCGGCGCCAGGACGCCCCGCGCGTCGAGCGGTCGGTCACCGGACGGCCGGCCACGGTGCGGCTGGTCACCGGTCGCGCCGAGCAGCCGTACCGGGGCCGGCCCGTCCTCGAACTCGGGCCCCACGACCAGGAGTTGACCGAGGGCCCGGTGGCCGCCCAGGACGGCCGAGGTGTCCCAGCCGGGGGCGCCGGGCCCGTAGGCGGTCTCCTGGTCGAGCAGGGTGCGACCGGCGCGCCGGACCGTGAGCCGGCTGCGCAGGGCGCCGGTCGGCTCGCCGCTGCGGCCCAGGACCTGTTCCTCGCGGAGCACGAGCCGGGCGGTGGCGGCCAGTTCGACGGTCGTGGTCATCCGCAGGTCGCTGCCGGCGGCCGAGATCAGCGGCTCGGGCAGCCAGTCCAGCCGGGCGCCCTCGCCCACCGTGAGGCGTACGTCGTAGTGGGCGGGCGCACCGGTCCGGCCGGGCAGCGCGACGGTGGCCGCGGCGGCCGTGACGTGCAGCGCGCTGCCGGCCTCCGCGGTCACCTCGATGGCCAGCCGGTCACCGCCGAGCGGGGCGCTCATGGCGCCGACGACGCACACCCGGGCCGGGCCGCCGTGCGCGCGGACCCGGCGCAGCGCGAACGGGCCGTCGCCGTCCAGGACGGGCAGCCGGGTGGTGCCGTCGGCATCGGTGCGGGCGACGACGCGGGCGGTGGCCCGCAGGCCGGCCGAGGGCGGTGCGGCGGTCGCCGGTGTGGTCTGCGGGGGAAGGGCGAGCGTCATGCCGGACCCGCGGTCCAGTCCGCCAGCCGGGCGCGGACCCACTCCGACACCGGCCGCACGCCGTTCTCGGTCTTCAACGCCGTGAAGGCGACCGGGAGTTCGCCGCGCTGGGCCTTGGCGTCGCGGGCCATGCCCGCCAGATCGACGCCGACGTACGGGGCCAGGTCGGTCTTGTTGATGACGAGCAGGTCGGCGGTGGTGACGCCGGGACCGCCCTTGCGCGGGATGTCGTCGCCGCCCGCGACGTCGATGACGAAGATCTGGAAGTCGACCAGGCCCTTGGAGAAGGTCGCGGTGAGGTTGTCGCCGCCGGACTCGACCAGGATGAGGTCGAGCGGTCCCACGGTGTCCTCGAGGTCCTCGACGGCCTCCAGGTTGGCGGAGATGTCGTCGCGGATCGCGGTGTGCGGGCAGGCGCCGGTCTCCACCGCGGAGATCCGCTCGGCGGGCAGCACGGCCTCGCGGAGCAGGAACTCGGCGTCCTCGCGGGTGTAGATGTCGTTGGTGACCACGGCGAGGGACAGCTCGTCGCGCAGGGCGCGGCAGAGCGCGGCGACGGTGGCGGTCTTCCCGGTGCCGACCGGGCCGCCGAGGCCGATCCGCAGCGCCCGGCGGGTGCCATCGGGACGCGTGGCGGCGGCGCTGTAGGTGTGGCGTTCGGGGAAGGTCTCGTGGTGGTCGAGGTGCATGGTCACTCCGGTGGTTCGTACGGCCGCCGGGGGCGGCGCGGGTGCCGGCCGGGGCCGGGCGGGGTCAGGAGGCGAAGAGGCGGACCGGCCAGGCGGCGTGCGCTTCCGCGGTGATGTCGAGCAGCGGGGCGGACGCGGCGGGCAGGACGTCGACCCCGTCGGCGGCGACCCGTTCCCCGGCCGCGGCGCCCTGCTCGGCGACCCGGTCGACGTCGGCGGCCAGGTGGGCGAGGACCGCGGTGGCGTCGAACGGGTCGAGGCTGAGCAGGCGGACGGCGGCGGTGGCCGGGCCGCTGATGGTCTCGTAGGCCACGGCGTACGCGGCGTCCTGCGGCGGCAGTCCGGCGGACCGGGCGGCCAGGCCCAGGACGACGGGCTGGTGGGCGCCACGTGGCCGGGCCGCGGCGAGCGCGTCGAGTGCCGGGTCCGGCCAGGTGGCGCGGGCGGCCCGCATCATCTGTCGGCCGAGCCGCCGGGCCACCTGCCGGAGCGCCGGTACGGGCGTGCGGGCGTCGGCGGCATCGTCCAGGAGGAGCGGGTCGCAGCCGGCCGCGGCCGCCGCGGCGAGCGCGGCGGCGACCAGGCCCGCGGTGTGCAGCCGGCCCCGGCAGAAGCGCTCCAGGGTGGCGGCGTCCTTGATGTGGCCCGCGGCGACGGCCGGTTCGGCGCCGCCCGAGTGGGCGTGCCCTCCGGCGGGGAACCGGCCGTCGGCGAGGAGGAGCAGCGCGGCGCGGCTCATCGGTGGTCCGTGGTGTGCATCGGGGTCTTCCTCATGGCGTTCAGAACAGGAAGTACCGCTGGGCCATGGGGAGTTCGGCGGCCGGGTGGGGTTCGACCACCTCGCCGTCGATGGTGACCGTGAAGGTGTCGGGGTCGACGTGGACCCGCGGCAGGGCGTCGTTTTCGCGCATGTCCGCCTTGGTGACACCGCGGGTGGAGCGGATCGCCTCGTACGCCTTGGCCAGCGGCAGGCGTCCGGGGAGGCCGTCCTCCAGGGCCTGCGGGGAGACGAAGTTGACCGAGTTGCTGCCGGGGGCCTTGCCGGTGGCGCCGAACATCGGGCGGGGCAGGACCGGCTGCGGGGTGGGGATGGAGGCGTTGGCGTCGCCCATCTGCGCGTACGCGATCTGCCCGCCCTTGATGACCAGTTGGGGCTTGACGCCGAAGAACGCCGGGTCCCACAGGACGAGGTCGGCGAGCTTGCCGTCCTCGACGGAGCCGACGAGGTGGTCGATGCCCTGGGCGAGGGCCGCGTTGATGGTGTACTTCGCGACGTAGCGGCGGGCCCGGTGGTTGTCCGCGCCGCCGTCGCCGGGGAGCGCGCCGCGGCGCCGCTTCATCACGTGCGCGGTCTGCCAGGTGCGCATCACGACCTCGCCGATCCGGCCCATGGCCTGGGCGTCGGAGGACATGATCGAGATGGCGCCGAGGTCGTGCAGGATGTCCTCGGCGGCGATGGTGGAGGGCCGGATCCGGGACTCGGCGAAGGCCAGGTCCTCGGGGACGGCCGGGTTGAGGTGGTGGCAGACCATCAGCATGTCGAGGTGTTCCTCGACGGTGTTGACGGTGTGCGGCCGCGTGGGGTTGGTGGACGCGGGCAGCACGTTCGACTCGGAGACCATGGCGATCATGTCGGGGGCGTGGCCGCCGCCGGCGCCCTCGACGTGGAACGCGTGGATGGAGCGGCCGGCGATGGCGGCGAGGGTGTCGCCGAGGAAGCCGGCCTCGTTCAGGGTGTCCGTGTGGATCGCCAGCTGGGCGCCGCTCTCCTCGCAGACCCTCAGACAGGCGTCGATGACGGCGGGGGTGGCGCCCCAGTCCTCGTGGATCTTGAAGCCGAGGATGCCGGCCCGCAGCTGGTCGCGCATCGAGGCGAGGGAGGTGGTGTTGCCCTTGCCGAGCAGTCCGACGTTGACCGGGAAGGAGTCCATCGACTCCAGGAGCCGGGAGATGTGCCAGGCGCCGGGGGTGATGGTGGTGGCCTTGCTGCCCTCGGCCGGGCCGGTGCCGCCGCCGATGAGCGTGGTCACGCCGGAGGCGAGCGCCTCGTCCGCCTGCTGGGGGCAGATGAAGTGGACGTGGGTGTCGATGCCGCCGGCGGTGAGGATCTTGCCGTTGCCGGCGATGACCTCGGTCTCGGGGCCGATGACCAGGTCGGGGTGGACGCCGTCCATGGTGTCGGGGTTGCCGGCCTTGCCGAGGGCGGTGATCCGGCCGTCGCGGATGCCGACGTCGGCCTTGACGACGCCCCAGTGGTCGAGGACCACGGCGCCGGTGATCACGGTGTCCGGGGCGCCCTCGGCGCGGGTGGTCCGGGACTGGCCCATCGACTCGCGGATGACCTTGCCGCCGCCGAAGACCGCCTCGTCACCGGCGCGGCCGGGTCCGCCGGAGCGGTCCTCGGTGATCTCGATGACCAGGTCGGTGTCGGCGAGCCGGATCCGGTCGCCGGCGGTCGGGCCGAAGAGGTCGGCGTACGCCTGGCGGGTCAGCTCAGCCATCGAGAGTGCCTCCGGTCTCGCCGCGCAGGCCCGGGACGATCCGCTTGCCCGCGAGGGGGACCAGCTCGACCTCGGTGGGGATGCCGGGCTCGAAGCGCACGGCGGAGCCGGCCGGGACGTTCAGCCGCTTGCCGTGCGCGGCCGCGCGGTCGAAGTCGAGGCCGGGGTTGGCCTCGGCGAAGTGGTAGTGGGAGCCGACCTGGACGGGGCGGTCGGCGGCGTTGAGGACGGTCATGCGCGTGAGGGGGAGGCCTTCGTTGAGGCGTACCGGCTCGTCGGCGTAGAGGATCTGTCCCGGGATCATCGTCTGCTCTCCCGTGGTCAGTTGATGGGTTCGTGAACGGTGACGAGCTTGGTGCCGTCGGGGAAGGTGGCCTCGACCTGGACGTCGTGGATCATCTCGGGCACGCCCTCCATCACCTCGTCGCGGGTGAGGACCTTCCGCCCGGAGGACATCAGCTCGGCGACGGTACGGCCGTCCCGGGCGCCTTCGAGGATGTGCACGGTCAGCAGCGCGATCGACTCGGGGTGGTTGAGCTTCAGCCCTCGGGCACGGCGCTTTTCGGCCACGTCTGCCGCCACATGAATCATCAAGCGTTCTTGTTCATGCGGGGTCAGTTGCATACCTTCCACCTCACTGTCTTCCCGCCCGGACACATTTGCCCAGGTCACAGGCGTGGGCACACCCGTATCGGTAGATGTATCACGCAGTAATTAAAGGGGGAGCAAACCGACTTCCAGCAGTTGGCCATCCACGGCCCCATCGGGGCAGGCTAGTTCGGCCGGATTTCGTCGGCGTTACAGCGCATGACGCGGAGGTATCGCAGCACACCGCTGGCGCATTCCTTGCGCCGACGGGCCACCGCTCACCGGTACGGCCGAAGCCTCCGGACCACCGATCATCGCGATCGGGAGATACCGGACACACTCCGCTCTGCGAACGCGCCTGTCCGATATGCGCTCTTGACGGTTTCCCAAGTGATCGCAATCCTCATGTGCGCGTCAATACGCTCCGCACCATCCCCCCACACTTGTATCGGAGCCTTCACTGTGACCCGTTCTGCACGAATACGCCGGGCCGCGCTGGCCACCGGATGCGTCACCGCCCTGGCCGCCACCCTCTTCACCGCGGCCGGCGCCCACGCCGACCCCGCGCCGGCCGCCGCCCCGGACATCGACGTCAAGGCCGTCAAGGCCGATCTGGACCAGCTCCAGTCCATCGCCGACGCCAACGGCGGCAACCGCGCCCACGGCAAGCCCGGCCACAAGGCGTCCATCGACTTCCTCAAGGGCAAGCTGGACAAGGCCGGATTCAAGACCCAGGTCCAGGAGTTCGACAACAACGGCGCCACCGGCTACAACCTCGTCGCCGACTGGCCGGGCGGCGACGAGAGCAAGACCGTCATGGCCGGCGCCCACGTGGACTCGGTCGACGCCGGCCCCGGCATCAACGACAACGGCTCCGGCTCGGCCGGCATCCTCGAAGTCGCGCTCGCGGTCGCCAAGTCCGACCTCAAGCCCGCCAAGCACCTCCGGTTCGCCTGGTTCGGCGACGAGGAGGACGGCATGGTCGGCTCGCAGTCCTACGTCCAGAAGCTCGGCGCCGACGCGAAGAAGATCGACGCGTACCTGAACTTCGACATGATCGGGTCGCCGAACCCGGGCTACTTCGTCTACGACGACGACGCGCGCCTGGAGAAGGTCTTCAAGGACTGGTTCGCCGCGAAGAACATCGCCACCGAGAAGGAGACCGAGGGCGACGGGCGCTCGGACCACGCCTCCTTCAAGGACGCCGGGGTCGCGGTCGGCGGTCTCTTCTCGGGTGCGGACTACAAGAAGACCGAGGAGCAGGCGAAGAACTGGGGCGGCGAGGCGGGCAAGGCGTTCGACGCCTGCTACCACCAGTCCTGCGACACCTCGAAGAACATCGACGACAAGGCGCTGGACACCAACACCGACGCCATCGCGGCCGCGATCTGGCAGCTCAGCTCCTGATCCCTCCGCATCCTCTTCCGGTCAGCCCGCGCTGACCGTCATCTCTCGCGACCCGGTCGCCGGTCCCCGGCGGCCGGGTCGCGGTGTTCCGCGGCGATGCCGAAGCGCCGCCGTTCGCCCGGAGCGGACGGCAGGGGCCGGACCGTGGAGACCGTGCTGATCACCTGCTCGTCCTCCGCGCCCTGCTCACGCCGCCCCAGTTCTTCGAGAAGCTGCAGGTCAGCGGCGGAGACCAGCGCCACGAGCGGCTTGCCGTGGCGGGTGACGACCACCCGCTCACCGCCGTAGACGACGCGGTTGATCAGATCCGCCAGCTCCGCCCGGGCTTGCGTCACCGGAATTTCGTAGGCCATGCTCCCATTCTAACGGGATGTACATCCTGTACATTTTTTACAGAAGAGAGGAGCAGGCCATGCTGCGACCGACGGCCCGCTACGTCCTGCCGGAGTTCACCGAGCGCACCGCGCAGGGGACGCAGACGATGGACCCGTATTCCAAGCTGCTCAGCGAGCGGATCATCTTCCTCGGGACCCCGATCGACGACACCGCCGCCAACGACGTCATGGCGCAGCTGATCCACCTCGAACACGCCGCGCCCGAGCGGGACATCTCGCTCTACATCAACTCCCCCGGCGGCTCGGTCACCGCGATGACCGCGATCTACGACACGATGCGCTACGTGTCCTGCGACGTGGAGACCGTCTGCCTGGGACAGGCCGCGTCCTCCGCCGCGGTGCTGCTGGCCGCCGGCGCCCCCGGCAAGCGGCTGGCACTGCCCGGCGCCCGGGTTCTGATCCACCAGCCGTCGGTGAGCGAACCGTTCGAGGGCCAGGCCACCGACCTCTACATCCAGGCCCAGGAACTGCTCCGCAGCCGCGCCATGCTGGAGGAGATGCTGGCGCTGCACACCGGCCAGCCGCGCGAGCGGATCGCCGCGGACATCGAGCGCGACAAGATCTTCGACGCCCCCGCCGCGCAGGAGTACGGCCTGATCGACGGGCTCACCCGCAACCGCAAGCGCTCGGCCGACCGGCCCGTCGGGCGGTGAGCCGGATGTGGCCGCCGGAGACCCCGCCGCTGCCCGCCCTGACCCGCGCCGAGGGGCAGCTGATCGACTGCTACCTGGAGGCGCTCGACCTGATGGGCCGGATCAACCCGGCCCGCGGCGGCGGCACCTACCAGGCACTGCGCGCCGCCCAGGCACTGGTGGGCAAGGCCACCGAACTGCGGGACGCGCTGACGCTGATGCACGACCGGGGCGAGCACGAGCGGCACGGCGAGACGCTGGCCCGGGCACTGCGGGTGCTGGACGGGGAACGCCGGGCCGGATACGTGACGGTGCCGCCGGCCCGGGAATCCTGATCCGACACGCGCGCCCGCGCTGCCCGGACGGCGTAGCGTCCGGGCGTGCGGTAAGGGGGCGACGAATTGCGCCGGGCGCCAAAAATACTGCGGTTACCGATGTTTCACCCCAGGTCCGGGGGGTGCCGCGGGCGACCCCCGAGCCCACAAAGGGGCAAATCCCACCATTCGGCTCAATTGTGGCGCATGTCACATACGGCATTTTCAACTCGGAATTCGGGTGGCGGGTGCGTGAGGATCCCTTCGACGACAAGACCCCGCCACAGCGACGGGGCGGTCCGGCCGGGCGCCTAATCCCGCCGCCGTGCCGGATGTCCGGTCGATGCGTGTGGATCGGCGGGAGCGGAGGACCCGAGCAGTACGGGGTCCGGGGCCCGCGCGGCCCGACGGACTCCTTGGGGTGAAGCCGTGCGAACGGCCGGGCATCTTCGCCTGTCCGAACCCGACAGGTCTTCCTTCGCAGGCGGCTGACGAAGGGTTTGCGCATGACCGTGCGCACGCATACGCCGCATCTGCTGGCCCGCGCCGGCGCCGTGTCCGCACTGGCACTGGCGACGCTCGGCGGGACCACGCTCGCCCCGGGAACCACCGCCGACGCCGAGGCCGCGACCGTCTCCGCCCATGCGCTGCGGATCGCGGCCTCCAAGCGGGGCTCGCCCTACCAGTACGGGGCCATGGGGCCGTACCGCTTCGACTGTTCGGGCCTGACCCTGTACTCGTTCAAGCGCGCCGGCCGGGACCTGCCGCGGACCGCCGCGCAGCAGTACGGCCGCACCCGGCACATCCCGGCCTCCGCCCGGAGGCGCGGGGACCTGGTCTTCTTCCATTCGGGCAACGGCATCTACCACGTCGGCATCTACGCCGGCCACGGCCGGATGTGGCATGCGCCCAAGGCCGGCAGCGTGGTGCGGCTGGAGAAGATCTGGAGTCGCCCGGTCTCGTACGGAAGGGTGCGCTGAGCTGCGACGACGCCGGACGCCCGGTCAATTGTCAGTGGCTCCGGGTAATTTGACGGAGTGACCTCGGAACTGAGCAAGGTGCTGACGGCCGCCGCGCGGGGCAGCTTCCCGCCCGCGGACGGTTCGGTGACGGTGCTGCCCCAGCCGTCCCCGCGGGACGTGGGCGTGGTGTCGTTCACCTGCCACGCCGTGGTGTTCGCGGACGTGGAGCCGTCCTGGGTGCACGACCGGATAGCCCCCGGCGACCTCGCCGGACCGCTCAGCCCGCCGTTCCTGACCGCGCTGGGTGAGCGGACCGGCCGCGAGGCCAACAACATCGACCTGGCCACGGTCGCCGAGGCACTGCCCGGAGCGCCGCCGCTGGAGCTGGTGGAGACGACGGACCGCAGCCATCCGCGGATCGTCCGGGCGCTGCGCCACCGCGACGAGGTGCGGGCCTGGACGACCGGCGACGGCGGGACGCTGGTCATCGGCCGGGGCGTGGCCGGCCGATGGGAGCTGGCCATGGAGGTCGAGGGCGCCGCCCGGGGCCGCGGGCTCGGCCGCCGGCTGGCGCACGCCGCCCGCCATCTCATACCGGCGGGCGAACGCCTCTGGGCCCAGGCCGCCCCCGGCAACGCCCGCAGCGTCCGCGCCCTGCTGGCCGCGGGGTTCGTACCGGTGGGCGCGGAGGTGCTGATGGTGCCGGCCGGCGGGCGCGGCTGAGCGGGTGCCGCGGAACCGGCGTCGTCGATCGGGCGTCGTCGAGCAGGCGCCGTTGCGTAGGCGTCCCGGCCCTGTTCCGTTACCGCCGCTGCCCTCAGCCGACCGCGACCCGCCAGGGCAGGCTGATCCAGACGGTCTTGCCGCCCGCGTCGGTGGGGACGACGGAGAGCCGGCCGCCGGCCTCCGCGGCGAGGAAGCGGATGATGACCAGCCCCCGGCCGTTGTCCTGCTGGACCGCGGCGGGCAGCCGGCGCGGGCGGCGCGGATGACTGTCGGTGACCCCGACGCGCAACTCCTCGTCGCGGTCCAGAAGCAGTTCGAGGGTGAAGGTCGGGGACTGGCCGAAGGTGTGCTGGACGGCGTTGGTGGCGAGTTCGGAGACGATCAGGCGCACCGCGTCGGCGGTGGCGGACCCGGCGGGCAGACCCCATTCGGTGAGCACCGCGAGGGCGTGTCTGCGGGCGAGGCGGACCGATTCCGGGGCGCTCGGCAGGGTGAGTGAGGATTCCTGGTGGTCTGCCATCGCGACGCCGTCCCTTTCCCACCGAGGCCGGCTCCGGTCCGCTGACCGGGGAGCCGGCGTGCGCTCGGGTCAACGATTCGGCCTCGGACTTCTGCCGGAGCGCCAGACTGCCACCCGTGCCACCGGTGTGGGGCTCGATCCGCCAACATATACAGATATCTATCGCTCGAAGCGGTGAACTCTGCGACGGAAGACCGGATGCGGGACGCCGTGCCGGTCACCCACCGTCACCGGGGATCAGCTCATCGGCGGCGCGGTGGCGACGATCGTGCCCACCGCGCGGTCGAGCTGATCGTCCGTCAGATCCGCGCGGGCGGTGAGCCGCAGCCGGGAGATCCCGTCCGGTACGGACGGCGGCCGGAAGCAGCCCACGGCGAGGCCGGCCGTGCGGCAGTCGGCGGCCCAGCGGACCGCGGCCTCCGGCGAGGGGGCGCGCACGGACACCACCGCGGCGTCCGGCCGTACCGCCGTCAGGCCGGCCTCGGTGAGCCGGTGGTGCAGCTCGCGGGCGACCTCCCCGGCGCGGGCGGCGCGCTCGGGTTCGCGGCCGATCAGCCGCAGCGCGGCCAGCGCGCCGCCGGCCGCGGCGGGGGCCAGGCCGGTGTCGAAGATGAACGTCCGGGCGGTGTTGACCAGGTGCTCGATGACCCGGGCCGGGCCGAGCACCGCGCCGCCCTGGGAGCCGAGCGACTTGGAGAGCGTCACGGTGGCGACCACGTCGGCGTCCCCGGCCAGTCCGGCCGCCGCGAGCGCCCCGCGGCCGCCGTCGCCGAGGACGCCCAGGCCATGGGCGTCGTCGACGAGCAGCGCGGCGCCGTGCGCCCGGCAGGCGGCGGCCAGTGCGGGCAGCGGCGCGGCGTCGCCGTCGACCGAGAACACCGAGTCGGTCACCACCAGCGCCCGCCCGCTGTGGCCGGCCAGGGCACCGCGTACGGCCTCGGGGTCGGCGTGCGGGGCGACCTCGGTGCGGGCCCGGGAGAGCCGGCAGCCGTCGATGAGGGAGGCGTGGTTGCCGGCGTCGGAGACGACCAGGGTGCCGGGTGCGGTCAGTGCGGTGAGCACGGCGAGATTCGCGGCATATCCGGACGACAGCACCAGAGCCGCCTCGAAGCCGCAGAACGCGGCGAGTTCCGCCTCCAGCCGGGCATGGAGTTCGGTGCTGCCGGAGACCAGCCGGGAGCCGGTGGCGCCGGCGCCCCAGAGCTGCGCGGCCTCGGCCGCGGCGTGGGTGACCTCCGGGTGCCGGGAGAGTCCGAGATAGTCGTTTCCGGCCAGGTCGAGCAGCGGGCAGTCGGCGGGACGGGGGCGCAGCGCGCGGACCAGGCCGGCCCGTTGGCGCTCGGAGCGGGCGGTGTCGAGCCAGTCGAAGGCCGAGCCGGGCGCCGGTCCGGCGGCGGTCGGGGGCGCGGTGTCGCGCGGCAGCGGCGGGGCGGAGTCCTGCGGCATCGGCGTCCTTCGTCGGGGGCTCGATTGTGGGCTGTCGATAGACGTTAGCGGTCGTTCCGCACGGCCACGGTGTGGCGATACACACACCCCGATCGGCGCGCGTTGTGGGAATCCTCCTTGGCCGGGGGCGGGGGCGTAGGACAGGATCATCGCCATGGACCTGCTGAACACACTGGTGGACAAGGGACTGCGGCGCGAGTTGCCGACCCGCGAAGAGGCGCTGGCCGTGCTGGCGACTTCCGATGACGAACTGCTCGACGTCGTGGCCGCGGCCGGAAAGGTGCGCCGCCAGTGGTTCGGGCGGCGGGTCAAGCTCAACTACCTCGTCAACCTCAAGTCGGGCCTGTGCCCCGAGGACTGCTCGTACTGCTCGCAGCGGCTGGGGTCGAAGGCCGAGATCCTCAAGTACACCTGGCTGAAGCCCGATGACGCCTCCAAGGCGGCCGCCGCCGGGTTGGCCGGCGGCGCCAAGCGCGTGTGCCTGGTGGCCAGCGGCCGCGGCCCGACGGACAAGGACGTGGACCGGGTCTCGGAGACCATCGCCGCGATCAAGGAGCAGAACGAGGGCGTGGAGGTGTGCGCCTGCCTGGGGCTGCTCTCCGACGGCCAGGCCGAGCGGCTGCGCGCGGCGGGTGCCGATGCCTACAACCACAACCTCAACACCTCGGAAGCCACCTACGGCGACATCTGCACCACGCACGACTTCTCCGACCGGGTCTCCACCGTCCAGCAGGCCCAGGCCGCGGGCATGTCCGCCTGCTCCGGGCTGATCGCCGGGATGGGCGAGAGCGACGCCGACCTCGTCGACGTGGTGTTCGCGCTGCGCGAGCTGGACCCGGACTCGGTGCCGGTCAACTTCCTGATCCCGTTCGAGGGCACCCCGCTCGCCAAGGAGTGGAACCTCACCCCGCAGCGTGCGCTGCGCATCCTGGCGATGGTCCGGTTCGTCTGCCCGGACATCGAGGTGCGGCTGGCCGGTGGCCGCGAGGTGCATCTGCGCAGTCTGCAGCCGCTGGCCCTGCACCTGGTCAACTCCATCTTCCTGGGCGACTACCTGACCAGCGAGGGCCAGGCCGGCAAGGACGACCTGGCGATGATCGCGGACGCCGGCTTCGAGGTGGAGGGCACGGACACCACGACGCTGCCCGAGCACCGCCGCCCGTGCGGCGGGACGGCGGCCGCTGCCCCGGAGGAGGATGCCGAGGCGCCCGCCGCCACCGTCCCCGCCCCGTCCGACGAGGCCCGCCGCGATCTGGTGTCGGTGCGCCGCCGCGGCGCCGGCACCGACCTCCCGCCCAATGCCTGAGCCGCTCGGCCCCCGCGAACTGCTCGCCCTGGACCGGCAGCACGTCTGGCACCCGTACGGGCCGATGCCCGGCACCGCCGCGCCGCTGCTGGTCGAGTCGGCCTCCGGCGTCCGGCTGCGGCTGGCCGAACCGGCCGAGGGCCGGGACGAGTTGGTGGACGGGATGTCCTCCTGGTGGTCGGCGGTGCACGGCTACAACCACCCGGTGCTCAACGACGCCGCCCGCGGCCAGCTGGAGCGGATGAGCCATGTGATGTTCGGCGGGCTCACCCACGAGCCCGCGGTGCGGCTGGTCAAGCGGCTGGTCGACATCACGCCGGAGCCGCTGCAGCACGTCTTCCTGGCCGACTCCGGTTCGGTGTCGGTCGAGGTCGCCGTGAAGATGTGCCTGCAGTACTGGCGTTCCCTGGGCAAGCCCCGCAAACAGCGGCTGCTGACCTGGCGGGGCGGCTACCACGGCGACACCTGGCAGCCGATGTCGGTGTGCGACCCGGACGGCGGGATGCACGAGCTGTGGCAGGGGGTGCTGCCGCGGCAGGTCTTCGCGGACACCCCGCCGCCCGGTTTCGACGCCCCGGCCGACCCGGCGTACGCGGACCATCTGCGCGAGTTGATCGGCCGGCACGCCGACGAGCTGGCGGCGGTGATCGTGGAGCCGGTGGTGCAGGGCGCGGGCGGGATGTCGTTCCACTCCCCCGAGTACCTCCGGGTGCTGCGGGAGGCCTGCGACGCGCACGACGTGCTGCTGGTGTTCGACGAGATCGCCACCGGCTTCGGCCGTACCGGCGCGCTCTTCGCCGCCGGGCACGCGGCGGTGGCGCCCGATGTGATGTGCCTCGGCAAGGCGCTGACCGGCGGATATCTGACGCTGGCCGCGACGCTGTGCACCACGGCGGTGGCGGACGGGATCTCCCGCGGCGAGCTGCCGGTGCTGGCGCACGGTCCCACGTTCATGGGCAATCCGCTGGCCGCCGCGGTCGCCGACGCCTCGATCGAGCTGCTGCTGTCGCAGGACTGGGCGCAGGAGGTCAAGCGCATCGAGGCCGGGCTGCGGGCCGGACTGGCGCCCGCCGCGGAGCTCCCCGGCGTGCGTGACGTGCGGGTGCTCGGCGCGATCGGCGTGGTGCAGCTCGACCACGCGGTGGACATGGCGGCCGCGACCCGGGCGGCCGTGGGTGCGGGCGTCTGGCTGCGGCCGTTCCGGGATCTGATCTACACCATGCCGCCGTACATCACCGGTGATGACGAGGTGGCGCGGATCTGCGACGCGGTGTGCGCCGCGGCGCGCGAGGGCTGACGACCGGGAGCCCGGGATCCGAACGACACGGCCCACGGCCGATGAGGAGTGACGAAGAGATGTCGGTGCTGTTCGTGACCGGTACGGGCACGGAGATCGGCAAGACGGTGACCACGGCCGCGATCGCGGCGGCCGCGCTCGCCCGGGGCCGTTCGGTGGCGGTGCTCAAGCCCGCCCAGACCGGGGTCACCGCGGACGAGACGGGTGATGCGGCGGAGGTCGAGCGGCTGGCAGGCCCGGTCACCGCCGTGGAACTCGCCCGCTACCCCGACCCGTTGGCGCCCGCGACGGCCGCCCAGCGGGCCGGTCTGCCGCCGGTGGGGCCGCGAGAGATCGCCGAGGCCGCCGCCAAGCTGGCCGCCTCGCACGATCTGGTGCTGGTCGAGGGCGCGGGCGGACTGCTCGTACGGCTGGACGCGGAGGGCCACACCCTCGCCGACGCGGCCCGGCTGGCGGACGCCCCGGTACTGGTGGTCGTCCAGGCCGGGCTGGGCACCCTCAACTCCACCGCGCTGACCGCGCTGGCGCTGCGCCACTACGGTCTCGACTCCCCCGGCGTCGTCGTCGGCAGCTGGCCGGCCGACCCCGATCTGGCGTGCCGCTGCAATCTGACGGACCTTCCGGAGGCCGCCGGGGCCCCGCTGCTGGGCGTGATCCCGGAAGGCTCCGGCGCACTGCCGCCGAGCGCCTTCCGGACGGCAGCCCCGAAGTGGCTGACGCCGGCGCTCGGCGGCACCAAGGCGCCTCAGAGGACCGCGACGGTCTCCGTCTGCGCGTAGCTGAACCCGTCCTCGTCGAAGTAGAAGACGCTCAGCTTCACCTTGTCGCCCTTGGCGAAGTGCGAGCCGACGGCCGGGCGCAGGGTGACCTGTGCCGTGTGGTCGGCGTAGTCGCAGACGAGCTTGGCCTTCTTGATGGTGCCGGCGGCGATCGACTCCTCGTGGCCGGTGGTGTTGAGCTTGGTGGCGTTGGCGACCAGCTGGTGGTCCATGCCCTCGTCACAGGAGTACGTGACCTTCGCCTGCAGGCCCGGCTCGTGCAGCGTGACCTTGTTGATGGTCAGCAGGTTGGCCTTGGCCGCCGCGGACGGCGCGGCGGCCAGGGCGCCGGCACCCAGCAGGAGCGTGGCGGCGGCGGTACCGGCGAGACGGCGCCCGAAACGGGTCGACGTGATCGACTTCATCGTGTTCCTTCCCCCCTGCGCGGTCACCATGGTCGGGCATGGCGGAGGATTTCCGCATGCGCGGCGACTGCGACAGTTGTTCGGTTTGACGGCCGATCATACGGGATCTTCCCGGCGGAAATCGGCGCGCCGTCGAACCGGTCCACGGGCACACTGCGGGGATGGTGGATTTCGCGTACGCGGACCGGAGCCTCGCCCAGTGGTACGACCTCCTCAACCCCTGGGGGCCGGGCGACGACTTCTATCTGGACCTGGTGATGTCCGCGGACGCCGTCCTGGATGTCGGCTGCGGTACGGGCACCCTGCTGCACCGCGCCCGGGCGCGCGGCCACCGGGGCCGGCTGTGCGGGCTCGATCCGGCGGACGGGATGCTGGCGCGCGCACGACGGCGCACCGACGTCGAGTGGCTCTCCGGCGACGCGCTGTCGCTGGCCGGCGGGAACCGCCCGGGCCCGGTCTTCGACCTGGTCGTGATGACCGGACACGCCTTCCAAGTCCTCGTCGGGGACGAGGAGTTGCGGGGTTCGCTGGCCGCGATCCGTGCCGCGCTGGCGGCCGGCGGCCGGTTCGCCTTCGAGACCCGCAATCCGCTCGTGCGGCCCTGGGAGCGGTGGACGCCGGACCGGGCGGTCGAGGTGACCGACGCGGACGGGGTCACGGTGCGCGTCGCCCACCGGGTCGACCTGCCGGTGCGCGGGGACGTCGTCCGCTTCTCGGAGACCTTCAGCGGTCCGGACGGCGCACGGCCGCAGGTGAGCCGGAGCAGCCTGCGGTTCCTCGACGCCCGGACGCTGGGCGAGCGCCTGGCCGGGGCGGGGCTGACCGTCGAGGAGCAGTACGGCGACTGGGACCGCGGCCCGCTCACCGCGGACGCCCCGGAGATCATCACGATCTGCCGGGCCGCGCCGGCCGGGACTCGGCGCGCCCTCGGCTGGGGAGACTGACAGCAGCAGCGGGCATCGGGCAACGCGGGAAAAGGGGTCGTCATGAGGCAGCGCAGGGGAGTTCCGCTCGGCACCGTCCACCACCCGGTCTTCGCCCGCTTCTACGCGACCTGCTGCGGGCCGGCCGCGGATGCGCGGGCGGGGGTGGCCCGGCTCCGCAGGGAGCTGCTGACCGGGGCGACCGGCCGGGTCATCGAGGTCGGCGCGGGCACCGGGCTGAACTTCGCGCACTACCCGGGCACGGTCTCGGAGGTGGTGGCGATCGAGCCGGAGCCGACGCTGCGCCAGGTGGCGCGGGCGGCGGCGGCCCGGGCGGAGGTGCCGGTGGACCTGGTGCCGGGGGTGGCGGAGGCGCTGCCGGTCAAGAGCGAGGCGTTCGACACGGCGGTGGCGTCGCTGGTGCTGTGTTCCGTACGGGAGACCCGGCGGACGCTGGCGGAGCTGCGGCGGGTGCTGCGGCCCGGCGGGGAGCTGCGGTTCTTCGAGCACGGGCGGGCCGCGGGGCGCGGCCTGGCGGCGGTGCAGTGGTCGCTGGACCACACGGTGTGGCCGCTGCTGATGGGCGGCTGCCACACCGGCCGGGACCCGCTGGGCGAGATCCGGGCGGCCGGTTTCGAGGTGGTGCGGGTACGGCGGCTGAAGGTCCCGGAGCGGGGTCCGACGCTGCCGACCTCGCCGGCGGTGCTGGGGCTGGCCCGGCGGCCGGCCGACTGACCGCGCCGGGCGGAACGGTCCGGCCGGAACGGACCGGGCCGGCGACGGTCACCGGCTCCACCGCGGAACCGGCCGGCGTGTCACACGATCCAGGTACGCAGTTCGTCCGCGATGGCGTGGACGTCCGCGGTGCCCTCCTTGACGAGCCGGGCGAGGTCGCGGACCCGCTCGGGCGAGGTGGCGATCTTCAGTCCGCCGGCGACGAGGTAGCCGTAGGCGACGGCGGTCGCGAACATCGCGTTCGAGCGCTCCAACGCCGGTACCTGGAGCAGGAGTTGGAGCAGCGCGGCGGCGCGGTCCGGCGGGTCGGGGTAGACCGGGACGCCGAATATCTCGGCGTCGTGACGGCTGACCGCGGCCACCAGGGCGCCCCAGTCGGTGACCTGGGGGTCCCCGGGGGTGTGGTGTTCGGCGATCAGGAGGAGCCAGGCGAGGTCGATGCGCAGCGTCACGTCGTGCCCGGCTGTCCCTCGCGGTCGGCGGGCGCGGCGGGGCCGGGCGCGCTGCCGGCGTCCCGGGCGAATTCCTCGGCGAAGACCCGCTCGTACTGCTTCATGAAGTCGGAGGCGGCCTCGACGAAGGTCTGGCCCACCTCGCCGGCGTCGCGCAGGACGAGCTCCTCGATATAGCGGTTCATGCTCACTCCCCGCTGCAGGGCGCGCTCCCGCGCCGCTTCCGCGGTGGCTTCGTCCACCCGGACGTTCAGCTGTGTCTTCGCCACTCCTTCACGCTAGCGCGCTCGCGCTAGCACCGGCAAGCATCGCCGGTGCGCCCGGGCCGCGGTCCGCGTGCCGCTGCCGGGGGTGCCGGGGCGGATGGCGCACGATGTGATCCGTTGTGCGACCGGACCGTCCACGACCGCTCGGCCGTCAGGAGGACCACTGCCGTGTCCGTGCCCGCTCCCGTGCCGCATCTGAAGCGCAGCCTGCGGCGCTTCGACATCATGGCGATCGGCATCGCCGCGGTGATCTCCTTCGATGTGATCGGGCAGATCGCCGCGGGTGGCGGCCAGGCCGCCACCTGGATCGGGGTGATCGTGGTGGCGTTCCTGCTGCCGTACGCGCTGATCTTCGCCGAGACCGGCGCCGCGTTCCCGCAGGAGGGCGGCCCGTACGTGTGGGTGGAGGTGGCGTTCGGCAGGCTGCCGGCCGCGCTCACCACGATGTTCTACTGGGTGACCAACCCGGTCTGGCTCGGCGGTTCGCTGGTGTTCCTGGCCGCCGAGGCCTGGGACGGCTTCGTCTTCCCGCTCGGCACGGGCACGGTGGCCGACTACGCCTTCAAGCTGGTCTTCATCTGGATCGCGATCCTCACCGCGGTGATCTCGCTGCGCCGCGGCAAGTGGATCACCACGGCCGGCGCCGGCGCCAAGGTGCTGGCGCTGGCCTTCTTCACCGCGACGGCGGTGGCGTACGGTCTCCAGCACGGCTTCCGCGGCCTGGAGACGGCCGGTTTCGCGCCCACCGCGGCCGGGTTCCTGGCGCTGGTCCCGGTGCTGCTGTTCGCGTTCGTCGGGTTCGAGGCGCCGAACGCGGCCGGGGACGAGATGCTCGATCCGCGGCGCGACGTACCGGTCGCGATCGCGGTCTCCGCGTCCGTCGCCACCTGCTGCTATCTGCTGCCGGTGCTGGCCATCCTGTCCGCCGCCCCGGCCGGCCGGGTCACCGGCGTCGGCGGCTTCATGGAGGCCGCCCGGCTGGTCTTCGGGATCTACGGGAGCTGGCGCGGACCGCTGCTGTCGTGCGTCGCCGTGCTGTTCGCGCTGTCGCTGCTGACCCAGGGCAGCGCCTGGATGATCGTCGCGGACCGGATGCAGGCGATGGCCGCCGCCGACGGCGGGTTCTTCACCCGGGCGCTGGGCGCCTTCCACCCGCGGCTGGGCACCCCGGTCCGGATGAACCTGCTGTCCGGCGTCACCGCCACCCTCTTCATGGCGGCGTCGATGAACCTGGCGAACGGCGACGCCTCGGCGATCTTCGGGGTGGTGCTCACCGTCGCCATCACCACCCTGCTGCTGTCGTACATCGCCGTGATCCCCGCCCTGCTGGCGCTCCGCCTGCGCCACCGCGCGGTGCCCCGCCCGTACCAAGTCCCGTTCGGCACCCGGGGGTTCACGGTCGCCGCCGTGCTCGTCTACGCCTGGATCCTGCTCGGCTGCTGGGTGGCGCTGTTCCCCGGCACGCTGGAGCGCCTCGTCGGGTTCCGCTACGACTTCCGGGCCACCTGGGGCGTCTCCCGGCCCACCTTCGAGGCGTTCACCCTCGGCACGGTCGCGGTGCTGCTGGCGATCGCGGCGGCCGGGTATCTGGTGCAGCGGTGGCGGGCCCCGTCGGCGGACAGCCGGACGCCCTGACCCGAACCGGCCGTGCTTGCATGGGCGTTGACCGGTCGCGACCGCCACCGGTCGCCGCATCGATGAGGGGGTTCCATGCCACGTCCGTTCCGCTTCGGCGTCAACATGCTCACGCTGGAGGCCGGGGATTCCTGGCGCCGCAAGTGCCGCCGGGCCGAGGAGCTGGGCTACGACGTCCTGCTCGTACCGGACCATCTCGGGATGCCGGCGCCGTTCCCCGCGCTGATCGCCGCGGCGGAAGCGACCGAACGGCCTCGGGTGGGCACGTTCGTGCTCAACGCGGGGTTCTGGAACCCGGCGCTGCTGGCCCGCGAGGTGGCGACCACCGACGCGCTCACCGGCGGCCGGCTGGAGCTGGGGCTGGGTACCGGGTACGTCCGCGCCGAGCACGAGACCGCCGGGCTGCCCTGGGGGTCGCCCCGCGAACGGGTGGACCATCTGGCGCGCACCATCGGGGAGTTGGACCGGCTGCTGGGCGACCCGGACCAGGTGCCGCGGCCGGCGCAGCGGCCCCGGCCGCCGCTGCTGGTCGGCGGGAACGGTCCGCGGATGCTGCGGCTGGCGGCCGAACACGCCGAGATCGCGGCGTTCACCGGCGGCCGCCAGGCACCCGGCAGGCCGGAGGGCACCCTGGAGCTGATGCCCGCGGACGAACTGGCGGCGTCCGTGGCCCGCTACGAGGGGTACGCGGCCGGCCGCCCGGAGCCGGCCGAGCGCAACCTCCTCGTCCAGCAGGTGCGGAACACCGACGACCGGCGGGCCGTCGCCCGGGAGTTCGCGGACCGCGGCATCGGGCTGGACGAGGAGCAGGCGCTGGAGGTGCCCACACTGCTGATCGGCACCCCGCGGCAGATGGCCGAGCAGCTGCGGGAGCACCGCGAGCGGTTCGGCTTCTCGTACCTCACGGTCCTGGACTCCGCGCTGGAGGAGTTCGCTCCGGTGATGGAGGAACTGCGGGGCAGCTGACCGTCCCGGGGTACGGAATGCGGTGGCGGGCCGGGGGTCGCGGCTGCTTGGCTCTCGACATGATCGACATGGATATCCGGCCGGCCGTTCCCTCCGACGCCGAGGCGGTGCTCGGCTTCTGGGCGGCGGCCGCCGAGGGCACGAGCATCAGCGACGACGTGGACGGGGTGCGGCGCCTCATCGAGCGGGACCCGGAGGCGCTGCTGCTGGCCGAGGCGCAGGGGACCCTGGTCGGCACGGTGATCGCCGGCTGGGACGGCTGGCGGGCGTCGCTGTACCGGCTCGCGGTGCATCCGTCCCACCGCCGACGGGGCATATCGAAGGCGCTGCTGGCCGCGGCCGAGGAGCGCTTCGTGAAGCTGGGCGGGCGGCGCGGGGACGCCATGGTGCTGGTGGCGAACGAGCGGGCCCAGCACGCCTGGGCCGCGGCGGGCTACCGCCGCGAGGAGCAGTGGCGGCGCTGGACGAAGCCGCTGGCCTGAGCACCGCCGCAAGCGGAACCCGTCACTCCCGGAGCCCGCCCCGTCACCCCGGGGCGGGCTCTCCTCACACCCCCCACTTTGCCGATCCTTTACCATTGTCCTTCCCGGCCACGAGCGAAAGGTGTGTGAGCGTCCAGCCATGGGCGACCCTCCCAGTTGTCGAGCATTCCGGCGACGATGCGCGAACCTCCCCGACCTGTTTCAGCATGGGACGGAGGTGACCCGATGACCGACCTGCTCTTCCTGGGCGTGGCGTTCCTCCTGACCCTCGCCTGTGGTGTCTTCGTCGCGGCCGAGTTCTCGCTGACGACCGTCGAGCGCAGCGACCTCGAACGCGCCGCCGAGCGCGGCGAGCGCGGGGCGGACAGCGCGCTGAAGGCGGTCCGCGGCCTGACCTTCCAGCTCTCCGGTGCCCAGCTCGGCATCACCGTCACCGGCCTGGTCATCGGCATGCTGTCCAAGCCGGCCATCGCCACCCTGCTGGCCGGCCCGCTGGGCGCCCTGGGGCTGCCGCGCGGGGTGGCGGAGTCGGTGGCGCTGGTCCTCGGCACCGCGATCTCCACGGTCGTCCTGATGGTGGTCGGCGAGCTGGTCCCCAAGAACTGGGCGATCTCCCACCCGCTGGGCATCGCCAAGAAGGTCGCGACCGCCCAGCGCGGGTTCAGCGCCGCCTTCAGACCGTTCATCCGGCACCTGAACAACACCGCCAACCGCACCGTCCGCCGGATGGGCCTGGAGCCCGCCGAGGAACTCGCCTCGGCCCGCGGCCCGCAGGAGCTGGTCGCACTGGCCCGGCACTCGGCCAAGGAGGGCGCACTGGAGGCGGACACCGCCGAGCTGTTCGTCCGGACCCTCAACCTCGCCGATCTGACCGCGGAGAACGTCATGACCCCGAGGGTCCAGGTGGTGGCGCTGGAGGTGCAGTCCACCGCCGAGGACGTCGCCAACGCGACCCGGGCGACCGGGCTGTCCCGCTTCCCGGTGTACCGCGGCAACCTGGACAGCGTCGTCGGCGTGGCGCACATCAAGGACGTCCTGACCGTTCCGGCCGAGCGCCGGCTGCGCCACCCGGTCTCCGAGCTGCTCCGCGAGCCGCTGCTGGTCCCGACGACGCTGACCGTGGACCGGCTGCTGGACCGGCTGTCCGGCCGGCGCACGATGGCCGTGGTCATCGACGAGTACGGCGGCACGGCCGGCGTCGTGACGCTGGAGGACATCGTCGAGGAGGTGGTCGGCGAGGTCCGCGACGAGCACGACCCGCTGGAGACCCCCGACCTGGCCCCGGCCGGCTCCGACGCCGAGGGCCGCAGCGCCTACCAGGCCGACGGCGGCGCCCGCACCGACCAACTGGAACGCATCGGCCTCAGGGTCCCGGAGGGCCCGTACGAGACGCTGGCCGGGCTGATCGCCACCGAGCTGGGCCGGATACCGGTCGCCGGTGACCACCTGGAGGTGGCCGGCTGGACGATGGACGTCCTGGACGCCTCCGGCCACCGCGCGGCACGGGTGCTGCTGCACGCCCCGCTGCCGGGCAGCACCGACGAGGGAACGGAGACCGCCCGATGACCGCGCTCCAGCTGTTCGTCGGCCTGCTGACGCTGGTGGTCAACGCCTTCTTCGTCGGCGCCGAGTTCGCCCTGATCTCGGTGCGCCGCAGCCAGATCGAGCCGTACGCCGAACGCGGGGACCGGCGGGCGACCAGCGTGATGTGGGGGCTCTCCCATGTGTCGGCACTGCTGGCGGCCGCCCAGCTCGGGATCACCCTGTGCACCCTGGTCCTGGGCGCGGTCGCCGAACCGGCCATCGCGCACCTGCTGGAACCGGTCTTCCACTCGGTGGGCATCTCGCAGGCGCTGGTCCACCCGATCTCGTTCGTGATCGCCCTGGCCCTGGCCACGTATCTGCACATGCTCTTCGGCGAGATGGTCCCGAAGAACGTGGCACTGGCCGAGCCGGTGCGCACCGCGCTCGCCCTCGGGCCGCCGCTGGTCGCGCTGACCCGGGCGCTGCGTCCGGTGATCTTCACGGTGAACGCGTTCGCCAACGTGCTGCTCAAGCTGCTGCGGGTGGAGACCAGGGACGAGGTGGCCGCGACGTTCTCGGACGCCCAGCTGGCGCGGATGGTCGAGGCCTCCCGGGAGGCCGGACTCCTCGACGAGCGGGCCCAGGAACGCCTCCGGGACGCCCTGGAGCTGGGCCGCCGCCCGGTCCGGGACGTGGTCCTCCCGGCCGAGAGGGTGGTCTCGGCCCGGATGGGCATCACCGCCGAGGAGCTGGAGCAGCTGGCCGCGGAGTCCGGTTTCTCCCGCTTCCCGGTCGTCGACGACACCCGCCGCATCCTCGGCTACCTCCACGTCAAGGACGCGCTGGACGCCGCCCCGCGCAACGTCCCGTTCCCCGTCTCGGCCCTCCGCCCCATCGCCCGCGTCCGCGCCGCGACACCACTGGACGACGTCCTGACCGCCATGCGGGGCTCCCGCACCCACCTCGCGGCCGTCATCGGCGATGACGGCCGCCTGGCCGGCCTCGTCACGATGGAGGACGTCCTGCGAGAGCTGGTGCTCCAGTAACCCCACGTACCTGTCTGCGGCGCCGCGGGGCTTGGTCGCCGTTGCGCTTTGCGGCGCCTCCTACGTACCTGGCCGTCCCACCGTCGGGCTTGGTCGCCGTTGCGCCTGGCGGCGGGCGTTTGTGTGTGGGGTGCGGTGCCGGCCCTCCAGACTTCGTCCTCCGGTCCAGCCCCTCCCGTGAGTGGGAGTTACTGAGCTGGTTGGGGGCGGGCCGGATCCGTTGCCTGCGCGCACGCGGACGTCACGTGCACCCCCACCACCGTTTTCTTCTCCCCTCACGGGAGGGGGCGGGCCGGAGGGGCCGGTTGTGTGGACGTAAAGCGTCAGCAGTCCACACAACCGGCCCCGGAGGCCCGTCACCGCACCCACCACAACCCAGCCCGCCGCAGGCGCAACGGCGAGAACACCCGCGGCGGGACGGCCAAGTACGTGGGAGGCACCGCAAAGCGCAACGCGGCTAATATCCGCATGTGCCGTACAACAGTTTCGTAGCAGTAGGCGACAGCTTCACCGAAGGAATGTCCGACGGGCTTCCGGACGGCTCCTACCGTGGTTGGGCCGACCTTCTCGCCGCGCGGCTGGCGGCGCGGACTCCGGACTTCCGGTACGCCAACCTCGCGGTGCGCGGCAAGCTGATCGGGCAGATCCTGGACGACCAGTGCGGCCCGGCCGCGTCGATGGGCGCGGACCTGGTGACGCTGGTGGGCGGGCTCAACGACGTCCTGCGCCCGAAGTGCGACGTCGAGCGGGTGTGCGCGCAGCTGGAGACCGCGGCCGAGCTGCTGGTGAAGGGCGGCGGCCGGCTGGTGCTGATGCGCAGCCCGGGCCGCCGCGGGCCCGTACTGGAGCGCTTCCGGCCGCGGATGGAGCAGCTCTTCGCGCGGATCGACGAGATCGCCGCCCGGCACGGCGCGCTGGTCGTGGACCTGTACGCGTCGAAGGCGCTGGCCGACCCGCGGATGTGGGCGGACGACCGGCTGCATCTGAACGCCGAGGGGCACAGCCGGGTGGCCGAGGCGGTCTGGCAGGCGCTCGGGCTGCCCGCCGAGTCGGACTGGGACGCCCCGCTGCCGGCGGCCGCACCGCCGGGCTGGCGGGCCCGGCGGACCGCGGACCTGCGCTTCGCGCGCGAGCACCTGGTGCCCTGGATAGGCCGGCGGCTCACCGGCCGCTCCTCGGGCGACGACCGGAAAGGCGCCCATGTGAGCCCCGAGCTGGGCACGGCCTTCTGGGTCGGCCCGGCGGACCACACGGACCCCGGCCCGGTGACCGGATGGGGCCGGGTCGGGGCCTGAGACAGCCGCAGCCCACCGGATGAGCCGGGTACGGAATACTGCCGGGCACAAGTGCGGGCACGGGGTGGGGGTAGTGGGTGCGACCGTTGACCAAGGACGATCCGCGGCAGATCGGACCGTTCCGGATCGTCGGGCTGCTCGGGGGCGGCGGCATGGGCCGGGTGTATCTCGGCCGGGCGGCGGACGGGCGGACGGTGGCGGTGAAGACCGCGCGGTCCGAACTCGCCGACGACCGGGGCTTCCGGACGCGTTTCGCACGTGAGGTGGCCGCCGCCCGGCGGGTGGGCGGGCCGTTCGTGGCGCCGGTGGTCGACGCCGCGCCGCACGACGACGTGCCGTGGATGGCGACCGACTACGTGCCGGGTGTCTCGCTGACCGATGCCGTGCACGACTGCGGGGCGCTGCCGGAGCGGGCGGTGCGGCTGCTGACGGCGGGCCTGCTGCAGGCCCTGTCGGCGGTGCACGCGCACGGCCTGGTGCACCGCGACCTCAAGCCGTCGAACATCCTGCTCACGGCCGAGGGGCCGCGGGTGATCGACTTCGGCATCGCGTACTCGGCCGCGGACACCGCCCTGACGACGACCGGCACCGCCCTCGGCACACCGGGCTTCATGGCGCCCGAGCAGCTCGTGATGACGGGCCCCAACGTCACGGGCGCGGCGGACGTGTTCGCGCTCGGCGGGGTGATCGTGTTCGCGGCGACCGGTGGCGGCCCGTACGGGAGCGCCGAGCCGCAGATCCTGATGTACCGCACCGTGCACGAGGAGCCGCGGCTCGACGGTCTCCCGGACGGGCTGTCGGAGGTGGCGGCGGCCTGTCTGGCCAAGGAGCCGGAGCGGCGGCCCGCCCTGCCCGCCCTGATGGCACGGGTGGGCGCGCCCGGCCCGTACGGCGACTGGCTGCCGGCCCCCGTCGCCGTGCAGCTCCGCCGTCTGTCCGCGCAGCTCGCCGACCCCAGGTCCCCGGCCGATTTCGCGCCGCGCCCGCCGGCCCAGGCGCCGGCCGGCGTGCCGTTCGACCAGCTGCCGACCAGTGCGAGTCCGGACGGCCCGCCGCCCCCGCCGCCGCCCGTCGCGAAGACGGCCTGGCCCGCGCACACCGCCACGCCCCCGCTGCCCGCCTCCCCGGCCCCGAGCCGGCGCCGGGTGCTGGCAGCGCTGTCCGTCGTCGGAGGCCTGGCCGGCACCGGGGCGCTGGGCTGGGCGCTGTGGCCGGAGGGCGGGGACCGCGCCAGTGGCGAGACCGCCGGGGACAAGGCCGCCGGCTCACCGGAACCGTCCGGCCGGCTGCCGCAGGAGATCCGCGACAAGGGCAAGATCACCGTCGGCTCGGACATCGCGTACGCGCCCATGGAGTTCGTCAGGGACGGCAGGCCCGCCGGAGTCGACGTCGACATCGCGAACGCCCTCGGTCGCGAACTGGGTGTCCGCGTCACGTTCGAGAACGCCACCTTCGACTCCCTGCTCGCCGGGCTGGCCGCGGGCCGCTTCGACCTGGTCATGTCGGCGATGGCCGACACCAAGGACCGGCAGCAGGGGCGCGCGAACGGAACGAAGACCGGCAGCGGCGTCGACATGGTCGACTACTTCCGGGCCGGGCTCGTGCTCGTCGTCCGCAAGGGCAACCCGGAGGGCATCCACAGACCCGAGGACCTGTCCGGCAGGACGGTCGCCGTCCAGCGCGCCTCCGTGGCCCGCGACTACGTGGACGAGCTCGGCCGGAAGGCCGCCAAGGGGATCAGGATCCGGGAGTTCGACTCGCAGGCGGAGGTCTACGACGACATCGCCAAGGGCCGGTCCTCGGCCGGCCTCGACGACTTCCCGGTGGCGGCGCAGACCGCCGCCACCCTCTCGGGCGGCGGCGTCCTCGAACTCGCCGGCGAGCAACTCGACCCCCTGCTCTACGGCATCGCGGTGGCCAAGAACCGCACGGCCCTGCGCGACGCGCTGCGCGGAGCCCTCGACCGCCTCATCAAGAGCGGCGAGTACGCGAAGATCCTCAAGAAGTGGTACGTCGAGGGCGGCGCGGTGCGGCGGGCGGTCGTCAACGGGGGCACGTAGGGAGGGCCGCGCCCCCGGCCCGGGCGTTCCGGGAGCGTGCGGGCCGGTCTTCGCGGCCGGGGCGTGGCGCCTGTAGGAACGCACAGCCGGGACCGGGGCGCTGGCCTGCGCGAATCGCCAGTAGACTCTGACCACGTGACTGCTGTGTCTGCGAAGCCTCGCATCCCCAATGTTCTGGCCGGCCGCTACGCCTCCGCGGAGCTGGCCGTGCTCTGGTCCCCCGAGTACAAGGTCAAGCTGGAGCGGAAGCTGTGGCTCGCCGTGCTGCGTGCCCAGAAGGACCTGGGGGTGGCGGTCCCCGAGGAGGCGCTGGCCGACTACGAGCGGGTCCTGGAGGACGTCGACCTGGCGTCGATCGCCGAGCGCGAGAAGGTCACCCGGCACGACGTGAAGGCGCGGATCGAGGAGTTCAACGCGCTGGCCGGCCACGAGCAGGTCCACAAGGGCATGACCTCCCGCGACCTGACCGAGAACGTCGAGCAGCTCCAGGTGCGGCTGTCGCTGGAGCTGATGCGGGACCGCACGGTCGCCGTGCTGGCGCGCCTGGGTTCGCTGGCCGCCCAGCACGCCGAGCTGGTGATGGCGGGCCGCTCGCACAACGTCGCCGCGCAGGCCACGACGCTCGGCAAGCGGTTCGCGACCGCGGCGGACGAGCTGCTGGTGGCGTACGCGCGCCTGGAAGACCTGCTCTCCCGTTACCCGCTGCGCGGCATCAAGGGCCCCGTGGGTACCGCGCAGGACATGCTGGACCTGCTGGGCGGCGACGCGGCGAAGCTGGCCGAGCTGGAGCAGCGGATCGCCGGGCACCTCGGCTTCGGGCAGGCCTTCACGTCCGTCGGCCAGGTCTACCCGCGCTCGCTGGACTACGACGTGGTCACCTCGCTGGTGCAGCTGGCCGCGGCCCCCTCGTCGCTGGCGAAGACGATCCGGCTGATGGCCGGGCACGAGCTGGTCACCGAGGGCTTCAAGCCCGGCCAGGTCGGCTCGTCGGCGATGCCGCACAAGATGAACACCCGCTCCTGCGAGCGCGTCAACGGCCTGATGGTGATCCTGCGCGGCTACGCCTCGATGGCCGGTGAGCTCTCGGGCGACCAGTGGAACGAGGGCGACGTGTCCTGCTCCGTGGTGCGCCGGGTCGCCCTGCCGGACTCGTTCTTCGCGCTGGACGGGCTGCTGGAGACGTTCCTGACGGTGCTCGACGAGTTCGGTGCGTTCCCCGCCGTCGTCGCCCGCGAGCTGGACCGCTACCTGCCGTTCCTCGCCACGACGAAGGTGCTGATGGGGTCGGTCCGCGCCGGGGTGGGCCGCGAGGAGGCCCACGAGGCGATCAAGGAGAACGCGGTGGCGTCCGCGCTGGCCATGCGCGAGCAGGGCGCCGAGCGCAACGAGCTGCTGGACAAGCTGGCGGCGGACTCCCGGATTCCGCTGGACCGGGCGCAGCTGGACGCGCTGATGGCGGACAAGCTGTCGTTCACGGGTGCGGCCGCCGACCAGGTGGCGGCGGTCGTCGCCCGGATCGAGGAGATCGCCAAGCAGCACCCGGAGGCCGCCGGCTACACCCCGGGCGCGATCCTCTGACCCGGGAGCCCTGAGGTGCGCTTCACCCCGGAGGAGCTGCAGGCCGCTCGGGACCGCCTCGTCCCGGACGTGGCGGCGAGCGGTCTGCGGGTCCTCTTCTGCGGGATCAACCCCGGGCTGATGTCGGCGGCCACCGGCCACCACTTCGCCCGGCCCGGCAACCGGTTCTGGCCGGTGCTGCACGCCGCCGGCTTCACACCGCGGCGGCTGCGCCCCGACGAGCAGGAGGAACTGCTCGCGCACGGTGTCGGGATCACCAATGTCGTCGCGCGGGCGACCGCTCGGGCGGACGAGCTGACCGCGGAGGAGTTCCGCGAGGGCGGCCGGCTGCTGGCGGAGAAGGTGGCCCGGCTGCGGCCGCGCTGGCTCGCCGTCGCCGGGGTCACCGCCTACCGCGTCGCCTTCGACGACAAGCGGGCGACGGTCGGGCCGCAGCCACGCACGCTGGGGGACACCAGGATCTGGGCGTTGCCCAACCCCAGTGGGCTGAACGCCCATTGGACGCCGGCGACGATGGCGGAGGAGTACGGGCGGCTGCGCGCGGCGGCGTTCGCGGACGACGGGGACGCGTAGCGGGTCCCCTTCTCGGGACCGTGGGGCGTCCGGACGGCGGGCGTTCGACGAACCGTCATCTTGAAGGCGTGTACATGTCACCTCGGTGGCTCTACTCTGTCGCCGCCCGTGCACGCCCCCACTCTTCCGTACGGAGGCAGTCGTGCCCACTCCGTCCCCCTCGTCTTCCGCTCCCCCCTCCGCCGCGGCGTCCCCGGCGGACCACCGCGGCCGCCGCTCGCGCCGCCACAAGCTCACCGCGCTCGCCGGGGCGTTCGGCCTCGCCGCCGCCGGCCTCGGCGTCTGGGCGGGCAACGGCTTCGGCGCCGAGGCCACCGCGGCCGGGGTGCCCAGCCCCGACCACGTGGTCGTGGTGGTCTTCGAGAACCACGCCTACAACCAGGTGCTGGGCAGCTCCAGCGCCCCGTACATCAACTCCCTGGCCTCCGGCGGCGCCAGCCTCACCGCCTCGTACGCCGAGACCCACCCCAGCCAGCCCAACTACTACGCGATGTTCTCCGGCGACACCCAGGGCGTCACCGACGACAGCTGCGTCACCCCCGGTTTCAGCTCCGCGCCCAACCTCGCCTCCGAGGTGACCGCGGCCGGCAAGACCTGGGCGAGCTACAACGAATCGCTGCCGTCCGAGGGCTCCACCACCTGCCGGAGCGGCAAGTACGCGCAGAAGCACAACCCGTGGTTCGGCTTCGGCAACGTGCCCACGAACACGGCGCACACCTTCGACGCGTTCCCCACGGACTTCAGCACGCTGCCGACCGTGTCGTTCGTCGTGCCGAACCTGTGCGGCGACATGCACGACTGCTCGGTCTCCACCGGCGACACCTGGCTGAAGAACCACCTCAAGAGCTACGCGGACTGGGCCAAGACCCACAACAGCCTGCTGCTGCTCACCTTCGACGAGGACAACCGCCTCAGCGGCAACCGCATCCCGACCGTCCTGTACGGCCAGCCGGTGCAGCCCGGCTCCACCTCGGGCACCACCTACAACCACTACGACGTGCTGCGCACCCTCGAGGACATGTACGGCACCTCGCACGCCGGGAAGGCCGCCGACGCCAAGGACATCACCGGCGTCTGGGCGAGCTGACGTGTACCTCGCGGACAGCCGCGCCACCCCCACGACGGCCGGCCCGGGCGCACGCCCGGGCCGGCCGGTCCGGGCCGCGGTCCCCGGCACCGTCCTCGTCCTGGGCGCCGTCAGCCTGATCACCGACGTCTCCTCGGAGATGGTCACCGCCGTCCTGCCGCTGTACCTCGTCGCCGAACTCGGCCTGTCCCCGCTCGGTTTCGGGCTGCTGGACGGGGTGTACAACGGCGTCAGCGCGCTCGTCCGGCTGCTCGGCGGACGGGTCTCGGACCGCGGCGGGGGCGGCGGCCACAAGGGCGTCGCGGTGGTCGGATACGGCCTCTCGGCCCTGTGCAAACCGCTGTTGCTGCTCGTGCACACCCTGCCGCTGATCGGTGCCGTGCTGGCCGCCGACCGCACCGGCAAGGGGCTGCGCACCGCGCCGCGTGACGCGATGATCTCGCTCGCCAGTGAACCGGCGGTCCGCGGCCGGGCGTTCGGCGTGCACCGGGCGATGGACACCGCGGGCGCGCTGCTCGGCCCGCTGGTCGCCTTCCTCGTGCTGCGCGCCGCGGCCGGCGGGTACGACGCGGTGTTCACGGTCAGCGGCTGTGTGGCCG
The DNA here is from genome assembly GCF_036352915.1 of Streptomyces bugieae. Taxonomy (NCBI): domain Bacteria; kingdom Bacillati; phylum Actinomycetota; class Actinomycetes; order Kitasatosporales; family Streptomycetaceae; genus Streptomyces; species Streptomyces bugieae. The sequence continues at coordinate 989,630 of NZ_JAZBJP010000002.1, forward strand.
CGCTCGGCGTGACCGTCCTGCTGCTCTTCGTCCCCGGCCGGATCCGGTCCCCCGCACCGGGCGCCGCCGAGGCCGCCGGCCGGCTCCCGTCACCGGCGCGCGGCTCGCGCCCGTCCCCGGCGCGCGGCGCGCATCCGTCGCCGGCGCACGCCCCGGCCTCCGCCCCTCCGCTGCGGCCGTTGCTGCGTCTGCCCGCGTTGCGCCGGCTGACCTGCTGCGCCGTGCTGCTCGGTCTGACCACGGTCAGCGACTCCTTCCTCTACCTCACCCTCCAGCGCCGCCTCGGGCTGTCCGAGGCGTGGTTCCCGCTGCTGCCGCTCGGCACCGCCGCGGCCTTCCTGCTGCTGGCCGTGCCGCTGGGCGCGGTCGCGGACCGGTGGGGCCGCCGCCGGCTGTTCCTCCTCGGCCATCTCGCGCTGCTCGGCGCCTACGGGCTGCTGCTCGCCCCGTCCGCCGCCTCGCCGGTGGCAACCTGCCTGGTCCTCCTCCTGCACGGCGGTTTCTACGCGTCCACCGACGGTGTGCTCGCCGCGGCCACCGCCGACGCGGTCCCGGACACCTCGCGCGGCAGCGGGCTGGCGGTCGTGCAGACCGGCCAGGCCGCGGCCCGCTTCGGCTGCTCGCTGGCCTTCGGCGCGGCCTGGACCGCCTGGGGCGACCGCTGGGCGCTCGCCCTCGCCGCGGCCGGTCTGGCACTCGCCGCCGCACTCAGCGCCCGGCTGCTGCGCCCGACCCCGGCGGCCGGCGCCCTCCCGCCCCGGACCGACGCCCCCACACCATCGGAGCCCGCCACGTGAACCGCACCGCCCGCCTCCTGGTCCTGCTCGGCGCCGTCCTCCTCCTCGGCGGGATCGCGGTCGGCGCCACCCTGCGCGCCGCCGGCCGGGCCGCCGAGAAGGACCGCACCCAGGCCGGCGGGCCCGCGGTCACCTCCGGTGCGGTACGGCTGAGCGATCCGCACCGCGTGTTCTTCCGCAACATGGCCTGGGGCCCGCACCGCGACGAGATCACCGCCGTCCCGGCCGGCCGGCTCTCCGGCCCGCGCACCGCCTCCGGCGTCCGCTGCCTGCGCTTCCACGCGGCCGCCGGCACCGGAATCTGCCTGCAGGCCGTGCACGGTGAACTCCGCGACACCTACCGGGCGGTGGTCCTCGACGACCGGCTGCACGAGCGGCGCCACTACGACCTGGCCGGCACCCCGACCCGCGCCCGGGTCTCCCCCGGCGGCCGCACCGTCGCCTGGACCGTCTTCGTCAGCGGCGACTCCTACGCGGGCACCGCCTTCTCCACCCGGACCTCGATCCTCGACACCCGCACCGGGCACCTGGACGCCAACCTGGAGACCTACGCGCTGACCATCGACGGACACCGGGTGCACGCGGCCGACACCAACGTCTGGGGCGTCACCTTCGCCGACGACGACCGCTTCTACGCCACCGCCGCCACCGGCGGAAAGACCTACCTCGTCCGCGGTGACCGCACCGCCCGCACCCTGCGCGCGCTGCACGCCAACGTCGAATGCCCCTCGCTGTCGCCCGACGGCACCCGCATCGCCTACAAGAAGCGGGTCGCCGACGCCGATCCGGACGCCCCCTGGCGGCTGTACGTGCTCGATCTGCGCACGCTGCGCGAGACCGCGACCGGGGAGCACCGCACCATCGACGACCAGGCGGTCTGGCAGGACCGGCACACCCTGGTCTACGCGCTGCCGGGCGACTACGGCGCCGATCTGTGGACCGTCCCCGCCGACGGCTCGGGCACCCCGCGCCGGCTCGCCACCGCGGCGCTCGCCCCCGCCTTCCCTCACTGACCGCCGGCCACCCGCGCCACCTCCTCCTCCCCCACCGCCACCAGCAGCTGCAACGGCAGCTCCCGGTCGCCCTGTCCGACACCCACGCCTATCCACCGGCCGTCCACCCGCCAGCCGTACATCAGCGGCACGAAACCGCACAGGGTGTCCAGCGGCGGCCGCACCGGCAGCCCCTGCGCCGTCCGCTCCAACACGCCTGCCAGGTCCAGCACTTGGGGCTCGCCCCACCGTAAGGACAGCGCCCGCACCAGGGCGGTCAGCGCGGCTTCGAACTCCTCCTCGGCCTCCGCGAGCTCGGCGAGATCCGCGTCCCAGAAATCCTGGCTGACCCGCAGATCCGCTATGTGGAAGCCCGGCCCGCTCTCGGCCGGCGCGGAGCGGACCCGCTGCGCCGGGAACTCCCGCAGGCGCAGCCGGTCGATGGTCGTCAGCTGCTCGTCAAGCTTCATACCGTCAGTAAAGCGCGGGGGTCTGACAATTGGCCGTGCCGCCGGTGCCGGCAGCGCCACAGCGGCCCCTGAGCTCCGCATTCGGCCCCCCTGCGCCGGGGAGGTTTCCCCCACCGGGGGGAGGCGACGCCCGGTCACGCGCTGGCACGATGACGGCGTGACCGCCTCGCTCGCCTCCGTCGTCCGCCGGCTCGTCCGGCCCGTCACCTACACCCGCTGGCTGCACCTGCTCATGGCCACGGTCGCCGGGGTGCTGACCGGGTTCCTGCACGGGGGGACGTTCCGGACGGGCGGCTGGGAGACCTGGCTGCGGCTCGCGATGCTGCCGGTCCCGCTCGTCCTCGCGGCCGCGCTGGTGCCGGTGGTCCGGCGGGTCGAGGGTCTGCAGGCCCAGCTGCTGCTGACGCCGGGCCCGCACGGCCCCGAGCAGCGGGCCGCGTCCGGTATCGCCACCACCCCGTCGGCCCGCTGGCGCGATCGCGCCCGTACCGCCGGATGGCTGCTGCTGCGGCTGGAGACGGGCGTGGCCGTGACGGCGCTGACCGTCCAACTGCCCATGCTCGCCGTCGCGTTCGGCATGGCGGCGGCCGGCCGGCCCAGCCATCTGAGCGGCCTGCCGGCCATCGGGGCGCCCCACTGGTGGTACGGCCTGCTCGTGCCGCTCCCCCTCGTGCTGCTCCTGGCCGTCGCCCTGGGCGCGGGGGCGCTGATGGCCCGTGCCGCGCGGCTGTTGCTGGGCCCCTCCGCGGCCGAACGGCTGGCCGCGCTGGAGGCCCGTACGGAGCGGCTGCTGGCGCACAACCAGCTGGCCCAGGAACTGCACGACTCGATCGGGCACGCGCTGACCGTGACCGTGGTGCAGGCGGGGGCGGCCCGCGCCGCCGGTGCGGCGGAGTTCACCGACCGGGCGCTGGCCGCCATCGAGGAGACCGGGCGGCAGGCGCTCGGCGATCTGGAGCGGGCCCTGCGGCTGCTGCGCGAGGACGCGCCGCGGCCGGCCGACCGGCCCCTGCTCACCGAGGCCGAGCGGCTGCTGGAGTCCGCCCGGGCCGCCGGCTCCGCGGTCAGCGCCGAGCTCAGCGGCCCGCTGGCGGACCTGCCCGGGCCGGTCTCCCGGGAGGGGTACCGCATGGTGCAGGAGGCCCTGACCAACGTGCTGCGGCACGCGGGTCCGGTGCCGGTGTCCGTACGGATCGCGGCCGACGGCGGCGTGCTGGAACTGGATGTCCGCAATCCGCTGCCCGCCGTCCCCGCGGGCCCCGGCAGCGGCGGCCGCGGCCTGCGCGGCATCCGCGAACGCGCCACACTGCTCGGCGGCGAGGCCCGCACCGGCCCCGCGGACGGCACGTGGCGGGTGAGCGTCCGCCTGCCGCTGCCCGCCTGACCGGCGCCTCCCTCTAGGGTGGTGCCGTGCCGATATCCGTACTCCTGGTCGACGACGAGCCGCTGGTGCGCGCCGGACTGCGCGCCATTCTGGAGGCCCAGCCCGACATCGAGGTGACGGGGGAGGCGGGTGACGGGGCCGCCGTGGTCCCGCTGGTGCGGCAACTGCGGCCGGACGTGGTCGCCATGGACGTACGGATGCCGCTGCTGGACGGGATCGAGGCGACCCGCGCGGTTCTCCGGACGATCACCGACCCGCCGCGGATCCTCGTCGTCACCACCTTCGAGGCGGACGAGTACGTCTACGAGGCGCTGCGCGCGGGCGCGGACGGTTTTCTGCTCAAGCGGTCCCGGCCGGCCGAGATCGTGCACGCGGTGCGGCTGGTCGCGGAGGGCTCCTCGCTGCTGTTCCCGGCGTCGCTGCGGGCCATGGCCGCGGAGCGGCGCAACGACCGGGCCCGGGCGGAGTTGGAGCGGGCCGCGCTGACGGGCCGGGAGCGCGAGGTACTGCGGCTGATGTGCCGCGGGCTGTCGAACGCCGAGATCGCCGCGGAGCTGGTGGTGGGGGCCGAGACGGTCAAGACGCACGTCAGCGCGGTGCTGGCGAAGCTGGGCGCCCGGGACCGCACCCAGGCGGTGATCGCCGCCTACGAGTCCGGGTTCGTGACGCCGGGGACGGTCGGGTGAGCGGGGGCCGGCCCCTGCCGCGGCCCCGGGCGGGGCTCGCCGCACACCGTCTGACCGGCTACGATCCGCCACACACGGAAAGCTAGGGAGACGGACGTTGGGGCGGCTCACCGGCGGGGACCCCTCGCTGCTGCGACGGATCAACTCCGCGGTGGTGCTGGACGCGCTGCGCGCCGCGGACGCCGCCACGCTCACCCATCTGGTCCAGGTGACGGGCCTGTCGCGGCCCACGGTCGAGGGCGTGGTCGAGGGGCTCATCGAGAGCGGCCTGGTCGTCGAGGTGCCCGCCGAGGAGGGCGAGGCGCGCCGGCAGGGCCGCCCGGCCCGCCGCTTCCGGTTCCGTACCGAGGCCGGTCATCTGCTGGGCATCGAGATCGGGCCGCACCGCATCGTGGCGCTGCTGTCGGATCTGAGCGGCCGGGTGCTGGACACCGCGCAACGCACCGTCGAGGAGGGCGCCCCGGCCGATGAGCGGCTGGACCGGGTGCGGGCCGTGGTGGCGGATCTGCTGCGGCGCACCGGCGTGCCGCGCCGCAGCCTGCGGGCCGTCGGCGTGGCCAGCCCGGGCATCGTGGAGGCGGACGGCACGGTACGGCTGGGCACCGCGCTGCCCGGCTGGACGGGGCTGCCGCTGGGCGACCGGCTGCGGCGGTCGTTCCACTGTCCGGTGCTGGTCGAGAACGACGCCAACGCGGCGGCGGTGGCCGAGCACTGGCAGGGCGCGGCGACCGGCTCGGACGACCTCGTCTTCGTGCTGGCGGGGCTCAGCCCGGGTGCCGGTGCGCTGATCGGCGGGCGGCTGCACCGCGGGTTCGGCGGCGCGGCCGGGGAGATCGGCGCGCTGCATCTGCTCGGGCGGGAGGCGACCCCGGAGACGCTGCTGTCGACGACCGGGAAGCCGCTGCATCCGCTGGACGAGGCGCAGGTCGCGGCGGTGTTCGCGGCGGCCGGGCAGGGTGATGCGCGGGCCCGGGACGCGGTGGACCGGTTCATCCGGCGGCTGGTGCACGACGTCGCCGCGCTGGTGCTGGCACTCGATCCGGAGCTGGTGGTGATCGGCGGCTGGGCGACCGGGCTGGCCGGCGTACTGGGGCCGCTGCGCGGCGAGTTGGCGCGCTACTGCCTTCGGCCGCCGCGGGTCGTACTGTCCCAGCTGGGCGAGGCGGCGGTGGCGACCGGTGCGCTGCGGCTGGCCCTCGACCACGTCGAGGGGGAACTCTTCGCGGTGGAGGGGACCGTGACGGCCCGTCGGTGAGCCGTCACCCCTCCCCGCGGCGCGGGGTCAGCCCGCGAGCAGGGCCACCGCGTCGCGCTCGCCGAACGTCAGCCGGCAGGTGTCGGCGCGGTACGTGGACACCGCGACCGCGGTCGGGCGTCCCGCGGAGACATAGCGGGTCGTGACGACCAGAACGGGCGCGCCGGGAAGGCGGTCGAGCTGCTTGGCGTCCTCGGCCCGGGCGGAGCCCAGCTCCACCGTGCGGTCCTGGCCCTCCAGCTCGCGCTCCTGGAGTGCGCGCAGCACGGCACGGGCGCGGCCGGGGGCGCTGAGCGCGGCCGCCGCGTCGTATCCGGGGACCACGGCCGCCGGTACGTACAGCAGCTCGGCGGCGACCGGGCGGCCGTCGGTGACCCGGCTGCGGCGCACGACGTGGACCTGTTCGCCGGGGGCGGTGTCCAGCAGCCGCGCCACCTCGGCCGGGACCGTGTCGCTCTCGGCGGCGTCGACCGGCTGCCAGTCGTCGCCGGGGACGCCGGGCCAGGTGTGCCGGACGGGGTCGACGGCGACGTCGGCGCGCGGCGGGGCGACGGTGGTGCCGACGCCGCGGCGGCGCTGGAGCCGGCCCTCCAGCTCCAGTTGTTCGAGCGCCTGCCGGAGCGTGGCCCGGGCGACCCCGAACCGGGCCGCCAACTCACGCTCGTTGGGCAGAACCTCACCGACCGCGAACTCCGAGTCCAGCGCCTCGCTGAGCACGGTCTTGAGGTGCCAGTACTTCGGCTCCGGCACCGTGTCGAGTTGCGTGGTCCCCACCCTGTCCTCCGCACTGGCGGCTGCCCGCGGGGCAGCGCCCCCTGGGATCCGGGCCCGCACCCGGGCCGTGCGGGACGGCCCGTTCGCGCACCCTTTATGAGCGCTTCTTTATTAAAGGTTGTTGCAGTATCCCGACGATATGGCCGCCCCCACCCTTGGTCAAGACCAATCCCGCCACCGATTGACGAAGCGCCGCGCGACGAGGACAGCCCGGGAGGCCCGATCCGCGGGCCCCGGCTCACCGCGTGGCCAGTGCCCCGAGCTTGTCCGGGTTGCGCACGATGTAGACGGTCCGGATCCGGCCGTCCTGGACGCCGAGCTGGATGACCGTGTCCGGTACGCCGTCCTGGTGCGCCAGCACGGCGAGCCCGCCGTTGAGCGCGCACAGGGTGAACTCCAGCCCGGCCGGCATGGACTTGGCGACGCCGAGGAGGAAGCGGGCGACCTTGTCGGCGGACTCGATGATCCGCAGCGGCGCCTTGGCCTTGCCGCCGCTGTCGCCGACCAGCCGGGCGTCCGCCGCCAGCAGGCTCAGCAGCCCCGCCAGGTCGTCACCGGCCGCCGCGGCCAGGAACCGTTCGGTCAGATCGCGCTGCTGCTCCGGATCCACCTCGTAGCGCGGGCTGCCCTCCTCGACGTGGCGCCGGGCCCGGCCCGCCAGTTGGCGCACCGCGGCCTCGCTCCGGTCGAGGACCGCGCCGATCTCCGCGTAGGGGTAGCCGAACGCCTCGCGCAGTACGAACACCGCGCGTTCCAGAGGGGAGAGCGACTCCATGACGACGAGCACCGCGAGGGTCACGGTCTCGGCGAACACCGCCCGCTCCGCGCCGTCCGGCGGGCTCCCGGCGGCGTCCGTCGCCAGCGGCTCGGGCAACCAGGGCCCCACGTAGGACTCGCGCCGCGACTGGACCTGGCGCAGCCGGTCGATGGCCAGCCGGGTGGTGATCCGTACGAGGAAGGCGCGCGGCTCGCGGACCTCGGCGCGCTCCACGCCGGCCCAGCGCAACCAGGCGTCCTGCACCACGTCCTCGGCGTCGGCCACCCGGCCGAGCATCCGGTAGGCCACCCCGAACAGAACGGGCCGGTATTCCTCGAAGACCTCGGTCGCGGTATCGCTTCGCACCCGCCCATCCCACCCGCCGACCCGGCCGTTGTCCAGCGCAAACGCCCCGGTGCGAGCCACGCCACTGCCCCGGCGGGCGAGGCGCGGCCGCACCCCGGCGCCCAGCACCACGCCCGCGCCCACCAGCAGGCTGCCGCCCAGCTGGGCCGGGCCGTATCCGCCGGTTCCGACCAGTGGCGCGGTGAGTGCGGCGAACACCGGGATCAGGCCGGAGAAGAGAGTGGCGCGTTCGGCGCCGATCCGCTGGATGCCGGCGTACCAGCAGACGAAGCCGACGACGGTGACGATGACGGCCTGCCAGCCGAGGGCGGCCGCCTCGACCGCGTCCGGCATCCGCAGCCGGCCGGCGCCCCCGGTGACCGCGCCGACGACGGTGGCCTCCACCGCGGCGAGCGCGCTGACCACCGCCGACAGCAGCCGGGGGCCGAGCGGCGGCAGGACGGGCACCGCCAGTACGGCGAAGCCCACCTCCCCGCACAGCGCGGCCACCGACCAGAACAGGCCCGGCGCGTCGGTGCGTCCCCACCCCTGGACGACCCAGGCGCCGGCGGCCACCAGGAGGGCGCCGCGTACCACGGCCGGGCTCGGCCGGCGCCCCGCCAGGGTGGGCACGAGCACGGCGACGACCACCGGGGCACAGCCGACGAACACCCCCGGCACGGCCGGTTCCGCGGTGCGTTCGGCCGCCAGGATCGCGAGGTTGAAGCCGAGCATGCCGAGGGCGGCGAGCAGGGCGAGGCGTCCCCACTGGCGGCCGGTGAGGGCGCGCAGCGGCGGGCCGGCGCGGCGGCCGACGAGGGCGAGCAGGATCAGGGCGGCGAGGCCGTAGCGCAGGGCCTGGCCGCCCGCCCACGGGTAGTCGCCCAGCAGGCTGTTGGCGGTGAAGGAGCCGCCCACCAGGCGGCGGCGCGGCCGCGCGCTCCAGGAGGCGCTGCGCGAGGCGGTCCGATCGGGCCGGCTGGCGGCCGGGACCCGGCTGCCGTCGGGCCGGGAGCTGGCCGCCGATCTCGGGGTCTCGCGCGGTCTGGTGACCGAGGCGTACGAGCAGCTGATCGCCGAGGGCTATCTGGACAGCCGGCGCGGCGCGGGCACCTGGGTCGGCGGTGCGGTGCGCGGCGCGCGCCCGCCGAGGAACGCCGTGGCCCCCGCGGCCGGCACCCCGTTCATCGACTTCACGCCGGGCACTCCCGACCTCTCGCTGTTCCCGCGAGCGGCCTGGTCGGCCGCCCACCGCCGGGCGCTGCACCGGCTGCCGCACCGCGCCCTCGGCTACCCGGATCCGCGCGGCCTGCCCGAACTGCGCCGGGAACTGGCGCAGTTGCTGACCCGGCGGCGCGGTGTGGCCGCCGATCCGGAGCGGCTGGTGGTGTGTTCGGGCGTGGCCCAGGCGATGACACTGCTCGGCTTCGCGCTGCGCGCGGCCGGACACCGGGCGGTGGCCGTGGAGGACCCGGGCAGCCCCGAGCACGCCCAGCTGTTCGCCGCAGCCGGGCTGGCGTCCGTACCGGTGCCGCTGGACGGTGAGGGCCCGGTCATGGCGGAGCTGGCGGCTTCCGGGGCGCGGGCCGCGGTACTGACGCCGTCCCACCAGTTCCCCTCCGGCACGGCCGTGCCGGCGGCCCGCCGGGCGGAGCTGCTGGGCTGGGCGCGGGCGGCCGGCGGGCTGCTCGTCGAGGACGACTACGACGGCGACTTCCGCTACGACCGGGCTCCGGTCGGCGCGTTGCAGGGCCTGGATCCGGAACGGGTGGCGTACACCGGCTCGGTGAGCAAGTCGCTGGCGCCGGGGCTGCGGCTGGGCTGGCTGGTGGTGCCCGGATGGCTGGCCGACGACGTGGTGGCCCGTAAGCGGACGATGGACCTGGGCAATCCGGTGCTGGACCAGGCGCTGCTGGCCGAGCTCATCGCCCGGGGCGACTACGACCGCCAGCTGCGCCGTTGCCAGCGCGCCTACCGGGAGCGCCGGGACGCGCTGACCGCGGCGCTGGCCGCGCACTGCCCGGGCGCCGAGGTGACCGGCATCGCCGCCGGACTGCACGTCATCGTCACGCTGCCCGCGGCGTACGGGGCCGAGGCGGAGCTGCTCGCCCGGGCCCGGCGGGCAGGACTGGCGCTGCGCGCACTGTCCGCCTACAGGAGCGCGCCCGCGCCGCCGGGCGACGGGCGGGTCCGACTGGTCCTGGGGTACGCCCATCTGGCCCCGTCGGACCTCGACCGCGGGGTACGGCTGCTGGGCACACTGCGCCGGGACCGGTCGCGGGGACGGGGCGTGGCCCCGGCCCGGAACGGGAGCACCGGCCGGTAACCGTCCGGCCGCCGGAGCGCGCCCCGGCGGCCCGGTACAGGCTGTGGGCGGCGGCGTGTACGGGCAGCGTCATCGTCGCGGCGCAGTCCTGGCCATCCCCCCTCCGTCTTGCGACCATGACCCGGACCCGACCGGTCCCCTGGGCCGGGCCGGCGTGCAGCGCACCCCCGCACCGCCCGTGAACCACTGCGCGTTCACCGGGAGTTCGACCGCGGGGCACCGAACAGCGATACGAACAGGTCATCAGTGAGTCGGTCGAGGCATGGAGGTTGGAGATGGCGCAGGGATCCGGCGGTGGCTGGGGGCGGCGCGCGGTGCTGCGGGGTGCGGCGGCGGGGTCCGCGGCGCTGGCGCTGCCCGCGCCCGCCGGGGCCGCGCCCGCGCTGGCCCGCGGTGGGCGGCCGAGTGCCGACTGGGGCGTGCAGGTCGGGGACGTGACGACGTCCTCGGGCCTGGTGTGGGTGCGGTCCGACCGGCCGGCCCGGATGGTGGTGCAGACCGCGGCGACCGAGTCGTTCCGCGATGCGGAGACCACGCAGACCTGGCGCGGCCCGGTCCTCGGCGCGGGTACGGACTTCACCGGCGTCACCCCGCTGCACGGCCTGCCGCCCGGCGAGCAGGTCCACTACCGGGTGCTGCTGGCCGACCCGGACGATCCGCGGCGCACCGGCGAGCCGGTGACCGGCACCTTCCGTACCGCTCCCGAGGGGCGCCACGCCGACGTGCGGTTCCTCTGGTCGGGCGATCTGGCCGGCCAGGGCTGGGGCATCAACCCGGACCGCGGCGGCTACCGCGTCTACGAGGACATGCGGCGCCGGAACCCGGACTTCTTCCTGTGCAGCGGCGACAACATCTACGCCGACAACCCGATCACCGAGCGGGTGACGCTGCCGGACGGCCGCATCTGGCGGAACGTGACGACCGAGGAGAAGGCGAAGGTCGCCGAGACGCTTCAGGAGTTCCGCGGCGCGTTCCGCTACAACCTGCTGGATACGAACCTGCGCCGGTTCAACGCCCAGGTGCCGACGATCACCCAGTGGGACGACCACGAGGTGCACAACAACTGGTACCCGGGGCAACTGCTCGACGACGACCGGTACACCGAGAAGCGCACGGACGTGCTCTCCGCGCGGTCGCTGCGGGCCTTCGCCGAGTACTTCCCGATCCGTACGCTGCGGCCGGACGGCACCGGGCGGGTCTACCGGGTGGTGCACCACGGCCCGCTGCTGGACGTCTTCGTGCTGGACATGCGGCGCTACCGCAACGCCAATTCGCCGGACCGGCAGACCGACGACCCGCAGGGCATCCTCGGGGCGGAGCAGCTGCGCTGGCTCAAGCGTGAGCTGTCCCGCTCACGTGCGGTGTGGAAGGTGATCGCCTCGGACATGCCGCTGGGGCTGGTCGTCCCGGACGGCAGGACGAACTTCGAGGCGGTGGCGCAGGGCGATCCGGGGGCTCCGCTGGGGCGGGAGCTGCAGCTGGCGGAGCTGCTGCGGCACATCAAGCACGCCCGGGTGACCGGCACGGTGTGGATCACCACGGACGTGCACTACACCTCGGCGCAGCACTACGCGCCGGAGCGGGCGGCGTTCCGGGACTTCGCGCCGTTCTGGGAGTTCGTGTCGGGGCCGCTGAACGCGGGCGGGTTCCAGGCCGTGAAGCTTGATGGAACGTTCGGGCCGGAGCAGGCGTTCATCAAGGCACCGGACCGTGCGAACGTCTCCCCGGCGGAGAGTCCGCAGTACTTCGGCGAGATCGACATCGACGGGGGAAGCGGGGAGCTGACGGTGCGGCTGCGTCAGGAGGGCGGGGACGTGTTGTTCAGCAAGGTGCTCCAACCCGGACGGGTAGGACAGTAGGGACCAATGCCCCGATTGCGTCTTTTACCCGTCGGACACAATGTGTTGGCGACCAGGCAACACCTGTCGGCGAGGCTGTGTGCATGACTGAAGCAACCTCTGCCAAAACCTCCCGCCGTCACCACTGGCGGCGGGAGCTCGTCGAGCTGGCGGCCCTGTTCACGGCCGTCGCGGTGGCCGACGCGGTCGCCAACACCGTCGCGCACGGCCCGTCCGGGCCGGGGCTGCTGTGCGCCTCCGCGGTGGCCCTGCTCGCCACGGCCGGCTTCCACGTCTGGTGGTCACGGCGCCACGACCACGCCCCGCCGCCGACCGATACCGGCGCCACGGCGCCGTCCCCGGCCGGTGCGTCCCCCAGGGCCGCCGGCAAGGAGACGACGCTGTGGCGGATGCGGACCACGGTCCGCGACGCACCGGGCAGCCTGGCCGCGCTGTGCACGGCACTGGCCGCCCGGGAGGTGGACATCCTCAGCCTGCAGACCCACCCGCTGTCCGAGGGGACCGTCGACGAGTTCCTGCTGCGCGCGCCGGCCCCGCTGACGCCCGCCGAGCTCACCCGTACGGTGGCCGGCGCCGGCGGCGTCCACAGCTGGCTGGAGCGGGCCGACGCGCACGACCTCGTCGACGCACCGACCCGGATGCTCGGCCTGGCGACCCGTACCGCCCTGGATTCCGCCGAACTCCCGCTGGCGCTGCGGCAGTTGCTGGGGCGCTGCACGATCCACTCGGTGCCCGCCCGCTCGCTGACCGGTCAGCCGCTGGCCGAGCAGGTGCCCGCGGAGGGCGTGCTGGAGGACCATGTGATGAAGTTCCGCGACCCCTCCGGGGGTTCGCTCACGATCGAAAGGCCGCAGTTGCCGTTCACCCCCACCGAGTTCGCCCGGGTGCGGGCACTGGTCGAGCTGGACACCCGGCTCGGCCAGCGGGTGCCGCCGCGGCGGGACGTGCTGACCCTGCCCGAGGGCAACGAGATCACCGTCCGCCGCGCCGACACCTCCGATCTGGTCGCGGCCCGGGAGATGCACGACCGCTGCTCGGCGCGGACCCTCGCGCTGCGCTACCACGGCCCGGTCGGGGACGCGGACCGCTACCTCGGCCATCTGCTCAGCCCGCGCTTCGGCCGCACCCTGGCGGTGGAGACCGCGTCCGGCCGGCTGGTGGCGCTCGGCCATCTGCTCTGGGACGGCGACGAGACCGAGGTCGCCCTGCTGGTCGAGGACGCCTGGCAACAGCGCGGCATCGGCGCCGAGCTGCTGCGCCGGCTGGTGGCGATGGCGGCCGAGACCGGCTGCGAGAGCGTGTACGCGATCACCCAGGCGTCCAACACCGGCATGGTCGCCGCGATGCGCGGCCTCGGCCTGCCGCTGGACTACCAGATCGAGGAGGGCACACTGGTGATCACGGCCCGCCCGGCCGGCCTGCCCGCCCGGCGGGAGCCCCGGGAGACCGTGCACATCCAGGACGCGACCGGCCGCCGCTGAGGCAGGACCACGGCCCGCGGTCCGGCCGGGTGGCGCGCACCACCCGGCCGGCCGCTCACCGCGCCCCGCGAAGGCAATGACGCCGTAAAGTGACAGGCACGTAGGGGCTGTTGATGGTGACGCGGCGGGTCGATCCGTACGAGGATGGTCCACATGCCCCACACCACTACTCCCGCGAGCGGCCCACTGCCCCGTCAGGTCGCCGACGCCTATGTCGACGCACTCGTCGAACTGGACCCCATCACCGGCACCTTCCTCGGCGTCCGGGAGAGCTCCTCGAAGCTCCCCGACTTCTCCCCGACGGGCCAGGAAGCACTGGCCCAGCTCGCCCGCACGACGCTGGAGCGACTCACCGAGGCGGAGGCCCGGCCGGGCGCGGAACACCCCACCGAGAAGGTCTGCGCGCGGCTGCTGCGCGAGCGGCTCACCGCCGAGCTGGCGGTGCACGAGGCGGGCGAGGGCCTGCGCGCGGTCAGCAACCTCAGCTCGCCGCTGCACCACGCCCGCCAGGCAATCATCCTCACCCCCTCCGAGACCGAGGAGGACTGGGCGGCGATCGCCCAGCGGCTGCGGGCGCTGCCGGCCGCCCTGGAGGGCTACCGCGCCGCACTGGACGCCGGCCGCAAGCGCGACCTGCCCGCCGGACCGCTCCAAGTCGCCACGGTCATCGGCCAGTTGGACGAATGGATCGGCACCGACCGCAGCTGGTTCGCCGAGTTCACCGAGTCCGGCCCCGACGCGCTGCGCGCCGAGCTGACCGAGGCCGCCGGGGTGGCCACCGGCGCGCTGGTGGAGCTGCGCGACTGGTTCCGCGACGTCTACGCCCCGGCCATCGAGGGCGCCCCGGACGTGGTGGGCCGGGAACGCTACATCCGGCTCGTCCGTTTCTTCAGCGGCACCGACCTCGACGCGGACGAGGCGTACGCGTACGGCTGGTCGGAGTTCTACCGGCTGCTGGCCGAGATGGAGACCGAGGCGGAGCGGGTGCTGCCCGGCGCGAAGACGCCGTGGGAGGCGCTGGCCTGGTGCGACGAGCACGGCGAGGCGGTCGAGGGGGTCGAGGAGACCCGCCAGTGGCTGCAGTCGCTGATGGACGAGGCCATCGACGGCCTGGACGGCACGCACTTCGAACTCGCCGAGCGGGTGCGCCGGGTGGAGTCCATGATCGCCCCGCCCGGCAGCGCCGCCGCCCCGTACTACACCCAGCCGTCGCTGGACTTCTCCCGCCCCGGCCGCACCTGGCTCCCGACCATGGGCGAGACCCGCTTCCCGGTGTACGACCTGGTCTCCACCTGGTACCACGAGGGCGTGCCCGGCCATCACCTCCAGCTGGCGCAGTGGGCGCACGTCGCCGATGCGCTCTCCCGCTACCAGACGACGGTGGGCATGGTCAGCGCCAACGTCGAGGGCTGGGCGCTCTACGCCGAGCGGCTCATGGACGAACTGGGCTTCCTGACCACGCCGGAGCGCCGGCTGGGCTACCTGGACGCCCAGATGATGCGGGCCATCCGCGTCATCATCGACATCGGCATGCACCTGGAGCTGGAGATCCCCGCGGACTCGCCGTTCCACCCGGGCGAGCGCTGGACGCCGCAGCTGGCGCACGAGTTCCTGGCGAGCCACTGCAGCCGCCCGGCCGAGTTCGTCGAGAGCGAGATCATCCGCTACCAGGGCATGGCCGGCCAGGCCATCGGCTACAAGCTCGGCGAGCGCATCTGGCTCCAGGGCCGCGAGGCCGCCCGTGCCCGCCACGGCGCCGACTTCGACCTCAAGGCCTGGCACATGGCCGCCCTCTCCCAGGGCTCCCTGGGCCTGGACGACCTGCTGAGCGAACTCTCGGCGCTCTGAGGGGAGTTCGCGGTACACCGGGGCCGGGTCCGGCAGGGAGCTGCCGGACCCGGTACGGGACCGCCGGGCCCCGCCGCCCGGTTCTCGCCCGGCCCGCTCAGCAGCCGCACTCCCCCTCGCCGACCGGGGCCGTCAGCGGGTCGACGGGCCGGGTCCGGGTGCCCTGCCAGGTCTCGGTCGGGTAGCCCTCGCGGATCCAGTACTCGATGCCGCCGAGCATCTCCTTGACGCGGTAGCCGAGCCGGGCCAGGGCGAGGGCGGCGCGGGTGGCGCCGTCGCAGCCGGGGCCCCAGCAGTGCACGACGACCGGCACCTCCGGGTCGAGCAGCTGCCGGGCGTCCGCGGGGATCCGGGCGGTGGGCAGGTGGACGGCGCCGGGGACGTGGCCCTGGTCCCAGGCGGCGGTGCTGCGGGAGTCGACCACGACGAAGTCCGTGGCGCCGGCCGCAAGGGCGGTGTGCACATCGGCGACGTCGGTGTGGAAGGCGAGCCGCGCGGCGAAGTACGCGGCGGCGTCGGCCGGCGCGGCCGGCGGGGTGGCGAGTACCGGGCTGGCGGGGGCGGCCGGGGACTGCCGGGCCGGGCGGGGCTGCTGAGTGATCATGGCGGTAAATCTATGGTTCGCAGCGGCGGCCGAGAACCGACGATCCCCGGCGGAACCCTTGCCGTACCGGGGATTCCACTGCTAGACAGCGCAGATGACCGGATATTCCCCCGACGCCACCGACTGGCGCATCCTCGACGTCCTGCAGCGCAACGGCCGCGCGGGCTACGCCGAGCTGGCCCGCGCCGTGAACATGTCCGCCAGTGCCGTCACCGAGCGGGTCCGGCGGCTGGAGGAGGCCGGGGTGATCTCGGGGTACGCGGCGGTGGTCGCCCCGGAGCGGATCGGGCTGCCGGTGCTGGCCTTCGTACGGCTCCGCTATCCGAACGGCAATTACAAGCCGTTCCACGATCTGCTGGAGACGACGCCGGAGATCCTGGAGGCGCACCACGTCACGGGCGACGACTGCTTCGTGATCAAGGTCGCGGCCCGTTCCATGAAGCATCTGGAGGAGGTGTCCGGGCGGATCGGCGCGCTCGGCTCGGTGACCACCAGCGTGGTGTATTCGTCACCGCTGCCGCGCCGGCCGGTCGGCCACTGACCGGCCCGCCCGCCCCCACTCCCCCGGGCCTCAGTGCGGCACGTGGTGCCGTACCGCCGAGCCCGTGCGGGCCTTGACGACCTCCAGCTGGGCGGGGATGCGGGCCTTGAGGTCCGCGACGTGGCTGACGATGCCGACGCTCCGGTCGCGTTCGCGCAGCGAGTCCAGGACGTCCAGCACCTCGTCGAGGGTCTGCTCGTCGAGGCTGCCGAAGCCCTCGTCGATGAAGAGGGTGTCCAGCCGCGTGCCGCCGGCCTCGTCGGTGACGACGTCGGCCAGCCCGAGGGCCAGCGCGAGCGAGGCGAAGAAGGTCTCCCCGCCGGAGAGGCTGGCGGTGTCCCGCTCCCGGCCGGTCCAGCCGTCGATGACGTGCAGCCCGAGCCCGGAACGGCGGGTGCCGCCGGCCCGCTCGTCGGAGTGGACGAGGGTGTAGCGGCCGGCCGACATCCGGTGCAGCCGGGCGCTGGCCGCGGCCGCGACCTGTTCGAGCCGGGCGGCGAGGACGTACGACTCCAGCCGCATCCGCCGCTCGTTCTCACCGGACGTGCCGGCGGCCAGGGCGGCGAGCCGGGCGATGCGGTCGTGGGCGGCGCGCAGCGGGGCCAGCGCCCGGGCGTCGGCCCCGGCACGCGCGGAGAGCCGGTCGAGTTCGGCGGCGCGGTCCTGGGCGGTGGCGTGGGCCGTGGCGGCGGTCCGCAGCCGCGCCGCCGCCTCCTGGTGCGCGGTCCGGGCGGCATCCGGGTCCGCGGGCGGCAGGGCAGCCGCGGCGGAGACCTCCGGGTCGGCCAGTTCCGCCTCGGTCGCGGCGGATTCCCGCTGCCAGTCGTCGAGCCGCTGCTGCAGGGCCCGCCACTCGTCGTCCCGCAGCAGTGCCCCGGCGACCTCCCGCGGGGTGTCGAACCCGGCCCGGTAGGCGGCGTCGGCGAGCGCGGCGTCGGCCTCCTTGAGCCGCTCGGCGCAGGAGTGCGCCGTACGGGACGCCTCGGCCGCGGCGGCCAGCCGGGCCACCTGCCGCTCCAGGTGCCCGGCCCGTTCGGCCACGCTCGCGCAGTCCGCCCGGGCCCGCGTCAACTCCTGCTCCAGGGCGGCCCGTTCGGCGTCCAGTGCCTCGCGGCGGGAGGTGCGGGCGGCGGCCCGGCGCTCGGCCTGCTGCTGCTCGGTGCGGCGCCGTTCGTGTTCCCGCTCGGCGCGCTGGAGCGCCTCGCGGGCGGCGTGCAGATCGGCGCCCCGGGCGTGCTCGCGGGCCAGACCGTCCCGCAACTCCTCGACCTGCGCGGCGAGTTCGGCGACCGGGGTGTCGCCCGCGGTGGCGGCGGCGCCGGCCAGCTCCTCCTTGGCGGACTGGCGGCGCTGCTCCGCCTGCCGGCGGGTCTCCTCGGCCCGGCGGTACGCCGCGAGTGCGGCTTCCTCGGTGGCGCGGTCGACATGTCCGGCGCCGGCCCGGGCCGGCGCCGGGTGCTCGGTGGCACCGCACACCACGCAGGCCGCGCCGTCCGTCAGCGCCTCCGCGAGCTCGGCGGCGATCCCGCGCAGCCGCCGGTCCTTGAGGTCGAGCCAGTCCTCGTGGGCGGCCGCGGACCGCTCCCGGGCGGCGAGCAACTCCCGTTCGGCGGCGTGCACTTCTTCGGTGAGGCGGTCGCGCCGCCGGGCCGCGGCGAGCCGTTCGGCGGCCGGTTCGACGCGGGCGGCGAGCTGCTCGGCCCGGGTCGCGGCCTCCTGGGCCGTCTCGATGCGCCGCTGGTGGGCGCCGCGGGCCCGGTCCCACTGGGCGAGCCACTCGGCGGCGTCCAGCAGGGTCTGTTCGTCGGCGCGCGCCTCGCGGTCCAGCGCGGCCCGTTCCGCGCCGATCTCGGCGGCCCGCCGCTCGGTCCGCCGGGCCGCCGCGAGCGAGCCCAGCTCCTCCCGCAACTCCCGCTCCCTGGCGGCGAGTTGGTCACCCGCGGCATCGGCGAGCGCCGGCGGCAGGAGGCCGCGGCAGTCCGCGTCGGCGCGCTGGGCGGCGTCCAGGTCGCGTCCGGCGGCGTCGCGCAGGGCGAGCGCGGGCGCCACCTCCGCGGCGGTGCGGGCCCGGGCCAGCCTCGTCCGGGTCGCGTCCCGTTCCGCGGCCCGGGCCTCCAGCGCCTCGGCCCGGCGGCGGGCGTCCGCGTACCGCTGCTGCAGCCGGTGCCGTTCGCCGGCCTCCGCCAGCCGGCCGGCCGCGGGCCGTTCGGCCTCCTCGGCCCGGTGCAGTGCGCAGCGGTGGATGTCCAGCCGCTCCCGTGCGGTCACCCGGGCGACGGCGGCGGCGGCCAGCACCGCGTCGGCGAATCCCGGCTCGCCCGGCCCGGGCACGTCCGGCCCGGCGGGGGCGGTCCCGGTGCCGCGTCCGGCACGCCCGGCCGCGCCCGCGGTACGCCGCCCGGCGGCGCCGCCCTGGGCCGGGACCGCGGCCGCGGTACGCCGGCCGGAGTCCGCGGCGGACAGCAGCCCCGCGAAGACCGCGGCGTCACCGGACTCCGCGTCCGCGGTCCCGCCGGCCGCCTGCGCCATCCGGTGCGCCAGCGCCAGCAGCCGTTCGTCGCCCGCCGCGACCTCGTCGGCGGCGGCCCGGCGGCGCGCGGTCAGCTGCTCTTCGAGCGCGGCGAACCGGCGGGTGTCGAAGAGCCGGCCGAGCAGCCGGGCCCGGGCCTCGGCGTCGGCCCGCAGGAAGCGCGCGAACTCGCCCTGCGGCAACAGCACGACCTGGCAGAACTGCTCCTTGCTCATGCCGAGCAGCTGCCCGATCTCCTCCCCGATCTCCTGGTGCGAGCGGCTCAGCGCCTTCCAGTGCCCCTCGCCGCCGGCCGCCCGCTCCGGCACTCCGGCCGGTACGAACTCCCGCAGCCGGCTCTGCGCCTTCTCCCTCGTCGTGCCGCTGCCGCGCTTCTTGGGCCGCGGCTGCTCGGGCAGCCGGGTGATCTCCAACCGCCTTTCGGCCACGGTGAGTTCGAGGACGACCTCGGTGAGGGTCATCGGGTCGGCCAGGTCGCTGCGCAGTGCCTGGCCGCTCTGCCGCGCCCCGGGCACCGACCCGTACAGCGCGAAGCAGACGGCGTCGAGGACGGAGGTCTTGCCGGCGCCGGTCGGCCCGTGCAGCAGGAACAGGCCGTCCCGGGCGAGCCGGTCGAAGTCGATGGTCTGGGTGCCGCCGAACGGCCCGAACGCGGTGACGGTCAGCCGGTGCAGCCTCATCGTGCCCCCTCGGCCGCCATCTCCTGGGCGCGCACCTCGTCGATCGCGGAGCGCAGTTCGGCCCGCTCGTGCGCGTCGGCCGCGCGGCCGGGCCGTACGTGTGCCACGAAGTCCTCGGCGATCTCCTGGTCGCTGCGGCCGCGCAGCCGCTGGGCGTACGAGGCCAGCGAGCGGGCGGGCCCCTCGTCGGGGTCGAAGACCAGGCTGACGAGGTGCGGGAAGCGGCGGGCGAGCCGGGCCATGGGCTCGTGCGGGCGGGCGCTGTCGGTGAGCGTCGCCTCGACCCAGGAGTCCTCGTGCCCGGCCAGTGCCGGGTCGTCGAGCAGCCGCTCCAGCGGCCCCCGGATGCGGGCCAGCGGCCGCGGCACCGGGCAGTCCACCCGCTCCGCGTGCACCGCCCCGTCCGCGTCGAGGTCGACCAGCCACATCGATTTGCGGTGCGTGGCCTCGGAGAACGAGTACGCCAGCGGGGAGCCGGAGTAGCGGATCCGTTCGGTGAGGGTCTGGCAGCCGTGCAGATGGCCGAGCGCGGCGTAGTCGACGCCGTCGAACACGGCCGCGGGCACGGAGGCGACGCCGCCGACGGTGATGTCCCGTTCGCTGTCGCTGACCGCGCCGCCGGTGACGAAGGCGTGCGCCAGCACCACCGAACGGGTCCCCGGCGGCCGGCCGGCGAGGTCGGCGCGCACCGTGTCCATCGCCGCGCCCAGCACCGCCGCGTGGTCGGCCCGGGGCGCGCCGAGGGCGTCGCGCACCATGGCGGGTTCGAGGTACGGCAGGCCGTAGAGCGCGACCGGGCCGTGCGCGTCGTGCAGCAGCACGGGGGTGCCGCAGCCGGCCGGGTCGGTGCGCAGGTGGATGCCGGCCCGTTCCATGAGACCCGAGCCGACGCCCAGCCGGCGGGCGGAGTCGTGGTTGCCGGAGATCATCACGGTCGGGACGCCCAGGTCGGCGAGCCGGTGCAGCGCCTCGTCGAAGAGTTCGACGGCGGCGAGCGGCGGCACTGCCCGGTCGTAGACGTCGCCCGCGACGAGCACGGCGTCGATCTCCCGGTCGCGCACCGTCGCCACGAGGTGGTCGAGGAAGGCGCGCTGGGCGGTGAGAAGGCCGACCCGGTGGAAGGACCGGCCCAGGTGCCAGTCGGAGGTGTGCAGAAGCCTCAATCGACCGCTCCGACCTGCACGTTTCCCCTCCCGGTCCGTCCTTCGCGCCGCCCGGGGTCCGCCGGCCGGCCGTGCCCAGGGTAGCCGCCGGCGCGGGCCGGCCCGGTACCGGCCTCGCGTCCCGGGGCGGCGCGTCGGTGCCTTCCGGGCGTCGCCTCTTCTTCCGCAGGGCCCCGGGTTCGTGCACGGTCTTCCTCCGCAGGGCCCCGCGTTCGTGCACGGCCGCCTTGCCGGACTTCTCGCTGCGCACCTCGTACCGCGGTTCCTCCTCGGAGGCGTCGACGGTGCGGCCGGCGGCCCGGGTGGGACTCACCTCCCGGGGGAATTCTCCCGGAGGCCGGTCCCCGCGGCCTGCGGGGCGGCGGCCGGGTCCGCGCAGCGGACGTCGTGGGCCGGGCGGCGGCCGGTGGTGAGGAAGGTGGTGACCGTGCGGTCGCCGCAGGCGGTGCCGTTGGCGAGGTAGGCGCCGTGGCCGCCGTGGTCGAGGGTGACCAGGCGGGCGCGGTCACCGAGGGCCTGCCGCATCTTCAGGGCACCGAAGTAGGGGGTGGAGGGGTCCCGGAGGTTCTGCAGCATCAGGATGTTGGACGGTCCGTCGCCGGTGATCCGGGTGGGCCGGGGGTCCGGCGCGTCCTTCCAGAAGGAGCAGGGCGTGATGTTCGCCGGCATGCCGGCGGTGAGCGGGTGGCGGGCCCGGTCGGCGGCGACCGCGCGGCGGTGGGCGGGGACCGACGCCGGCCAGCGCACGTCGTTGCACAGGGTCGCCATGATGGCGGTGGCGTCGGTGTCGGGCAGCGGCCCGGCGAGGTCGGCGGGCAGCTCCGGGCGGGCGGCCGGGTCCTGGGCCTGCTGGACGAGCCGGGCCAGCGGCGCGAAGAAGGCGTCGCTGTAGAGGGCGTTCTGCAGCGCCTGCCGCAGCATGTTGCCGGTCAGCGGCACGGACGCGGTGGTGGACTCCTTGGGCGCGCGGTCCAGTTTGGCGGCCAGTGCGAGGAACAGCGGGCGGACGTCCTCGGGTCGGGCGGCCAGCCGCAGGCCGTCCTTGTCGCGGGCCGGGTCGGCGGCCCAGGCGGCGAAGTCGGGGAACCGGTCGTCCGCGGCGGCCGACATGTTCGCCAGCCAGCCCCGCTCGACCCGCGCCGGGTCGGGGTCGCCGCTGCTGTCCAGCACCCAACGGCCGGTGTGCTGCGGGTACTTCTGGGCGTAGACGGCGCCGACGTACGTCCCGTAGGAGACGCCCCAGGCCGAGAGTTTCCGCTCGCCGAGCGCCTGCCGGAAGCGGTCGATGTCGCGGACCTCGCTGGCGGTGGAGATGCTGCGCAGGACGGCGCCGCCGTGGCGGTGGCAGGCGTCGGCGACGCGCCGGGCGCGGGCGACGTTGTCGGTGATGGCGCCGTCCGGGGAGGGCCAGGAGCGCAGGCTCACCAGATAGCGGTCGGCGGGCGCCAGGCCGCAGCCCGCCGTGGTGCTGCCGCCCACTCCGCGCGGGTCCAGACCGACCAGGTCGTACGCCCCGCCCGTGGCCTTGCGCAGCGCCTCCCCCTTCTGCGCGAGCCGCTGCACCCCCGAGCCGCCGGGGCCGCCCGGGATCAGCAGCAGGGTGCCGCGCCGGGCGGCGGGCCGGTCACTGCGCAGCCGGGACACCGCGACGGTCAACTGCGGGCCGTCCGGGTGCCGGTAGTCGACCGGTACGGCCAGGTCGGCGCACTCCTGTCCGGCGGGGCCGCCGGGTCGGGCGCAGGGCCGCCAAGCAAGGGGCGCGGGTGCGCCGGCGGGGGCGGCGGGGGCAGGCGGGGCGAAACCGGTCAGGGTGGCCGCGACCGCCGTCGCGGAGAGGCCGAGGAGGAGGGCGCGTCGTGGGTAACTCGTCATGGGACAAGAGTGGTTGAGCCGCGCCCCGGCTCCCATCCGGCAGCCACGAGACCCGGGGTGGGGTTATCCCCCGGCGCCGGAGGCGCTGGCCTCGCCCTCTGCCGGGCGGTCGTCCGCGCCGTCGTCCTCGTCCGCCTCCCGGTGCGGCGCGCCACCGTCCAGGTAGCGCTCGTCGATCCGCTTCGGCCCGAACGGCCACTCCTTCTCGACACGGGCCCAGAGGAGGAACGCCACGACACCCGCGGCGACCCAGGCCAGCGACCATTCGATGGGGTGCCGGCCGGGCGCGTTGCGGTCCCCGTAGCCGTAGATCACCAGCCAGCCGACGAGCGCGAGGAGTCCGGGGAGCGGGTAGAGCCACATCCGGTAGGGGCGGCGCAGGGCCGGCTGGCGGCGGCGCAGCACGGTGACCGCGGCGACCTGGGCCAGCGACTGCACGATCACCATGACGGTGGTGAGCAGCTGGATGATGGTGGCGAGGTCGGTGTGCCGGCCCAGGAGGAAGCCGGCCGCCATCACCACCCCCATGGTGAGCAGGCCGAGTACCGGGAACCGGTGGCGCGGGTGGAGGGTGCCGTACGGGCGGAAGAAGACCCGGTCGCGGGCGGCGTCGTAGGGGACCCGGGAGCCGCCGAGGAGCCCGGTGAAGACGGAGGCGACGGCGGTGACGAGGATGAGCACGGTGACGGTGTCGGCCGCGCCCCTGCCCCAGGCCCGTTCCAGCACGGCGGAGGCGACGGACGAGGACGCCGTCGAGTGCGGGTCGAGCATCTCCCGCCAGTCGACGACGCCGAGCGTGCCGATCTGCAGCAGCAGGTAGATGGCCATGATGCCGAGGATGGCGGCGATGATCGCGCGCGGGACGGTCCGGCCGGGGTCGCGGATCTCGGCGCCCATGTAGGCGATGGTGTTGTAGCCGAGGTAGTCGTAGATGCCGATGGTCAGCCCGGCCGCGAAGCCCACCCAGAAGTGACCGGCCGTCAGCTCGAAGGCGTGCGCGGGGTAGGTGAAGGCACGCTCCGCGCTGAAGTGGGTGAACGCGGCGACGATGACGAGGACGACGGCGGCGATCATCACCGCCCAGAGGACGACGGTGAGCCGGGCGATCCGCTCCACCCGCCGCCACAGCAGCACCATGATGCCCACGGTGACCACGAGTCCGACGGCGTCGCCCTGGCCCTGGCTCATCCCCGGCCACAGATAGCCCAGGTACTGCACGAAGCCGATCACGCCGGTGGACATCCCCAGCGGGATGAACAGCATGGCCGTCCAGACGAACAGGAACGGCATCAACTTGCCGGTGCGGTACTGGAACGCCTGCCGCAGATAGACGTAGCTGCCGCCGGCGCCGGGCAGCGAGGCGCCCAGCTCGGCCCAGACCAGCCCGTCCGCGAGCGCCAGGACCGCGCCGGCGAGGAATCCGACGACGGCCTGCGGTCCGCCGAAGGCGGCGACCATCAGCGGGATGGTGACGAACGGGCCGATGCCGCACATCTGGCTCATGTTGATGGCGGTGGCCTGGAACAGTCCGATCCGGCGGACGAATCCCACGTGCTGGCCGAGGAGTTCAGGCATCGGCGGCCCCCTTCTCGTGCCGGCACGGCGGAGCTTCGGCCCCCGCCGCTCGCCGGTGCGGCACCCGTCCGCCCCGCCACAGGCTGACACGCCCGGCGCCGCCGCGCACCGGTACGGACCGGACTTTCCGCCGCGCCCGGCCGCTCTCCCGCAGGGCCCGCCGCCGGTCAGACCTCCCCGGCCTCCCCGTACGCCTCGCCGCCGAGCTCCAGCCGGGCCGTGCCGGCCGTCGCGTCCGCGAGCCAGCCGCGGAACGCGTCCAGCTCGGCCTCCGGCAGCCCGACCTCGATGCGCACCTCCGCGCCGTACGTCACCTCCCGCACCGCGCGGCCCGTGGTCCGCAGGTCGTTCTCGACCCGGCCGGCCCGCTGGTGGTCGACGGTGACCGTGGCCAGCCGGAAGCGCTGCCGGGTGACCGTGCCCAGCGTGTCCAGGGCCTCGCCGACGACGCCGGCGTAGGCGCGTATCAGCCCGCCGGCGCCGAGCTTGACGCCGCCGAAATAGCGGGTGACGACGGCGACGACGTAGCGCACCTCGCGGCGGAGCAGCATCTGCAGCATCGGGACGCCCGCGGTCCCGCCCGGCTCGCCGTCGTCGCTGGCCTTCTGCACGCCGCCGTCGGCACCGAGGACGTACGCCCAGCAGTGGTGGCGTGCGGTGGGGTGCTCCTTGCGGATGCGCGCGATGAAGTCCTGCGCCTCGGTCTCGTTCGCGACGGGCGCGAGCGCGCAGAGGAAGCGGGACTTGTTGATCTCGATCTCGTGGACACCCTCGCGCGCGAGCGTGCGGTACTGCTCCTGCATCGCTCCAGCCTATGCGGCCCCTGTGACAGCGGGCTCCCGGTCCCGGCCGCCCGCGCCGCGCTGGGCCGTCCGCCAAAAGGGCGCGGGGGTCCGCCGGACGGGCGCAGTCCGCACGGCCAGGCGGCGTACCCGCCCCGTCCGCACGGTGCGTCGGGGAGACGTCGGGGCCGGCCGTGGGCACTGTGAGGCCAGTGCGAGAGCCTCGTGTTTCCGGGGCCCCGCGCGTACGCGCAGGAACGGAACGGCGGGTTGGCGGAGGGCTGCATGGAAGAGAGCACACAGTCGGCGATGACGGCGGGCGAGCCCCTGACGGGCGAGGACATGCCCGAGCCCCCGCCGGAGGTCGTCGAGGCGGCACGCGAGGCGCCCGACCACTGGCTGGCCCTGGTGGATCTGACGTGGCAGGGCGAGGGGCCGCCCCCGCTCTGGGCGCTGATCGGGCAGTGGCGCTCCGGGCCGACCGGCGAGATCGAGGAGTGGCGGGACAACCCGGAGTACCGGCCGTCGCCGCAGATGCTGGAGTGGTCGGAGCCGGTCGATCCGGTGGACCGCGCGGTGCAGCTGGCCGCGACCGGTTACGGGCCCGGGCAGGACGTCACCGAGGCGCTGGCGCGGGCCGAGGTGTCCGTCCTGGTCACCGCGACCGGCACCCCGCTGGCCGCCGCCTCGCCCGAGGGCACCCCGGTGATCCCGGTCTACACCTCGGAGGGCTACCTGGAGTCGGTGGGACGGCTGCTGTACGACCGGCGCCCGGTGGCCGACCTCGTCGACCAGCTTCCGCCGGGCCACGCGCTGTACCTCAACCCGACCGGGCCGGTGAGCATGCTGGTCGACACCGAGGAACTGCGTGCCGCGCTGGCCGGGACGTCCGCCCAGGCGCCGGAGGGGGCCCGGGAGGCGGCCGCGAACGGGGCGCTGCGGCCCGGCACCGGGGCCGGCGGCGTCGAGCCGGTGGGCGGCGGCCGGGCGATCGGCAAGCCGGCCCGGGCCGCCACCGGCAGCACCGTCGTCGGCGCCGGGCTGGCCGGCGGCACAGTCGTCCGCGCCCGCCGCTGACCGCCTCCGCCCCGCCCCACTAATAAAGAACCCGCCCCGCCCGCCTTCCCCTTCGGGCGGGGCGCCTGCGTCCGCGGACCCGCTCGCCGTGGCCCGGGCGGGAATCTTCCGGCGGTGCCGGCCGTTGATCCGCACGAGAACCTTCCCTGAGCAGGAGGCAGTGCGTGTACGGCGATCCCAGTACGATCCGCAGGATCCTCACCGAGCTCGGCGACACCTGGGCCGTCGTGGGCCTGTCGAACAACGAGCGGCGGGCCGCGTACGGCGTGGCCGAGGTGCTGCAGCGCTACGGCAAGCGCATCGTTCCGGTGCACCCGAAGGCCGAGACGGTGCACGGCGAGCCGGGCTACTCCTCGCTGGACGCGATCCCGTTCCCGGTCGACGTGGTCGATGTGTTCGTCAACAGCGAGCTGGCGGGGCCGGTCGCCGACGAGGCCGTGGCGGCCGGTGCGAGGGCCGTCTGGTTCCAGCTCGGCGTGGTCGACGAGGGGGCCTGGAACCGCGTGCGCGATGCCGGTCTGGACATGGTCATGGACCGTTGTCCGGCCATTGAGATACCGCGTTTGGGCTGAGCCTGGGGTGCGCTAGCGTCCGGACATGATCGAGATACGGGCCGCCGCCCCCGGGGACGCCGCCGAACTGGTCCGGCTGCGCCGGCTGATGTTCCGGGCGATGAACGGCGAGGACCAGCCCGGCGGTTGGGAGCAGGAGGCGGAGGCGGTGGCGCGCCGGCTGCTGTCCGGGCCGGAGCCGCGGCTGGGTGCGTTCGTGGTGGCGGGCGACGGGGCGGCCGGGGCGCCGCATCTGGCGGCGTGTGCGGTCGGGACGGTGGAGCAGCGGCTGCCGGCGCCGGGCCACCCCTCGGGCCGCTTCGGCTTCGTCTTCAACGTCTGCACGGATCCGCGCTATCGGGGCCGCGGCTATGCCCGCGCCACCACCGAGGCCCTGCTCGACTGGTTCGCGGAGCAGGGCGTCAGCCGCGTCGACCTGCACGCCACGGACGGCGCCGAACCGCTGTACCGCAGCCTGGGGTTCCACGAGCACTCCACACCGCTGTCGCTGGACCTGCGCGCCCGCGTGCGGCGCACGGCCGACTGAGCGGGCGGACGGCCCGGGGCGACCGGGAGCTCCGGCGGCGGCTGCCCTACTCCACCCGGGCCGCGAAGCCGTAGTGGAGGCCGCTGCCCGGCACCGGGAGCCCCGGCGGCAGCTCTTCGCCGCTCAGGGGCGGAAGGCTGACGGTGTCCCAGTCGACGGTCCCCTTGAAGTGTTCGGCGAGGTGGACGACGCTCACCTCCTCGCCGTGCGCGTACGCGGTGAGGATCGGGGCCCCGCTCAGCCCGCAGCCCCCGACGACCGAGAACCACTGGTCGCACGCCCAGCGCAGCTCATCGGGGCGGGAGGCGACGATCGTCGCGCAGTGCGCGGTCGAACCGCTCCAGCCGGTGTCGTCCAGCACGTAGAAGCCGTACGGTCCGGAGGTGTGGTGCCCGGTCCCGGCGGCGCCTGCCCGGGCGAGGAGGTCTTCCGCCTCGGCCTGCCGCCGCCCGATGGTGGTCTCGTCCTCCCCGTACCCCTCGGCGGCCTCGGGGTTGAGCTCGCATATGTTCTGCCAGAAGTCGATCTGCTGGGCCAGCCGTCCGGCCAGCAGGGTCAGGGCAGGGACGTGGCCGGGATGTCTGCCGAGGGCCGCGCGCAGCCAGGGTTCCTCCGGCCAGCTCTGCCCGGCGCCGTCGATGTCTTCCGGCACGTCCGCCGGGCCGGTGGCCGTCAGGCACAGCAGCCGCCCCAGCGCGAAGGCGGCGTCGGCATCACCGGCCGTCGCGGCGGTCCGCAGCCGCGTCAGCCTCTCGTCGTCGATCGTCATGTGCCGCAGGCTAGGCGCGGGCACTGACATCCGGGGCCGTCACGGTTCCACCGACCGCTCCAAAAGGGCCCGGAAGGCCGCGACTAGGCGACGCCCAGGCCGTCCAGGACCGTGGCGCCGGGGAGTTCGGCCAGTGCCTTGCCGGGGACGATGAGCTTGCCGCGGCGGCTGCCGCTGCCGATCAGGGCGTACGGGGTGTCGGCGACGGCGGCGTCGACGAGCAGCGGCCAGTCGGCGGGCAGGCCGATGGGGGTGATACCGCCGTATTCCATGCCGCTCTCGCCGACCGCCCGGTCCATCGGCGCGAACGACGCCTTGCGCGCGCCGAGTTGGCGGCGCACCACGCCGTTGACGTCGACGCGGGTGTGGGACAGGACGACGCAGCCGGCCAGGGTGGTCTCGCCGCCGCGCCTGCCGGCCACCACCACGCAGTTCGCCGACTGCTCCAGCAGCCAGGGGCCGTAGTGCTCGACGAGCAGGGCGGTGTCCGCGATGGCCGGGTCGGTGTCGACGAAGCGGAACTCCTCGACCGGTACGGAGCCGCTCCAGGCGCGGATCGCCGCGGCGACGGGCTCGGTCAGCTGGTCCAGGCACTCGACGGCGGGCCGGACCTCGTCAAAGGCATCCATCGGGACGGGCATGGCGCCAAGTTAACAGCCGGAGCCGGCCGCCGCGGGACCGTCTCAGCGGGCGAGCTGGATGATCACGGACATGGTCATCTCGACCGGTTCGGTTCCGTCGTTGCGATAGCCGTGCGGGACTTTGGCCTCGAACGTCGCCGAGGCGCCGGCCGGCACGGTGTGGTCGACGCCGTCGACGACGAGGGTGAGGGTGCCGGCGCGGACGTGGAGCAGTTCGACGGTGCCGGGCGGGTGGGGGTCGGAGGCGCTGTCGTCGCCGGGCATCAGCCGCCAGTCCCACAGTTCGAAGGGGCCGGGTGCCTCGGCGCCGACGAGGAGCTTGGTGAAGCTGCCCGCCTCGGTGGACCACAGCCGGACCGCCTCGCCCGGACCGACGATGCGGACCTGGGGGCCCTGTTCGTAGTCGAGGAGCGTGGTGATGCTGACGCCGAGCGCGTCGGCGATCTTGACGGTGGTTCCCACGCTCGGGTTCGTACGGGCCTGCTCGATCTGGATGATCATGCCGCGGCTGACGCCGGCGCGGGCCGCCAGAGCGTCGAGGGTGTAGCCGCGCTCGGCGCGCCAGTGCTTGAGGTTGCGGGCGAGCGACTGCGTGAGCTGGTCGAGGTCCGTCACGGTCCGTCCAAGTCGAGGCCAATAAATTAGATGCTGCAGTTCAGTTTGTTGGACTACGGTGTGGTGTACTTCAGCGTCCGGTTCACTGTACTGCGAGGTTTCACCATGACAGCGGTCTTCGCCCTGGCCACCAGCCTCCTTTGGGGGCTCGCCGACTTCGGGGGCGGACTGCTCACCCGACGATTCCAGGCGCTGACCGTCGTGGTCGTCTCGCAAACCCTGGCCGCCGTGGTCCTGGGCGCCATCGTGGTGGCGACCGGCGGCTGGCGGGAGGCCGGGCCGCAGCTGTGGTTCGCGGTCGGCGCGGGCGTCGTCGGCCCGGCCGCGATGCTCTGCTTCTACCGCGCCCTGGCGCTCGGCCCGATGGGCGTGGTCTCCCCGCTCGCCGCGCTCGGCACCGTGCTGGTACCGCTCGGCGTGGGCATCGTGGCGGGCGAACGGCCCGGCCTGCTGCAGGCCGCCGGCATGGTCGTGGCGGTCGTCGGGGTGCTGCTGGCCGGCGGCCCCAAGGTCAGCGGCGCGTCCATCGCCCGCCAGACGATCGTGCTGACGCTGGTCTCGGCACTCGGCTTCGGCGCGGTGATGGCGCTGATCGCGGAGGCGTCCACGACCGTGACCGGGCTGTTCCTCGCGCTGTTCGTGCAGCGGGTGTGCAATGTCGCGGTCGGCGGCGCCGCCCTGTACGCGTCGGTGCGGCGCGGCACCCCGGCGCTGCCCGAGGGCGGGTTCGCGGCCCTCAAGGGCTCGCTGCCGATGCTCGCCTTCGTGGGCATCGCGGACGTCGCCGCGAACGGCACGTACTCCCTCGCCGCCCAGCACGGCCCGGTCACCATGGCCGCGGTGCTCGCCTCCCTCTACCCCGTCGTCACCGCGCTCGCCGCGCTGGGCGTCCTCAAGGAGCGGATGCGGGCGATACAGACGGCCGGCGCCTCCCTCGCGCTGGTCGGCTCGGTCCTGCTCGCCTCCGGCGGCTGACACCCCGTCAGGCCGCGTCGCTACGCCTCCCCGGCGGGCGCCGCGGCCTCGTCCGCCGCCCACTCCCCCAGCGCCACCAGCTGCTGGGGCGTGACGCCCTCCGGGATCGGCACCGGCGCCGGGGTGCGCAGCGGCGGCTGCCAGCCCGTCGCCGGGTCCCAGCGGCGGACCACCTTGGCGGGCGCGCCGGCGACCACCGCATGGTCGGGGACCTCGCCACGGACCACGGCACCGGCCGCGACCACCACGTTCCGGCCCAGCCGGGCACCGGGCAGGATGACCGCACCGGTGCCGATCCAGCTGCCGGGGCCGATGCTGACCGGATCGCTGCGCGGCCACTGCTTGCCGACCGGCACCTCGGGATCGTCGTAACTGTGGTTGGTGGTGGTGACGTACACACCGGGGCCGAAGAAGCAGTCGTCGCCGATCGTCAGCCGGACATCGGCGATCACATGGCTGCCGCGGCCGAGGACCACGCCGTTCCCCAGCGTGAGGATCGGCTCCGGGCCGAGGTCGAGGTCCGGCATCATGCCCGCCGTGAGCGTCACGTCCTGGGCGATGATGCAGTGGTCGCCGAGCTCGATCCAGGGGTCGCCGAAGACGGTGCCCTGCGGGAACGCGAGCCGCGTGCCGGTGCCGATGCGGCGGAAGCGGTAGGGGCCTGGCCGGTCGGCCGTGACGGCCGCGGCCTCCCGCACCCAGCGCGCGCCGCGATGAACGGCGCGCGACACGGCCCGGCGCCGCCAGGCCGCCAGGGACGAGAACACGTTCTGGTTTGTCGGCACCCGCACACCGTACTCAGCACCCCGGGTGCCGCACCGCGCACCGGGCTGTGATCTTCGCCCCACCGGCCGACCGCCCGGTCCGCCGGCCCGTGCGTCGTCTACGGTGCTGGGGGCGCGGCGCACAAACGGCGAGGAGATCCAGAGATGGCGGAACGGGCGTTGATTTCACCGGTGGGCGGCAAGGAACCGAAGGTGGACCCGACGGCGTTCACCGCCCCGACGTCCGTGGTGATCGGCGAGGTCACCCTGGCCGCGGGCGCCAGCGTCTGGTACCACGCGGTGCTGCGGGCCGACTGCGGCCCGATCGTGCTCGGCGCCGACAGCAACATCCAGGACAACTGCACGGTCCACGTCGACCCGGGCTTCCCGGTGACCGTCGGCGACCGGGTCTCGGTCGGCCACAACGCGGTGCTGCACGGCTGCACCGTCGAGGACGACGTCCTCATCGGCATGGGCGCCACGGTCCTCAACGGCGCCCACATCGGCGCCGGCTCACTGGTCGCCGCCCAGGCACTGGTCCCGCAGGGCATGCGGGTGCCGCCCGGCTCCCTCGTCGCCGGCGTACCGGCGAAGGTCAAGCGGGAACTGACCGCCGAGGAGCGCGAGATGATCCGGGTCAACGCGGCGATGTATTTGGAACTGGCGGCCGGGCACCGGGAAGCGGTGGCGGAGGACTGAGGAACACCGGGGCGGGGGCCGCGGGGCGGGCGTGGGGACCGCGCCGCGGCCGCGGGGTGTCGCGGAGGCGGACCGTGGAGGGACCCGGCGACGTCCGGCGGAACCTCAGCGACGCCCGGCCGACGCGGCGACGGTGAGCGCCGACGACAGCAGCTCGGCGTCGAAGAGGGAGGCGTCCGCGAGGCGGTGGGCGTTGGCGTACCCGTTCATCATCAGCTTGGCGGTCCGCAGGGCCGCGGGAGAGCGGCGGATCAGCGGCTTGGTCCAGCGCGTGACGGTGCTGTCGAGCTGATCCACGGGCACGACCTTGTGGAGGAGGGAGAGCTCCTGCGCGGTGACGGCGTCGAAGTTGTCGGCCGTCAGTATCAGCTCGCGCACTCTGGCGGCGCCTCCCTCGCTCAGCAGCCGCGGCATGATGCCGCCCCAGGCGGGCGGCACGCCCAGACCCAGTTCCGGCAGCCGGAAGCGGCAGTTGTCCGCGCCGACCCGCAGATCGCAGAAGACGGCGAGCCCCACACCGGCCCCGACCACGCCGCCGTGCAGCCGCGCGATGGTCACGACGTCGGTGGTCGCGAGGGCGTCACACACCCGGCGGGCCTTGTTGGCGAGCGCCCGCAGCTCCACACCACTGGGGTCGGCCGCGAGCAGGGCGGGGAATTCCGCGCGGTCGCCGCCGAGGCAGAAGTCGTCGCCCGCGCCGGAGAGGATCAGCACCCTGATGCCGGTCTCGTCGTCCAGGGCCCCCAGGACCGCGAGCAGCTCGTCGAGGATCGGCCCGGAAATGGCGTTGCCGGTCTCCGGGCAGTTCAACTGCACCCTGAGGACGGGCCCTTCCTGGGAGACGAGGAGGGACTTGAAGTCGTGCATCATGGCGGTTCCTTGTTCGTTGTTCCACGCTTCGTGGGAGCCCGGTCCACCGGGCGACTCAGGCACGGGCGACCGGAAGTGTGATCAGGCGGCGGAAGGCCACCCGGGACGCCCAGCCGGGCGCACCCGCGAGCTGCAACCCGGGGAGGCGCCGGAGCAACGCGGTGAGCAGGCACTCCGCCTCCATACGGGCGAGTGCGCTGCCGAGGCAGAAGTGGATGCCGCCGCCGAAGCTGAGGTGGGGGGACCGCCGGCGGATGTCGAAGAGTTCGGGGTGCGCGTACTGACGCGGGTCGTGGTGGGCGGCACCGACCATGAGCTGCACCATCTCGTTCTCGCGGATGGTGACCCCGGCGAGCACGGTGTCCTCCGGAGCGACCCGGCTGATCATGTGTATCGGGGCGTCGTAGCGGAGGACCTCGTCGAGGGCGCCCGGTATGTGCTCGGGACGGGTGCGCAGCCAGTCCCGTTGGCGCGGGTGCTCCAGGAGCAGGCGGACCGCCCCGGCGAGGACGTGGGAGGTGGTCTCCAGTCCCGCCAGCACCATGAAGAGCGCGAGGTGGAAAACGGCCTCGTCCGCGGCCGCCCGGTCGGGTTCGAGGTCGTCCCATACGGCGATCCAGGAAGAGATCGGGTCCGTCCCGGGATTCCTCCTGCGGTCCCGCACCAGCGCGGTGAAATACTCGCGCAATTGCCCGGTGGCCTCGTCGGAAAGGGCCAGCTGACTTCGGGTCGGAAACAGCTCCTGGGTGAATACCTGGTCATGGGTGAGCGACCGCAGCAACGCGTAATCGGAAGGCGGCAGTTGCAGCCATTCGCCGATGGTTATCACCGGCAATTCGTCGCTGACCAGCGCGCAGAAGTCGGCTGCGCCAAAGGCGAGTTCTTCGTCCAGGCGGTCGAGCAGCCGATTGACCGTACGCTCGACGGAGTTCTTCATCACTGCCAGGGAATTGCGGTCGAAGACATTTCCCACGGACCGCCGCATCCGGGTGTGGTCCGGCGGGTTGAGCATGGGCAGGGTGCCGCCCATCTGGCGTGATGCGGGTGCCTTCCAGCGTGCCGCGTCGACCTGGCGGGCCCGCCAGCCGCTGTCCGGCACCCGCCATGCCCTGCTGCGCAATACCTGGTGGCACAGGGAGTAAGACGTCGCCAGGTGCCCGCCCCAAGGCGCCGGGACAATATCCCCCATCGCCCTGAGTTTCACATACCAGGGCAAGGGATTTGCCTGACCATCGCCCGTGCGCAGGCGGGAGAAGAGCGAAACCACGCTGCGCCGGTCAACGGGGGCAGTGGCCAGAGCGGGCTCCACGGCGACACCTTCCTCCAGAAGATCACACAGTAATCGCCAACGCTGCATACCCCCGAGCTTGAACATTCATGCGGTCAACGCACATTCACACTGTCATTAACCTCACACACGCCACCAGTTGAGAAACCCGCTCCACCAGCTTCCCTTCTGCGACCTGCCCTTGGGCTGCTGGGACGGCTGGTCCCCCGGACGGGAACCGCCGCCGGCCGGCGCCGCCTCGGGGCGTGCGTGGCGCACCGGGGTGAAGCGGGCGGGCAGCGCGATCAGCGCACGGTGGAACGGGCCGGGACGCCACGTCAGGGTGTCCGCCGGCACGCCCAGCTCGACGTCGGGCAGCGTGTTCAGCAGCTTCTCGATGGCCCTGATGGAGATCAGCAGTGCCGGGTCCTTGGCGGGACAGGCATGCGTTCCGGCACCCCAGGCCAGGTGGGCCCGCTTGCTGAACGTCTGCCGTGAGGCGGACAGGCTCGGGTCCGCGTTGGCCGCCGCGAAGCTGATCAGGACCGGCGTGCCGGCCGCCAGCTTGGTGCCGGCGACCTCCACGTCATGGACCGGGTAGTGGGTGGCGTAGTTGGCGATCGGCGGGCTGTTCCACAGCACCTCGTTGATGGCGTCCTCGACCAGGACGCCGGCGCCCTGCTGGCCGTCGGCGAACTGTTCGTCGGACAGCAGCAGGCGCAGCGCGTTGCCGATGATGTTCTGCACCGGCTCGGTGCCCGCCCCGATGAGGAGGGCCAGTTGGTGGACCATCTCCTCGTCCGACAGCTGCGACGGGTGCTGCATCAGCCACGAGGTGATGTCCTCACCGGGGCTGGTGCGCTTCAGCGTGACCAGCTCGAACAGCGCCCCCGCCATGGCCTCGTTGGCCCGCTCCACATCGACGCCGTCGAAGAGGTTGGAGATGGCGCTGATCAGCCGGTCGCCGAGCTCCGCGGGGCAGCCGAACAGGTCGTTGAAGACCAGCAGGGGCAGCACCTGGGCGTAGTCGCTGATCAGGTCGGCCTTGCCGCGGAAGCCGAACTGGTCGATCAGGTAGGCGGCGACCCGGTCGACGTGCCGGCTCACCCGGTGCATGTCCAGCCGCGCGAAGCTGTCCGTCACGGCCTGGCGCAGCTTCAGATGGTCGGCACCGTCGGAGAACATGCAGTTCGGCCGGTACATCATCATCGGCAGCACGGGGCTGTCCAGCGGCACCCGGCCCTCGGTCAGGGCGCGCCAGCGGCGGGAGTCGCGGGCGAAGGTGTCCGGGTTCTGGAGTACGTGGAGCGCGGTGGCGTAGTCCGTGACGAGTTCCGCCTCCACCCCGGGAGCGAGCTCGACGGGGGCGACGGGGCCGTGCTGCCGGAGACGCTCGTAGAAGCCGTGCGGATCCGCGGCGAATTCCGGGCCGTACAGGGACGTTCTCCTGCCGTCGGCATGTGCCGGGCACCCCGGCGGCGGAGTCTCGAATTCCGAATGAGAATGCATGCCTGAACTCCTAGTTGAGGCGGGACTGGAGATAGCGGACGAGCGCGATCAGGGAATCCGCCGAAGAACGCTGGTCCCGCGCGTCACAGTTGACAACGGGCGTCTCAGGAAGCAGGTCCAGCGCCTCACGGATCTCGTCGACCGAATGCACGGGGGTCCCGTCGAAGCGGTTCACGGCGATGGCGTACGGGATTCCGTAGTGTTCCACCAGGTCCATGACAGGGAAGGAGTCCTCAAGGCGCTCGGGGTCCACCAGGACCAGCGCCCCGAGCGCCCCGCGCGTCATGTCTTCCCACACCTGAACGAAGCGCTGCTGCCCGGGCGTTCCGAACAGATACAGGACCAGCTGGTCGCTGAGGGTGAGCCGGCCGAAGTCCATGGCGACGGTCGTCGTGGTCTTGCCGGGCGCGCCCTTCGGGTCGTCAATTCCCTGGCCGGCCTGGGTCATTACCTCTTCGGTACGCAGCGGAGGAATCTCCGACATCGTCCCGATGAACGTGGTTTTCCCCACGGCGAAGTGCCCGACCACCAGGATCTTCGCCGCGGTCTGCACTGAATTGCGCAGGTACACGCCGTCATCCAAAGCGAGCCTGGAGCCCATTCAGCACCTCCTCAAGGATTTGCCGGTCGACAAGCTGGGCGCTGGGTACGGGCGCCCGGGAACAGAGGTGGCCCTCGTGTACGAGGTCGGACACCAGAATCTTGACGACGCCCACCGGAAGCCGGGTGTGCCCGGCGATTTCGGCGATGGACAGGAAACCGCCCGAACAGAGATCGAGCACGCCGAGCCGCTCCGGGTCGAGCGGCTTGGTGCGAGGCGGTTCCGGGTGCACGGTGACCAGGGTGATCAGCGAGAATTGCTGATCATCAAGGAGATCGCGGCCGTTGGTGATGACATACGGCCGTACTAATTCAGCTGCTTCCTGTTCCAGCTCCGGCTCGTCATCGGTCGTCATGGCTGAATATCGGCCCTCTCACGCGGCGGACTGGTCAATGCCTTGCCGAGCTGGCCGACCAGTTGCTGCATGCGGAAGGTGATCTCCGCCATGTCGACGTCGGGTGATGCGGAAACCGCGAGATAGGCGCCTTCGCCGGCCGAGATGAGGAAAACCCAGCCGTGGTCGAATTCCACCAGCGTCTGGCGCCATTGCGGACGGACCGTGGGCGCGCCACCGTTGCAGAAGTCGGCGACGGTGCGGCTCAGCGACTGCATTCCGCTCATGGCGGCGGCGACGGTGTCGGCGTGATCCCGGCCGACCTCCTTCGAACGGGCCATGAGGAGACCGTCGGCGGAGACGAGAATGGCATGCTGCGCTTCGGGCAATTCCAGAGCACTGTCAAGCATCCACGACAGATCGTAGTTCACTGAACCTCATGCCCTTCACTGCTTGCATTGGTGGATCGACGGCCGGATTGGGTGCCGCGCTGGAATGCGCCCATCACGGATGCGGCCTTCGCGCTGTCCCGGGCCGGAGTCCGGTCGTTCTCGGCTTCGGCCGGCACGATGGATATCGCACCGCGGCGGCGGCGCTTGGGCAGCCCGCCGGCGGTGGTCTCCGGCTCCGCCGGTGCGGCGGCCGGAGCGGGCGGTGCGGCGGGTGCCGACGGGACCGGTCCGCGGTAGCCACGAGAGGCCACATCAGCGGTCTGACCAGGAGGGTTCTCGGGCGGCAACGGGGTCGACGCGGCCACGGCAGGGCTCTCCTCGGGCTCGTGCAGGGACGTGAGCAGATCGTCGGGGAGCAGGACGACCGCGCGCACGCCGCCGTACGGAGAAGTGGAGTCGACCGAGACGCTGAAGCCGTACCGGGCGGCGAGCACACCGATAACGGTGAAACCGAACTGCGGCGGATTACCGAGGCTGGAGACGCTCGCGGAATTCTCGCTGGACAGCAGCCGGGCGGCCCGCGCCTTCTCCTCCTCGTTCATGCCGACACCCGCGTCGTCGACGACGATGCAGACGCCCTTGGGCACCGGGCGGATGTTGATCTCGATGACCGTCTCGGGCGCCGAATAGCTGGTCGCGTTGTCCAGCAGTTCGGCGAGCACCAGCGCCACCGGTTCCACGGCACGGCTCACGATGCCGAAATGGCTCTGCGACCGGATTTCGACGCGCGTGAAGTGGCGAATACGCCCCTTCGCGCTGCGGACCACGTCGTAGAGCGAGGCGTCCTGGCGGCGCCGGCCGAGCCAGCCGTCACAGAGGACGGCGATGGACTGGGCCCGCCGCGCGAACTGCGAATTCATGTGGTCGATGTCGAGCAGATCCTGCAGGATCTTGTGCTCGCCATACGTCTCCTGCAGCTTGGAAATCGCCAGCTGCTGTTCACTCGCCAGACCCTGCAGGGTCCGCATGGCGGCCTTCAGGGTTGTTTTGGTGGCCTCTTCGGCCCGATCCTTCGCTTCCTCGACGGCCTCCGCGTAGTGGTCCTCAAGATTCGCGTAGTGCTGCTTGAGTTCGACTTTCTCTTTTCTCAGCTCCGCGATCTTCATTCGTCCGCGAATAATCGCGGTTGCGGCGACAGGAGTGCCAGCGACCAATGCCCACAGCGCTGGATCCTGGAAGTATGGCGTCATAGGACTCTCTTCGGACGACGAAGCCACCAGATGTCGTATGCCTGGCTGCGGTGCACAGAATCACCCACCGCCCCTGACATACGTGAACGGCCGCGCGCAGTCGCCTGCCAGAGAGCCATCAATGGGCCGGCTAATGGCATCGTTCTCCCCGGGGGTGGCGATTTTCATAGGCCAATGCGCGGATTTCTTTTCTTGCCATAGCAGGTGACTACCCCGTTGGCAAGTGCGATGATCTTAGCATCACGTCAACGTCCGCCGTACAACGGTGATGTGAACTGTTATCCACCTGAAGGAGATTCAACATTCGCCCACTTTGGGTCTATTGGGCGTCGTTGCCGGTCCCCGCGGCAACCCGCCCGGCCACTTCCTGACGAACCGCTAGCGGGTCACCGGCCCTTGCGGCCGTCGCGATCGCAACGAGCACACGAGCGAAGGTGGCGGGCCGGAGCGAACGTAACGGCCGTGAGCACAGCGGTGCATGCGAGCCTGCGCACCCCAACTACGGACCCTTCGTGACCCGGTGGCGTGCGGAAGAGACGGCACTCAACGGTGCGGGGCGTCATGCACGTACGTGATCTCGTCACCCTGCACCCGGACGACGCGCACGGTCATGTCGCGGTCCGTGCCGCGCAGATAGTGAGCGGTGCAGTGGGTCCGGGCCCCCTCGACCGCCCGGAGGTCCCGCGCGCAGTCGACCGAGCGCGGGCCCCTGAGGATCACCGGAAGCGACAGATGGCCCGAGATGGAACGGGCGACCTCGTCGCGCGGTACGGCATCGGTCACGCCGTTCACCTCGCTGGTCGCGTCCCGTTCCCCCAGCCACCGCTCACCGGCCGCGACGCCGCCCGCCAGCAGAGCCGTTCCGGCCAGCAGCAGGCCGGCCGCTCGCAGATACCGCACGACTCTCCTTCCAGCGGGCACCCGGGCCCCCGGCCGCACCCACGGCCGGGACACGCACCATTCTCACGGCCCACCCGCTCGCGGCAACACCGGGTCCCCCTGCGGCCGGCCAGGCGCCGAGGCGTCAGGCAGCGGGGCCGGACGGGCACCGACCCGAGCGCACGGAAGTCAGGCCGACGGTACGGGCCCCTGCATCTGCTCGCTGATCCAGTGCAGCGATTCGGGCATCCGCTGGATGTAGGTGTGCGCACTGTGCACACCGTCCGGTATTTCGAACAACGTCGAGTGGATCGACCCACCCGTATAGTCCCTGATGAAGCGCTTCACATCGGGAACCGCGGCCTCCCTGCTGCCGAGCTCGAAGGCCAGATAGACCTCCGGCTGCCGGCTCGCGACCAGCCGCCGCGCCAGATGGCGGGGGTCGTTGGCACGCATCTCCGCCGGATGCCCCCGCCACATCGGCGAATCCGGGGCGGTGTCCGGCCCGTTGACGATCGCCGCCTTGAACGTCCGCGGCTCCTTCAGCACCGCCTTGAGCGCCGCGAACCCCCCGGACGACGACCCCATGAAGGCCCAGCCGTCACGGCTCTCGTACGTCCGGAAGTTGGCCCGGGCGAAGTCCGGCACGTCCTCGGTCAACCAGGTGCCCATCTTCGGCTGCCCCGGGATGTCGCTGCCGTCGTAGTACTTCCGTTCCGGGTTGAGCACCGGCATCACGACGATGAACGGAAGCGTCTTGCCCTCCCGCGACCACTCCGCGATCCGTTCCTCCAGCGCGAACGGCGCCCCCGCCCAGTAGTTGAAGGGATAGCCGTACGCACCCGGTAGCGCGATCAGCACCGGAAAGCCGCTCTCGGCGTACTGGGGCTGCTGGTACTGCGGCGGCACCCACGCCCAGATCTCACCGGTGAACCCGGACTTCCGGCCGTGCCACGTCGTCTTGACGACCTGCGTGCCGTCGTCCCCGGTCGTACGGAAGGGCGTGAAGACCGAGCGCGGCCCCCGCGGCGGCACCACCCGGGGTGCCCCGTTGATCGCGTCCGCGGCACGGGCCGGTAACCGTGGAACCCCCGACGCGTCGACGGTGTCCACCCCACCGCCACAACCGGCCAGGACCCCCATGGCCACCACACTTGTCGCAGCGCTGAGGAACACGCGCTTCATCGGGACGATCTCCTCGGTCCTGGGCGCCGGCCGGGGGCGGTCACATCGCCACCACGGCACACCACGGCACCCGTCGAAAGGCACCATTTTACGTTCGCCCGGCGAGCCCCCGGTTCCCGCCCCGCCCCATATGACCTGCAGCTTCCCTCTCCCGCCCAGAGGGGACGGCCCGCCACGTCAAAGCCGCCGTCCCGGTTTCCCCCGTTCGGTAAGGCCGCTGGTTGTTTACCGGACGGTCGGTTCTGGCATCGTGGAGAGCTGGATCGCACGGGCGCGACCCGCCCGTGCCGTACCGAGCAAGGGCGCGACGCCGCGCCGTAGTTGGGATGACCGATGACCGCGTGGGCCGATCGCCCGACCCTTCCCGGCGTGGTGGGACGGGCCGTTGAGCACCAGCAGCTGTCCGGACTGCTGGACACCGCTCCGCTGGTGACCCTCACCGGCCCCGCCGGGGTGGGCAAGAGCGTGCTGGCCCGCGCCGTCCTGGAGGAGCACACCGCCCGGCACGACGGCACGGTGGTCCGGGTCGGCTGCTGGGACGGACTGGCCGACGGGGCCGTCACCGACGCCCTGTTGCGCGCGGCGGGCCTCCCGGCCGCCGCCACCCGCCGCGAGGCCGCCCGCGCCCTCGCCCACCGCACCGCACACCCCTGCGTCGGCACCAGGGGACGCGGGCGGGCGGGGCAGGCAGAGCTGCCGGAGGCCCCAACTCCCGCCGTGGCGCCGGGCGGTGCGGCCATCGATGCGCTCACCGCGCACTGCCGGAAGCACCGCGTGACCCTGCTGCTGGACGACTGCGACCCGGTGCTCGAC
Organism: Streptomyces bugieae; assembly: GCF_036352915.1. Lineage (NCBI taxonomy): Bacteria > Bacillati > Actinomycetota > Actinomycetes > Kitasatosporales > Streptomycetaceae > Streptomyces > Streptomyces bugieae. Next base: position 1,030,089 of record NZ_JAZBJP010000002.1, read on the forward strand.
GAGTGCGCACAACTGGTCCGCCGGCTACTGCGGGCCGGCCCAGGGCTGCGGATCATGGCGACCGCGCGCCGTCCGCTGGGGCTCCCCGAGGAGCGGGTCGCGGCGATCGCACCGCTGCCGGTGACGCTCGGCGAGGGCATCGCCGGGCCGGCCATCGAGCTCCTCGCCACCCGTACCGGGCCCGCGGCGCCCGAGCTGCTGGTGACGGTGTGCCAGGCACTGGAGGGCTCGCCCCTGGCGATCGCCCTGGCCGCACACCAACTCGACCGGATGTCGCTGCCACAACTCGCCGTCCAGGTGGGCGCGGACGGCGCCCTGTTCTACTCGGGACCGGCGGCGACCGTACGGCACACCTCGCTCTACGCCGCGCACGCCGCCGGCTACGCCCTCTGCTCACCCACCGACCGCCGGGTCTGGGCCAGGCTCTCGGTCCTCCCCGGCGATTTCGACCCGTGGCTCGCCGGCTGCGTCTGCACCAGCAGTGACGTTCCTGCAGGGGCCGTCGACGGCGCACTGGAGCGGCTGCGCAGCGCCTCGGTCGTCGAATGCGTACGGGACGCGGGCGGAGCGCATCCGGACACCGGGGTCGCGCTGCCGCCCCGATACCGACTCCCGCGCGCCGCCCGCGACTTCGGGCGGACACAGCTGCGCGAGGCGGGCGAGGAGCCCGCGGCCCGGCACCGGTTCCGGCAGGCGTGCGCGGCCCTGGCGGCCGAGGCCCAGATCGCCTGGCAGGGACCCGACCAGCAGGTCGCGGTGCGTCTCGTCGAGGACGAACAGCACAACCTCGACGCGGCGCTGACCCATCCCCCACAGGACGCCGAGGACGCACTCGGTGCCCTGGAGATCGCGGTCTCCCTGTGGTTCCACTGGGCGGCCTGCGGCTACCGGCAAGAGGGGCGGGCCCATCTGGACCGGCTGCTGCTGCTCTCCCGCGAGGACACCGCGCTACGGGCCCGGGCGCTGTGGCTGGCCGGCTATCTGGCGGCCCAGGAACACGCCACCACCACTGCGGAGACCCTGCTCGACCAGGCATGGCGGGCCGCCGTGATGCACGCCGACTCCGACGGCCTGGCCCGGATCGCGCATGCCCACGGCGTACTCGCCCTGTACCGCCAGGACACCGCGACGGCCGTGGCCTGTCTGGAGGAGGCCGCCCGGCACCACTCCCGGGACCCGTGGTTCGGCCCGGGACCGGCGCACAGCTGGGCGCTGCTCGCGATCGCCCTGGCACCGCACGACGCGGCACGCGCCAAGACAGCGGCCCAGCGCGCCTGGGAGGCCCGCCACTCCGACGGCGACTTCTGGCTCTACTCGACGATCCTCTACGCCCATGCCCTGGCCGCACGGGCCCACGGCGATCCGGCGGCGGCACTACGAGCCTGCCGCAAGGCCCTGGTGGCCAAGAAACTCGTCGGCGACCCCCTGTTCATCACCGGCGCCCGGCACCTGCTCTCCGGTCTGCGCCGCGCGGTACGCAGCGGCAGTCCGCCACCCGACGACGCGGCGGGCGAGCCGTGGTGGCAGCGCCGTCACCCCAAGGGACGGGACCGGAACCCGGACGGCAACCGGGGGCGCCGGGCCGGGGATTACGCGGGGTGAGCAGGGTGAACAGGGTGAGCTCAGTGAGTAGTGGTGAGTAGTGGTGAGCACCGTGGCCATACGACACGACGCACGCGCGGCATGGCGGGTGTCACGCCATCTGGTCGCGTCCCGTAGGTAGTCACGTTGAGTAAAGACGCGATCGCTTTCAGGATGCGAAGGGGTGGGTCCGGTCACATCCTGGGGACATGAAGCGTGCCCCCGTGATCGTCCATCCGCCGTCCTCCGGCGGCCGCCGTGTGACGCTCTACGGTCACGACCTGGGACGAGCGCTGCGCCCCGGTGACGTGGCCGCGATACTGCGCCGGGCCGGCTTCTGCACCACCAAGTTCGTCTGGGACGACACCCGCGTCTTCGAATGGCGCGACGGCGGCCCCGACATCTGGCTGATGCCGTGAGGTCATCACCAGGCTGTGCCTGATCAAAAGCCTTGAACGCTCACAACACAATCGAGTTGCCGAGGCAGACGGGATCGACGAGATCGACCGGATCACCCATGAGACCGCCCCGCCGCCGTCGGCCAACCGTGGCGCCCCATCGGCCAACCGCCGCATCGCCGCGGATCAGTCGCTCAGTCGCCCAGACGCTCAGCCACTCGGTCACTCAGTCGCTCAGTCGCTCAGTCGACCGTAGCGGCAACCCGTGTCTCTTCCGCCTCGCGGGCCGCAGCAGCCTTCTTCGCCCGGAACTTCATGAGCAGGAACGAGCCGATACCGAACAGCACGGCCGCCACCAGGCCCCACGTCGAGAACCGCTTGAGCCACGGCTCGGCGACCATGCCCACGGTGTAGATCAGCGCGGTCGTACCGCCGGCCCAGATGATGCCGCCGAGCACGTTGGCGATCAGGAACTTCCAGTACGGCATCTTCAGCACGCCGGCGAGCGGGCCGGCGAAGATGCGCAGCAGCGCGATGAAGCGACCGAAGAAGACCGCCCACATGCCCCACTTGTCGAACTTCGACTCCGCCATCGCGACGTGGTCGGGACCGAAGTGCTTGGGGAACTTCCGGCCGGCCCACTGCAACAGGGGCTGACCGCCCTTGCGGCCGATCAGATAGCCGATGGAGTCGCCGACGATCGCGCCGACGGAGGCGCAGGCACCCAGTACGAACGGATCGATGTGGTCCTGGGTCGCGGCGAGGATCGCCGCGCTGACCAGGACGATCTCGCCGGGCAGCGGAATGCCCAGGCTCTCCAGGCCGATGACCACCCCCACCAGGAGATAGACGCTCACGGCCGGTACGGTCTCGAGCCACTCCTGGATGTGCACCGCCGGTTCCTCCGCTGTCTAGGGCCCCCGTGGGCCGTGGCCCCGTGTCCATGACACCGGTGCCGGTCGATCCCCTGACGCGCCGCAGGGCGCCCGGGCAGCGTACTCGATCGCGCCGTCCGGGGGCCGAATCCACGTACGGTCAGCGACATCCGGCGCGCGGCGCGCCGAGGGAGGAGACGTGCGGCGCCGCACCGACACCCATGAAGGGTTGCGGCCATAAAGAGTGGCGGCACACCGGGCCCGCCCCCGTGAAGCAGGGCGAGCCCCGTGAAGGAAGAAAGAAACGGGTACCCGGTCCCCGCGAAGGACGGAACGGGTACCCGCGAAGCGCGGAGCGGAATCAGCTATGCGGAGCGGAATCAGCTATTCGGCCGCAGGGTCCACACGATGCTCATCTCGCCCGTGACCGCGCCGTCCTCGCGCGATATGGCCACGTTGACGGGGAACTCCGGGCGCCCTCCGGCGTCGAGCTCGGCGATCACCTCGGCCACCGGCCGGCCCAGCTCCGCGGTCGCGGTCACCGGCCCCATGGCGAGCTTCTTGTAGCCGATCTCCGCACGTACGGCCAGCGGCACCGCCCGGCCGAGCTGACTGCCGAACGCCGCCATCACGATGGCCCCGCTGGCGGACTCGGCGAGGGTGAACATCGCTCCGGCGTGCGGCCCGCCCACGTGGTTGTGGAAGTCGGACTGGTCGGGCATGCGGACCACGGCGCGCTCGGCGCTGGTCTCGGTGAACTCGAGGTTCAGCGTACGGACCATCGGCACGGAGGCCGCCATCATTTCGCCGATCGACGGCAGGGTCTCAGAGGACATGCCAGCGATGTTACCTAGCGGTAGCTTAGTTGTGAAGGCCCCGCTCAGACCCACACCCACTCCCCGCTCAGGACCACACCCACCCCAGAGGAATCCACGCGCTCCAGAAGAATCCACGCGCACACAACCCACGCAGCCACAACACCCCACGAACCCGGCCCCGTGGCGGCGGACTCGACTGCCCTGGCTCCCCTGACCTGCCCCGGCTCCCCTGACACCGTCACCCAGCCCCAGCCGGGGTGGCCCTCACCCTCCACCCATCCTCGTCATCCCCACCCCCTCCCACCCCCCTCCCGCCATATCGTTGACGCCCATGCGGCCAGGACAACCACACAACGCGAGGACGCGCCCCAGCTGGGCGGGACGCAACTATCTGCTCCTCACCGGAGCCACGGTGATCGCGAGCCTCGGCAGCTCGGGCGCACTGATCGCCACCGCCTTCGCGGTCCTCGCCGCCGGCGGCTCCGCCACCGACGTAGGACTGGTCGCCGCCGCCCGCACGATCCCCCTCGTCCTCTTCCTGCTGGTCGGCGGCGCGGTCGCCGACCGACTCCCCCGCCATCACGTCATGGTCGCCGCGAACGCCCTCAGCTGTATCTCCCAGGGCCTGTTCGCGTTGCTCGTCCTGACCGGAGAGCCACGCCTGTGGCAGATGGCCGTACTGGCCGCGCTCGGCGGCACCGGGCAGGCCTTCTTCGCCCCGGCCTCCGAGGGCATGCTGCTCGCCAGCGTCTCCGGGGAGCAGGCGGGCCGCGCGTTCGCGGTGTTCCGGATGGGCATGAGCGGCGCGAACATCGGCGGTGCGGCACTCGGCGGCGCACTGGTCGCCGCGGTGGGCCCCGGCTGGGTACTGGCCGTCGACTCCGCCGCGTTCGCCCTGGCCGGGGCGCTACGCGCCTTCCTCGACGTGCGCGGCATCCCCGAACGGGCCGCGGGCGGCGGAATCCTCCACGATCTGCGGGACGGCTGGCGCGAGGTGATCTCACGACCGTGGTTGTGGGCGGTGGTGGTGCAGTTCTCCATCGTCAACGCGGTGGTGTCGGCAGCCGAGGCGGTGTACGGACCGCTGGTCGCCGAAGATCATCTGGGCGGCCCGGGCCCGTGGGGCCTGGCACTGGCCGCCTTCGGCGCGGGCACGGCGATCGGCGCCCTCCTCATGACCCGCATCAAACCGCGCCGCCTCCTCCTGGCCGGCACACTGTGCGTCTTCCCGCTCGCCCTCCCGTCCGCCGCACTCGCCATCCCGCTGCCGGCCCCCGGCCTCACGGCCCTCATGTTCGGCACCGGCATCGCGATCGAGGTCTTCTCGGTGACGTGGATGATGGCGCTGCACCAGGAGATCCCCGAGGAGAAGTTCTCCCGAGTCTCCTCCTACGACTGGCTGGGCTCGGTTTCCATGATCCCTCTCGCCACCGCCCTCGCCGGCCCCGTCCAGGACCTCATAGGCCGCACCGCCGCCCTCTGGTCCTGCTCAGCCCTGATCGCCCTCCTCACCGCCGCGGTCCTCTGCGTCCCTGACATCCGCCACCTCACCCGCCGCAACCCCGCACCCCTCTCACCTTCCCCCTCCCCCATCATCACTAAAAGTGATAAAATCACGGGAACAAATAACACTCCGTAATCGTTGCCGGAGATAAGAGGAGGCACACACGGCAGCCAGCAAGGCAAAGGAGGCACACAGGACCCAACCCCAAAGGCCCCATACCCCAACTGCCCCAACCACAGGACCCCAGGAACCCCAGGGCCCCAGGCAGCCAGGCGCCGCCGCACCCGCCGCCGAAACGAGGCTCCAACCGAAACACCGCGATGAGGCCACCGAACAGCCAATGAGAACGGCCGGGAACAGCCAATGAGGGCGACCGGAGAGCGAAAGGGCGGACCGACCGACGCCGGTGCCGGCCAACCGCTACCCCCCCACCCCCTGCCCCTGCCCCTGCCCCTGCCCCTGCCCCGTTCAACCAACGTTGCCGCTAACCGTCACCGCCTCCGTCACCGCTAGCCGACGCTGAAGGCACCAGCCGGTGGCACCGGGGACGCCACGGCCTCGGCATCCCGCACGGGCAGCGCGTCCGCGATCAGCCGCCGGAGCGCCGCACCGTGCTCGACCCGCGCAGGGAAGGCGTCCGCGGCCGCGCGCCGGGCCAGCGGCGCAATCGGAAGCTCCGCATGCGAGGCGACCAGGACGGCGTTGCCGAACCGGCGACCGCGGAGCACAGAGGGCTCAGCGATGAGCGCCAGGTGCTCGAAGACCGTGGCGAAGTTGGCGAGTTGGCCGCGGAGGAAGTCGAAGGGCGCACTGTCGGCGAGATTCGCGATGTAGCGGCCGGCCGGCCGCAGCACCCGGTCGGCAGAGCGTGCGTACTCGACCGAGGTGAGATGCGCCGGCACCCGCGAGCCGCCGAAGACATCGGCCACGATCACATCAACGCTCGCTTCGGGTGCCTCCCCCAGTGCCGCGCGAGCGTCCTGCGCGCGCACGGCGATACCGCTGTCGCCGGGGAGCGGTAGGGCTTCGGTCACCAGGGCGAGCAGGCCCCGGTCGGCTTCGATCACGTTTTGGCGGGAGTGTGGACGGGTGGCGGCCAGATAGCGGGGCAGGGTCATGGCCCCGCCTCCGAGGTGCAGCACATCGAGCGGTTGCCCAGGGTCGGCGAGCTCGTCCAGGACGTGGGCGAGGCGACGCACGTACTCGAATTCCAGGTGCGTGGGCGCGTCCAGGTCGACGTACGACTGCGGGGCGCCATCCACGGTCAGCAGCCAGGCGCGCGGCCGGTCCACGTCCGGCAGCAACTTGGCGGTGCCGTGATCCACGGACCGGGTGACGGGTATGGGCTCGGGCGCTGCGTCCACCGTTCTTTCGTCCACCGCTCCATTGTGCCGGGCCGGTGGTTTGCGCCTGGAGGGCTGGGGGCCGGCGCCTGGCGGGCCGGTGGCGAATGTCTGCCGACCGGCCGGGCCGGTGGCTGGTGGCTTCCGACCGGCCGGGCCGGGGGCTGGTGACGGCCGACCGGCTACTTTGTGTCGATACATCCCATTTCGTCAATCCGGTGCTGTGGCCTGGGGCCGGACATGCCCGTCTGGCCAGGGTTGCCGGGGCCCCCTGGGGCGGTCGTGCCCTCGTAAGTGCACAGGCGTGAGTGCACGGGCATGAGTGCGCGGGCGTGAGTGCACGGGTTCCCTGCTCGTGGCCGTGTCGCGCCCCGTACTCGCAGAGCAGAAGGTCTGGAGTACGGGGCGCGACACGGGGGCGCTGGGTCAGGTGGTGACAGTGCGGATCGTGCCGGCGCCGATGGTGCGGCCGCCCTCGCGGATGGCGAAACCGAGGCCGGGCTCCAAGGGGACGTCGCGGCCCAGTTCGACCGTGACCGTCACGGTCTCACCGGGGCGCGCGATGCCGCGCTCGCCGAGGTCGAGGTTGCCGACCACGTCCGCGGTGCGGATGTAGAACTGCGGGCGGTAACCGGTGGAGATCGGCGTGCGGCGGCCGCCCTCCTCGGTGGAGAGCACGTACACCTCGGCGGTGAAACGGCGCCGCGGTGTGACGCTGCCGGGTGCGGCGACCACGTGGCCGCGGCGTACCTGGTCGCGGTGCGTCCCGCGGAGCAGCAGTGCGACGTTGTCGCCGGCCTCGGCGGATTCCATCGGCTTGCCGAAAGTCTCCAGGCCGGTGACCGTGGTCTCGGTGTCCGCGCCGAGCACGGCGACCCGGTCGCCGACCCGTACGCTGCCGCGCTCGATGGCTCCCGTGACGACCGTGCCGCGTCCGGTGATGGTGAGGACGTTCTCCACGGGAAGCAGGAACGGCGCGTCGACATAGCGTTCCGGCATCGGCACGTAGGTGTCGACGGCGTCGAGCAGCGCCGCGATGGCCTCGGTCCAGCGCGGGTCGCCTTCGAGGGCGCGCAGGCCGGAGACGCGTACGACGGGTACGTGCTCGCCGTCGTAGCCGTGCGCGCTCAGCAGTTCGCGGACCTCCAGCTCCACCAGGTCGGTGAGTTCCGGGTCGCCGGCGTCGGCCTTGTTGAGGGCGACGACGATGTGGCGTACGCCGACCTGTTTGGCGAGGAGTACATGCTCGGCGGTTTGCGGCATGATCCCGTCGACGGCGGAGACGACGAGGATCGCGCCGTCGAGTTGGGCCGCGCCGGTGACCATGTTCTTGATGAAGTCGGCGTGGCCGGGCATGTCGACGTGGGCGTAGTGGCGGGTGCCGGTCTCGTACTCGACGTGCGAGATGTTGATGGTGATGCCGCGGGCGGCCTCTTCCGGGGCGCGGTCGATCCGGTCGAACGGCACGAAGGTGCCGGTGCCACGGTCGCTGAGGACCTTGGTGATGGCCGCGGTGAGGGTGGTCTTGCCGTGGTCGACGTGGCCCATGGTGCCGATGTTCAGGTGCGGCTTGGTGCGCACGTATGCCGTCTTGGGCATGGTTTTCTTCCTCGCAAGGATGCGGTGAGAACGGCGACTTGGCGCCGTGGGGACCCCTGGGCCTGGCCGACCCTCCCCCTGCGGGGTCCGCCGGACGATCCGGAGAGGGTCAGCTTCGTGCGCCGTCGAAGGCGGCAGCGGTGGCCAGGGCGGTTGCTGCGGCGATGGCCTTGGTGGGCATCGCGGCAGTGGCCCGGGTGGGTGTTGCGGCGAGGAAGTCGGCGGCAGCCTTCAGCTCGTCCGCGACTGCGGACGTGAGCGACAGGAAGGCGTACCGGGACATGGGTCATATGGTGCCGGGCGGGCGTCGCGGCGTCGAACGATTTATCCACTGCCGGTCGGTTACGCTCCCGGGGTGTTCGCCCCTGCCGCCTCTGGCCACGGTTTTGCCGCTCGCTGTGCTCGTGCGGTGTGTTCTCCGTGGTTGCGGCTGGTGTTGTTGTGCGTCCTGTTGGCCGGTGGTGCGGTGGCGATGCTGCGCTGGGAGCCGCAGCGTCTTTTGTCGGGTGGCTGGCCGGCGCAGTTGTCCGGGGCGACCGCGATGGTGGTGTTCGCGGTGGCGTACGGCCTGTGCACCGCGGTTTTTGTTCCGCGGCCGGTGCTGAATCTCGCTGCGGGTGCGCTGTTCGGCAGTGTGGCGGGGCTGGCGGCGGCGCTCGTCGGTACGGTGCTGGGGGCCGGCCTGGCGTTCGGGCTGGGGCGGCTGCTGGGCCAGGAGGCGTTGCGGCCGTTGTTGCGGGCGCGCTGGCTGGCGGCGGCCGACCGGCAGTTGAGTGAGCACGGCTTCCGCTCGATGCTGGCGGTCCGGCTGTTCCCCGGGCTGCCGTTCTGCGCGGGGAACTACTGTGCTGCGGTTTCTCGTGTGGGCTGGTGCCCTTTTCTGTTCGCCACGGCGCTCGGCAGCCTTCCGAATACGGCGGCTTATGCGGTGGCCGGTGCCCGGGCGGCGACCCCGTCGTCGCCCATGTTCCTGTTGGCGATGGCTTTTCTCGCGCTCAGTGCTTTGGGGGCGCTGGTGGTGGCGTGGCGCAAGCGGGAGGCCTGGCGCGGGCGCTGAGGCAGCGGGGTGAGCACCGTCGGCGTAGGGGATGAAGTGGGAGCGGGGGTGGGAGCGGGAGCGGGAGTGGGACAAGTGCCGGCCCGGGCGGGTGGCGGGGGCCGGCGGTGTCGCGGGGTGGGGGGCGTCGTACGGGAAACAACGTCGGGAGGGCGGGGAGCTGGTCGGGCCGACCGTGGCCGGCAGTGGTGCCTGGTAGGGAATGGGGCCGGTGACGGTAACTGGTCGAAACAGGTCGTGACTGATTTCGAAACAGGTCGTAACTGATCAAGAACTCAGGTGGTATTGGGTCCACGGCTGAGGAGCCTGTGCGGGGTCCTCGTGGGTGGGGGCGAGGGTGCCCCAGGGGGCGAGGGCGTTGTCCCATTCGGAAGCGAGGGCGGCGGTGACGTCGGGGACGGATTCCGTCGATGGCATCGTGCCGGTTTGCCAGGCGGTGGCCATGGGGTGTGCGGGAGGGGCCGCGTTCCAGGCGGCCGTTTGCTGTGCGGGGATGGTGTATTCGCCTTCATGGACGTCGCCGGGGCCTCGGCGGTGGCGTCCCGCGTGGGTTTCCGTCGGTCCCGGATAGAACCGCCCCTGGGCGGAGAGCTGTTGGGCACGGGTAACCAGGCGGGTGAGGTCGAGTCCGAATTCGGCGGCGAGTTCGCGGAGGTCGACGCCGGTCTGCCAGCTGCCGATGAGGACCGCGTCCATGGCCGGGGACCAATTCTGGTCGGATGGTCCTGACGCGGTGCCGGTGCCGCCTTCGCGGGTGTGGCCGTTGGTGCGGGGCGCGGCGGCGGGGTTGTGGTGGGAGTATTCCGCAGAGTTGTCGGGGGCCGGTGGGGTCTCTTCCGGTTCGCGGGGTGGCGTGGTGTGGACGGCTGCGGCGAGCAATTCCTCGGCGACGGCCCGGGCGTCGTCCTTGCCCACCGTGCGCCGGGCGATGCGCACTTCCCGCTCGTTGAGCCCGAAAAGTCCGGCCACTGCGCCGGTGCTGCCTACTGTGACCGCGAACGCCGCCAGAACTCGTGACCGGTCGGCCTGGGCCTCGTCAAGTCTGGCCTGCGCCTCCCGCACGCGTTCGTCTCCCAGGCAAAACGCCTCTGCCAACACGGCGTTGCGGTCCCACAACTCTCTAGGATCCATACCCGTTCAACGCATCTTGGGCAGAGGTGTCCCGACCTGCCGTAGCAAAGCACCCCAAAGCACCCATCGAACCACCAGATGAAAATCACTCCGCGTGGGCCGGAGCGGAGAGCCCCGGAAGGCACCGGATGGCGTAATGCCTGGCCACGCGGTCGGGTTCGCGCGCAGCGTGGATTGTCAGTGGGTTGGTCTAGTGTCGTGATCAGTGAGATTTTCATCGCGGGCGGCGCGGGCGCATGGTGCGTTGCTCCCCGCAAGGCGTCGCTCTGCGCGGTGCGTTGTTCGCGGCGATCGTATTCAGGGGGGACACATGAGGGGTCGTTTTTCGCTGAGGTGCTCGGAGGCTGTACGAGTCGTCGACAGGCGGCAGGGTGCGGTGAACGGCGAGCGTCGCAGGACGGTGGTGGAGCGGTTCCGGCAGCTGAGGGTGCGCGCGCTGCATCTCGAGGTGTGGGTCGGGGCCGTTGAGCGCCTGGTGAAGTCGCGTGAGCGTGCTCAGGCGGCCCGAGGGCCGCTGGACGTGGCCATACGCCTCTCCGGGTTCAACGAGCCGGTCACCGCTTAGGCGCCGCCTGCCTGCGACACGGAGGACGTGGGGCAGACACTGCGGGGGCTCAGGGGGCCGGAGGGGCAGCGCCCGGGCCTGGGGGTCGGCCCGCGGCATGCGGCAGAGGTTCGTCGAGGTGGGGCAGCCCGATCGGATTGGGGAAGGGCAGCACGTCCGCGGCGAGGACGCGGCGGACGGCGGCGTCCAGGGCGTGCAGCAGCGCTTCGGTCTCCGCTTCGGGCAGCGCGTGCAGCATGCGGCCGGCCAGCCGGTCGGTGGCGTTCTCGATGCGTTCGCGTTCTTGCAGGCCGTGTTCGGTGGCGTGGCCGTCTGCGTCGACGAGGCCTCGGGAGCACAGCCGGTCCGTGGCGGCGGCCCATTCCTCCTCGCTCCAGCCCCGGTCCTGCTGGATGGTGTCCTTGGGGACGCGGCCGGAGGCGGCGGCCAGGACGAGGGCTTCGCAGCCGTCGAGCCCCTCGTCGGCGAGTACGGCGAGATGCGCATCGCCGCGGAACTCACGCAGGGCGGTGACCAGTTGCCAGAGCCGTTCGACGGGGTCGGCGTGGTCGCAGAGTGCGCGGTTGGCGGCGAAGAGGGGGCGTGCGGTGGCCGGTGCCTCGTCGACGAGGGCCTGGAGCGGGGGCAGGAGGTCGGTGGTGCGGTGTTCCAGATCGGGGTCGATCCTGCGCAGGGCCTCGGCGGCGCGGCTGCCGCGTTCCTCGAGGATGTGCGCCGGACCGGCCACGCTCCAGGCGGCGGGCAGCGCCCGGGCCACCATTCCGGGCGCGAAGACACCCAGTACGGCCGTGGCGGCAGCGGGTTCCACGGCACCCAGCGGAGCGGTACGGGAGGCGAAATAGCCCATCCAGAAGCCCTTGAGGCCGAGGTCTTTGCCCAGGGCACGGCACTTCTCGTCGAAATAGCAGACCGCGTGCAGGGGCTCGGTCACCAGCCAAAGCGATCGCGCGTGCAGCTCCATGCCCCGCACGCTACCGCCGCGGGGGAACGGGCGCAGCGTGTGGCGTGAGATGTGCGGCGCGCAACGTGTGGGCGGCAACGTGTGGGGGTTGGGCTTCCACTTCCCCGCGATGTGGTGCAGCCAGTTCTTCTCGGGTGATCAGGTGCACCTCAACGCCATCTACGAGCGTGGCACCGACTGCACCCGTCGGGCCGGGACCGTGGCGTATTGCCCCGGGCCGCGCCGCCTCGACCGGCCGGTGTCCGTCCTGACCAGCGCGAGGACGTTCTCAGGCGTGACGATCTTGGGCGTGACGATCTTGGGCGTGACGATCTTGGGCGTGACCTTCTCGGGCGTGACCTTCTCGGGCGGTGAGATGTGGCGTACACGCTGCAGGCCCTGGGGCGGGCGGTGGTGGTCCTGGTGTCAGGGGGTGGGGCGGTCGGCTGCGCCGAAGCCGGATTGCCAGGTCCACAGGTGGGTGCAGTTGGGGCACTGCAGATGGAGCACGCTGCCCTTGTTGGAGAGGAGGTAGCGCCAGTGGTCCGTGCACGTGCGGCCGTCGAGGCAGGTTCCGCAGTCCTGGTGGTCCTCGCAGCGGGGGCACGGGATCCAGGCGCGGCGGCCGATGTCGGCGGTGGGGTCGAGCGGCAGCATGCTCAGCCCTGCTCGGACGGCGGCAGCACGTTGGCCGCGACCAGCATGTCGTAGGTGGCCTGCTGGTCGGCGTCCAGGTCCGAGTAGAGGAGCCGGTGGGCGGCTGCCTCGTCCTCCATCACCGTGAGGGGGTCCCAGGTGTCACCCAGGGCGGCGACGACTTCGGCCCGCCGCCGGGCTTCGTGGGTGGTGAGGTCGAATTCGAAGATCTCGGACGGCTCGGTTATGTGGTCGTCCGTGGTGTTGCGGTCATTCATGGTGCGCGTCCATACCACTTGCGGATGATTCGGACGTGTCTATCAAGTGGGGCGGCACTGAGGAAGCGTCAGGGAGAAGGGGAGGGGGTTATGGGATGATTTGGGGGCATATTTAGGGCGCCTCCAGGACCACGCCGGCGGCCTGTCGGTGGGGGTGGCGAGGGGTTTGGGGAGGGGTTTGGGAGGGGTTCGGGGACGAGTTTGGTTGGGGCGTCGATGACGGGGTCGGCATGGCGTGGGTGAGGGGGCCGTTCCCGCCTGGTGGATGCCGTTCGGGCCGTTGATGGTGGTGGGCGTGAGCGCGGGCTCATGGGCCGGCTGACGGGGGTGCGGGGCGGCGTCGTACGGCGACGGCCGCGGCGTCGTCGCCCAGCTTGCCGCGGGTATGCGCCAGCAGATCCGCTCGCAGGTGCCGTAGAAGCTGGTGCGGGCTGCAGCCGCTCCAGACGCCGGCACGCTCGGCGAGGGGGTAGAAGGCGCCCTGGGCGTCCCGGGCCTCGGTCACGCCGTCCGTGTAGAGGAGCAGGAGATCGCCCGGCTCGAACGGGAAGGTCTCGACCTCGTAGGCGGGGGCGCCGGGCAGGCCGCCCAGGCCGATGGGCAGCGCCGGCCGCTCGGGGTGGAGGGTGAGGGCTGCCCCGTCGCGTAGGAGCAGGGCGGGGGGATGGCCGCAGGTGATGGTGTGGAGTACGGGCGTGTGGTCGGGGATGTCCAGCAGTGCGACGGTCGCGAATGTCTCCTCGGGGTCGGGGAGGCCCCGGCCAGCGCCGGGGCCTGGAGCGTCGACGGGTGCGAAGTCGGGGATGGGGCTGGCGACGAGCTCCGGCCCGGGCGCGAAGGCAGGCGTCGCAGCGGGGGCGAGGACGGGGGCATGAGCGCGGGCGGAACCAGGGGACGGGGCGGGGGTGGAGGC